>JAGOMA010000019.1 GCA_017993775.1 Chloroflexota bacterium | reverse complement strand
TGGCGATAACGTAAACCTGAATGTCAAGCTGATTACGCCTGTGGCGTTGGAGCAAGGCAGCAAGTTTGCCATTCGCGAAGGCGGTCTGACAGTTGGCGCTGGGGTCATTACCCAGATCATCAAATAAATCAAAAACATAGGCAGGGGTGCATTTCATGCACCCCTGCATCGAGTTTATTATCATGGCAAAAAAAGCAGTTCGTCTTCACATTACTTTAGCTTGCACAGAGTGCAAAGAGCGTAATTATTTAACCGAAAAAAACCGACGCAACGATCCGACACGTATGGAACTTGAAAAATATTGCCCTCGTTGCCGCCAGCATCGCTTGCATCGCGAAACGCGTTAAGGTGTTATAATTGCCGTATGTAGGGGGTTAGCTCAATTGGCAGAGCGACGGTCTCCAAAACCGTAGGCTGCGGGTTCGATTCCTGCACCCCCTGTAAAAACCTCCGGGTTGGATAGTCCCCCGGAGGTTAATCATCTAAATAATGGTGTGTTGTGACAAAAGAAGAAGAAGAGAAGACCGAAAAACCAAAACAAGACAAAGCTAAAAAAGCCGACAAGAAAAGCCCTAAACAGGTGAATCCGCTTACACGTTATTTTCGGGAAACACGTGGTGAACTGCGTAAAGTAACCTGGCCAACACGAGAAGAATCCTGGCGTCTGACGGCAATTGTGCTGGCTGTTTCTACGTTGATGGCTGCTTTTCTATGGGTTTGGGATCTTATTTTTTCACAATCAATTCACTTTCTTATCCGAGCTATCGTAGGTGCGTAAGTTTTTATGCACGTGATACGAGCAAGCCTGGACAGGTATTGTGGTGATGAGTGATATGATGAATGATGAAGCAAACGATCTCGATCTGTTGAATAGCAACACGCTGATACAACAGGTAGATGAACACATCGGGGATGACGGCCGTTACTGGTACGTCGTTCACTGCTATTCCGGCTATGAAAACAAAGTGCGGCATAGCATCGAGCAACGTATCGAAACCATGGGCATGCAAGACAAAATTTTCGATGTCGTTGTCCCCACCGAAGAAGAAATCGAGATCAAAGATGGCAAACGGCGAACTGTAGAACGCCGCGTTTTCCCTGGTTATATTTTGGTACAAATGCTTCTGGACGAAGATTCCTGGTATGTTGTTCGTAATACCCCAGGCGTCACCGGTTTTGTGGGCATGGGCAATGACCCTACCCCCTTGCGTCCTGAAGAAGTAGCCAAAATTATGAACCGCATGGAAGCCGAAGCGCCCAAAGTTAAATTTGATTTCCAGATCGGCGAAAAGGTACGAATTGGAACAGGTCCGTTCGCTGATTTTATTGGCACTGTGTCTGAAATAGACCAGGAAAAAGCCAAAGTGCGTGTCATGGTCTCCTTTTTTGGCCGGGAAACTCCGGTTGAACTAGACTTCTTGCACGTCGAAAAAGTTTAATATCATTCCAATAACCTTCATCTTTTAGCAAACGATGAATTGTGATCGATGCTTTGGCGCCATCACAATTCATTGTTTCATGTTAGGAGGAGCCTACTAATATAGGCGCCTGGACTCCAAGGAGAATGAAATGGCAAAGAAAATTAAGGCAGTAGTAAAAATTCAGATAAACGGTGGCAAGGCCAATCCAGCTCCCCCAGTTGGCACGGCGCTTGGCCCCCACGGCATTAACCTGATGCAATTTTGCAAGGAATATAATGCCAAAACTTCGAACATGGTCGGTCAGGTTGTTCCGGTTGAAGTAACAGTTTTTCAAGATGGCAGTTTCAACTTTGTCTTGAAAACATCTCCCGCCGCCGACCTGCTTCGCAAAGCGGCCGGTGTAAAACGCGGTTCAGCCGTACCGAACCGTGACAAAGCTGGCACGATCTCCCAAGATCAGCTGCGGGAAATTGCCGAGATCAAATTGAAAGATCTTAACGCGCGTGACGTTGAGAGCGCGATGAATATTATCGCCGGTACTGCTCGCAGTATGGGCATCACCATCGAGAAGTAATAGTTTATAAACGTGGGAGAACCTTTTTCTCAGTTCGATAAAACCACAAGGAGCAATCATGCCAAAACGAGGACGTAAATATCTGGCAGCGGCCGCCAAAGTGGACCGCGATAAGTTCTATAGCCGCGAAGAAGCGATCAAATTGGTCAAAGAGACAGTTTACACGAACTTTGATCCGACTGTAGAAGTTCATTTTCGTCTGGGTGTGGATCCGCGCCACGCTGACCAGCAAGTTCGTGATGTTGTTCTGCTGCCCCATGGTCTGGGCAAAACTGTACGTGTACTGGTTTTTGCCGAAGGCGAAGATGCGCGTCTGGCTGAAGAAGCGGGCGCTGATTTCATTGCCGACGACGAAATGGTCAAGAAAATCCAGGCCGGTTGGACGGACTTTGATGTGGCCATTGCTGTGCCGCAAATGATGGGCAAGGTGGGCCGCCTGGGTCGTATCCTGGGTCCGCGCGGGTTGATGCCTAACCCCAAGGCCGGCACAGTGGCGCCTGGCCCGGATCTGCCGCGGCTGATCGAAGAAGCGAAAGCTGGTCGTGTGGAATTCCGCGTAGACCGGACATCCAATGTGCACGCGCCCATTGGCAAAGCCAGCTTTACAGAAGAGCAGTTGCGCGAGAATTTACAAACAGTTATTGATGCGATTAAACGCGCACGGCCGTCTGCCGCCAAAGGCACTTACATTCGTCGCCTGACCGTAGCCAATGCTATGGGGCCTGGAATTCGGCTTGATGTAACGGAAGCAACGTTGTAAAATACCACCTGCTCATTAAAGAGTTGGTAACATCAACCTTTCCTACTGTAGACAGTTGGTGGCCGTCATGAACAAATTGTTCAGGCCTTAAATCAGCCAGCCGAGGTGGGGGTTCAAACTGAGTCATTCATTCGCTGTGCCTGCGGGCGCAGGTTGTATGCGTCAATTAGAATCCTCGCACAGGCTTGTGCGAGGATTTTTTATTTATTCTGGTAAGGAGGTGACATCCTTTGGCAATATCAAAAGCTCGTAAAGACGAATTGGTAGCGCAATATACAGAGCTTATCAACGATAGCCGCGCCATTTTTATGACTGAATACAAAGGTATGAACGTCAAAAAAATGGAAGCTCTGCGTGACGAGGTAGCCAAAGCTGAGGGTTCTTTCCACATCACCAAAAACACCTTGCTCAAAATTGCTCTGGAACAAACCAACCATCCTGTTCCCGAAGAAATCCTGAAAGGGCAAATTGCCACTGGTTTTGCGCTTAGTGAAGTGCCAACCATGGCTAAAACTCTAGTGGATTTTGCCAAAACAGACGATAAATTGATCGTTCGTGGGGCAATTTTAAGTGGGCGTATTTTGACGAGTGCGGATGTAGAAGCCCTGGCTAAACTGCCGTCGCTTGATGTGCTGAGAGGGCAGTTGATTGGGTTAATCAATGCTCCGGCAACCAATATCGCATCTGTAATTACCAATGGTGTGCGTCAGGTTATCAATGTTATTGATGCCTACGCCAAGAGTGAAGAAGCGGCGGAAGCGGCTTAATCATTCGTTTTTGTTGTTGAATTTCAAATAGAACTCAATTTGGAGGATCATTAAAATGGCGGATTTAGCTAAAATCGTAGAAGAACTGAGCAGTCTCAACCTGATGGAAGCGGCTGAACTGGCAAAAATGTTGGAAGAAAAATGGGGCGTTAGCGCTGCTGCACCGATGGCCATGGGCATGATGCCGATGATGGGCAGCGGCGAAGCGGCCGTTGAAGAAGAAGAGCAAACTGAATTCAACGTGATCATTAAGGACATTGGTCCGAAGAAGATCAACGTTATTAAAGAAGTGCGCGCTCTGACTGGTCTGGGCCTGAAAGAAGCCAAGGAAGTTGTCGATGGTTTGGGCACGGTGATGGAAGGCGTTTCCAAAGAAGCCGCGACTGATGCGAAGGCGAAATTGGAAGAAGCCGGCGCTGTCATCGAATTGAAATAAGCAGGCGCTTCAGCGAATGAATAGAAGGGCCAACTCTTGTTAGAGTTGGCCTTTTTTGTTATCGCGGGCGTGCCAGGTAAGAGGGAACACATGCAGTTGATTTTGGCCTCGCAGTCTCCCAGGCGGCAGGAATTGATTCAGTTGGCCGGGTACCCGGTTGAGGTGCAGGTGGCGGATGTGGATGAGCGCAGTGTGACGCATCCGGACCCGGCGGTGAATGTAGTGGAAACGGCCGTTCTCAAAGCCAGCGCCATTGCCCAGCGCCACACAGTGCCACAACAGACGCTGATTGTAGCCGCCGATACAACCGTCGCTTTGAACCAGCAGATGCTGGGTAAACCAATTGATGCCCGAGAAGCCGTTGAGATGCTGGCGGCACTGCGTAACCGGCAGCACGAGGTACATACGGGCATGGTTGTGTTAGATTTACGCTCCGGACAGATGTTGAAACGGGTGAATACGGCCGTTGTCACCATGCGTCATTATTCCGATGCGGAAATTGACGCCTATGTCGCCAGCGGCGACCCCCTGGACAAAGCAGGCGCGTACGGCATTCAACATCCCATCTTTCAACCAGTCGCAGCCCTGTCCGGGTGTTACACGGCCGTCATGGGACTCTCTATTTGTGAACTTGTGCGCACTTTGGATAACCTGGGCTTGCCACGGCGGGCGGATTTAACGGCCGTTCATGCCGCCCATCACCTCGCCAGTCAAGATTACCCCTGTCCAATTTTCACCCAACTTCTCGATAAATCCCCGGAGTCGTGCTAAAATGTTTGACATAAGGCGAACCTATGGTTTGATAGTTAGCCAGAAGTTAATCGATAATTGGATACCGTTTAACCATTAATTGTGAGTGGGGAAAAGATGAACCAAAAATTACAACAAGCCATCGTGGCCGCCCGCAGCGGCGATAACAAAAAAGCGCAATATCTGCTCAGCCAAAGTTTGCAGGAAGACCCAGAAAACACACAGGCATGGTATCTGCTAAGTCTCCTGGTCGATTCAGAGGAAAAGCAAATCACTTACCTGAATCGGGTACTGGCTATTGATCCCAACCACGAGAAAGCACAGGAAAAATTAGCCGCCCTGACAACGGCCGTTTCCCCCACCCCCACCTTCTCTCCCACCGATGCCAATCTGGCCGACCAAGAAAGCAGCGATTCACTGCCCGATTGGATGGGTGACGATCTGCCGGACAATTCCTTCGCAGAAGTAGACTGGACAAGCTCGGAACCTGCCCAGACCGATCTGGATGAAGAAGACGAGCTGCCGGATTGGCTGCAAGAAAGCGTCTTAGACGAATGGCAACAAGAAGAAAAAGAAGCTCTCGAACCATCCGCCGAAGAGCCACAAATGCTGGTCGATATCTTCGCTGATTCTAACGATGAAAAACAAACTACTCCCCAAACGGCCGTGGCGGAAACAAAACCCGAACCCAGCCCTAAACCAGCCCCCGCCAGCAAAAAGCAGCCAGCCCCACAGAAAAAGAAACAGGGATCCCAAATGAATCTGGTCCTGGGCGCTCTCATCATCTTGTCTGTGCTGGTTGGTCTCTTTTTAATCTACCTTCTGGTTACTATGTGATTCCACCTAACTTCCTGCGACCGCTTGCCCTTCCCGGCATTTCTGTATATAGTCCACACCATGAGCATACCCAGACGAATCAACGCCTTTCTTCGGACAGATGTTGGCCGCGTCCGCACCCAAAACGAAGACTTTATCACCTATAGGGAACCCATCGATGGCGACGATGAAGCCCAGAATGGGTGGTTATACATTGTCGCCGATGGCGTCGGCGGGGCCGATGCCGGCGAAATCGCCAGCCAATTTGCCAGCGAACGAACCCTCCACCATTACCTGGCAACCGCCAACAATCCGAACTGGGGACACCGCCTGGTCGATGCCATGCAAGCCGCCAATACAGACCTGCGCCAAATGGTCGCCGAACGTGATGGCAACAGCCGCATGGCCACCACCATGGTCGCCGTGGTGTTTCAAGGCGAAAATGCTTATTTTGCCAATGTAGGCGATAGTCGGGGATATTTGTGGCGCAACGGCCGTATCCAACAAATCACCAAGGACCAAAGCCTCGTCGCCAAATTATTGGAAGAAGGAGCCATCACCGCCGAAGAAGCCGAATTCCATCCCCGCCGCAACGTCATCTTATACAGCCTGGGGTCTGAAAAAACACCTAAAATCGACCTATTCGAGAAACCGATGCAGCGCGGCGACGTGATCCTGCTTTGCTCCGATGGCCTGATCCGCCACGTCACCGACGACGAGCTGGAAGAAATGGTCACAGCCGCAGAACCAGCGCTGGCAACCCAAAATTTAATCGAACTGGCCAACAGCCGGGGCGGTCAGGACAATATCTCGGCCGCCATTTTGTGTTATGACATCCCTCTGGACACGGCCGTTTCCCAAACACAACCCATCCCAACGGCCGTCGTTGCCTCACCAAACACCTCCACCAACCTGACCAAGCCCAAAAACCTGTGGGGCCTAACCGTTGCCTTATCCATTTTACAAACCTTTCTAATTATCACGCTATGGGCCTGGTTATTCACCTGAACGGCCGTCAACCATCAGCCGTTCCCTTGCCATCAAACCACCACACAAAACACCCGATGATCAGACACAGTGGCAATAATAGAAACGGCCGTCCGCATACTTCCCAAAATACCCCGAAAATCTTAAACCGACTTGAATCTGTGCGTTTCAGCCCACGCCCATTTCCGGCTGACCCCCACAGTTAAATAATTTTTATTCACCCAACACCTTAATTATCGACCCATACGGAGGACTTATGGATTCAAAATTACGCATACTTCCCCTCGGCGGCCTTGGCGAAATCGGCAAAAACATGACCGTCATCGAATACCAAGATGAAATTCTCATCATCGACGCCGGCGTCATGTTCCCCGAAAACGACATGCTCGGCATCGACCTCATCATCCCCGACTTCAAGTACCTCATGGACAAACTCGACAACGTCCTCGGCATCCTCGTCACCCACGGCCACGAAGATCACGTCGGCGCTCTACCCCACCTCATGGAACACCTCAGCGCCCCCATCTACGCCACCCCGCTCACCGCCGGACTTATTGAAGTCAAACTGCGCCAAACTGTCCGCGAGCGCGTGGATATCGTCGAAATTCAAGCGGGTGAAACACTGTACATCGGTTCCTTTAAAGTCGAGCCCTTCCACGTGGCCCACAGCATCCCCGACTGCGTCGGTTTTGGCATCACCACACCCGTCGGCCTCATCGTCCATACCGGCGACTACAAATTCGACCATACGCCCGCCGATGGTTGGCCGCCCGACTTCGCCAAACTGGCCGAATTTTCAGAACGCGGCGTCCTCTGCCTGCTCGCCGACAGCACCAATGCCGACCGCCCGGGTTGGACACCCTCAGAAATGGTCGTCGCCGAAGCTTTCGACGATTTATTCCGCAAGGCCGAAGGCCGGATCATCGTGGCGACCTTCGCCTCCCTCATCTCGCGCATCCAACAAGTGGCGGACATGGCGCAGAAATACGGCCGTAAACTCGCCATCACCGGCCGCTCCATGCGTGAAAACACCAAAATGGCCTCCCGCCTCGGCTACCTCAACATCCCCGACGACCTGCTCATTGATGTCAGCCTGACAGCCAACCTGCCCGACAGCCAGGTCGTCATCATGGCCACCGGCTCCCAGGGCGAGCCTTCGGCCGTCATGGGTCGATTGGCCAGCGGCCGCCACAACCGTTTCCGCATCCATGCCGGCGATACCATTGTTTTTTCCGCCCACCCCATCCCCGGCAACGAAGAACTGGTTTTCCGCACCATCAACCGCCTCTACCAGCGCGGCGCCAACGTTTTATACGAACGCATCGCCAATGTCCACGTCTCCGGCCACGCCAGCCAGGAAGAGATGAAACTGCTGATCAACCTGATCCGGCCCAAATTTCTGGTGCCCATTCATGGCGAACTGCGCCACCTGAAGCAGCACGCCGAATTGGCCCGCCAACTGGGCATCGCGCCGGAAAATATCGCCGTTGTCGAAAATGGCACTCCGCTGGAATTGGATGAAAACAGCCTGACCATCTGCCCACGCCTGCCCGGCGGGTATGTCTTTGTGGATGGCGCGGCTGTCGGCGACACGGGTTGGTCGATTGTGCGCGATCGGGAAAAGCTAGCGGAGAATGGCTTCTTTATCATGGTCGTCGCCACCAACGGCCGTGGCGATATGCTCGGTCAGCCAGAATTTATCTCTCAGGGGTTGGCCAATATGGACGATGAGGAACTACGCGAAGGAGCAGAGGAAACCATTGCCCGTGTTTTGCGGCAGCATGCCGATAACCCCGACGGACTGGCGGGTAAACTGGAAAGCGCCCTGAGCCGTTACCTGTATGATGAAATACGCAAACGGCCGTTCATCAAAGCCATCCTCAAATAAATAACAAGACCCGAAGGGTGGAAGAAAACCCTTCGGGTCTTTCTTTAAGGCACCGGCATCGCACAGCGAAAGCCAACATTTGCCTGCGCCACCAATGGGTCGAATGAGCCGCGAGCCGTATTTTCAACTTCATCAGCCGCCGCCAGCCACGAACCGCCCCGAATCACCTTAAACTCCCCTTCCGTCGGTCCCAGCGGGTTGTTGTCGCTGCCTTCGCGGTAATAACTGAAGCCATACCAATCACCCAGCCACTCGACAACGTTTCCGGCCATATCGTAGACGCCTAAAGGCGAACGGCCGTCCGGGTAAGTACCTACCGGCGCTGCAAACCGATAGCCATCGTTATAATTCGTATCGCGGCTGGTGTGGGTGCAATTCACATCACAAAAATTCAGCTTATTGCCATCAAAAGCATCACCCCAGGGAAAGCGATAACGCACCGCCTCGACCGAATCAAAACTGGCGGCCATTTCCCATTCCGCCTCAGATGGCAGCCGCGCCCCACGCCATTCACAAAACGTTTGCGCATCGTACCAGTTCACAAAAATCACCGGGTAATCGTTGAAGGCGCTGTTGCCGTAATAATTTTCACTGGAGACACGTGGTTCGCGGCACGCGCCTGCGTCCACGCACTGGGCATACTGCCCCACGGTCACTTCTGTTTCGTCGATGAAGAAGGCGTCTACCTGCACCAGGCGCGACGGCCGTTCATCTCGTTCCCCCTCATCATCCCCCATGCGAAATGTGCCCGATGGCACATACAACATCCGCGACCCGGTTTCCGTGGTGAACGGCTGCGGCGTCGGCGTGGGCAGTTCCGTGGGGCGCGGCAGCGGCGATGGCGTGGGCGCAATGGCTGTCAGCGCCGCCACCACGGCCGATTCGACGGTGGCCGTAGCTTCAGCTTCGCCGATGGTATCGTCGGCGGCGTTGATGTTGACCAGGCTAAACGTGACGCCGATGGCAAGCACAATAACCAGCAGCGCCAACAGCCCCCAAATCGTCCGCTGCTCGATTTGTTTGCGGCGGCCTGGCAATGGGCGCGGCGGCAGCGCCAGAATTTGCGGGTCAGGCGTGCGGCGCAGGTCGCTCACTTCCGGGACGGGGCGGCCAGACGGCCGTTCCAGCGCGCGGGCAAAATCGACGGCCGTGTCGTAGCGAACATCCGGCCGTAAAGACAGCGCCCGGTTGGCCACCACCGACAGGTAAGGCTCTACATTGGGGTTTGCTTCCCGCGCCGGTCGCAAATCTTCCAGGCCGCTTTCTCGCGCCAGGGCGTTGGGCGGCGGCCCGCCGGTCAGCAGTGTGTAAAGCGTCGCGCCCAGGCTGTAAATATCGCTGGCCGGCGTAACACCCTGGCGCGCCTGCTGCTCCGGCGCGCCAAAGCCGCTGTCGTGCGGGCGCACGCCCAAACCGGGCAGGCCGCTGTCCACCAAAAACACCTCGCCGGTGGGCGTCAGCCGAATGTTAGCCGGTTTGATATTCAGGTGCAGTTGGCCTTTGCCGTGTAAGTAGGCCAGCGGTTTGCAAATTTCTTGCAGCCACACAATCACCAGATCAGAAGGCAGCGGACCGTATTGGGCGAGTAAACTTTGCAAGTCCACCCCGTCTACGTAGTCGCTGACGAGGTATTGGCCTACGTTTTCCAGGGCGAAATGATCGCGCACGGCCGTTAACTGCGGATGCTGCAATTCACTCAGCCGGCGCGCTTCTTGCCGGAACAACTTTTGCGTTTCCACCGCCGGGTCCAGGTATTCCTTAATGGCCACATCCCGCGCCTCCACCACATCCCGCGCCCGATAAGTGCAGCCATAAGTCCCCGCCGCCAGCAAATGAACAATGCGGTATCGCGTATTGAGAATTTCACCAGGTAATAAAGGCATAAGTCGTTGTTGGTTCTTGGTCAGAAAAGATCATTCAATAAAGTAAGAATTTAAGATTTAAGATCGGAGATTGGAGATTGGAAATTCACCCCCCATATCTAATCTTCAATATCTAATCTTCAATCGCTGTAAAACTGCGCAGACTGCCGCGCATCTCTTGCAAGTACAATTTCCTATCGGCGGCAACGGCGAGCATCGCCAACGACATCTGTTCGACCACGCGCACATGTTCCAGCGCCGCCGCCGGTATCAGGTTGGGAACGTAAAGATTGGCGGCCAGGGCAATCACCAAAAATTCGGCTATAAAAACAAATAGTTCACGGTATTGGGTCATGCTGGTCATCGTTCGCTGGTCAGAAAAACGGCCGTCTCGGCCATTAGTCCCGCCAAATTTCTGACTGAAAAAAGCGCTCCTGAAAGTCAACGAGGGCGCGAATCTGGTTATCGGTGTAAATTTGGCTGGCCGGCGTCAGGATGAGTTTGTCGTCGTCGTCGTTGAGGCGGTGGAGAACGGCCGTACACACGCCCGTAAACGCAGCCAGCGGCGCAATTACGCCCAACACGTAAGCGTCCAGCTCCTCCCCATCGCCCCCGAAAACGCCCGGCACATACCCATAATTGAGCGGGTATACAAAGCCATATTTCGGATGGCGGCTGCCTACTGGGCGGTCAATACGCACCGTCACTTCCTGCCCGATAAACGATTGGGCAGATGGCTGTGGCGGCTGGGTCATGGGTGGGAACGGCCGTTAATCTGCTCAAACCGCCGCAGTTCCGTAGGATACCCGCTCACGCCGCCGATAGCCGACACCATCTCGGCTTCAATATGCACCACCTGCGGCGTGGTTTGGGTAAACCGCTGAATCATGGCGAAATCGCTGGGAATGATGGCCTGTGTGTCATGCAAATCGGTGATGTCGCGGCGCGTAAACCAGGCGACCGCGCCTTCTTTTTGCTCGGTCGCCACGCCGTCGGGCGCAGACAGCTCGCAGACCAGGAGCAAAAAATGCGCTCCAGGCAGCGCGTCGCTGGGCGGCACAACCCGCTCGCTGACCACGCCGCGCAAGGCGACAAACTCGGCCAGCAGTCCGGTTTCCTCACGCACTTCGCGGAGAACGGCCGTGTCCAATGTTTCGCCAAAATCCCATTTCCCGCCCACCAGCGCCCACTGCCCCTGGTACGTATTCCCCTTGCGCCGGATGAGCAAATAACGCGGATCCACACCCTGTTCTTCACGCTTTATCAGCGCCACGACAATGGGAGCCGGATAAGGCTGTTGCCGCCAGCGTTGGGCGGCAGGCAAATCGGGTAACGCATCAAACATATTTTTCTCCCAGGCAACCATTTGCGCCTACCAGAAGTGTACCGGATGATATAATTGGGGGCGAATGAAAGCATTTACACCCAACGGAGAAAAATATGACATCACCTGACGCACAAACATTCAGCCAGGCGCTCTGGCGCATCTACAACCGCCCGGAGCGGCCCACCCCCTGGGCTTATGGCGGCAACCTCCCCTGGAATGATCCGGCTTTTTCCGAGCGCATGCTGCGCGAACATTTGGACCAGAGCCACGGCGCGGCCTCCCGCCGCACGCCGGAGCGCCAGATTCAGTTGGACTGGCTGTGGGCGGCGCTGAACTTGCAGCCCGGCGCCCATATCCTGGACGCCACCTGTGGGCCGGGCCTCTATGCTGTCGATCTGGCTAAACGCGGCTGCCAGATCACCGGCGTTGATTTTAGCCCGGCGTCCATTGCCTATGCCCGGGAATTGGCCGCCGCCAAAAACGTCGGCGAACGCTGCACCTTTATCGAGCAAGATGTGCGCCAGTTTGCGCCTGAAGCCGGGCAGTACGACGCGGCCCTGTTTTTGTATGGCCAATTGTCGGTCTTTATGCCGGAGGAAACGGCCGTGCTCCTGCAAACCATCACCCGGGCGCTCAAACCGGGCGGCAAACTGGTGGTGGAACTGTTGGACACAGAACGCCTGGACAAAAAGAACAACACGTGGTGGTTTACCGACGACCAGGGCTTATGGGGCGATGCGCCCTTTTTGCACCTGGGCGAGCGCATCTGGTATGAGGAGGAGCAGATGGTGTTGGAGCGCTTCCAGACGCTGCATCTGGAGACGGGGCAACTGGACGAAGTACAACTTTGCGATCAGGCGTATGATCCGGCGAGAATGGAGGCGGTGATGAAGCAGGCGGGGTTTACGGCCGTTTCCATCCATCCCGCCTGGGCCAACCTCCCCCTCTACGACGCGCAAGAATGGATTGTCTACATCGCCACAAAATAGCCCGGCGTTAGCGGCTGCCTGGGCGGCGCAGGCTGGCAATAAACCCGACCAGCAGCCCGGCGGCCAGTCCCAACAGGCCAAAACCCGCCTGCTTTGCCCGCTGGCGCAGCGGCGAATCTCCCTCGTAGGCCAGCGGTTCGTACAACGTCATGGGCGGCAGCGCCGCCGGCGACATCGCTTCTTCGATGCGCTGGCGGCGCACGGCCACGGCGTTACCGGCCGGCCTCACCTTGGAGCCATACCGGTTGGCAAATACCTTGGTAAATTCCGCGCCAAAGAAAAATATCTGCGCCGAGTAGTACACCCACAACAGCAGCACAATCAACGACCCCGCCGCGCCGTAGGCTGAGGCGACGCCGCTCTGGCGCAAATAAATGCTGATAAGGTAGTTGCCAAAAGCGAAGAGTACGGCCGTTACCACCGACCCCAACCACACGTCCCGCCAGGCCACCTTCGCATCTGGCAGCGCCTTAAAAACAACTGCAAACGAGACCGCCGGCATCAGCACAGACAGCAAAAATGTGGTCAGGTCGCTATCGGCTATGGTGGAAAAAGCGGGAAGATAATCCACGATAAACCCGTTCACCACCGCGATAATGGTATTAAACATCACCGTCACGACGAGCAAAAAACCGACGCCCAACACCATCATAAACGACAACAACCGCGTCTGAATAAAATAAATGACCCCGCTGACGCCAGTAGGCAGTTCCGGTTCCACGCCCCAAATTGTATTCAGCGCTCGTTTCAAATGGTTAAAAATGCCGGTCGCGCCCCAGATCAGGATGACTGTACTGATCACCGAAGGCAATACGCCCGATGAGTTTTTCAGCACCGACGATTGTAAAATACCGGCTACAATTTTGGCGACGTCTGGCCCAAAGTTTTTAGTGGCAAATTGGGCAATGACCTCTTGCACGTTGGCTTGCTGCAGCACCCGGCTGGCCATGGCCACCACCAGAACCAGCAGCGGCGCCAGCGAAAACATGGTGTAGTATGCCAGCGCCGCCGCAAACATCGAGGCTTTATCCTCGCTCCAGCGCAAAATTGCGTCGCGGATTAGCTCATAGATCGCCCGTACAACTTTCATGTGCGCCTACCCCACTCGGCTCAAAACCCGGGCCAGGTCATCAATCAGGTCCTGCGCGTTTTCAATGCCCACAGAAATACGCACCAGCCCCGGGTCCACGGCCAACGGCGAATCGGCGACGGAGGCGTGGGTCATGGGGGCGGGCAGTTCGATGAGCGATTCGACGCCGCCCAGCGATTCGGCCAGGGTAAAGAGGCGGGTTTCCCGCGCTACCGTGCGCGCGGCCGACTCGCCGCCATGCAAAATGAAGGAGATCATGCCGCCCGGACCGCTCATTTGCCGCCGCGCCAGATCGTACTGCGGATGGCTGTCCAGACCGGGATAGATGACCTGGGACACGGCCGTATGGTCACTCAAATATTGGGCCACCAACGTCGCATTGCGGCAGTGGGCCGCCATGCGCAAAGCCAACGTCTTCAGGCCGCGCAGCGTCAGGAAGCAGTCCATCGGCCCGGGCACGGCGCCAATGGCGTTTTGCAGGAATTTCAGGCGGGCATACGCTTCGTCGTCGTTCAGCACAATTGCCCCGCCCACCACGTCGGAGTGGCCGCCGATGTATTTGGTGGTGGAGTGGACCACGAAATCGGCGCCGAGGGTTAACGGCCGTTGCAGCACCGGCGAGGCAAACGTATTGTCCACCGCCAGCCAGGCCCCATACGCATGGGCCAGTGTCGCCGCCGCAGCAATGTCCGCCAGCCGCAGCATGGGGTTGGTGGGCGTTTCCAGCCAGACCAGCCGGGTGTTCGGCTGCATCGCCGCCGCAAAAGCCCCGCTGTCGGCCGCATCCACAAAGCTAAATTCCAGGCCGTAGCCGCTCAGAATCTTGTCGAACAGGCGGAACGTGCCGCCGTACACATCATTGCCGCACAACACATGCTCGCCGGGCTTTACCAGCCGCAGCAGGGTGTCGATGGCCGCCATGCCGGAGGCAAACGCCAGCGCATGCCGCCCGCCTTCCAACGCCGCCAGCGCCGTTTGCAAAGCAGTGCGCGTCGGGTTATCGGTGCGCGAATACTCGTAGCCCTTGTGGACGGCCACATCTTCCTGAGCATAGGTTGATGTCTGATAAATGGGGGTCATCACCGCGCCGCTCACCGGGTCTGGTTCGACTCCGGCATGGACCGCGATGGTTTCTACATGCAGTTCTGAGTTTGTTTTTGGCTGTGCAGACACAATCATCACCTCTTTGGGATATCAGGCAATGATTGTAACAGACCTGGCAGGTTTTTAGAAACCTGCCAGGTCTGCGATTGTGGCGGCTACGGCGCGCGCTTGATGATGGGAATCATGACCCGATAACTCGATTGAGCCACGACCAGCGTCGCCTGAGCGCTGTCGGTTGCCGCGCTGGTCGGCGAATCGGCCGTGCCCGTCAGGGTATAGGTTCCTGGGCCGGTCACCCGCACCGTTACCGGCAGGCGGGCGGCGCTGCCCGGCGGCAGCACAATCCGCCCCGACGACCCTGTGGCGCTGGCGTTGGGCACGGCCGTTGCCACATCAAACCCGGCGCTCACATTGCCGGTGTTGGTCACCACCAGGGTGAACTGCGCTGTCAGGGTCTCCGTCACCGTTTGCGACGCCGGTTCCCACTGCACGGCCACACCTTCAAAGCCCGTCACCGTTACCGTCGTCGTGTCGTCGCCGGTGATGCGCGCATCGGAGCGCAGCACGGCCGTTACATTCACCAGATACGTTTGCGGCAGCAGCGTGTCCAGGTTGTCGGCCGTAAGCTGCACGGTCTGCGACGCGCCCGGCGCGAGAGTGACGGCGCTGGTGGAGAGGGAACCGGCCAGGGCCATCACCCCGGCGGCTTGCAGGTCGTAGGTGCCCTGCCCGGAGCCGGTGTTGGTGATGCGCACGTTCCACACGGCCGTGCCGCGCGGATCGATGCTCGCCGGGCCGCTGGTGAAGGCCACCTGCACGCCGCGATTGAGCACCTGGGCCACGGCCGTATCGCTGCCCGCCGCCGCCGCGCTGCTTTGGGCTACGGCCGTCACGGTCACGTTATAATTGCCCACGGCCGCGCCCACCGGCGGCGTCACTGCCAGCCGCACTTCGGCGCTGTTGAAGATGTCGGGCGACAGGTTGACGCTGTTGACCACCGCGCCGTTTTGCTGCAAGACGGCCGTCCAGCCCGCCGGTACATCCACGTCCAGGTCAAAGGTTTCGTAGGTGTCGCTCAGGTTGGTCACCGTCAGGGTGTACACGGCCGTGCTGCCCGGTCCCATCGCCAGCGGGTCCGGCGACAGGCTGAGGGCGGCTTGCGGCACGGCCAGCACGGCCAACACGCCATCCACACTGGCTACCGCCCCACCGGGCGCAGCGGCTGTAAGGGTGAATGGCTGCGGCCCCACCGCGCCAGAGGTGAGGGTGATCACGGCCGTTCCCGTGCCATTACCCGCCACCGTCAGATTCGCGGGCGCGTCGATGGTCATCTCGCCGACGGCCGTCAGCGCGTAGGTGCGCGGCGCGCTTTCCTGATTGCTCAGCGTCAGGACATAGGCGGCGGGCACGCCGGGCAGGGTTGTCTGGCTGGCGGGGTCCAGGGCAGCGTCTAAACCGTCAAACACGGTCAGGGTCGCGCCCAGAGTTTCCGCGCCGCCGCTGCTGCTGATATCCACCCACAGCGGCAGGTCGCCGACGGCCGTATCGCCCGGCACAGTCACGGTAATTGTCACCACGGCCGTTTCGCCCGCGCCCACCGGCACGCTGGCCGGGTAATCGAGCCAACCAACAGGCAGGCCGCCAGCGTTCAGCGTGAAGGTGTCGGCAGCGCCGGGATTGGTGAGGGTGAGGGTGAAAACGGCCGTGCCGCCCGCCGGTATGCTGGCTGCCGTCGGCGACAGGTCGCCCAGGTGGGCGGCGGTCACGTACAGCGGCGGCAGGGTGATGACGTTGGTTCCGCTGGGCAGGGTGTAGGCAACGGCCGTGCCCTGCGCCGCCAGGCGCGTTTCGCCCGGCTGCATGTCGGCCAGTTCGCTGACCAGGGTGCGCGTCACCACGGGCTGCGCCCAGGTCTGGGTGTAGTCCCAACGGTAATCCGGGTCGGCGCTCACGGTTGGCGGCGTCGCGAAACCGCCTGGCAGCACGGCCACGCCGCTGATGCCCACCGTATGCGTCACGGTCACGTCGTAGATGGGCAGCGCCAATGCTTGCGGCCACTGCGTACGGTAGGTGTTGTGGACCGCCCAACTGTTGGATTCCGCTTCGGGGATGCTGAGGTCGTCGTTGACGTTGGTGATGTGGTAGCTGTGCTGGTTCCATAACGGCCGTGCTTCGCCCCACACACCATCCTGCCCAAAGACCACAATGCCGCGAATGGTGGGCACAATCACTTCCGCGTAACCGTCCGCGTCCACGTCCACAAACAGCGGGTAATCCGTGCCGGTAGCCGAGTTGGCCAGCGGTTCGTTGAACAGGACCGCGCCGTCCGCGCCGTTGTAGATGGTGAAGCCCTGCTCCTTGCCGTTCCAGGCCACCTCATACGCGCCGTCGCCGTTCAGGTCCAGAGCGGCGGCGTTGTTGGCCGAGGAACTGTCCTCGGCGATGACGCTCCACAGCAGCGAGCCATCGGCGTTGAGCGCGTACAACATCCCAAAACGGCCCGGCGCAAACTCGTAGCGCATCCCGGTGAGTATGTCCATTGCGCCATCCCCGTTCAGGTCGGCCACGGAGACGCCGCCGGGATTGCCGGGGTCCAGCGGCGTGGTCCACAGCGGCGAGCCATCCTCGCCGTTCAGCGCGGTCAATGCGCCGTAGTGCGAGACCATCACTTCGGGCGCGCCGTCGCCATCGATGTCGGCCACGGCCGGCGCGCCAAAGGTTCCGGCCATGGAGGAGGTGAGGACGGCCGTCCACAGCAGCTGCGGCGTACCGGCGTTGTAGTCATAAACCAGCACGCTGTCGTCCCAGCCGGTGAGAATGATGTCCTGGAAGCCGTCGTTGTTCAGGTCGGCCAGCACGGGCGGGTTGGCGTGGGGCGCGTAGGTGGTGGACCAAGCCAGCGTGCCATCATGTTCGCGCACCTCGAAGGTGTTGCCCAGGTTGACGACGATTTCCGGTTCGGGGTCCAGATCGAGATTGGCCACGGCCGGCGCGGTGAGCGTCTCGAAGATGCTGGCCGTGGGCACGGTCCAGTAGGTGCTGCCGTCGGCGTGGAAGGCCCACAGCGCGCTCCCGGCGGCCACGATGACCTCCGCGCCGGGCTGGCCGTCTAATTCGGCGATGGCCGGGGAGCTGACCCAGGTGCGGAACGCGCCGCCGCCAAAGTTGTGGCTCCAGAGGATGGGGTCGCCGTCGCCGGTGTCCGCGCCGTCGCCGCGAAAGACGAACAGGGTGCCAAAGTTAATCGTGTCATCGGCGGTGATGACGATTTCGGCACGGCCGTCGCCGTCCAAATCGCCGGCCGTCATGCCGGAGGCGATGCCATAGGTGCCAAAGAAGGGCGCGCCATTGCCGGCCGGTGTGTAGTCCCACCATTCGGCCCGCGGCAGGTAGGGCACGACCTGGACCGGGTTGGCCTGGAAAGCATCCAGGCGCATGGTGGTGCCGTTGCTGACGCGCACCACATGCGGGCCAGGCTCCAGGCCGGTATAGAAATAGGCCAAAGGCTGCTCGCTGTAGGGGTATTGGAAATCGGCCGTTTCCATAAACACGCCGTCGATGTACACATTGAACGAGCTGATGTTGCTGCGGGTGACGCCGTACAGGGCGACGGCATCGCCGACGAAGGTGAACCAGACGTTGGAGGCGGCGTAGTAAAGGCTGGGCACTACCATGTCGCCGTTGATGGCGTTGGCGTTGGCGGCGTCGTCGATGTTGGCGGTGTAATGGAGACGGCCGTTATCCTCCGCCCGCGTCGCATTCACCAGCTCATCGGACATGGCCTGCCCATCCCACACATCGAAGTAGTCGAAGTAGACCGAACCGGCGGCGACGCTGACGGAAATGGTGTGCGTGCCGGTGATCAGATTGCCGAATTGGTAGGAGCGCACGTCTTCCCCGGCAGGATTTTGCAAGTCCAGCACACCCTGGCTCGCGCCATCAATGAAGATTTCTGCCTGGCTGACCACATTGCGCACGCGGAAGCCGACGGCGGCCCAACGGCCGTCAAACGTCAGGCTCACCGCATTCCCGGCTGTGCCCGATTCCACATGCCAGCCGCCGCTGACGATGGGGGTGGTTTTGTTGGCGAACCACGATTGCGGCCGGGCGCGCCAATCATACACGCCGTTGTACAGCAGCGCCGGATGGTCCTCCTCGTAACGCACGATGCCGGTGTAGGCGGGCGGCGTCTGGAAGGGAGCTATGCCGGGCACGATGAAGGCATCGGCCGTGAGGTAGGCGCGGTTGTAGCGCACCTGCATCAGGTGCGGCCCGCTGCCCAGCCCGTTGAAGGAAATGGGACGAGTGATGGGCGTCCTGCTGTACAGGTTAAACTGCCCCCGGTTCACGCCGTCGATGCTGATTTCTACGTGGTCGCTGTTGATGTTGGCCAACCCCAGGAAGGTCACGCTGTCGCCGGTGAAGGGGAACCAGATGGTGCTTTCGTGCTGGAAGGCGCTGCGGATGTAGCTGCCGCCGCTGGCCGCCGCGTCGGTGTAGACGCCCCAATCGTCATAATCGTCGGCGCGATAGACCAGGGGGTGAGTTTCTTCGTAGGTTCCGTTGGGCAAGGGGTCGCCGCTCCACACGTCGAAGTAATCGACCATCATCCAGCGGCCGAAGGAATTGGGGTGCTGGCTGATGAGCAGATTGATGGAGATGGTGTGGGTGGTGTCGGGCAGGTTGTTGAAGGTAACGGCCGTTACGTCATCGTCGCGGCTGTACAATTCCACAATCCCCTGGCTGACGCCGTCCAGGAACACCTCCGCCTGCCCGCCGCGGAAGTTGGTGGCCAAACCGGCCGTCACCCAGGTACCGCTGAAGTCCAGACTGACCCAATCGCCGGGCGTGCTGGTGATGATGTACTGGCCGTCGCTGGCGCGGAAGACCTCGTCGGTGCGGTCCCAGGTGGCGGCGGTGCTGGTGTAGGGACGGCCGTTGTAGCGCACGGCCGTGTCATCCTCCTCCAGCCGCGTGAATACCTGGGCCGCCGGGGGCGGCGTCTGCGGCGTGGTGGCTGGGGTGATGAAGGCGTCGAGCGTCGGCTCGTTGCGATAATCGCGGATTTTCAGCAGGTGCAGCCCCGCGCCCAGCCCTTCGAAGGAGTAAGTGATGGTGGGCGCGACGCCGGTGAAGATGTCGTAATGGCCCTGGAACACCTCGTCGATGTAGATGCTCACATGATCGGAGCGGAAGTAGTCGAACGCCTGGTAGGTGACGCTGTCGCCGGTGAAGGGGAACCAGACGGTCGGCTCACCGCTGCCGGTTTCGATGTACTGGCCGCCGCTGGCGCCGGCATTGGCGACCGCTTCCCAACCGCCGCTGCGCAGGACACGGCCGTTTAACTCCTCAAACGTCCCATCCGCCAAGGCGCTGCCATCCCACACATCCACGTAATCCAGGTACACATTCTGGCTGCCTGCCAGCGGATTGGCCGTGCCCAGCACTGTCACCGCCAGGGTGTGTGGGCCAGGAGTCAGGTCATAACGGAAGCTGATCACGTCGTCTTCGTTGCTGTACAGATCGACAATTCCCTGGCTTACGCCGTCCAAGAAGATCTCCGCCTGCCCGCTGTTCTGGTTGGTGAAGAAGCCCACGCTGGCCCAGGCCCCGTCGAAGGCAATGCTGGCCGTGTCTCCGGCCGTGCGCGAATAGATCACCTGGCCGTCGCTGGCTTCGCTGTAAACGATGCTGTTGTCTCGCGTCCAGGTACGCGCCGTGAGGGTATAGGGCAGGCCGTTAAAGAGAAAATCGGGGTGATCTTCTTCGTAGCGGGCGAAGCTGCCGGGGGTGGGCGGCGTGTAGAAGGGGGCCGCGCCGGGGGTGATGAAGGCGTCTACGGTGGCGTTGCCGCGATAGCTGCTGATTTGCATGACGTGCGGTCCCGCGCCCAAACCATCGAAGGAGAAGGTGCGGGTGACGGACACCAGCGGATTGTACAGATCGACGGTGGCGCGATAGACGCCATCAACAAACAGGTAGGTCAGGCCGCCGCTAGGGCTGGCCAATGCCTGATAGGTAACAGAATCGCCGGTGAAGGGGAACCATGCGGCGGCGTTGTTGCTGCGTATGTAACTGCCGCCGCTGGCGTTGGCGTCGTTCAGGCTGGACCAGCCGGTGCTTTTGAAGATGCGGGCATCGCTCTGCTCGACCAGGCCGGTGGCGTAGCTGCCGCCGTTGTACACATCCAGGTAATCCAGATGCACAAAGTCATTGCCCGCCAGCGGATTGGCCGTGCCCAGGGCAGTCACGGTGACGGTGTGGCTGCCGGCGCTGAGGCCATCATAGACAAAGCTGATGGGCGTGATGTCGCGGCGGTAGAGGTCTAGCACGCCCTGGCTGACGCCGTCGATAAAGATTTCCGCCTGGCCGCTGTTGCTGTCGGCCAGGAAACCGAGATGGAGCCACGTGCCGCTGACGGTGAACACGGCCGTTTCCCCCGCCGCATCCGCCCGCAAGTACGTACCATTACTGGCCTGGGCGTACCCCACGTTCACCCACGTCCCGGTCAGCGCCGCCTCGTCCTGCTCGTAGCGCAGGATAACCGTGCCGGTGATGGTGGCCGGAGATTGGAAATTGGAGATTGGAGATTGGTCGTCGGTGGTGAGAGGCAGCGGGCTGCCAGCAGGTAAAAATGACTCCGCAGCATCCGGCAACGGTTCTGCAGCGCCCGGCAATGACTCTGCAGCATCCGGCAATGACTCTGCAGCATCCGGCAATGACTCTGCAGCATCCGGCAATGGTTCCGCAACCGGAACGGAGCGTAAACCGGTGGCTGGCCACATCGGGGCCGCCGTGGGCGGCAGGATGGCCCCCGCCCGCACTTCGGTGGTGATGACAGTAGTCACCGTCACCGTGCCAGGGGCGACGATTTCCGGCTGCACGGCGTGGGACGCGCCCAACGCCTGCCCCACGGCCAGGTAGCCATAGCCCTGCCCGTCGGGCAGCAAGGTATCGCCCGCGCCCAGCAGGTCTACGGTGATGGTATACACGCCCGCCGTCCAGCCGGAGGTGTTCACCGCGCCCAGTTGGTACGTGCGCGGGTCGCCGGTGAGCAGCGTCAGGGGGAAGTCGGCGTTGAAGGCGGAGCTGTTGTTCGGGGCGAACACGGCCGTTCGCGCCACCACCTCCTGCCGCACCCCGGCCACATTGGCCACCGTCACGCTCAGGTTGGTGGCGCTGGTCCCCGTCTCCACAAAGGGCGGGTCGGCGCTGACCTGCGTCACCTGCACAAATTTGTCCACCACGTTCAGGCGGGCCACGGCCGTGGCCGTCCAGTCCACCGCCGCCGCCAGCCCGGTCGGCATGACCGCCGCCGTCAGGTCATACACGCCCAACGTCGCCGCGCTGGCGTTCACCGGCACAACGGCCGTCGCCCCCGGCGCAATGCTCTCGTTAAACGTCTGGTCGCCGCCGGACAGGCCGGTGACGGTGATGGCGTAAGAGGTGGCGATGGTCCCGTCGTTGGTAATGGACAGGTCGAATACGGCCGTCTCCCCCACCAACGCCGCCGCCACGAACGGCGAGAAACGAACAGACACGCCGTGCTGCTCAATCTGGCACAGCTCGTCGCCCAGATCGCCCATCGACCCGGCCAGGGCCGACAGGCTGGCCTCGATGGCCGCGTCGCCGGTCTGGGTGGAGAGGTCGGCGGCGATGGTGGAAACGGCCGTGGTCGCCGTCACCAGCGACGAGGCAGCCTGGGTGTAAACGATCACGTTTTGCGCCGCCGCCACGGCCGCGTCGCGCAGCGCCAGGTCGCAGGTTGCCGCGCTGCACGAATTGGCCAATTCGTCCACGGCCACCGCCAGGCCGGTGATGGCCGCCGCCAGGGCGTCGCTGCCCAGGCGGCACGCGGCGGCCTGGTAGATGGGTTGGGTGAACGGGCTAACGACGTAGACGTTGACGGCCGTCGTCGGCGAATAGGGCAGGGTCGGGGCGGCCGCGCCCAGCCCCACCGGATAATCCACGCCCGGATCGCCATCGGTGACGGTGAGGGTGACAGGCTGGGTGGCGGAGGAACCGGGGGAAAGGGAGATTGGAGATTGGAGAGTGGAGAGTGTCCAGCCGGGGTGGGGCAGGGTGGAGAGTAAATCAAACTCTGCCGTTGTGTTGCCGATGTTGGTGACGGTCAGGTTAACGGCCGTGCTGCTGTTGGCCGCCACGTACACATCGCCCGGGCTGACGCTGACCGCCGGGTAGGGCACGGCGGGCATGGTAAACACACCGCTGCCGCTGGCGATCACTGCGCCGTTGTCGGCGGCGACGGCCGTCACGTTGAAGGGATAGGCGCTGCCTACCGGCGGCAGGCTGGCCGTCGGCGCGATGTACAGGCCGAGGCGCGCCAGTTCACCCGCCGCCAGCGGGATTTGCAGGCTGCTGCTGCCCGGCTGCGCGCCAAAAATCGTCCAGCCGCCCGGCAGACCGGACACGCTGACGGTGAAGGTGCGGTCCACCGAGGAGGTGTTTTGCACGTTGGCAATAAACGCGGCGTCGGGCAGTTGCAGGCGGCCCACGGCCGTATCAAAATTCACCACATCGTAGGCCGGTCCCCAGGGCACGGTGATGGTCGGGTCGGGCTGCACGGTGACGGTCACGCCGTCCACGGCCGTTACCGTCACCCCATGCTGCGCCGTGGCAAACAGGTCGGGGTAATCGGCCGACTGCGCCGCCACGACGAGCGTGTAAACACCCGCCGCCGCGCCGATTGGCGGCTGCGCCGTCACCAGACCGGCGGGCGTGGCGGTTACGTCCCAGCCCAGCGGGGCGTGTACGGTGAGGGTGTAGCTGTCCGTAAAGTTGGCCTGCACGCCGGCGGAAAAGCTGGTCGGCGCGTTGGCCGGGGTGGTGGACGCGGCGCTGCTGAGGCTGACACGGAAGAAGTGGGCCGCGCCGTTGTAGCTGAACGTGTCGTTCGCGCCGGAAGTGGCGACCGCGCCCGAACTGCTGACGTTGCCGAGCGCAAAGCCGTTGGCCGGGGAAACGGCCGTGCCGCCCACCGTCAGGCTGCCGCTGGCCGCGCCAATAGTGAAGCCGCCGCCCGCCGGGGTAAATGCGGCGGAATTGGCGAAATTGGGTACGGCCGTGGCCCCCGCGCCGCTGAGCTGCGCCGGGGCGCTGGTGACGATTTCCAGGTCGCCAGTGTATGCCACACCGTTGAGGGTGGCGGCAGCGTTTGTCAGGGCCAGCGTATAGTTACCGGCCGCGTCTACGGTGAAGGCGAAGGCATCGAATTGGCTGCCGCCGCCCAGGCCGCTTGGCGCCGAGGCGTGCAGGACCAACCGCCCATCGGCTGTGCCGCTGACGCTGACGCCGCCGGTTTGGGCGCTGGCGAGGGCGGTGGGGGTGGCGGGCACGGCCGTTACCGCCCCGCTGCCCACCAACGTTCCATTCTGGTACAGACTGGCTGAACTCACGCTGAGCGTGTCGAAGGTGAAGCTGTTTTGGGCGACGGCCGTCCAGTTGTGGCTGGCCGAGCCGACAACGCCGATCTCGCTCGTGGTCAGGTTGGCGGCCACGGTCAGACCGGTGAGGGAGGCGGGTTGGGAGAGCGTGACGGCCGTTTCCGCCTGCGTGATGGGCGCATCTTGCGGCAGCACAAACAGTGTTTCTTGCAGCGGCGGGTCCGCCTGCGCGATGATCGCCGACCCCAGGGCATTGCCGGCCGTCACGCCGCGCTTACACCATTTCACGTCCGACTTCTTAACGCACGCTTTTTCCGCTTTTTTGCCCCACTCCGCCGCCGATGCTTTGGCCGCGCCCATCACCGCGCCGATGTCCTGGCTGCCCAGGGGCATCTGGCCGAAGAAGCCAATCCAAAAGCCCATGGCATGGCCGAAGAAACCGGCCGTAAAGCCGCCGATGAGGCTGCCGGCCTTTTTCGAGAACTTAGCCAGAATGGCATATTCCCCGGCCACAAAATGCTGGCCGTTTTCCATCGTGTCGATTACTTCCAGCGTCTCGGTGTCGATTTGCAGCCAGCCGATGGTCGGCTCGGCCGTGCCGGGCAGTGTCACCATCGCCGCCGGAACGAGGACATACAGGTTGGGGTTGTCGGTGAGGGCGGTGGTGATACGCGCCTTGGCCTGATCAGAGATGGGCAGAGCGGCCAATTCGTCCAGCGTGCCAAAGGTGATGCGCTCCAGCGCTATGTCGTCGGCAGCAGCCTGATCAAAGACCGCGCCCACGCTGACCAGCGGCGTGGGCGTCAGCTCTTGCAGCACTTCATGTTCAATGCCCATGTCCAGCAGGGCGCGCCAGAACAGGAACGCCGCCGGGCCAATATCGGTCTGGCCGGGGTAGGCGACGGCGCGGATTTTGTTGCGCAGCAAATCGAAGCTGATGCTGTCCGTCTGCTCCAGGTCGTTGCGCTCCCAGCCAACGGTGAAAAGGCGCGGCGAGTCGGCGTAAGCCTTCACCAGAAAGGCATCGGCGGCGTACTCGTGGGCCTGGTTGGAGGCGGCGGCAAATTTGAACAGGTGCAGCCGCTGGCTCAACCGCGCCACTTTACCAAAAGTGAGGGTGGCCGCCTGGGCGATGGCGTCCTGGTCGGGCGAGGGATTGTCGTTGTCTTGCAGCCCGTCCACCGCTTCCTTGGCGGTGATGGCTTCCAGGGAAAGGGCGACCATCTCCTGGTAGGCGTCGTTGATGGCCTCGGCCGGCACGTCGTAAGCAGCTACCAGGGTCGTCCAGGAAGACATCAGGCTGAGGCGGGCGGTTTCGTCGCGGGCGAGCTGGCCCACCAACCCGCCGCCGGTGCGCGCGGCGTAGCCAATATCGTCGAACAGTTCGCGGCGGTAGGTTTCTGCCGCTTGGCCGGGGCCGGTCAGGGTGAAATCGAGCCATTCGCCCACAACCATATCCTGCCCGAAGGGAAAGTTGCTGATGACTTCGCCAAAGGCTTCGCCTTCGATCAGGGTTTCCGCCTGACCGACGATGAAGTAAGGGGAATAGGTGTGTTGGGCGCTGGTAAAGGCCAGGCCGCCCTGGTAGTTGCTCTCCACCAGGTGGGCAAAGACGAGGGGTTCGCCGGCTAAATCGACGGTGTTGAACACGGCCGTTAACGGTTCAATCGTATACAAATTCGTGCCGCCCACCGGGAAGGCGCTGTATTTTTCCACCACCAGGTTGATGGTGACTTTGTGGCGCAAAGTGTCCGGCAGTTCGGCCAACTGCCCGCCGCTGGGTGTGCCGAACACGTCGCCGGGCTGGGCGGCGGCAAAAGATGGGTCGAGCGACGTCCAGCCGCTGCCGGGCAGGTAGGCTTCCACCCAGGCGTGGGCCTGCGCTTCGGTCAGCAGGTCGGGGTCGTTGGCCGGGTCGGCGGTGACGCTGCCGGGCAAGATAAGGCCGCTGGGCGCGGCCACGGCCGGGAACATACTGGCAACGAGCGTCTGGGCGTTGCCCTGGCTGAGCGTGCCCAGGCGGTAGGCGGCGGGGATGCCGCTGGCGCGCAGCAGGGCGATGAGCAAGCTGGCCTGATCGACGCCGTTGCCGGCAGCGCTCCACAGCGTGCCGCGCGCGCCGCGCAGGCTGCCCTGATAGCTTTCGTAGCCCAGAGCGCGGGCAAATTCAAAAATAGCGGTGGGGTCATTGCCCAATTCGGCGGCCTGGCGCGTGACGTAGGTATCGTGGCAGTTGGCGTCGGGAGTGCAGACCAGCCATTGGGCGAAGCCATTGGGAGCCAGGCGGATGGGGGAGGCGGCGGCGCTGACCCCCCTGCCCCGCCAACTGCCATACGCCGCCGCGCCCGCATCCAGATCGACAAAATCGGCCGTGGCCGAGGGAATGGTCATGGTGAGTACCAGGGTGGTGGCGCTGAGGGGGGCGATGTCGCCCAGATTGAAGGAAAGGCTGCCGCCGTTTTGGTCGGCGGGCAGAGAGGCGGCCTGCAAGCCGGTCTGGGCGTTGGTGAGCTGGAGCGCAAGCTGCGCGGCGCGCACGGTGTTGGGGTCGGCGGCGAAGTTAGTGGCGCTGATGGCCGCCAGGGTGTCGGTGATGGTTGCGCCGGGAGCCACGTCGGGCCGGATGGTAGGGGCGAGGGTGTTGCGCAGGGTGTAGGTGATGACGGCCGTTCCCCCCGCCTGGTACGTGGATTGGGCGCGCGTCAGGGTGAGCGGCTGGAGGACGTCGGGCGTGGTGGGGGTGGAAACGGCCGTAACCGGCGTGTCAACCACCGGCTCGCTCTGAGCCAACGGCGCGGCGGCAACCGGCGAGGCCGGCATCAGCCCGACGACCGGCAGCAGCAACTGTAACAACAGCCCTAAGCTGACAACCAGGGAAATCAATTGGTGAAACTTGTTTTTGTGGCTCATGGTTCCTTCCTTCGATTTGGGGGGGAGTTGACAAGTTGGTCTTGCAAAAAAGACCACAAATGATCAGGCGCGGAAAAACTGCGTCTTTCGCCGGTGTGGGGATTTTCGACCGTCACCCGCCAGGGTGATGTCTCGTCCTCGCGCCAGAAACGCAGCAAGTACGCCAGATAATGATTCGATTCGGATGTGGGTTTTTCCATCGCGGGTCAACCTGATTTGGCTATAATGGGCATAGTTTAAAAACAAATCGATCCAAAAACGATCGAAGCAAGTTTAGAGAAGTGAGGAAATGAGGAGGCGAGGGGACAAAGCGATTTGACAATCTCCAAGCTACCGTCTTTAATCTTCTGCATTTGTCTCTCGAAACGGAAAGCAATTGTTCTACCGGCGACTGAAAAACGGCGATCAAGCATTTTATGGCACAGTTACTGGCTATTCATTTATTGGGACCCATCAAAATTGAGTTGGACGGCCGTCCGCTGACTGATTTGGGCACGCGCAAGGCTACCGCCCTGCTGGCGTTTTTGGTATGCCAGACACGGCCGTTTTCCCGCGAAACCCTGGCCGAATTGTTGTGGGACGACCGCGACCCGCAGCAGGCCCAGGCTAACCTGCGCTCCTTGCTTTCGGGTATGCGAAACCGGTTAAAACCTTACCTCATCATCACCCGCCACACGGTAGCTTTTAACCACGAAAGTGAGTATTGGCTGGATACGGCCGAATTTTTGCGCCTGCTGCAACACCAGGAAACCAAACCGGGACCGCATGGCACGCTCTCAGCGGCTGGCCTTCAAGCGCTGGAAACGGCCGTCGCCCTCTATCGTGGCGATTTCTTAGATGGCTTTTACGTGCGTGAAAGCCGGGGGTTTGAAGAATGGGTGGCGCTGGAACGGGAGCGGCTCCAGCGGCAGGCCATCATCGCCCTGCGCCTGTTGGTGGACCGCAGCCAGGCGCAAGGCGAATACGCCGTCGCGCTCGGTTATGTTAACCAACTGATCGGCCTGGATGATCTGAGTGAGCGCGCAAACCGAGACAAGATACTGCTGCTGGCGCGAAACGGCCGTCTCAACGCCGCCCTCCGCCACTACGAAGCCTACAAAACCCTGCTGGCCAAAGAATTAGACGTTCTGCCCGGCCAGGAAACAATCAGACTGTACGAACAAATTCTGGCCGCCAGGTCCCTACCGCCGCACAATTTGCCGCCGCAAGCCACGCCTTTTGTCGGCCGCACCAGCGAGCTGGCCGACGCGCGGCGGCGGCTGGGGCAGCCCACCTGCCGCCTGCTGACGCTGCTTGGGCCGGGCGGCATGGGCAAAACGCGCCTGGCGCTGGCCGTCGCCGGAGAGATTGCGGCCAATCCCGGGATGTTTTTGCATGGCGTCCGGTATGTGCCACTGGCGGAGATTCACGGCCCGGCGCTGCTGCCAACGGCCGTGGCCAACGCCTGCAACTTTACCTTTCAAGGCTCCTCCGACCCGATGGCTCAATTGTGCGCTTTTTTACGGCCGCGAGAAATGCTGCTCGTTCTGGATAATTTTGAGCATCTTTTTGGCCCACATCTTGGCCCGTTGGATGGCGTAGACATGCTGCTGACGCTGCTGCAAGAAGCGCCGCTGCTCAAACTGCTGGTCACCTCGCGGGCGCGGCTGCAACTGCAAGAGGAGTGGGTTTTCGATCTGGGAGGGCTTCATTTTCCAGAAAGCCTGGCAGGCGAAAATTGGGATTCTTACAGCGCCATTCGCCTTTTCCGACAGCAGGCCGAGCGAGTAAACCATCACTTTGCCCCAGACGAGCGGGATTACCAGGCGATGGCTCAGGTTTGCCGCCTGCTGGATGGTCAGCCGCTGGGGATTGAACTGGCGGCCGCCTGGGCGCGGCAGTTTAACTGCTCAGAAATCGCCCACCAGATTCAGGGAGACCTGGACTTTTTATCGACGAGCCTGCGCAATGTACCGGCGCGGCACCGCAGCCTGACGGCCGTGTTTGACCATTCCTGGCAGCTTTTATTACCGGTCGAACAAGATGTCTTTGCGCGATTGGCCGTTTTTCAGGGCAGTTTTTCCAGGGAAGCGGCAGAAGCAGTGACCACGGCCGGATATAAAGAAATAGAGGCCCTGACGGCCAAATCGCTGCTGCACAGGCGGGCAGACGGCCGTTACGACATGCACGAACTTCTGCGCCAATACGCCGCGCAGCAACTCAGCCGCACGGCTGAAGAAATACCCACCGCCGGACGGCACGCCAGGTATTATCTGGACTTGTTGGCCGCGCAAGGCAGCGGCGACGAAACCGACCAACGTCAAACCATCCTGACCGACCTGCCCAATATACGCGCTGCCTGGGATTGGGCGGCCAGACAGCGGGATTGCGCAGAGCTAATACAAGCGGCACGGCCGTTTCACGGCTTCTACAGCGTACAAAGTTGGTTCCAGGAAGGCATCGAAGCCTTTCAATTTGCCCTCGACCTGCTGGCAACGCTGCCGCCAACAAAAGACAGCGCGCATGGTTTTTGTGATCTGCTCAGCCGAAAAGCGCGGCTGCACATCCATATCGGCCAGTTAGAGCAAGCACGGCAGGCGCTGGACACGGCCATGACCTATTTGCCACAGGTCGATGATGCGGAACGTCACTCGGCGATTTTGGGTTATGTGGCCATCACCCGCTTTTATGCCGGCGATTTCCAACAAGCCGCCAAACTTGCGCAGGAAAGCCTGCGTCTGGCTCAGGCCGTCGGCGACAATGATGGGACCGCGTTTGCCTATAATTTTTTGGGCAGCTGCTACAAAGCTATGGGCGATTATGAACAAGCTGGCATTCATTTTCGCCAATCGGCCCAGGTCTACCAACAGCTAAACGATAAGTTAGGCGAAGCCATGACGCTGAACAATTTGGGCAATTTGGCCCAGGCCACCGGTGATTTTGCCACAGCCCAGGCGCATTACCTGACGTGCAGCGCCCTGTTCAAAACCATCAACCATACGCACGGCGCAGCCACCACGCTGGCCAACGCCGGACGTCTGGCGCTTAAACAAGGCGACACAGCTCAGGCGCGCCAGCTTTTGCTGGAAAGCCTGGCCCTGAAACGGGAGCAAAAGGATGATCGGGGCACGGCCGTTGCGCTGGTTGGTTTGGGCGGCGTCTCGGTAACGCTGGGCGATCTGGCCCGGGCAGCCGACGAATTAAACGAAGGGCTGGCGCTCTCGCAGCAGTCTGGCGATACAAAATTGACGCTGGAAGCGCTCAATGTCATGGCGGCGCTGGCCGTCAAACGCGGGCAGGCCGAAATCGGCCAGCAGTTGTTGGCCTTTATTCAGAACCACAAAGCGACGGCGCAAGAAGTGCGGGACGCGGCCCAAGACGTGCTGGCGGAGGTGACGGCCGTACTGTCCGCCGACGCGCAGCAAGAGGCTGTGGCGGCTGGAAAACGGCTGGATCTGGCGACGGCCGTAACGCTGGCGATGGTGGGGAAACGGCCGTAAATCCCACCCACCGTACCACCTATCAACCCCCCTCATCTATCCCTCATGAAACTCGTTAAAACCCGTAAATTAGGATATAATCGGCCACGTTAAAAATCATGATTTCGGGTCGTCTGCCACCCTGATATTTGGTGGCCTTTTTTATGCAACAAGCCGGAAAATAAATCCCTCAACCAAGGCCCAAATCGCGGAGGTTTCATTTGGAAATCGGAACAGTTAACACCATCGACATCAATCGGGAGATGCGAAATTCTTACCTCGATTACGCCATGAGCGTCATCGTCTCCCGCGCCTTGCCGGATGCGCGAGATGGCCTGAAGCCTGTCCACCGGCGAATATTGTATGCCATGCACGACATGGGTATCCGCTACAACACCCCACACCGCAAAAGCGCCCGTATCGTTGGTGAAGTGCTGGGTAAATACCACCCACACGGCGATTCATCGGTGTACGATGCCATGGTCCGCATGGCCCAAGATTTTTCCATGCGCTATATGCTGGTCGATGGCCAGGGCAACTTTGGCAGCATCGACGGCGACAGCGCCGCCGCCATGCGTTATACCGAAGCGCGGCTCGGCCGCATTGCCAACGAACTACTCGAAGACATCGACAAAAACACCGTCGAATTTGTCCCCAATTTCGACGACAGCCTACCCGAACCCGATTTACTACCCGCTCGCCTGCCCAACCTGCTGCTCAATGGTTCATCAGGTATCGCTGTCGGCATGGCAACCAACATCCCACCTCATAATCTTAATGAAGTTTGCGATGCCATCATTCACCTCATCGACCATCAGGACGATTGGGAAGAGGTGACACTGGATGATTTGATGCAATTTGTCAAAGCGCCAGACTTCCCCACCGGCGGCCATATTTTAGGCATCGAAGGGATTCGCAACGCCTACGCCACCGGCCGGGGCCGGGTCATTATTCGTGGGGTGGCTGAAATTGAAGAATTGCCCGGTAAACCAGACCGCCAGCGCATCAACATCAAAGAACTGCCCTTCCAGGTCAACAAGGCGATGCTCATCGAGCGGATTGCCGAGCTGGCTACCAGCGGCGTCATCCCTGATATTTCCGATTTGCGCGACTCTTCCGACCGACAGGGCATCTCCATCATTGTCGAATTAAAACGCGGCACCCAGCCGATGAAAGTGTTGAATCAACTGTTCAAACACACAGCCCTGCAAACGACGTTCGGCGTGCAAATGCTGGCGCTGGTAGACAAACAACCCCGTTTGCTTTCGCTGAAACGCGCTTTGCAAATTCACATCGACCATCGCCTGGAAGTAATTACCCGAAGAACCCAGTTTGATCTGGACAAAGCGATGAAGCGGGCGCACATTTTAGAAGGCCTCTTGATTGCCCTGGATCACCTGGATGAAGTGATCGAAACCATTCGTCGCTCCAATGACGCGGACGAGGCGCGCAACCAGTTGGTAAGCCGCTTCGGACTGACGGAAGTGCAGGCCACAGCCATTTTAGACATGCAACTGCGCCGGCTGGCGGCGCTAGAACGGCAAAAAATCGACGATGAGTACCGGGAGATTTCGGCCCACATCGAGTATTTGCGCGGGCTGCTGGCCGATAAAGGCAAAATCCTGGCCTTGATCAAAGAAGATTTACTTGCCCTAAAGGAACAATATGGCGATGCGCGCCGGTCACAAATTGCTTATGGCCTGGACGCTGACATTAACATGGAAGATTTGATTAAGGACGAGGATGTCTTTATTTCCGTTACCCAGCGCGGTTATGTCAAGCGGACGCCGGTGACGGCGTACCGGCTGCAAGGGCGCGGCGGCAAGGGACTGATTGGCATGACCACCCGCGATCAGGACCAGTTGGAGCATTTGTTTGCGGCCGGCACACTGAATACAATTTTGTTCTTCTCGAATTTTGGCAAAGTGTATGCCATTAAAGCCTATGAAATCCCCGAATTGGACCGCACAGCGAAAGGGACCAATTTGATGAACATTTTGCCGCTGCTGCCAGAGGAAAAGATCACGGCCGCATTGCCGGTGGTAGATTTTGACGATGCGGAATATTTGATTATGGTGACGTGTAACGGCCGTATCAAACGCGTCGAAATCAACCAGTTCAACAACGTCCGTCCCAGCGGTCTCATTGCCATCTCCCTGGACGACGGCGACCAACTCAATTGGGTCAAACTGACCCACGGCGAGCAAGACATCATTTTGGTCAGCGAACAAGGGCGCGGCATCCGCTTTAGCGAGGAAGATGTGCGCCCAATGGGCCGCGGCGCGGCCGGCGTAAAAGCGATGAGCCTGGATGACTGGGACCGCATTGCCGGAGCCGATGTGGTAACGCCCGGCGATGACCTGCTGATCATCACCGAAAAGGGCTACGGCAAACGGACGCCCTTAGACGAATATCGCCAACAAGGGCGGTATGGCCAGGGCGTGGGCGCGATGGTCCTTTCGCCGGAAAGAACCGGCAAAATTGTCAGCGCGCGAGTTGTAACCGCCGGAGACGAAATCACCTGCATTTCTACCAACGGCATCATTCTGCGCACAGAAGCGGATACCATCTCCCAGCAAAGCCGGCTTACACAAGGCGTACGGGTGATGGAACTGCGCCCCGGCAATTCAGTCGCCTCGGTGGCTGTGCTGCGCGAAGGGAAACTGTCTCGGGTGAATGGTCAGGAGGAAAATGGAGACACGGCCGTTCCTGACCTCCCATCTACCACCCCAGCTGAAGACCCCGCCTGATACCCATTACAATCAATTAAACCCCAAAACCTCGCAGGGCACATTCCCCTGCGAGGTTAATTTTTCCTGAATGCCTCCCGCCAATTCCCTCCTTGCCTGCCTCATTCACAAATTATGTTATAATGCCTAGCGCAGATTTGCCTTAAGGTTTGAAAGTTTATGACATCTAGTTCGCCTAAACGTCGACCCCAATCCCGAATTAAATTACCTATTTGGGCTATCGGAATCCTGGGGATTATTCTATTAGTCATCTTGGTAGGCAGTTCTATCTGGCTGTTCCGAACAGTGCGAGAAATGACCTCTGCCTGGGAAGTCACCAATCCTGATTTCGGCAGCGTCGAAGAACCACGCACGCCAGATCAGGCAAACAACGACTCAGCCAATGCCCCGGAAACAAACAACAATTCCTTACCCATTAACCTGAACGCCGATTCCGTGCAGCCCTGGAGCGGTCAGGAACGCGTCACCATCCTGATGTTGGGCATCGACCAGCGTTGTGAAGAAGATGGTCCCACCCACACAGACAGCATGATGTTGGTAACGGTCGATCCGGTCGGCCTGTCAGCGGGTATCTTATCGCTGCCGCGCGACATGTGGGTAGAAATCCCCAGCGTCGGCGTCGACCGCATCAATCAAGCCAATTATTATGGTGAAATCTACGACTACCCCGGCGGCGGCCCCGCCCTGGCCGTCGATACAGTCGAGGCTTTCCTCGGCGTAAAAATTGATTATTTTGCGGCCGTCAATTTTGACGCCTTTGTCGAAATTGTGGATCAGATTGGCGGCATCGACATTGTCGCCCCTGAAGCCATCACGGACGAAACATATCCGGACCGCTGTTATGGCTACGACCCCTTCCAGATTGAAGCGGGAGACCAGCATTTAGACGGGCAGACCGCGCTTAAATATGCCCGCACACGCGCCACATTTGGCGGTGATGTAGACCGCGCCGGACGCCAACAAGCTGTTGTTTTGGCGGTACGTGACCGTGTGCTGAGTTTGAATATGCTGCCATCGCTCATTACCAAAGCGCCCGCCTTGTGGCAAACGCTGCAAGACAATGTGCGAACCGACATGACCCTGGAAGAGGCCATGCAGTTGGCCCTATTGGTGCAAGAAATTCCGCGCAGCAGTATCCATACATCGGTCATAGACTATGATTATGTCTACGCCGAAACGACGCCCGACGGCCGTCAGGTTTTGGTTCCCAACCGCGACAACATCCGCCAACTGCGCAATGAATTATTCACCGCCCCGGTCATCCCCACGCCTGAAATTCAAAATCTACCGGCGCTAATGGCCGCCGAAAATGCGCGAGTGGCTGTCTTTAATGGCACGCCTGTTTTTGGTTTGGCCGGTGACACCGAAGCGTTCCTGAAATCCCAAAATATCAATATCGCCGCAATCGGCAACGCTGATGCAGCTACTTATCGCACGACTCAAATTATTGATTATGGCGATCACCCAAATACCCAACGTTTCCTTATCCAATTGATGGGCATTCCGCCGCTTAACGTCAGCAGCGGCAGCAGCCCGGATGGGGATTACGATCTGCTGATTATTCTGGGCAGCGATTGGCATGTTCCCGGTCAATAATAATTGCTTGTCATCAACTGAATCGAACATCTTAGCAGAGGAGATCAATGCGAAAAAAGGGCTGGTCGTGCCTGATTATTGGCATCCTGTTCACAACGATATCCTGCCAACCTCTTTCTGAAGACAACGGGAGTCAGGCGTTTCTGGAACCAGCGGTAACCAACTCAGCCGGGACAACGGCCGTTGCCCAACAACCGACCGCCACCAGCAACAAACCCCAACCAACCCCCACCCCACCTCCCAAACCCACACCAGAACCCACCAGCAACTTCCTGAAAAATTGGCAGCTCCTTGGCGACGAGGCCATTGGCCTGCAAATTGCCATTCCACCTGATTGGGAAAACTTCTCCAGCAGCCTGCAACTAGACAGCACCGCCTTGAACAGTTCATTAGGCCTGCTAAATTTGCTGGCCGCGAATTCGGAGCGCGTGGGCAGCAGCGTGTTAGCCGGTAAAGACTTCCAGACCGGCGCGTTTATGGCCGGACTCATCACCAATCTCACCGTCCCCGCGCCGCAGCCGGAAGCCGGATTGCAATGGGTGCTGCAAAATATCCAGGCCACAGATCGTCAGGTCAGCGAAATAACAACCATTTCCTTGCCGGGCATTGCCGGCGCGTATGCCGATATTTTAGGCAACCCAATCTTGTTTTCTGCCGAACGCGGGCAAAATCTTGTCACCCGAATTTTGTTTCTAACCGGGCCGGAAACGGCCGTTTCCCCCCTCAACAACGCTCAGGCCATCTACATTTTCAGCGCCACCCTACCCGAATGGGAACGCTACCAACCGTTGTTTAGCGAGATGATCGAGACCATCGCCGTGCACAATCTGGACAGCGGCCTGGCCAATGGCGACGGCCGTTTGCATCTCGCCGGGGAAATTAGCAACCAGGAAACAGTTAACGGCCGTCTGGACAATAACCTCAACGACATCTGGACCTTCACCAATTCCGGACCGGCCTACGCCACCATTTCCCTGAAACCAGAAACCAACAACCTCGATTTAACCCTCACCGTCATCGATCCGGCCGGGCAAACAGTGGCCAAAATCGATCATGGGTACGCAGGCGACATTGAAACAGCCGCCGACTTACTGCTGACGGAAAACGGCCGTTACCTCATCGAAGTCAGCGATTTTTTCCGTGAATCCGGCAGTTATGTGCTTGACCTCACGCTGTCTGGCACACCCATTTTCAGCGGCGGCGGGCAAATTAACCCCGGCCAAAGCATTCAGAGCGATCTGCCGCCGAACGGGCAGCAGTTTTGGACCTTCACCGGCACGGCCGGCGACCTGGTAAGCATTGTTGTCACGCCCGATGAACGGTTCGATGCCCTGCTCAATATGTATGGGCCAGACGGCCGTCAACTGGTAGCCCTCGACGAAGGGTTCAGCGGCGACGCCGAAGTCGTGTCTGGCTTCGAACTGCCCGCGACCGGCGAATACACCATCCTTGTGCAAAGCTTCGCCGGCAACAGCGGCTCCTACACCCTGTCGCTGGACGAAGGCGGCGAGAGCACGTCTAATTTTTACGACGCCGGTGATCTGGTCTATGGCGACATCCGCCAGGAAAGCCTGCGTTCCCACGAAGCCCACGCCTGGTTTTTCAGCGGGCGCACCGGCGACATGGTCATGATCGAAGTCAAACCACTTAATCCCACCTTAGACCTGGAAATCTGGCTGTTGGATGAAAACATCAACCGCATCGCCGCCCAAGACACCTTCCTCCAGGGCGAAAACGAACTAATCGACCTGACACTGCCACAAAATGGGCAGTACCTTATTCTGGTGCGCGATTTTAACGGCGCGCCCGGCGATTATGAAATACGTCTGGCGGCGCTGCCTGTGGCAACGCCGGTCGCCATGGGCGTGTTGCAATTAGACAGCGCTGTTTCCGGCGTGTTGGAGCCAGATCAAAGTCTGGTTTATTATTTTGATGGCTTGCAAAACGACACGATTCATCTGGAACTACTTACCGAAACAGCCAGCAGTGACCTGGCCCTGACGCTGCTTTCGCCAAACGGCCGTGCCTACCTGCGCATCGACGACGGACAGGCCGGACAGCCAGAAAATTATACCCTGACACTGCCGGAAAACGGCCGTTGGGGCATTGTCGTCAACGAATTTTTCGACGAAGGCGGCGCGTTCACCCTCACAGTATCGCGTCAATGATTTTGCACAAAATCGAAACGGACAAGGTTCTGGTTGCAACTGGCTCTGGTTTGCACGCGGTAAGCCTGGGAAACGGCCGTACCACTCGACGATTCTAACTGCACTTCATAATCCCGAATCACTGGCGAATCAAATAAAAACTGCTCCCACCCAGACGGGCTGTAATCCGGCGCGCTGCCCACTTGCAGCCGCGAATCCACGCCGCTGCCCCACACATGCACCACATAACTGCCCGCCGCCACCGGATTGCCCGACAAATCCAACACCTCACCGGCAATGCCCATCCAACCACAGCCCGCATTATTGGCGTAATTTTGCAAATAGAACGGGCTGGTATTCGATTTGGTGAACAGATACTGCGAACGCGTAGCGCTGGCCGTGGGTGAAGGACCGGGCGGCGTTTCAGTGGGGGTATTGGAAGGCGTCGGCGTGTGGGTGGGGGTTGGGGTCCGTGTGGGGAATGTGGGCACCGGCGATGGCGTATACGTCGGGCGAGAAGTGGTTGTAGGCCGGGCCGTGGCTGTGGCCTGAGGTGGCAGCGGCGTCCAGGTTGGCTGTAATGGCGTCGCCGTCAGGGTTGGCAGCACAGCCAGACTGGCCGCTGTTGGCAGCGGCGTGCTGGTTGGTAATTCACCCTGCCACTGTCGCTGCACGCGGGCGGCCAGATTCACGGCCGTTTCCCGACCCGTCGGCCACACCAACATCAACAAAAACAACACAATCAACAGCAGCGCCAAAGACAAAAGCGCGGCTGTCAACACGTTCAACAAACTGCCAACACATCCGGTTTGCTGCTTCCTGGTGCGACTCAATTCTTGTTCCCGAATCTTAATTGGGGTATGGCTCTACGCCCCCAAACAGGATCGGCGACCAAACCATGGATTTTGTCATGATTAACCATCATGCGCCGTTATTTACCATGATAACAATGTCGGCTTGCTGCCATAAATCGGCCAACCAGGCTTCAAAATCAGCTTGCAGCAGCACATATTGCATGTCCGGCTCTAAACCGCGTTGGGGATCACGCTCAATCACTTGCACGATGTAGAAGGTCTGACGGCCGTCATCTCCCGTCAGGGCAACCACATCGCTCACCTGGCCCGGCTGCAAGGCAAACGCGGCCTCTTCCACCGCCGGCACCAGCAGCGAGTTGCGCGCAAAAAAGCCCAGATCGCCGCCAATGTCGCCCGTCACCCGGTCCAACGAATATTGCTGCGCCAGAAACGCAAAATCGTCGCCATTCTGGGCGCGCTGCCACACTTCCTGCGCCAGGGCGGCGTCATCTACCTGAATGTAACGCGCGCGAACCTGCTCCACCGCGCGCGGCACGTCGGCCGTCACCTGATCACGCATCTGACCGGCGATCATTTCCGCCGCTAACGCTTCGCGGAATTCTGCTTCACTCCACTGATTGGTGGCCAACCAGGCATTAAAGCTGTCCTCGCCGCCGGCGGCTGTTCGCAGCTCGGCCAGTTTTTCATCGACCATCGCCGGCGTGACAACAATTCCGGCGGCTTGAGCAGCCTGGGCAATCAAGACCCGCTCAATCAACGCTTGCAAAACCTGATCGTGATAATCGGGGGTTGGCACGGCCGTTTCCATCTGGCTTTGCGCCTGTTCATAGCGGGCTAACTCTTGTTCGTACACCGACAAATACAGGGGCTGACCGTTGACGGTTGCGGCCAGGGGTTCGGTGGGCGTGGGCGTGGGCGGAACGGCCGTATCCGTGGGCACGGCCGTTGGCGGCGCAGCCTGCTCCGGCGCCGTCTCATTGGGCGATACGGAAGCCAGCGGCACACTCGTGGGTGCAGAGGAATCGGTATCCTTACCACAAGCCGCCAACAGGAGCATCAACAGCCCCAAAATGAATATCCCACGCAGTTGTTTCATGTATCAGCCCAATCAATAAATGACATAATGTGTAACTGTAAAGCCAATTCGATTATACCCAGACCCTATTGACCGGCAAATTTGTGGCTCTCAGGCAGGTCTGAAAGGCGACCTTTCACACCATAAACTCACCTGAACCGCCAAACCCGTCCCGCGCCTCAAGGCGCGGTCGTGGTCTGATGGCCCACGACCTGCCCTTTTTTAACGGCCGTTTCCACCAGATTGACGCCATAACGATAACCCAACTGGCGATAATCGGCCGTGGACAAAATCAGCAGGTCCGCCTGTTTGCCCGGTTCCAGGCTGCCCACTTCGTGCCCCCGGCCGATGGCGTGAGCGCTGTTTAACGTAGACGCGGCCAAAGCCTGCGCCTGGGTCAGCCCCATGTAGCGGCAGGCCAGAGCAATCACCATTTGCATCGATTCGCACCAGCTAGTGCCCGGGTTGCAGTCGGTGGCCAGCGCGAGCGCGCCCCCGGCGGCCAGAATGGCCTTCGCCGGTGTGTAGCTGCTGTGCCCCAGGCCGAAGGGCGTCCCTGGCAACCCGACGGCAATCGTTTCGCCCTGCCCCAACGCGATAATGTCGGCCATCGGGGTCTCCACGAGGTGGTCGGCCGATACCGCGCCCATTTCCACGGCCAATTTTGTGCCGCCCAGGCCCACAAATTCGTCGGCGTGGACTTTCAGGCCAAACCCTAATTCGGCGGCCCGCGCCAAAATGCGCCGGGTCTGGTCCAGGTCGAACACGCCTTCCTCACAAAACACATCGCAGAAAAGAGCACGGCCGTTCCGGGCCATCCATTCAGCTCCGGCAGGCAGCATCTCGTTGATGATGAGATCGACATACTCGTCTGTACGGCCGTGATACTCCACCGGCACGGCGTGGGCCGGTAAAAATGTAGGCGTTATGTCAATTGCATGCGCGCGATCCAGGGCGAGAATGGCATCCAACTGCTTCATTTCAGCCTCAACCGATAAGCCGTAGCCGGTTTTGGCCTCCATGCTGGTAGTGCCGTAGCGCAGCATGGCGTCCAGACGCGGCAAGTTCACGGCCACCAATTCCGCCAAAGTGGCCTGCCGCACCCGGCGCACGGTTGACATAATGCCGCCGCCAGCAGCCATGATTTCCATGTACGTGGCTCCAGCCAACCGCTGCTCAAACTCTCCGGCCCGGTCACCGGCCCAGGGAATGTGGGTGTGGGGGTCCACAAAGCCGGGGATCACGCAACGGCCGTCTGCGTCCAGGTTGTTTGCGGCGTCATACTGCGCCTGGAGAACGGCCGTCTCCCCCACTGCCACAATCACCCCATCACGCACAGCCACCGCGCCATTGGCCATGAGGCCCAATTCGCCCAAGGCTGCGCCGCGCTGTGGGCCATCAGGGCCGGGAACCACGCACACCTGCCCGGCGGAATGAATCAATAAATCGACTTGTATCATGTCATTTCCTCCTTACAGCAAATAGCGACGAACTCCCGCTGCCGACAATTTTACCTCAACCGGCGGCTATTCCCCTTCTCGAATCCAGAGAAATAGAATGAGAACGGCCGTGCCCATCATCACCCCCGACGACAGACCACTCCAGACAAAGCCGCCGCGCAGCCAGATCACCGGGCCAAGCGTCGCGCCCACCAGACGCCCCATCGACATCGCCGCCAAAACCATCGTCATCACCACCCCACGAGCGCGTGGAACCAGTTCGGTCATCAGCGGCATGCCGCCCACCAGGGTGATTTCGAAGGTGAGAAATAGAAAAAAGAGGGTGATGAGCGCGGCGGTCAGGCTGCCGCTGGTGTGGGGAATAAGCACGTAAAGCAGGCCATTCAGCACGCCCGTCGTAATGATCACCGGACGCTTGCCAAAACGGTCCACCGACCAGCCGGCAAACGTTTCGCCGATGATTTCCGAGCCGCCAATCACGCCAGAAGCCAATCCCAAGCTGGCCAACGAGAGGCTAAAACTGGTTTCCATCCAGTCGCCGTAAATGATGAACAGCATTTCGTTCGCGCCCGTTGCCAGGGTGATGTACAAAAAAGTCAGCCAGATGACCGGATTGCGGCGCAAGACGCTGACCGTTTCGCGCCAGCCCACGCCTTCACTGGCGCGCCGGTTGCGGCGGGGCAGCACACGCCAGAGGACAAATACGGCCGTCAACGACAGCACCCCCAACCAGAAAAACGGCGCCGACCAACCCTGCCGTTGAATTGCCAACCCCACGGCCGGCGCGCCCACAATAAATGCCAGCGACCAGGCATACTCAGTTACCGCCAGCGCCTTGCCGCGCTGTTGATAGGGCACAGCGTCGCCGACGTACGACTGCATGGCCGGATCGAAGATAACCTTGGCAAAGGCCAGAATCGCCAGCGCCGCGCCCAACGACCAATACGCCGGCCAGACCACCACCAGCAAACACCCCAGCCCAAACAGGAGGGCGGAGACCATCATCATCACTTTACGGCCGTATCGCTGCGCCAGCGGACCCAACACCGGGCTAAAAAACCCGGCTACGTTGCGCACGGCGATCAGGCGGTAAACGGCCGTTACCGGCACATCCAACCCGCGCGCAAAAGCCGGAGCAAACGGGTACACCATCCGCAAACCGGTATTCAAAAACAGGCGAGCCAGGGTAATGGCCGCCAACTGCCAGCGAAATCGTGGCGCTTTTTGTTCAATGCGTGAATCTGTCATACCCGGAAGTGTAGCGAACAGTCACCAATCAACAAACAACGGCCAGAAGTCGGCACCCTCCATCGCCGCTGCCAGGCAAAAATGTTACAATCACGGCCATTATGTCCAAACCAACATCCAATTCCTCAACCACTTCAGCCGCCAACCTGCCCGCGCCGCTGCGCGTGGCCGTCGCGCTGCTGATTCCGCTGATTGGCGCGGCACTGCTTAGCAGCCTGGCCGGCCGCATCCAACCGGTAGACCCGGCCGACGGCCGTGCCGCCAGCGCCCTCTTTTTGGGCAGCGCCGGTCTCATCAGCCTGCTCATTGGCGTGAGCTGGTATGGGCTGTATGGCATCGGGCTACGCGAGAAACGGCCGTTATACGCCGGCATCGCCTTCGCCGCCATGGGCTGGGTCGCCTTTTTGGTTGCCCGCTTCGCCTGGGTGCTCAATGTGGGTTACGGCCCGGCCGGAGCCACCCGCGCGCTCATCTACCTGCTCCTATTTGAAGCCTTCGCCGCCCAGGTGTGGACCTTTGGCCTCTTCTTCCGCACCCTGGCCGATTGGCGCGGACCGCTGACAGCCACCTTCGGCAGCGGCATCCTGTTTGGCATGGTCGGCTTCCTATTTTTTCAGGAATCTTTTTACGACAGCCTGACAGGACTGCTGTACTTCTTGGTGTGGGGCTTGTTTTATGGCGTCATTCGCCTGCGCACCGGCAGCTTGTTAGGCATCGTCATCATTCAGGCCATCCAAAGCTTTACCGCCTGGGTAGTCATGGTTCCCGCCGCCGTGCCGCCACCGGAAGAGGCCATGCAGATTGTTTATCTGGTCGTTTCTATCGCCTATCTCGTGTTTATTTGGCGGTTATGGCCAAAAACGGAGGCCGATTACCGTGTCTGAAGCACAAGTACACATCACCATTGATGATCGTGCGCGGCTGGGCATGGCCCTGCTGGCCGCCAGCCGTTGGCCGGACCTGGAACAGGCGCGGCTAACCCACGCCGTGCATCCTCATGCCAAACAGACGCGGCAGTTTGTGGCCCCAATCGCCGCCACACAGCCGGCCGTCGTCAAAATAAATCAGCATTTGCAAATCGGCTGGGCGGTAGACATTTTGTTTATGGCCTTGCTGCGCTGCGCCCCGCCAATGTGGGAAGCGCAGGAACCGCTGCCCATCGTCTTCGACGATGAGCAGTGGCAGCTGTGGCTGCGGCAGTTTGACCGCGCCCTGGATTGGCCCAGCTTTTGGGCGCAGCACGCCGCCGTCTGGCAAGAAGCCGCCGCCGACCTGAGCGCCATCTTCCAAAACAGCCCGCTGCCCGGCTTTTTAAGCCAGATGAGCGGACGGCCGTTTACCCACACCATCGCCATCCTGCCCAATCTGGTGTATCCGGCGCTAACGGCCGTGCTCGCCCCCACCGCCGACACCGTCTACCTGCTCATCCCCCCGCCCAAAGCGGTCGGTGAATCGCCGCCCTGGCCCTACGCCGAAGACCCCGGCTGGGTCCACGCCCAGGCCATCCGCCGCCTGCTCCCGCACCTCCTGGCCGACGAGTTCAAGGGACTCAGCGAGACGCAGCAAGCCCTGCTGCTGCACGCCGCCGCCGCGCTCTATCTGGAGCAGGCCATCGACGATGGGGAAGCGCTGGCCTACGTGGTCCGCAATAAAAAGCAGCACAACCTGCCTACCTTACCCCTGGTCATCGAGAATTTGCGAGACTATTTGACCACGCCCTACGGACGAAATTTAAGCGACGTTGTTGCCTAGAAATTGGAGACTAGGGACTGGAGATGGAGAAGTTCAGCCCCCCAACCCCCAATCCCCAGCCCTCAGTCCCTACATGCCCAAATCAAGGAGGCTTCCTATGACTTACGAACATATTCTTACACGCATCGACGGCCGTGTCGGTATTGTGCAGTTCAACCGGCCAAAAGCGCTCAACGCGCTCAGCCGCGAATTGATGGCCGAGGTCATCGACGCCCTGGCGCAGTTCGACCACAATGCGGCCATCGGCGCGATGGTGCTCACCGGCAGCGACCGCGCCTTCGCCGCCGGGGCCGACATCAAAGAGATGGCTAACGCCAGCGTGGTGGCCATGCTGGATAACCCGTTCATCAACTACTGGGACGAGCTGCGCAAAACCGGCAAGCCAATCATTGCGGCGGTATCTGGCTTTGCCCTGGGCGGCGGACTGGAGCTGGCAATGGCCTGCGATATGATTGTGGCCAGCGAAACGGCCGTATTCGGCCAGCCGGAAATCAATCTGGGCATCATCCCCGGCGCGGGCGGCACGCAGCGGCTCACGTATGCGCTCGGCAAAGCGCTGGCGATGGAAGTTATTTTGAACGATAGACGGTTAACGGCCGTCGAAGCGCAGCAGTTTGGCCTCGTCAACCGCGTCTACCCAGCCGAAACCTACCTCAACGAGGCCATCGCCCTGGCCCAGCAAATCGCCGACCGCGCTCCGGTCGCCGTGCGGCTGGCCAAAGAAGCCATCAACGCCGTCTACGAAACCTCGCTGCAAGCCGGGCTGGCCCACGAGCGCCGCCTGTTCTATATGCTCTTCAGCACCGACGACCAGAAAGAGGGCATGGACGCGTTTGTCAACAAGCGCCCGGCCGCATGGCAAGGAAAATAATGGTTGACAGCTTCAAGTTTTTGCCGCGCTTGATTGCCGCGTTTTACCAGATGACCGAACGGGAACCGGACCTGCCGATTCCGTGGACAAAGGTAGAACGGCCGTTAACCGATCTCACATTCGGCCTTGTCACCTCTGGCGGGCTGTACCTGCGCGCCACGCAGCCGCCCTTCGATGTAGAACGCGAACAGCGCGAACCAACCTGGGGCGATCCCACCTATCGAACAATTCCCGCTACCGTGAACCAGACCGAGGTCGCCGTCAGCCATCTGCACCTCAACCCCGCCTTCGCCGAAACCGATTTCAACGTCGTGCTGCCCCTCAGCCGCTTTCAGGAATTGGCGGCGCAGGGGGTGATTGGCGGGCTGGCCGATGAAGCCTATTCGTTCATGGGCTTCCAGGGCTTCCCGCCAGATGCGTCTGCCTGGCAAACCCATTACGGCCCGGAAATAGCGGCTAAATTCCAGGCCGCCGGCGTGGACTGCGTGCTGCTGACGCCCACCTGACCCGACTGCTGTATCAACGTGCCCGTGCTGGCGCGTACTCTGGAAGCGGCCGGTCTGGCAACCATTTTGGTGACGATGATGCCCTATTGGGCCGAAAAAGTGGGCGCGCCGCGCACGCTGGCTGTGGAATACCCGTTTGGGCAGACGCTGGGCCAGCCGGGCGACGCCGCCGGGCAGCTGCGGGTGATCCGGCAGGCGCTGGAGGTGCTTGAGACGGCCGTTACCCCCGGAACCATCGTCCATGCGCCGGACATTTGGCCCATCGACCAGAAAGAAGCCTACAAAGCGTGGCAGCCGCCCGAACCTTCGCCCATCATCGCCGAACTGGCCCCCCGCTTCCGCGACATGCTGCGCAGCCGATAAGCAAGGATACACGGATATCGGGGAGTTTTGCGTGATGCGTGATGCGTGATGCGTGAAGAGATGACTTCACGCATCACGCACCACGCATCAAAGTACCGCTTCCCCCTTTCCGATAGAGACAAACGTTTACCATGATGTCCACTCACGTACACTTTTTACACGCGCCGTCGGAGTTTTTCTACGTATTCACCGGGGAGGAGAAGGCGCTGCTGGAGCAGCAGCTTGATCCTGGCGTGACGGTGACCTGGGGCGAGCCGGTGCCGGAAACGGCCGTTATCCTCGTCGGCGGTCGCCCCACCCGCGAACAACTCAGCGGGACGGCCGTGCGCGCGCTGATCATCCCCTGGGCCGGGCTGCCGGGCGAAACCCGCGCCCTGCTGGCCGATTTTCCTCACATCGCCGTGCACAACCTGCACCACAACGCCGCGCCGGTGGCCGAAACGGCCGTGACCCTCCTGCTTGCCGCCGCCAAACTCACCATCCCCTACGATCAGGCACTGCGCCAGGGCGACTGGCGGCCGCGCTACAGCCCGCGCAAGGCGGTGCTGCTGGCGGGCAAAACGGCGCTCATCCTGGGCTACGGGGCGATTGGGCAGCGCGTGGCCCACTTGTGTCTGGCGCTGGGCATGACGGTGTTGGCGACAAAGCGGAACGTGAAAGATGGAGAAACGGCCGTGCCCCTCTACCCGCCCTCCGCCTTGCCCGACTTGCTGCCGCAGGCCCACGCCCTGCTCATCTGCCTGCCCTTCACGGAAGAGACCGACGGCCTGATTGGGGCGCGGGAACTGGCGCTGCTGCCGCCGGGCGCGGTGCTGGTCAACATTGGGCGGGGCAAGATTGTGGACGAGAAGGCGTTGTATGAGGGATTGCGCGACGGCCGTTTGCACGCCGCCGGGTTAGACGTCTGGTACAGCTATCCAGAAAGTGTAGACGGCCGTGCCCACACCTTACCGGCCACCTATCCCTTTCACGAACTGGACAACGTGGTTATGAGTCCCCATCGCGGCGGGCAAACGCTGGACAGCGACCGCCTGCGCATGAGCCATCTGGCGAATTTGCTCAATCATGCCGCGCGTGCCGAGGCGATGCCCAATCGCCTGGATTTGGGCAAGGGCTACTGAGATGCGGCGTCACTGGACCACCATTTTTTGTATTGCCCCCATACCAAAACAATCAACAGGCCAAAGGGCCAGGGCAAATACATGATCGGATGTTCCACGTCGCCCTGGATCGTGGCTAAAAACAGCGCCCAGAAACCAAAGATGCTCACGGCATAGAACAGAGCAACGGCCGTATTGCCCCAACGCCAGCGTGTGGTCATCAAGCGCAGCAGCATAAACAGCGGAATGATCATGATGATGTAGTTGGTGGTGGCTGTGCGCACCAGGATAAGATTGGTGACGATCATGGTCATGCCCAGGGTGGCGAGAAGTTGGTCAGACACGGCCGTCGCCCCCCCGTCAGATGGCCGCCAAAGCCGGCGCCACTCCCAGACCATGTAGGCCAACGCCAGTACAATCAACCCCTGCTCCACCGGTTTGCCCAACTGCGGGAAATAATAGCCCGTGATCACCCACAGCGGTGAGCCAGTAAACGTATAACCCGGATAAGATACCACCTGATTCACAAACGAACCCAGCCAGGAAGGCAGCAGCACAAACGAGGCGGCACACAACCCGGCCAAAGTCAGCCCAAAACCAGCCAAAAACCGCCAGCGCCTCTGCCCCAGCGCCCACACACCCAGCGCAGCAATCACCAAAAACGTCATTTGTGGTTTGATGGTGGTGAGCGCCAGGAAAAATCCGGCCCAGCCATCGCGCCCGCCCTTCAGCGCCAACAGCGCCAGCGCCAACCACAAAAAGATGAAGGCGGCAAACTGGCCCAGAATGATCGTGCGGGCATTGTTGTAAAACAACACCGCCCAAAGCACGGTTAGAGTCAGCAGCCAGGAAGGCATTTTCCAGTCTACCAGACGAATGGTCAGGAGAACGGCCGTTACCATCCCCACCAGCAGCGTCGTCAGCCAGATGGCCTGAATCCAACTGTACGAAACCGGCAGCCACACCAGCGGCAGCAGCATGAAGGTGACATAGAACGGGTAGACAAATAAAACCTGGTCTTCTTCCGGCAGAGCGAGACGGCCGTACATATCCTGTTGAATCGCTTCTGTAGCCGCCGGCGAATAGGGATCAATGCCTTCTTGCCAAAACAGAACCGCCCCGCGATAACGCGGGTAAAAATCATTGGCTCCGGCCGCTTCCAGCGTAAATAATTGATGAATGGCGGCGACCATCAGCGCAAATAACAGCGCCAGCCCGATGGAACCAATCAGCCACTCCTTCCATGCTGCTCGCGTCATGGCGTCAACTCCAACAACGTATATGCCTCGCCCCACTGGCGGACCAGACGTGTATGCTGCGCCAAAAAGCGCGCATATTCAGCCTCGTCGGCCGGAACCACCCAGGGTTCCTGCGCCTCGCGCAAAAAATTCAGGCCGGCATTGTGAATGAATAGATGCGTCACGCCCTCGTCGCGCAGCGCCTGGGCGATGTGGTCGGCGTCCCCGTGCAGGTATTCCAGGTGGCTGTATTTATCCAAAATATGGTCGCCACGGCAGTCCAATTGGCAGTAGTAAGTGCGCGGTTCCCACAAAAACTGCACCACGGCGTCCGGCGGCAGGGTTTGGCCTATCTCGGCCGAGGCGACGTAGACATACCCCAGGGTGCGGGTCAGGTATTCGGTGCGGGTTTGGCTGCCCACCGCATAAGCCAGCGGATTCTGGCGCAGCCAATCGCCCACCTGCCCCACCAGACCAAACAGCAAGACCATAGCCAGCAGCAAATTGAGAAAACGCTGCAAAGAAAACTGGGGATGATCGAAGCGGGATAAATCGTGCATGATCCAGGCCAAAACGGGGCAGAGCGCCGCCAGGGCAGGCAGCATCAGCCGCCCCTGCCACAACGGGGCGGAGCCAACGACGCCCAGCAGCCAGACGGCGAAATGGGCCAGGGCATACATCAGCAGCAGACGAAAGGCAAAGGGAGCGCGACGGCCGTATCGTGATAACCCATAAAACAACAGCAAGGGCAGCAGCGCCAGGAATAACGGACCAATCAGCCCGTCGCCGCTGGCGTCGGCGATGCCGAGGGTGAGGGTGTAGGGCACAGTCAGAATGGCCCACAGGTTCCAACCAATGCCGCTGCCCGGGTTTTGGTGGGCATTAGCCCGGAACTCATCCCAAAAACGGCCGTGCCACACAAACGGATACACCGGATTGCCGGTAAACGCCCAGTTTTTGAGATACCAGGGCAGCGCGACGACCAGCGCCGGGGCCGCAAACAGCAGCAGCAGGTGGACCAACCGGCGCGGCTGCCGCCAATGCCCGGCGACGAGCAGCAAGCCAATCAGCGTGGGCGCGATGAAGCTGGTGTATTTCAGGCTCATGGCCAGCCCGGAGAAGACGCCGCTGAGCAGCAGCCAGCGGTTTTGCCCGCCCTCGCGCCAGCGAATGTAGGCGTACAGCGAGGCCAAAATCGTGAAGGCCAGGGCCAGGTCGTTGTAGGTGAACGCGGCCAACTGCCAGACCATGGGCACGGTGAAGAGCAAAAGAACGGCCGTCCACCCATCCTTCAGCTTTAAGCCATGCACCGCCAACAGGTAAACCTGCCCGGCTAACAGAAAGAGAAAGAAAAAATGGATGAGTTGGGCGCTGGTATCGCTGCGCAAAGCCATGCTCAGCATGAACAGCATCTCCAACAAGAATGGATTGTTGAGCGAAAAAACGTCAACGCCGGGGTAAATGCGGCCGGCCTGAAGGTAGAGCCAGGGGCCGCGCAGATGGTAGGAGAGACTGTCCCAACTGGTGGGCGGCAGAAGCGCCACAGTAAAAGCCAGCCCGACCACGACAATCAGATAGAGGGTGATGAGGAGTGACGGCCGTTTGGGCAATCTTACCTGGCGTAAAAAAGGCAGCAGCGCGGGCAGCCCGGCAGCGGCTAAAAGAAGCGACAAGCCAAAGAGAAACGGCCGTGTGAGCCAACCAACCAGGCCAACAGACAAAACAATCAGCCCCAACGCGCCAAACCCCAGGCCCACACTCAACAGCGCGGTTTCGGCGAAACGGCCGTCGGCCGGACCCAACCAGCGCCACAACCACAAACCCAACCCCAGGGCGATGAGGAGGATGTAAACGGCCGTCAGCACATCCAACAAGCTGCGCCATACGGCCGTGGTTGACAAGGAAATCTCTGACCAGACGCCAAACTGTTGACCGATGGCCGACAACATGGCGTTGTCCAGCGGTTTCTGCGCCACGTAAGACGCGCCCAGGCTGAAAAATATCCAGACGATCAGCCCAGTTAGGACAACCCAATGCCACTTTCGCCACGTATTCATTCCTTTAACCTTCATTTACACGCTATTATCTGACATTATTCTGCCTTCATTCTTTGCTCGTCAGAACCTGAATCGTTCTTCTCGCCTTGCCCCATAAACGGCCAACGACATTATGGGGAAAAAGAGATAGCAGACCCAACCAGACAAACGCCCAAGAATGATACGCCAAATAAGGCGCAAAAAAGGGAGAGGCAGCTATGGCAAAGCGGATTTCGCGCCGCCAAATGGCGATAATTAAGAGAATTAGACCAATAGGGATGCCGGTCGGCCAAATACTGGCGTTCCACCACTGCGCAACAATCCCGGTCGCATTTAAAATCCAAAAACCAAATAGAAAAAATGAAACTACGTAAGCGGCTGCAACTGGCCAGAAAATCCGAACCACCCCTCTAACTTTCCCTTTACGCCAGGCGTCTACCGCCCAAAGCAAGGCCACGACAAAGCCCACTTGGGGCTTAGCTAATATGAAAAATAACCCAATAGATGGTGGAAGAATAAAACCAATGGCAACGATTCCATCAATATTCCCATTATTTGAATTGACCAATGCCCCGGATAACAGTACAAAAGGAATAGTAAGCCAGACATTACTTTTCAGGCGCAGCATGACAAGCAAAAAAGCAAACAAGTTTAAAACGTACATGATGGCGCTGCCAAGCGCCGGAGAGACTAGGGCGATGGGAATCAGTGGCAATAATGTCCAAGGAGGATTATAAAAATTTTCTACGGTATAGGGAGATCTACCACGTAGTAATTCGATGCTTGCTGGCCGAAAAACACCTTTCCAATCTACACCTACTTGAGGTGGGCCATCGAGAACCCAATCGACTTGAACAGGCATGTGCGTGTAAACAAACCATGTCATCGCGACAGATAGGATCAACACTGCAAAAAGCGCGATGAAATTATATCCGTCAGTCAACCATGTGTAAAACTGCCGCGTAATTTCACCCCTTTTCATGAGCCTTACCCCGTCTTCTGATTTGAGTATTGAAATGTATTTTTTAGTTTCGGAGACAGTGGTTGGCTCACAAAATAGTAATTCGCGATCAGAGCAATCACTAAAATTTGTGGGTAGTGAAACCAATAAAGCGAATACCAGTAACTGGTAGTCTGGCCTAAAAGCTGAAAAATGGCCCAGCTTATCCAAGGCCACCATAAAAGAAGTGCCCAAACGGCTGTGCCAAACTTAGTCCGCAAGTAAGTAGAAGAGTAAATAAAAAGCGGCAGCAATAAAGCTGGTAGGTCGTATTCAGCAGTGTGCGGGGTAACCAGTAAAACCAGGGAAATTGACGCCCAGAATAAGAACCAGGGAAATTGGAATGGATCTTGACGATGCTCACGAATGCCCAAGAAAATAAGAACGGCCGTGCTTCCCAACCAGATCACCCCAGACAGCGTAAAAATATTGGCGGGTATCCACTGACGCGGGAAATCATCGTATTGGCCTAGCTGTAAGATAAATTCAGGCAGCCACCAGCCTATCTGCACCAGGGTTACTGCGAAAAACAATCCACCAGTCACCAAAAAAGACCAAACAACCCTTCTACGGTCTGTTCTCCATACCCACCACAAAAAGACAAGCAGCGGTAAAACAGATAGGGAAGGTTTGATGGTCGTCAGCGCCAACAAAAAGCCTGCCGCAGCATTCTGCTCGTGCTGCACCAGGTAATAGGCCAACCCCCAACAAGCCAAAACGAAAATGACATACTGACCATTGAGCACTACTAGCAGAATAGACCGCTGGAAAAATACCGACAGCGCAACCAACAAGAAAAGCCATGGTGATGCCCTGCCCGGCATACTTTGTATGATCATAAAAACCAACACACCGAGAAGCGCCCAGGTTACGGCCGTCCACAACAAAGCCGCAGCGCGCGCCGGGAGCAGCATAAACGGTCCCAAAACTACTGCAATATGAGCCGGATAATAAAACCCAAATGTGTCCTCACCCCGAAGAGCCGGGCGATTAAACACATAACTTTGGGTTTCCCGGTCAACTTCGGCGGAATAAGGCGATTCGCCGTGCCAGAAAGCTCGGCTGCCTACCCATCGAGGATAAAAATCTACCCCAAGCGGTAAACTATTATCATCTGGCACAATGTATTCGAACCAGTTCACCAACAAGACGCCTACCCCCAGAGACAAAAAGAAAATGGCGACAATTTGTTTAAGGGAAAATTTCTCCAGATGAATCATCTCAGAGCTTCTCCAAATCAGGTACATTGGGTGAAGAGATCACCTGGCTGCCAGAAAAGCGACCGCGCAGCAGCCATAACGGAACAAACATCAACACCAAACAGATGACCAGCCACAGGAGCAATTCCGCCACAGACAGCAGCCCATACGCCCGGTTTGCCAGCAAAAAAGCATATTTCCGCGCGAGCAGATCTTTGAACTGACCAATGAGCGGAGATGCCTGCCAAGTGAACAACGTTTGCTGATACGTAAAGCCGGATTCTTGCAAGTACATGCCGGCCTCGGTTGCCATACCTACAAATTGCACGAGGAAAGCGATGACGGCCGTGCCCACCAACGGCCATTTCGGCCAGCCGCCATCCAGCCAGGGCAGCAGCCCCACCATCAACAGGGCGTGCGTCGAAACCAAAAAGCGCGGCCCCCACACTATGCCGCCTTCCCACGCCCACCAGGAGGCGTAAATCGCCACCTGAACGGCGGATAATCCGCCAATCAACAAGACCTCAGCGCGCCAACCACGCCGCTACAATTCCCACAGCCCAATCACCGCCAAAACAACCAGCGGTGAATAAAAAACCAAGCCGCGGCCAGGACTAAGCAACAGCCCATACAAACCCGTCAAAAACGGCGTCGTCCACCCCTCGTTGGCGTAACCGACCTGCCAATAACTGCCGGTGCGCACAAAATTCATGCCCAGATACGCCAAAAGCGCCAGAAAAATGGGCGCGCCTAACAAGAACAGCGCCGCTGCCCACTGCCGGACGCTGCTTTGACTACGCCAGAGTCGATAAACAGCATACGCCGCCACAACGATTACGAGCGGCAGCGTATCCAGGCGCGTCAGACACGCCCACCCACAAGCCAGTCCGACGATAAACAACGCTTTGTAATGCGTGGGAGGATATTTCACAAGCAGGGTAACCGCTAAAAGAAGTAGAAGGCTGATCAGCGGCTGCGAAAAATAGACCCCGGCATAAGGCCAGGCCAGCGTGGCGATGCCGTACAAAAAGGCTGTCCCAAATGCCGCCGCCTCCTGACCGTTCAGGTGCAGCGCCAACACATACAACAGCGCACAGGTAACGGCCGTGGCAAACTGGGGCAGCAAACTCACAACTAATTTTGGAACGGATACAGTGTAGAGATCTAACGGATCCGGCGAACCCAGCAGTTTACCGGTCAGGTAAAAGGGTAACGAAGCAAGGGGCAGACCGAGATCGTATTTGCTGTAGCAACGGCCGTTCTCATTCTGCACCACAAATTCGTCAATAATCCCACAATCCACCGCCAGTGATTGTGTTTCTACCAGCGACCTTACCGTCTGGAAATTAACCATGCCATCGGCAATATGCACCACGCCTTTGGCCGTAAACAGATAAAACCCCAGGAAAAAGAAAAAGATCAGTGTCGGTACGTAATAACTTTTGGCCGAGATCCGTTGCATATGATTCGTTTACCGCCTGATAGGTCAGTCGCTTTCGCCAATCAAGTTTAGCAGGGTTGGTCAGGGGTGACATTTACCCAAAGGTACCAAAGCAGGTCTGGGCTATCGCCCAAAATAATCTTGTACTATACCGTTCCGCCAGATCGCAAAGGTCGCGCTTCCATCCACCGTTACGTGCTTTTCAGCCACTAGGCCGCTGGCAGCAAATTTGCGTTCACATACTGATAAGTCTGGCGATTTTTGCTCCTTTTACCCCAGGTTCCAATTGAGATTCTTCGGAAGCATATCGCCATGAAACGTTCAGCGGCACTAAGGGTCCGTAAATTTATTACTTCCCGCACCCGCTCGACTTGCTTTGCCCGAAGTGCGGGAACATATTCTTTTATGGACCCTAAGGTGAGTTAGGCCTCGGACTCACCCAGCCTGTTTAGCAACCCATTTGCCGTCGGATTTGGCCTGACGCTGCTCAGCCTGAATCCCCAGGTCGGCACGTTCGCCATCCTGTTTGTCTTGCTACACCGCCACAATTGGCACGATTTGCTCGTTCCAACATTGGTCCATTGGCTCTCTTTCGCCTATTGGGTTTGGTGGATTCCAGACCGGCTCTCTTCCACCTTGGCCTCGAACCGGTCAGGTTACGTGTCAATAAGCCTGCTCCCGTATTCTTTCGTTTGGCGACCCGTCCTCTGGATCGACCGATCTTCCATTAACATATGGTTCCTTGTAGAAAGCCGGATCAGGTTTTGCTTTGCCGTTTACTCCCTGGCGTTGGTCATGTGCCTGGGCATTCCTGTGTGGAGCTATGTTTTGCTGTGGGTGCTCTACGTACCCGCGCCGTTCTTCGAATGCCGCACACCCGATTACCGCGTGCCTTTGCTGCTTCTGGGAACCTTCGCCTGGCCGCGGTGGCAGTCCCACAAAAAACACCCCTCGCGCCGCTCATCAAGAAATCAAATGATTAGGCGCTTGCAATCGACCGGGTTTTGTTGTATTATTTCAACAATAGGTATTGTTGTATTATCCCGCATCCACTTTGGTCAGCACACAAACAGGCAGCAGATTCGACGATATGGTGGCCCAAACAGATCAATTCATTCGCATTCGCGGCACGCGCGACGGCTTGCTGATAGCCCTCAATCCGGGGCCGTTTGCGGATCTCCAGGCACAGTTGGCGGCGGAATTGGCAGAAAAACATGGGTTTTTTCAGGGTAGCCAGGTAACTTTAGACGTCGCCGACCTGCCCCTGCGGCGCGAGCAGTTGACCGATTTGTTAACGCTGTTTGCGGAACACCAATTAGAACTGCGGACAGTTCTGGGCGAAAGTGACCTGACGCGGCAAGCAGCGCAAGATTTAAATCTGGCAACGCGGGTGGCCGGCAGCCAGACCGATTTGGATGGACGGCCGTTAACCACCACACCCACCGCGACAAACCACACCGACAAATCCGATCCGCTCAATGCCAACGGCCTGATCATCAAAGAAACCCTGCGCTCAGGACGTTCCATTTACCACGAAGGCCATGTTGTGATTATTGGCGATGTCAACCCGGGGGCGGAAATTATCGCCGCCGGAGATGTGGTGGTCTGGGGACGGGTGCGCGGGCTGATACATGCTGGCGCTTTAGGCAACGAAACGGCCGTTATCTGCGCCCTCGCCCTCACCCCCACCCAACTGCGCATCGCCGACCAGATCGCCATTCCACCAACCGTCGGACCAGACAAACTACAGCCCGAAAAAGCGTCCATTCGTGGTGGACAAATCATTGCTGAACCCTGGCAAGTAAAATAATGGTAAAGTGTCCCCGTGTGCAAGCAATCAGGCCATCACACTGACCGAACACTCGCACCCCAAGACACACCAAAACGGAGAACCTGATGAGTACAAAAGTCATTACCGTAACTTCCGGCAAAGGCGGCGTCGGCAAGACAACCGTTACCGCCAACATTGCCGCCGCCCTGGCCATGATGGGCAAAAAAGTCGTGGCCATGGATGCCGACATCGGGTTGCGCAACCTGGATGTAGTCATGGGCCTGGAAAACCGCATCGTCTACGATTTGGTCGATGTCGTCGAAGGTCGCTGCCGGCTGCGCCAGGCCATGATCAAAGACAAACGCCAGCCGGAACTGTACCTGATTCCCGCAGCCCAAACCCGCGACAAAATGGCCGTCAGCCCCTCAGACATGATTTTGGTGTGCGATCAACTGCGCAAAGAGATGGATTACGTCATCATCGACTCGCCGGCCGGCATTGAGCGCGGTTTTCGCAATGCCATCGCTCCGGCGGATCAGGTGCTGATTGTGACCAATCCGGAAGTGTCGGCCGTGCGCGACGCCGACCGCATCATCGGCCTGGTGGAAGCCGAGGAAAAAGGACCGGCCAGATTAATCATCAACCGCATCAAACCGGCCATGATCGCCAAAGGCGACATGCTGTCTATTGATGATGTGCTAGACATTTTGGCAATCGAATTGATTGGCGTGATTCCAGAAGACGAGTCAATTCTGGTTTCCAGCAATCAGGGTATGCCGCTGGCCATGAGCGGCACAAACGGCGCCAGCGCCGGGCAAGCATTCCGCAATGTAGCCCAACGGCTAGACGGCGTCAATGTGCCCCTCCTCGACCTGACCTATAAGGCCGGCTTCATGGAACGGCTGCGCGAATGGCTGGCAGGCGCAAATTAACATCACCCATGGAAATCAGGAGTTGTAGATCATGAGCTGGATCAACCGATTATTCACGCAAAAAGAAAAAAGCGGCTCGGTAGCCAAGCAGCGTTTGCAAATGGTTCTAATCCATGACCGGAGTGATGTGTCGCCTGGCGTGTTGGATCAAATTAAAGACGACATCATCGAAGTAATCGCCAAACGATTGGCTATCGACATTGAGCACGTTGAGGTAAACCTAACGCAGTCGGGGCGGGAAAGCTGCCTGGTGGCCGAAATTCCTTTGGTGGCCAACAACCGCACACGTAATTAACAGACCCATCTGCTGACCGGCAGCCAACCCCTTCTGGCTGCCGGTCTATTATGAAAAATTGCTGGGAAACGGCCGTTCCCCCTCGCCCCTTACCCCCAAACTGACTACAATGCTCAATCATGAGCTTTAATCGTTCAACATGGCGTCATTTCGACATCTGGCTAACGGCCGCCGTATTACTGATCACCGCCTACGGCATCCTGATGATCCGCAGCGCCGTCACCGGCGCGCCCGCTCTTCAGGAACACCCCCGGCTGCAGCTGCAATGGGCCATCATCGGTTTTATCGTCATGATCATCGTTTCGGCCATCGACTACCGGTTTCTCACTTCGGCGCACTGGTACATCTACGGTGGATTTGTGGCCGCCCTACTATTTGTTATCCTTGGCGGGCAAATCAACAACGATGCCCGCCGTTGGATTAGCCTGGGATTCATCGAAATCCAACCCTCTGAATTTGGCCGCATCTTCCTGGCCATCACCTTTGCCCAATTCCTGGCCGGCAGGCAGCATCGAATGCACCAATTTTCCAATACCATCGTCTCGCTGCTCTACGTTGGCCTGCCAATCAGCCTCATCTTTTTACAACCCGACCTGGGCATGTCTATCCTCTTCATGGTCATCTGGTTTGTCATGATCTGGCTGGCTGGCCTACCATTGTCTCATTTTCTCATTTTGGCGGCAGTGGGCATTTCGGCGGCGGGGTTCATCTACCCCAATCTGGCCCCCTATCAAAAAGACCGCATCACCACCTTTTTAAACCCGGAAGCAGCCGATCCAGAATCCGTGTTTAACGTCGATCAGGCCGAAGTGAGCATTGGTACGGGTGGTACCTGGGGCAAAGGCTATATGCAAGGCACGCAAAGCCAGCTTGGGTTCTTGCGTGTGCAGCACACCGACTTCATTTTTTCCATGCTCACGGAGGAAATGGGGCTTATGTTTGGCTCGCTGCCGGTATTGTTTTTGATGGGCTTTATTTTGCTGCGCATTCTGCGCGTTTCGCAGCTTACCCCCGATCCGGCAGGGAAGTTTATGACGGCCGGCATTGCAGCTATTCTCTTTTTTCAGACGGTTGTTAGCGTGGGCATGAACGTGCGTATCATGCCCGTCACCGGCCTCACGCTGCCGTTTGTGAGTTATGGCGGCAGTTCTCTGGTTACATTGTTTATCGCCATTGGGGCTGTTCAATCCGTCCTCATGCGCCATCGCAAACAAGATTTCGGCTAATAATCCATCCACCCACAGACACAATCCAGCAGCAGCGAACGGTAGGCATCAACCCGTGAACGCTGTATACTCCCCTCTGAAAATTCCAAAAGGTGACAAATTTAACATGAATGTACGTTTACGTTTCGCCCCCAGCCCGACGGGGTTTTTACACATTGGCGGCGCGCGCACAGCTTTGTTTGGTTGGATGTTTGCCCGGCGTTTTGGCGGGCAATTTATCTTGCGCATTGAAGATACAGACCAAAAACGGGAAGTCGCCGGCGCGGCCGATAATATCATGGCCTCCATGCGCTGGTTGGGCATCGACTGGGACGAAGGGCCAGATGTGGGCGGCCCTTATGGGCCTTATGTACAAACCGAACGCGCGGAGCTATATCAACAGTGGGCGCACTGGTTGGTGGATCGGGGGTTCGCTTATAAATGTTTCGCCACGCCGGAAGAATTGGAAGAAATGCGCCTGACGCTTCAGGCCAAAGGAGATATGTCCGGTTACGATCGCCGCTACCGCGATTACCCGGCCGAAAAAGTGGCCGAATTGGAAGCGCAAGGCAAGCCTTATGTCATTCGCTTCAAAATGCCGTTGGACGGCGTGACGGTGGTGGAAGATATGATTCGCGGCGCAGTGACGTTTGATAACAGCCAGCTTACCGATTATGTGCTGTTGAAATCGAGCGGGCTGCCTACTTACCATCTGGCGCATGTGATTGATGACCACTTTATGCAAATCAGCCATATCACGCGGGGGGATGAATGGTTGAGTACGGCGCCATTGCATTTTCAGTTGTGGGAGGCGTTTGGTTGGGAACGGCCGTATTACGCCCACATGCCCGTCATCCTTAACCCCAGCGGCAAAGGCAAGCTGAGCAAACGCACCCAATCCTTCGTGGATGGGCAGTGGCAAGTCCTGGTCCGCGTAGAAGAATTTCAGGAACAAGGCTACCTGCCCCAGGCCGTCAACAATTTCATCGCCAATGTCGGCTGGTCTTCAGGCGATGATCAGGAAATTTTCACGGTGGCCGATATTGTGCCGCGCTTCGATTTACAAGACGTCAACCCATCGCCCACCAGCCTGCCGTATGCCAAGCTGGATTGGATAAACGGACAGCACATTCAGCAAATGAATCCCTTGGACCTGGCGAAGGCCATCAAACCTTTTCTGGAGGCGGCCGGTTACGAAGTGAATGTGGAAGCGCTGTTGGCCGTCGTACCTGCCATGCGCGTGCGCCTGAAACGTCTGACAGAAGCCGTGGATTTCTTACGTTTCCTCTTTGTCGATAACGAGCCGCTGTTGCTGACAGCGGATGATCTGGTACACAAGCAGCTACCGCCGGAAGCGGCGCAGCAAGGCTATGCGCAAGTGCGCGAGTTTATTCAGACAACGTCGCTGTATGATCTGGAAACCATCCAAAATCGGGTGACAGAAATTGGGGAAGCAGTAACCACAACCGGCAAAGCCGGCGCGTTTTTAGGAAAACTACGGCTGGCTGTTACCGGGCAGCAGGTTTCGCCGCCGGTATTTGAATCGATGGTTGCCTTGGGCCGCGAGCGCACCACTGCCCGGCTGAACGAAGCGCTGCAAATCCTGAAAACGGCCGTCTGACACCGCCAAAAGTTCGCTAAAAACCATTTGCCGCGCCTTGTTCCTTTTGGTACAATGCAGCCCGTTCCCTTGAGGGATAGTTTAACGGTAAAACAGCGGACTCTGACTCCGTCGTTCCTGGTTCGAATCCAGGTCCCTCAGCTAACAAAAAGACCCGCTTTTGCGGGTCTTTTTTATTGTCCATGAGTCCTGGCCTTTTCTTACTCCTCCGCCAATGGATACAACCCCAAAAACACTGTGCCGGACTTTTCAGATGATTGAAATGAAACGTTGCCATGCAAATAATTTTCGCTCAATAATTTCATACTGTACGTCCCCAACCCGCGCCCCATTCCTTTGGTAGAAAATGAACGTTGAAAGATCTGTAATTGAATGTGCCGGGGAATATAGTTGGGGTTATACACCCAAAAACGCGCCATGCCTTTGTACGTGTTGCAACCGACGGTGACCGTTTGGCCCGGTTTACAAGCCTCCAGGGCGTTTTTGATCATGTTGCTGATCACCCGCTTCAGCAGCCCTCTGTCGGTCACCAGTTTCAGGTCTTCCACATTGGCGTCCAAGCGAACAAATCGTTTCTCGGCCACAGGATGTCGTTGGTACAGCGTGCTTACTTCCTGCAAAAAACGCAGCGTCTGCACTGGCGTTGGGTCGGTTTTCAATTCGTTGTTTTCTGCGGCTACCAGTTGGCGCTGGGCTTCGATCTCATCAATCAACTGTACCGATGCCTGATCTAAAAGCGTATCGAATTCAAATTCCGCCAGTTCGTTCAGGTCGCTCGATTGACCCATCAGATCAGCCAAACCGCGAATGGCAAATGCCGTATTCATAATGTCGTGGAAGAAGACACGTTCGAGGATATTGCGGCGTTTTTCGTGGCTGATATTTTGCACGGCAAAAACGGTGTAAGGCTCATCGTTATAGGTGATTGGCGTGGCTAACACACGCAGGTCTAATGATTCTTCCTGCTGGTTAGAGCCGGTTCGAGTGATGCGGCATTCCTGAACATTTTGTTCGCCTCGCTGCGCCTGTAAAATCGCCTGCACCGCCCCGCAAGTGGAACAAAATTCCGATGTGCCGCAGCCAGCTTTCATTTTATGGGCGTGGATGCAGTTTAAGGCTTCACCAGGACGTTGTCCGATGATTTCCATTGCCTTTAGCCCAACGGTTACCTGGCGAAAACGGTCATTGGTGTACACAATTTGCCTTTCGGCGTTTAAGATTACCAATCCATCGGGAACTGTGTTTAGAAGGTCGAAGGCGAACGGCACGGCCGTTAGCGACTGATGCTGTCTTTGTACCTGGTCGATAGATGCCCGATCTGGTGATGCGTATTTTGTTTCGAGTTGTTCAAAAAGGGTCATTCTAATCTCCTCGCTGGTTGGGCAGGGTGGGTTTCCCAACAGGTGTTTTTATGCCATTTAGTGTAGCCGATTAGGCGAATCTAATGCAGTAGGATAAAGGTCAATGGGGGTGGGAAACGGCCGTTTCCCACCCCCTACTTTAGTCATAATTACTTATAAACTGTCATATAAAATTGGTGACATTGCACAGATGACAACATCCGGCTTTTCGCAGTATCTTCGTGCGTAGTCTGTTAGCAATTTAAGGAGAGCAAATGGCCAAGAAAGTTTTCAGTCAGGGTAAAAATCATCACAAAAGTTCCGCCAAACAATCGAAGGGTTTTAGCGGCAGTAAAAAGAATACCGCCGGCAAACAAGCCGCTAACGCCTCATTTGGCGATAAGGTTCGTGGTTACTGGCAGCGATTGTTCAAATAATCGCCTGTTGAGTCCTCCTGATAATGGGACTGGCAGTTCAAGATGATGAGTCCTCTTGAACTGCCAGTCCCGTTTTTTATGCCACGGCCGTTGCAAACTCCTTCCCATCCTCAGCGCAAATCAACTGAATCGCATTCCGCCCCGACATGGCCACGATAGGCACGCTGCCGCCCGGTTCCACCCACTGCCCCACCATGTAAAAATTGGCTAAATCGGGCAGCGTTTTACTCATGCCCTTCACCATCATCATCATGGTTTTGTCGGTGAGCAGCCAGCCGCAGGTGGAGCCAAGCCAGTTGCCGGTGTACCGTTCATAACTGAGCGGCGTGGCCACATCTTTCATTTCGATGTCGGCGCGGATGCCGGGGTATTTGGTTTCTAGAAAATCAATGAGGATGTCGGCCACCTGAATCTGTTCGGTGTCGTAGAGGCGACGACCGTAAATGCGCTGCCAATAGCCGTAATTGCTCTCCAGGGTCAGGTGAATGACCGATTTGCCCGCCGGAGCCAGACTGGGGTCGAAACAAAAATGCTTCACGGCCACGGCCGTGCGCTCTTCCCCGGCAATCAACAACGGTTCATCCAGCAGGTAGGTCATCCAATGCGGCAGCGCCGACAAATCACGGTTTACGCCCAGAGCCACCAGGATTTGCGAATGGATGGGCAAATGGCCGTCATAGAGCTTGCGCACTTTGGGTGTTACAAACTCCTCGCCCAGCATATCAAACAATGTGCCGCGTCCATCGGCGGCCGAAATCACGTAATCGGCCTGGTGAATTTCGTCGTTGTAGAGGCGCACGCCCACGGCACGGCCGTTCTCGACCAAAATTTTCTCCACCTGGGCTTTGTAACGAATCTCGCCGCCCAAGTCCAGATAGCGCCGCTCGATGGCCTGGGTAAACGCCAGAGAGCCGCCCGCCGGAAAACCGGCATTGCCTGTCGCCATAAACGCCAGCACCGACATGCCCACCATGACCGGAATATCCGCCCAGCCAAACATCAGGGGAAAAGCACGGCGCAGCAATGGATCCTGAAATTTGTCGGCAAATTCGCGCGCCGACGTCATGCCCCACTTCGCCAGAGGCAGAGCATACGGCACAATTTTGCGGTTAAATTCCAACCAATCGCCCGGGTTCATCAATTCGCGCGGTTTTTTTTGCATCAAGGCCATGTCGAACTGCTCGAACTGTCGGATGCCATCACAAAAATCCGTAATCAGCTCGGCGTCTGCCGGAGAGAGTTCTTTCATGTGCGCTTCCAGGCGATTGGGGTCGGCGAAGGCGGTAAAGGCACGGCCGTTCTCCGCCACAATCGTCATAAATTCGTCATGATTGATCATTTCTCTGCCCTTTAGCGCGCCCAGCTCCTCCCAAACCTGGTAAAACGGCTGCCCCGGCGCCGAGCCAAAGAGGTAATGGATGCAGCCGTCGATGGTATACCCTTGCCGTTCCCAGGCCGTACACAGACCGCCAGGAATATCGTGCAGCTCAAAAATCTGCGAGCGATAGCCGTTCATCTGTGCATAACAACCGGCTGCCAGCCCGGCTACCCCCGCGCCAATGATGATGATTGATTTTTCCATCGGTGTTTCCCTTCCTTAATCCAGACTTCCGTATGTCAAAGGCATTATCACCGATAGCCGGGCAGGGGGGAACGGCCGTTCATCACCATCCGCCGCGCCAATTGTCACGCGCTCCCTGCACACCTCCCCAACTCGGCCACATTACGCTAAAATCAGCCCATGTCATGCACGCATCGCCGACGCCAACCAGCCCCATGAGTCTGCTGCCCTTCACCCTCATTCTGTTGTCTACCGTCACCCATGCCTGGTGGAATTTCCTGGCCAAACAAGCCGGCCACAAAGACATCTTTCTCGGCCTCAGCAAATTTGCCGAAGTTGTCCTCTTCGCTCTACCGTTTGCGTGGATTGTGGCGCGGAATGGCTTTGCCGCCCCCGGCTACGAAGGGCGCATTTGGATGTATATTCTTGTCGCCGCCCTGCTCATTTTTGCGTATTACATTTTCCTGGCGCAAGCCTACAAACGCGCCGATCTATCTGTCGCCTACCCCATCGCCCGCTCCAGCGGCCTGTTTTTACCCTTTCTGGCTTATGTTTTCCTGGGCGAAACAATTGACGCGGTGGGGGCAACGGCCGTCACCCTGATCGCTCTCAGCGTGCTGCTGATTCCCCTTCCCTCCTTCCATCGCGCCGATATTCGCCGCATCCTGGGCCAACTGCGCCAGCCCGGCGTTCTGTTTGCCCTACTTACGGCGCTGGTGGTAGCCGGTTACACCTTGTGGGACAAAACGGCCGTCGCCCACATCAACCCCTTTGTCTATTACTACAGCTACACGGCCGTCAGCTGCCTCTTTTTTCTCGTGCTGTTGAGTCGCTTTCCCCGCCCCCAAATCCGCGCCGAGTGGCAAACCCATCGGCGCGCCATCATCGTTGTGGCCCTGCTGGATGTGCTGACTTACGTGATGGTGCTTTACGCGCTCAATCTCAGCAAAGCCACCTACGCCGGAACCCTGCGCCAATTGAGCCTGGTGGTTGCCGTCTTCCTGGGCTGGCGTTTCCTCAAAGAACCCTTGCCGCCGCCCAAACTCGTCGGCATTGCCCTGATGATTAGCGGCGCAGTGCTCATCTTGCTCGCACATTAAGGAATGTGAATTAAACAACCTGCAGAACTGCGATTGGAGATTAGAGACTGTTTCAATCTCCAATCTCCTGGAGGTTATTAAATCCGCGCTCCTAGCTGTCCGCGACCAGCAGCAGCGCCGCCTGGGGGTCCAGCAGCAAAATGGAGCCGCCGCCGGTATTGAGCAGCAGGTTCGCGCCAACGGCCGTTACCCACGCATCTCCCCACACCCCCGACCGTGTGCCGCCGGTAAACAGATGCGTCAGGACGGCCGTTTCCACATCCACCGCAAACACCTGGCTCTCGCTGGCCGATCCCACTGTAGCCTGAGCCGCCAGATACACCTGTCCGTTCGCCGCCAACAGACTCACTTCCCCCTCAATCAAACCGGCAAAGGAGCGGTCCCAACGAACAGAACCATCCGCGTTCAGAGCAATCAGGCGGCGGTCAGCGGCGTCGGAATGGGCCAGCAGCAGGCCGCCATCCGGCAGACCGATGGCTGCGCTGCGGCGCAGCTGCGCCGTAGGCAGCGACAGAATACGTTCCGGCGACGAATCGGCAGCCAAGCGGTAAAGGCCATCGGCGGCGGCCAGCCAGGCGCCATCGCCGCTGAGGATGGGATAACCGCTCATCGGCGCAATTGGCCGGGGCGGGTTATCGCCCGTTACAATCCATGCCGCGCCATCGCTGCCCACGGTAGAGAGAACCAGAGCGTCGTCAGCGGCAGCCCAGGCGAACGGCCGTGCCCCCACGTCCATCTGCCACAACTGCGCCCCATCCGCCGCCAGACCCCACAGGCGGGTTTCGGATCCTACGACTGCGCCGCCGCCCGGCAGCGGCCACAAAGCCAGCGTCCCATTGACGCCCAACTCAATCGACCACAGTGGATCGGCGGCGGCGACCGGCCAGCGAAACGCCCGCACTTGCCCCTGGCTGTCGGCGGCCACCAACAAATCGCCGGCCAGCAGCGCGCTGTTGACCGGTTGGCCATCCAGAACCAGGGGCTGCCAACGGCCGTCTGCCAGACCCACCACCACCACTTGCTCGCCATCACGCAGCAACAGGGTCGTTTCGTCCGGTTGGCCGACCGGATATGCGCCGCTGGGGATAAACGGCCGTAACCACCCCACGCCCGGCGCGGCCGTCATGCGCTCATTCCAAATGGTTTGGGATGGCGGCAGCCAGCCCGCCAACATGGGATCCTCTGGCCAATAACCCGGGCCAGGTTGATAGGGCAAATGGGTGCGAATTTCAAAGTGGAGGTGCGGCGGCGTGCGCGGCTGGCCGATGTTGCCCACCGTCTCCCCGCGCCGCACGCAGTCGCCCGGCTCCAGAAGCACCGAGGGCGGGTCCAGGTGGCCATAAAACGAATAGAAAGAATGGCCGTCGGCAAAAATATGCTCGATGATGACCACGCCCTTGTCGCGGTTCCAGCCTTCTGGTTCGGCGTACATCACACGGCCGTTGCCGATGCTGTAAACCGGTTTGCCAAAACTGGAACCTTCACCGGGCGCGCGCCAATCTTCGCCGGCGTGATATTTGTTATAGCGGTCGCGGAACTGGGCAAAATCGCCGCCGCCCCGGCTAACCAGCCGCGCGTCGGGCGGGTCGAGGGGAAAATCTAATATGTCCACAATGCCGCAAGTGGCGGCACGCTGCGGAGCAGGCAGATTGGCCAACTGCGCCGCCCGGGGATTGCCGGTGAGGACGAGGGGAACGGCCGTTGCCGTCGGCGTGGGGGTGGCGGTGGGTGGGCGTGTGGGGCTTGGCACGGCCGTAGGAGGGAGCGTGGGGGTGGTGGTGGGTGTGGGAGAAACGGCCGTTACCGACGCAGTCGGAAGCAAATCAGCCGCCTGGGTTGCGACGACGGGTTGATCCGCCTGACGGCAGCCAGCAAGAATAAGCAATATAAAAAAGACGGCGGCAAACGATTTTGTCAAAGGGTCCACCTTTTGACCTCACCATTAACCCTGGGGTTGCAAGCCAAATGAAGTATGAGGTTGCTAAAAAAACCACAAAACACGAAGAATACAGAGGTTTTTGTGGGTAAATTTGTGTCCTTTTGTCTTCGTAGCGGCTTTTTTCAGGACACACAAGGATAGGTTTCTCTATCTTCCCAGAAACTACCCAACTACCTTAGGCTTGAAAATTAAATAACCTGCATAAGATGGGACCAATCTCAGAAGATTGGTCCCATCTACACGTATAAATTATTCAATTCTCGTTCCTTAACGCTAAATTCCGAATGATGGCAAATTTGGTAAAGCATTGCTGCTGAATGATTCCTAACTGCCTGCCATTAATTTTGGGGGTTGCACATGGGTCCAATCTGAGAGATTGGACCCATCTCGCTGAGTTAAGGGTCTGTGCGAATGCGGTATTTTAATCGTCGGGCGCTTCGTTTGCTATGAATGTTTACGCCCTTCTAAAGTTAACCGGCGCTTCGCGTCGTGCGCCAGGTTCCGTCACGGTCGTGTCACGCCCGATCCGTACCATTGCCAGGGGTGATCAGATGGCCCTGCTATGCTCAGATACTGGCGCGAGTTGGGGGCAAGCGACGGCCGTCGTGTCACGCTGGTGTCACGGTGAGGGGGTATAGTCGCCCCATCAACATTGATCATCAGCAAGACACCGTTCATTCCACAAGTAATTTTCTCCACAGGAGTATGACGATGAGCTGGTACGATGAGGATGACCCAACCATTTACAAAGTGGTGGTCAATCAAGAAAAACAATACTCCATCTGGCCCATAGACCGAGAAAACCCATACGGCTGGCGCGATGGCGGGAAAGAAGGTTTAAAACAAGAGTGTCTGGATTACATTGCGGAAGTCTGGACCGACATGCGCCCGCTGAGTATGCGCAACAAGATGGGAGTACACACACAATAGCTGCACACCAAAAGCGCGTCAACGGGTTGACGCGCTCCTAAGTTTTATTCGGGTTGTAACTATCGCGTAACAAAACCGAACATGTATGATTTTTGGGGAGAAAGGCTGGCCGTTTCTTATGAACGGCCAGCCCTTTTTTATTTAGGCATTTGAAGACAAAGTCGTGTCGGTCGGCGTTGTGCCAGAGTTTGTGCTGTCGGACCCGGTGGTGTCTGAGCCGCTGGGGTCGCAGTTTTGTTGGTCGAAGTCGCCAGGGCCGCCGTGTCCGCCGCGCCCACCGCGCCCACCGCCCGGGCCACCCAATCCATCGAGGCCAAAACCACGGCCGTTCGCCAGCGCATCGGCCTGTTCCTGGGTGATGATACCATCGGCAATGGCTTGTTGTACGGCGGCGTCATAAGCTGCTTGCACGGCCGTTGTCAGGTCAGCCTGGGTTAAACCGGCGGCGTCCACCAAATCCTGCACCGTGTGGGCCTGTTTGGCCGCCTGGAACTCTTCCACCGTGACACCCAGAATGTCGGCCATAATGGCATCTTCGTCAATGGCATCATGCAAAGCCTGCCCAGCGGCCATCAGGTCGGCCTGTTCCTGGGTAATTGTGCCGTCGGCGACGGCCTGCGCCAAACCCGCAGCGCGGGCGGCGTCTTGAGCGGCTTCTAGCTCCGCTGTGGTAATGCCCAAGGCGTCGGCCAAATAGGTGTCCATTTCCGCGCCGCCAAACCCATGACGGCCGTCAAACCCCCTGTCGCCTCGCACACCCGCATCACCGCTTATCATAGCGTCGGCCTGGGCCTGGGTCAGCAGGCCGTCGGCTACGGCTTGTTCGATGGCCGCCGTGCGAGCGGCGTCTTGGGCGGTTTGCAGTTCATCGGTGGTAATGCCCAGAGCCTCGGCCAACAAAGCGTCTTCGTCGATGCCTAAGCCGCCGCGCCCAGCGAAACCTCGGTCGCCGGAACGGCCGTCACGACCCATTACGTCGGGCGCCAAGCCATCTTGCGTTGTGTCACCAGGAACTGGGGTGGCCGTGGCAGCGCCTTCATCAGCCGTTTGCGCATAAACGGCAAACCCGCCAAACACCACCGCCAATGCAATCAATCCACCCAATACCATATACGATATTCTTTTCAACATTTTGTATCTCCTTATACTGTAAATATTCGCGCCCTTGTGGGCGACGGCCGTTTGCGGCCTCAATTAATCATGGTTATAAGATACCGGTAAGTTATTCAGAAAATGTTAAGAGCGGATTGAGATCCTGTATAGGCCCGATGAGCAGCACATGAGCGGGCGGGTTTATTACCTGATTTTCAGGACGTGCAGAGTAAACGCCCCTCAGTTATAATCAACCGAGTTTGGCGAGACGGCCGTTTCTTGGCCCATCAGCCAGATCAGCAAATCTTTTGCAAGGGATAGGCAAGACATGGGTAATTTATTGTTAATCGTGATGGGAATCGGCCTGCTTATTGCCATTCCAGCCGTCATCATTCTGGCAATGCTCAACCGGGCCAACAGCGGCAAAAAAGCCAGCTTCGATCAATTTGTGATGAAAACCGACGTGACCGAAAAAGGCATTACCGTGCCCGCTTATTTGTTCAAAGACGCCAAAGAAGTCGAAGTATACCAGGGCGAAGCTGGCGTGTTGATCAAAATTGTCCAGTCGAAATAACCCGATAAACCCGATTCCTTATCCTGTCGTCTCTTATTTAAAATCTCTTAAACTCCCAACGGAGCCTGATCATGACCGAAGAAACAACGAGTTCGAACTTTATTTCTAATATCATTGACGAGCATATGAGTAACGGCCGTTTCCACGGCCGTATCCAAACACGCTTCCCACCGGAACCCAACGGCTACCTCCACATCGGCCACGCCAAATCCATCCTGCTCAATTACGGCATCGCCCGCAACTACAACGGCAAATTCAACCTGCGCTTCGATGACACCAACCCGCTCAAAGAAGAACAGGAATTCATCGACGCCATCACCGAAGACGTGCGCTGGTTGGGCGCCGATTGGGAAGACCGCCTCTTCTACGCCTCCGATTACTTCGAGCAACTTTACCAATGGGCCATCCTGCTCATCAAAGACAACAAAGCCTACGTCGACGATCTGACAGCCGAAGAAATCCGCCAATATCGCGGCACCCTTACCGAACCCGGCAAAAACAGCCCTTACCGCGACCGATCCATTGACGAAAACCTCGATCTGTTTGAGCGCATGAAAAAAGGAGAATTCCCCGACGGCTCGCGGGTGCTTCGGGCCAAAGTCGATATGGCTTCACCCAACATTAATTTCCGCGACCCGGTGATGTACCGCATATTGCACGCCGAGCATCCACGCACGGGCAACGAATGGTGCATCTACCCCATGTACGACTGGGCGCATGGCCAATCCGACTCCATCGAAGGCATTACCCACTCCATCTGCACGCTGGAATTTGAAGATCACCGCCCGCTGTACGACTGGTTCATCGAAAACCTGGGCATCCACGCGCCGCAGCAAATCGAATTTGCCCGCCTGAACCTCACCTACACGGTGATGAGCAAGCGCAAACTGCGCCGCCTGGTAGAAGAAAAGTTCGTCGATGGCTGGGACGACCCGCGCATGCCTACCATTCGCGGCATGCGCCGCCGTGGTTACACGCCAGAAACCATGCAAAAATTTGCCGAATTGATTGGCGTAGCCAAATCGAACAGCACCGTGGAAATCGAAATGCTGGAGCACGTCCTGCGCGATGACTTAAACCAGTTTGCGCCGCGGGCGATGGCGGTGATACGGCCGTTAAAACTCGTCATCACCAACTACCCCGAAAACATGGTGGAAGAATTCGAAGTACCCACCCATCCGCAAGACAAAGAAAACAACGAAACCCGCCTCGTCCCCTTCTCGCGTGAGATTTACATCGAACAAGAAGATTTCCTGGAAAACCCGCCCAAAAACTTCTTCCGCCTGGGTCCAGGCCGCGAAGTACGCCTGTTAGGCGCTTACCTCGTCACCTGCGATTCGGCCGAAAAAGACGCCGACGGCAACATCACCACCCTCCACTGCACCTATGATCCGGAATCGCGGGGAGGCAATCCGAGCGACGGCCGTAGAGTCAAAGGCACTATCCACTGGGTATCCACCCAACACGCCGTCACCGCCGAACTCCGCCTCTACGACCGCCTGTTCACCGACGCCTTCCCCGAAAACACCGCCGACGGCCGTGACTTCACACAAAACCTCAACCCCAATTCCTTAGAAACTCTCACCGGCTGCCAGCTAGAACCCAACCTGGCCGAAGCGCAAATCGGCGACCGCTTCCAATTCATGCGTCAGGGGTATTTCGTCGTCGACAGCGACAGCACACCAGACAACCTCATCTTCAACCGCACCGTCGGCCTGCGCGACACCTGGGCAAAAGTACAGCAGAACAGCTGATCGTTTGTGGTGATGGTGGCTGGCTTCTTCGCCAACCACCATCACCCAACCACCCACCACCCTACTATGACCAAACGCTTCATCCTCGTCGCCGGCAACATCGGGGCCGGCAAAACATCCCTCACCGAGCGCATCGGTGCGCGATTGGGCTGGCGTACCGGCTACGAATCAGTCATGGACAACCCCTATCTGCCAGATTTTTACGGCGACATGGCGCGCTGGTCATTCCATTTGCAAGTGTTTTTTCTGGGCCATCGCGCCCGGCAGCACATCGAACTCTTCAACAAACCGGAATCCGCCATCGCCGACCGCAGCATCTACGAGGATGCCTACATCTTCGCCCGCGCCTTACTGCACATGGGCAGCCTCAAAGAGCGAGATTTTCAAGCATACCGCCAGGTGTATGAATTAGTAGCCGCCAGTTTACCCGCGCCAAGCCTGCTGCTTTACCTCCAATGTCCGGTGCCTGTGTTGATGGAGCGCATCCACAGCCGCGGGCGCGAAATGGAAAGCGGCATCACCGCCGATTACCTGCATCTGTTGGAAACCTTTTACAACGAGTGGCTGAACACATTCGATCTTTGCCCCGTCCTCACCATTCCCACGGCCGATCTCAACTTTGTGCAAAAACCACGCCATTTAGACATCGTAGTCGAACGCATTCAGGAAAAATTGGCGGGCAAAGAATCGGTGATTTTCCCGCCCAACGGCGAGTAGCTTTTTCACCTATGACCACTTCTCCCCACCTTTTACAGCAGCGCTTAGATGACATCGGGCAGTCGCTTGCCCGCCGCAACGATGGGCTGGCGCTGCTGGGCCTCGGCTCTGCTGGCGCGGAACTGACGCGCCTGGATGCCTATTCCGACCTGGATTTTTTCGCCATTGTGCAGCCGGGCAGCAAAACCCGCTATATCACCGACCTGGCCTGGCTGTCGGAAATTGCGCCGATTGCGTATGCTTTCCCAAACACGATCGATGGTTATAAGCTGTTGTTTGCCGACGGCATTTTTTGCGAATTTGCGGTTTTTGAGCCGGCGGAGTTGGCGCAGGCCAGCTTTACGGCCGTGCGCATCATCTGGCAAGCTGCCAAATTTGATGACCGGTTGGTGACGAATGGGAAACGGCCGTTTCCCCCCGCCACACCCTCCCCCACCAACGAATGGCTCGTTGGCGAAGCGCTGACCAACCTTTACGTTGGGTTAGGTCGTTTTTGCCGTGGCGAAAAGCTCTCGGCCATGCGATTCATCCAGGGCTATGCCGTGGACCGCCTCGCCGACCTGGCCCCGCGCCTGGAAGCGGCGCAGCCATCTCTGCCCGATCCCTTCGCCGCCGAACGGCGCATCGAGCAGCGCCTGCCCCAATTCAGCCAACACCTGCCCGATTTTTTGCCAGGATACGAGAACAGCCCGGCAGCCGCGCGCGCGATCCTCTCTTTTTTGACCCAACATTTTCCTGTAAACCCGGCCATGGCGGCTGAAATTTTAGCATTGTGCGCGCCGGAAAATGGCGCGGAAGGGTAACGGCCGTTACCCCCACCAACAGCCGCCAAAATCACCCGGTCACCCATAACCAGCTACACCCATATTTCGTTAACAAACCTTGCACCTGCCAAATGAGTGTGCTAGTATCCATTCATCCCTGCGATGTGCGTGATGGGCTTCTAAGTTGAGCCAACGCCACTTGATAGGGAATCGGACAATACGCAGAGGGGATGTAGTAGCCTAGCGGCCAGGCAGAGTCCTCGCGAAAACGTTCCCACCTGCATAAGCAGGTTCAAGCATCTGAGGTTCACACGGCATGGCGGGGTGTCTGCTTTTTTCTAAAAAGCAGACTAACCACTCTTCATGAGCACAGGTTAAAGCCCCTGATTTCGTATCAGGGGTTTTTGTTTCTATCAATCACACAATAAGGGATATTGAATTGGCTTATGATTCGTGAGCGCATCGCTGACGACATCTATGTTTTTACGAGCAAACTTTACGCCCAGGTAACTGCCGGCGCCATCATCACGAAGGAAGGTGTCGTCCTTGTGGACACACTCTACTATCCGGAAGAGACGATGGCCATCAAAGAGTTTCTGGAGGATCGGCTCGGGCATACCATAAAGTACGTGATCAATACACATTATCACGCTGATCATTCGCAAGGAACATATTTGTTTCCTCATGCACAGGTGATAAGCCATCGATTGTGCCGTCAACTGTTAGACACAGTCGGGCGCAAAGGGCTGGAAGATGCAAAAACACAACTGCCCGACCTGGCTGAAGTGGATATTGTGTTGCCCGATTTGGTATACGAAGATGGCGTGATGAATTTGTATGTTGGCGGAAAAACGCTGTCTTTGCACCATTTGCCTGGACACAGCCCGGATATGACGGCCGTTTACGTCACCAACGACCACATTTTATTTGCCGCCGACAATGCCATGCCCGTGCCCACATTCTTCGATGGCAGCCACACAAATCTGGTAAATTCTCTGCACAACATACTGGCTCTAGAACCGGACACAGTGGTTCGGGGACACGGCGAAGTAATTTTACGCGGCGAAGTACAGGCCGTCATTGAAAACGATCTGTCTTATCTTGCCAATATCAAAAAAGCAGTTGCTCAGATTGTGGCTAAAGGGCAATCCCCAGATGCTCTGGACAGGATCGACATTGAAGCGTGCGGAAAATCGCGGATTCCTCTGAACGGCCTTGTTGTCGACTTGCATCGGGCCAATTTAAACCGCCTCTACGAAGAACTGCAATAACCCCGTGGTTTACTTTCCCAACAATGTCAGTTTATCTGGCAAAACTTCATACAAAATATGGTGGGCTGCTTCGCTGAGAATCTCCCCGTCGGCATGAATTGGGGTGCCGGGCCGGCTGTGGATCTCTATCCGCCGCGTCGCGCCGGATATCACTTTGGGGTGTTGCAGATGGGTGCCGCGCAGCAAACGCAGCAGCATCGCCAGGAAAGTCGTTTTAGGCACTTTGGGGGCGAGGACATAATTCAGCAGCCCATCGTCAAATTTTGCGCCGGGGGACATCATGAAACCGCCGGTACGCGGCCCGTTGCAGATAGAGAGCAAAAATAGCGGCCCTTGAAAACGGCCGTTATCCCACACAATGTCCATCTCCCACGCCTTCAGTTTGATGATGCCTTTTACCAATGCGACGTAATAACGCATTTCGCCGCTAATGCGGGTTATTTTGATGTGCTCCAATGTAACCATTGGTTCCATAGCCAGGGCGCTGTTGTTGTTAAAATAGTGGATACGGCCGTCTACCTCGAGCCTTCCCACGTCAATCTGGCGCGTTTGGCCGGTGGTCATATACTGCGCGGCGGCATCCAGGTTTTCAGGAAATTGAAGCATCTTGGCAAAATCATTGGCGGAGCCAATGGGGAAAATGCCCAGCGGAATGGTCGGCAACGCATCTGTTGCCACAGCCAACAGGCCGTTCGCTACTTCGCTGATAGTGCCGTCGCCGCCAGCGGCGATAACGGCGTCGAACCCTTCAGCGGCCGCCGCCTTGGCCATCGATGTGCCTTCCCCTGGCCCTTGTGTAACGAAAATCTCATGGTCTAGACTGGCAGACTGGCAAGCATTGGTAACGGCCGTTTGCCGCGCCTGCGCCCCCCAACGGTTTGCATAAGGATTCAAGATAACCTTAACGCGCATTGGAACCTCTTGTTTACCGGTTATTCAGACTGTCTCGAATCAACCCCGGTTTATTGGTGATTATCCCGCGAACGCCCAACTCGACCAGACGCAGGGCTTGGGCCGGATCATCAACCGTCCAAACGTTTACTCGATAATTTCGCTTTTTGGCCCAGGCCATGTACGCAGCATCCACCAACGTGTGATTCGGGTGGTCGGCTTGGCCATCGGCCAGCAAATAGCCGAATTTTAGCCAGCCGGTATCTCGAATTAGCGCAATAGGTACCCGCGGCGGCAAACAGCGGCGCAAACGACGCAGCGCCAACGGGTTAAATGAGGAAACAAGAACGTTATCTTCCAGGTGATGCGTGGTGATGAGTTGGGCAACGGCCGTTTCCGTTCCTCGTTCCCGCCAGCCAAAATCCTTCACCTCAATATTATACAAAAGCTGAGAACCAAATGTCGCCAGCACCTCAGCCAACGTCGGGATTCTCTCCCCCTGCGCCATCTCCAACGCTTGCAGCGCCGCCAGCGGCAAATCCGCCACCCTCCCGCTGCCAGAAGTCATCCGATCCACACGCGCATCATGCATCACCACCGGAACACCATCCGCCGACAACTGCACATCCAGTTCAATCCCGTCAGCCCCATGCCGCAGCGCCAGAGAAAACGCCGCCATGCTATTTTCCGGCGCATCCGCACTGGCCCCCCGATGACCAATCACCAACGGTCCAGGTGAATCAAACCAATTTGTCATTAGCTACAAGTCCACAAAATAGGCATCGGCGGCCTGATCAATCAGCTCTTTATTCAGTCGAGGTTCAATCCCTAAATAATCAGCTATATCGCTTATCTGATCTAAGATATCACGCGGATGACTGGCCCGTAATTTTTGGTTACGCTTAATATAATATTCTTGTAGAAGATAACGCACAGTCTGTTCATCGTAAGGCACATTACGCGATTTACAAACCCGTTTGAAAATTTCCCGATAACCCTCATAAGAAGGGGATGTAATCTCTATTTTGTGCCGAATTCGGCGCAAAAACGCCTCATCCACCAGATCGCGCGGCGGCAGATTGGTGGAAAACACAATCAAAACGGCAAACGGCACTTCAATTTTACGGCCGGTATGCAGCGACAAAAAGTCGCTGTTTTTCTCCATCGGCACAATCCAACGATTCAATAAATCACGCGGGCGAACCTGCTGCCGGCCAAAATCATCGATGAGGAACATGCCTCCGTTGGCTTTCATTTGGAATGGCGCTTCGTAATACTTGTTGATGGGATCATATTTCAATTCCAACCCATCCAAAGTCAATTCGCCCCCCACCATGATCACCGGACGGCGAATATGAATCCAGCGCGCGTCTAATTTACGGCCGCTCAACGAGCCGGTATTTCCTTTGTCCTGTGGGTCTGGCACCAATACATGATTGATCTCATCATATACTTTGATGATTTGCCCATCCACTTCCACAGCATACGGGATATACATGTTATCTTTCAAAATCATGCTGCCGATAGCCTCGGCAATCGTGGTTTTGCCATTTCCCGGAGGACCATACAAAAAAATGGATTTCCCCGAATTGGCGGCGGGGCCTATTTTGGCAAAAACGGATTCTTCTAAGACCAGATGGCCCAGCGCCTTTTTCATGGTGATGGGATTGACGGCCAGGCGATGGCCCCGCTGTTTCTGGATCGCCTCGATGTAATCTTCCCAAGGAACCGGAGCCGGGCCAACGTAGGTGGTCCGCTCCAGCAATTCGCGGGCGCGGGCCATGCCTTTGGTGGTAATCAGGTATTCGTAGGAGGCTGGTCCCAAGCTGCCAGCGCCCTTAATCTCGCACATTTGCTCGCGCTTCAAGAAATCCAGCGATGGGCTGACTACGCCCTGAAATGGCAGATTGATGCTGTCGGCAATGGCGCGGCCTGTTAGTTGGCCGCGCAAATACATTACTTTTAGGACAAGATCTTGAATAAAACTGGCTGTCAGACCTGTGTCTTCCAGGGAATGAATGACGCCAGGTTCCCAGGCCGCTGAGGCGTAGATTTGCTGTGAATCTTGAGTCATCTGTTTGCTCCTTGAATCGGCGAAAACACAATTAGATTATACTGGATTCAGGCCAGAGTTCAGGATATTTCATGAATTTGGATCAAATTGGTTTGCCCGCTGGCGCCAAAGGGGACGCCGGCAGTGATGACAACTTTATCGCCATTTTCCAGGCCAAACGGCCGTAACACCGCCACGGTCTTCTCAAACAACGTATCCGTATCTTGTACATCATCTACGCGCCAGCAATTCACCCCCCAAACCAGCGCCAGACGGCGCTGCGTCACAGGCGAAGGGGATACCGCCATAATCTGAATAGGTGAACGATGGCGGGCAATCTGCGTCGCCGTATACCCGCTCATCGTCGAACAAACGATCGCTCGCGCCTCTATTTGCTCAGCCACGTCACAACTTGCCTCGCTAACCGCTCGCGTAACGCTGGCTTTAGCCGCTCGCCGCCGCCGGGTGCGCCATTCGCTGTATGGGAACTCTTTTTCCGTTATCTCGCCAATCTGCTGCATCATCAAGACCGCTTCCACCGGAAATTTCCCCGTCGCTGTTTCACCCGATAACATGACGGCGTCCGTGCCGTCTAAAATCGCGTTGGCCACATCGCTGGCTTCCGCTCGCGTGGGTCGGGGATGTTCGATCATGGATTGCAACATTTGCGTCGCTGTAATAACCGGTTTGCCTACTTCGTTGCAACAACGGATGATGCGTTTTTGCAGCATCGGTACTTCTTGCGGCGGCACTTCGATACCCAAATCACCGCGCGCCACCATCATCCCATCGACAACATCCCGAATGGCTTCCAAATCGGCGATCGCTTCCACTTTTTCGATCTTGGCGATGACCGGGATTTGCACGCCAAAGGAATCCATCATTTCGCGCAAATCCAACACATCTTGAGCGGTACGCACAAAAGAAAGGGCCACGTAATCGAGCATCAACTTGCAAATCAGGCCCAAATCTTCTTTGTCTTTTTCAGTGATGCTGGAAATCGGCAGATCTGTGCCGGGCGCATTGACGCCTTTACGCGATTCTAAAAGGCCGGCCACGGTAACCACACAGCGCAAGGTATCGCTCTTCTTTTCGGCCACTACCATCTCCACCTCGCCATCGCCCAGAACCAGACGAGCGCCTGGTTTGATGACTCGTATCAGGTCGGGATGGGGCAGGTGAATCATGGCCGGCTGTCCGCGATGGGGGGTGAGTACAATTTCATCTCCCAACGCCAGTTGGATACCGTCTGACTTGACGTGTCCCAGGCGAAGTTTGGGGCCTTGTAAATCGCCCAAAATGGCCAGGACTTTCCCTTCGGCCTCGGCTACGCGCCGCAGCATATTGATGGTTTTGGTGTGGGAATCGTGGTCGCCGTGCGAGAAATTGATGCGGGCCACAGTCATGCCGGCCGCCAACATTCGGCGAATGGTTTCTGGATTGCTGCTTGCAGGTCCAATGGTTGCGACAATTTTTGTTCTTGCCATAGTTGATCTTACTCTGTGAAAGGAGGAGTTGTATGCTTATGGCAACAACCCCAGCAATGATGGATAGTTTCCGTCCCGTAGGGCTGATTTGTACCAAATAAAAAGGGCGTCGCCAAGGACGCCCTTTTTGCGGATGATATTTTAGATAGGGGGTAATGGATGAATACGGCCGTTACTCGGCCACATCACCTAACGGCCGTAACGTCATCTGAATCTCATCATCCCCCAACTTACGCGCCGTCACCCGAATCTGATCTTGTACAGTAAAGTTTTCCTCCAGCCACTCATGCAAAGCCGGACTCAATACCAGACGCGCCCGATCATTTGGCAGCAGCCGCCAAACCGAACACTCTTTGTCATAAATCCCTTCATAATAAACAGTCACCGGGCGGGTTTCTGTGCGTGAATTAATCTGGAAAAACGGCCAATGTTTAGGTGTCAGGTTAATAAACCCTTGCCGCAAATGCAGCGGCTTTAAATCTGCCACATAGGTAAACATCTCCGAAGAATTCGCCTGCAAATCATCGGGCATCGCAATTTCTTCCACGCTCGCTTTCACCCGCGCACGGGGCTTTGTCTTCTTGCGCGCAACTTTGCCTGTCAGGAAATCCAGAGTAGGCATCAGGCGGGCAATTTGTTCGCTCAACACCTGCGTCACCGCCTGCCCCATCGCCGCCACACGCTCGGAATCAAATCGTCGGCTCAAATAAAATGGCGCCAGCCAACGCGATTCACTATTCAAGTAAGCCGCTTTGCTCATCACCGCCACCGAAGCCGACTCATCAAAGACGGCCAAACTATCTTTAAACAAATCCTGGTAGTGAGACGCTTCTTGGGAATCTTCATCGACTTGCATTTGCTGCACGCGCAGCGACCATTCCGGCCCTAACTCTGTGATCAGCCGGTGGCACAAGGCCGGTTCTTTTTCTGCCTGGCGATAAATTTTATCCAGAACAGCCCGATTCATGATCGTCAACTGCAATTCTAGACTCATGGGGCGAGCAAAAAAGGAAATCAGCACGTCGTCGCCAATTTTTTCGCTGGCGGACAAATAAACTGACTGATTTTCTTGGCTCAAGCCAAAAAAGGGAAACTTTTCCTGGACATTGCGTGGTAATACGCGATGCAGTTCGCTAATAAAACCTTCTAATTGTGAAAGCGCATATTTGATGGCCGTCTCTTCGCCCGCCCAGCCAAAGGCTGTAAAAACAGGCATTGTGAGGCCCGAAAATTGTGTTGAGGATTGCATACTATTTAAACCTTATATGGACATTTTCAACCATTTCATGAGGACGCCGGATGACTTTGGGTAAAGAGCGAGGTCATTGAGGCTATCAATGCCTTCTCAATCCCAATTGCACATGCTTGTTAAACGTCATTCGTGAAGATGAGTTGTTCGTCTGCGATAATGTGAAGGGGGGTAATTAGTTGAGGTTACACCGCCTGTTACCTACTATTAATAACCAACCTTGTCTAAATGTCAAGTCTACAATCGAGTCGATGACCTGCTTTCTAATATGCCGAGTGATGAATCAACGTCTTGGGCCACTTTATTCGTGGACAATCGGAATTTTGGAGGAGTCATGGTGGCGTGTGTGCTTTTCGGGCAACAGAGGTTGCGAGTTCCATGAGGCAAGCTTACAATGCTGCCAGAGGTGTTATGGGGTTTTGTGTGATGATCAGGCTTATAGCAGGCTTTTGGGTGCGGCGAGTGGGAACGGCCGTCCCCCTCTTTCTCGTTTTCCTGGCACTAACCAGTTGCCAGGACGAACCCCCGCTGCCCACGCGCCTGGGCGTCGCCCCTACCGTCGCCCTGACGGCCGTTCTGTCGCCTGCGCCCACCGTGCCGCCCACATGGACGGCCGTGCCGCAAACCCAACCCATCCTCACCCCCATGCTTACCAGCCCACCGCGCCCGACAGCCACCATCACCGCCACCTTTGCCCCAACGCGCACGCCCATTCCCACGGAAACGGCCGTGCCGCCCACCGAAACGCCCACGCCCACGCCAACCCTCACCCCCACCATTGACCCCAACGCCGCCAATTGGAGCAGCAACCTGCTGCCCAACGGCTCCTTTGAAGAAGGCGATTACCTGCAAAACGGGCAGCCAGAACTGCAACTGCCCACCGGTTGGACACTGGAATACGACGAAGGCCCCACCGGATATGGCGTTGAAATCTGGGATGTTTACCGCCGGCCAGAGGTTCGTGTCCTTTCCGATCAATTCCTGCCGCCCCAGGAACACGCGCTGTTCATTTGGCACGGCGTACACACGGTCAAGGCATTCAAGGGTAATGGGGCGATCAGTTTTCGTCTTTTCCGCGATGTTTTTCTGGAACCCGGGTATTATCGCCTGGAGATCAATCTGTTTCCTGACCTGGTGATGGCCTTCAATGGCAACCAGAAAATCTGGTCCGATGATCCGGCAGCCGGAGAAGTGCGTCTGATCAGCCCGGAGAGCAGTGAGGCGTGGATACGGCCGTTATTCGGCCGCAAAAACACGTTCAGCCAATACTTCACCATCGAGCAAGCGCAAACCGTGCGCCTGGGCGCGGCCATTCGCGGCAATTTCGCCCTCCTCAACGATGGCTGGTTTCTCGACGACTGGTCTTTGCGGCGCGCCGAAAATTAAGTGCAACCCCCAAATCAAAATGACGTATAGAAACATGGCTACGGCCGTCATCAGCAAAGTGATTCTTTTACAAACAATCAGGCAATCAGGCAGGCAAATTCATCCGGAAATTGCGCACAGTTTTAGCAAGGAGTTAAAAAATGAGTGACGAACAAAACCCCAGCGTAGATGATTTGAAAGAACAGGAAAAATTAGACGCCAAACGCATTGTCATCGAGGAAGATGACGTAAACAGCGGCGCGCCGAAATTAGATATCGGGGCCGAATTTCAGAAACTTGGCCGCCAACTGGCGGAAACTTTGCAATCCGCCTGGGACAGCGAAGAGCGCAAACGCGTCGAAAAAGAAGTCCGCGAAGGCGTGCATACCTTCGTCAACGAAGTAGATAAAGTCATTCGCGAAGTAAAAACCAGCGAAACCACAGAAAAAATCAAAGGGGAAGCGGAAGAATTGAAGACGCGCGTCGATTCGACCGAAATTTCCGCCCGCGCCCGCACCGGCATCGCCCAGGGCTTGCGCTGGTTGTCGGAAGGATTGGGTGAACTGGCGACCCAATTCACACCGCAAGAGAAAGCGCCTGAAGCTGAATCGGAGGCTGATTCCGACACTTCTGCCACGTAATCTAATTTTTTCCACAGAGCAAAAACGGCCGTTCCCTACCACAGGCAACGGCCGTTTTCTATTCCCCCACCCTACACCTGGCCCAACACATCGCGGGCCAACACTTCCAACCCGCCTACATCGTCCAGGTCCAGCCATTGCAGCATTACCCGCTGCACGCCCGCTTCCGCCAACTGCCCCAACTGAGCCACGATGTGCCCCGGCGTGCCCAACACCAATCCACGCGCCCGCAGCTCGTCCATCGTCAGCCTGGACACGGCAAATTTTTGCGCCAAAGCCGCCTCATCACCCATCTCAATCCGGGTCATCAGCGAACGGCGCACATCGGAAGGGACACGGCCGTTTGCCGCCAACAATTCATCCAACATCCGATTCTTCGCCGCAAACTCCACCGCCGAAATATAGACCGCGTTCCATTCCTGCGCGTACTTCGCCGCCAGCGGCAGCGTGCGTTTTGGTCCGTTGCCGCCAATGAGAATCGGCGGGCCGCCCGGACGCTGAGGGCGCGGCAGCAGCACCGCCTCCTGAACCTGATAATAATCGCCGCTAAAATCCACCGGCTCCCCGCTCTGCAGCATCCGAGTAATGATCGCCAGCCCTTCTTCAAATCGGGCAAATCGCTCCGGCACGTCAAGCAAATCCCAGCCGTAATGAGTGTGTTCCCGTTCTTGCCAGCCTGCGCCTAAACCAAGAGTTAAACGGCCGTGCGACAAATCATCCACGGCCGTTGCCATCCGCGCCGTCATCGTCGGCTGGCGAAAAGAGACTGGCGATACCAACGGGCCAAACGCGATCCGCTGCGTATTGGCTGCCAGCCAGGTCAGCGAAACCCACAATTCCAGCGAATCCAAGTCTGGCGGGCTGGCATTGGTGTAATGGTCAGACCGGTAAAGTCCGGCGAAACCCAAGTCTTCAACGGCCGTTACCAACCGCTGCCAGCGCGGCCAATTCAGCCCATTTTGCCCCTCAACCATAATTGCCAATTCAATCATCACCCCTCCAACAAAAAAGCCATTGACTGCCGGTTCAGACCACAGTCAATGGCTTTATTTTTATATCCACATTTAGCTGGCCGCATTAACGCTCGCCAACCAGATGAACAACCACTAATTTTTGCCGATATGCGGCAAAATCTGGGCTACCAGACGATCTTTCGGCATCGCGCCTACAATGCGGGCCACAACTTCACCATTTTTGAAAAGCATCAAGGTCGGAATGCCAGAAATCCCATAACGACCAGGGGTCGCCGGATTGTCATCCACGTCCATTTTAGCCACTTTCAAAACGCCATCATACTCCGAGGCGATTTCTTTTACAGATGGGGCAATCATGCGGCAGGGGCCACACCACTCCGCCCAAAAATCCACCAACACCGGTTTATCAGATTCTAAAACTTCCGCTTGAAAGGCAGAGTCTGTTACATTAAAGGGATCAGCCATTATTTAAGCTCCTTAAAGGTATAATTTATCGCATTTGCTTAATAGACAGCATTAACTGTGATATTCTTACCCGTGAGTTTAACGGAAGCAAGGTCACTGTCAAGATGCAAAACTGGCCTCTGATACGAATCTAATTCTCGCCAACGGCCGTATTGCATCCCTGAAAAGGAGGGTTACAATCGCTTTATGGAGCAATTACTCATCACCAACGGCCGTCTCGTCACCTGGGGAGCGGTCAACGAAATTATTCCCAACGGCGGCTTGCTATTGTCAGATGGCCTGATCACCGACATGGGCGACAGCGCCGCCCTCCGCGAACAATACCCCGAAGCCAAACAATTGGACGCCCACGGCCAACTCGTAATGCCCGGCAACATCTGCGCACATACCCACTTCTACGGCGCATTCTCCCGCGGCATGGCCATCCCCGGCGCGCCCATGAAAGATTTCCCCGACATTCTGGAGAGGCTCTGGTGGCGGCTGGATCGCGCACTCTTAGACATAGACGTCAAGTACAGCGCCCTCGTATGCCTGGTAGACGCCATCAAACATGGCACAACCACCCTCATCGATCATCACGCCAGCCCCAACGCCATCAACAATTCCCTGGACCAGGTCGCCGATGCCGTAGAAATGGCCGGTGTTCGCGCCGCCCTGTGTTATGAAGTCACTGACCGCAACGGGCACGCCGGCGCACAGGCCGGAATCGATGAAAACGTGCGCTTCCTCCACTCGCTCGAAGAACGCCGCAGCCATTTATTGGCCGGCACATTCGGCCTGCATGCCTCCCTTTCCCTGACCGAAGATACCCTGGCCGCCTGCGTCCAGGCCGCCAAAGACCTGGATACCGGCTTCCACATTCATGTCGCCGAACACGAATCTGACGAATACGATTCGCTCTACAAATACGGCAAACGCGTCGTCGACCGGTTAGCTGACGCCGACATTCTTGGCCCCAAAAGCATCGTCGCCCACGCCATCCACATCGACCCCACCGAAAAAGCGCTGCTGCATGAAACCGGCGCCTGGGTCACCCACCAACCGCGCAGCAATATGAACAACGCCGTCGGCGCGTCGGACATTGAGGGGATGATGCGTATGGGCATCCCCGTTTGCCTGGGCAACGATGGCTTTAGCAACAACATGTGGGCCGAGTGGAAAACTGCGTATTTCCTGCACAAATTGGCCCACGGCGACCCGCGCCGCGCCAATGGCGCCGACATCGCCCAAATGGCCATTTACAACAATGCCGCGCTGGCCAATATGTTCTGGCCTAAAAGCAATATCGGCAAACTGGCCATCGGCGCTGCCGCCGATGTGATCTTCGTTGACTATCACGCTACTACGCCACTCAGCGCAGGGAACCTGCCCTGGCACATCATCTTCGGCTTTGAAGCCAGCATGGTCACCACAACCATTGCTGCCGGTCAAATTCTGATGCAAGACCGCCAACTGCTCACACTGGACGAAGAAGAAATTACCGCCCGCAGCCGCGAACTGGCGGCAGAGGTGTGGCAGCGTTTTGCTAAATTAAGCGCATAAAATTCATGAAAGGAGCAACCCAGTGAAAATCGCAATTTTAGGCGGCACAGGAAATGAAGGTTTTGGACTTGGCTACCGCTGGGCGGCGGCCGGGCATGAAATTATCATCGGTTCACGCAAGGCGGAAAAGGGCGCGGCCGCAGCTGTCGATATGCGGGCGAAACTGTCGGATTCGGCATCTGTAGCCGGCACAGACAACCTGACGGCCGCGCAGCAAGCCGAAGTGGTGGTCTTATCCGTGCCCTATTGGGCGCAAGCCGACACCTTAGAACAGGCCAGACCGGCCTTACAAGACAAATTGTTAATCACCGTCGTGGCTCCCTCTGGCGAGAAAAAAGCGCGGGTCCACACGCTGGAAAGCGGCCTGTCGGCGGCTGAAGAGGCCCAAAACCAGCTTGGCGACGCTGTGCGGGTGGTAGCAGCCTTCCAAAACATCGGCGCGCATCATTTGCTGGACCTGGACCACGCCATGGACTGTGATGTGCTGGTATGCGGTGAAAAGAAAGAAGACAAGGCCGTGGCGCTGCAATTGTGCCAGGACGCCGGTCTGCGTGGGGTGAATGCCGGGGCGCTGCAAAATGCGCGGGCGGTGGAAGGGTTAACGGCCGTTCTCATCGCCATCAATATCATCCACAAATCACCCAGCGCCGGCATCCGCATCACCGGAATTTAGAGTGCAACGTGTGGAGTGCGGAATAAAAATCCGCACTCCGCGCTCCACACTCCACACTCCACACTTTACAATGAATATCTCTCTCACGGCCGTTCCCCATATCCCCGATGTCCAGCCCGGCAACGATGTAGCCGACATCATTCTGGCTGCGCTTACCCAGGCCGACATCGCCCTCCAAGACGGCGACGTCCTGGCCATCGCCCAAAAAATTGTCTCCAAAGCCGAAGGGCGGCTGGTGCGGCTGACCGAAGTGGAACCCGGGCCGCGCGCGCTGGCAGTCGCCGCCCAAACCGACAAAGACCCGCGCGTGGTCGAGCTGATTTTGCGCGAGAGCGACGAGATTTCGCGCCTCAAGCCGGGGGTGCTGGTGGTACGTCACAAGCTGGGTTTTACCAGCGCCAACGCCGGTATCGACCGCTCCAATGTCGCCGCCGATGGCGACACGGCCGTTCTCCTGCTGCCCATCGACCCGGACGCGTCCGCCGCCGCTATCCGCCAAACCATCCACGCCCGGCTGGGCGTAACCGTAGGTGTGGTCATTACCGACAGCCACGGACGGCCGTTTCGCCTGGGAACAGTCGGCGTGGCCATTGGCGTAGCCGGGCTGCCCGCCCTGTGGGACCGTCGCGGCGAGCCAGATCGGTACGGCTATATCTTGCAGCACACCGACGTTGGCGTGGCCGACGAAATTGCCGCTGCCGCCGGGCTGTTGATGGGGCAGGCGGCCGAAGGACGGCCGGTAGTTCTCCTGCGCGGACTCAATCTGCCGGCAGCAGACGGCCGTGCCCGAGATTTGGTACGCCCCAAGGAGTTAGACCTATATCGATGAAAACAAGCTGGCCCATCACCGTTGGCTTGCTGTTTCTGGCAGTCGGTCTGTTGATGGGTTGTCAGGCGGTAGATGCCGCTCCACTGCCTACCAGAGCCATGGCTGCCGCCCTGCCCGTGCCCACAAACAGCGTTCCGGCAACTTTTACGGCCAGTGTGGTAACGGCCGTAGCCACCCCCATTTTCGCCGCTCCCCGCGCCACAGCCACCCCCACCAACACCCCCTTCATCCCCACGCTCACCCCATTCACGCCACGCCCCAGCGAAACGCCAACGCCCACGCTCTCGCCGCTCATCACGCCAACCATCACGCCCATCATTAAACCCATCGACCAATACGCCTACCAGGAAGTCATCCCTTACGAAGCCTTCCCCGTGCCGCCCGGCGACAACGGCTGGGGCATGCATTGGATTCCAACCGTCAGCCAGGATCAAGGCGTAGTCGATCGGTTTGTAGCCGAAATGGTGAAAATGCACATCAAATGGGTTGTGTTTCTCAACGATGGCGCGGACATCGGCAGCAACGATTATCTGGTGGACAAATTAGTCGCCAATGGCATCATGCCAGTGATGCGGCTTTATCGCAACGGCGTGCTACCGTATGATGGCGATGTCGCCGGCATGGTGCGCCATTACCGCGCCAAAGGCGTCTATTATTTTCAACTCTACAATGAACCCAACGTCAACGACGAAAACCACCAGGGTTTTGCCAATCCAAACCAGTATGCCATCGCCTGGGCGGCGACGGCGCGCATTATTGTGGCCAACGGTGGGCTGCCGGGCATCGGCGCGTTTAGCCCTGGCGGGGCGTACAACCACTATGAGTTTTTGGATCGTACCTTAAGGGCGCTAGAGTTTAATGGCGATGGCGCGCTGCTCAATCATGCCTGGCTTTCGGTACACAACTATCACGGCACGCGCCCCTACGATGACCCGGACGGTTTTTTGCTGTTCCGCAAATATGACGAGATTGTTCGCAACCATCTCGGTCGTTCGCTGCCAATGGTCGGCACAGAGGGCGGCTCGTACAGCGACAATCCAGACGCGGTAACAGATTTGCTGGCCTACCAGTATGGCTACATGCGCGACGCCGAACCATATTTTTTGGCGTTTAGCTATTGGATTGTGGCCAATCAGGCGGGGGGCAGTCATGACGCGGCCTGGGAATGGCAGGCTTTATTTCGCGCCAGCGGCTATGTGCATCCGGTGGTGACCGATTTCTTTTATCAGAACGGCCGTTAACCCCAAATAACGGTTATTGCTTGGCTAACAGATCGTCCCCTTTGAGTTCAGCTTCCAGGCTGTCCCAGAGTTTATTGTAAGATTTTAGACGAGATTTGGCGGCGCGGCGGGCAGGTTTTGTATGCATGCTGGCAACCGTTTTGGCCTGCCAATCGGCCGAGCGACCGCGAGCGATCAGGTCTGAGAGGGCGCGCGATTTGTTGCCCGCTAACGCCAGACCAGTCCAATGGAAAACGGCCGTTAACCCAATCTTCGCCAACTTATCCGCATCCCACAACACCATCGATTCCAGGTTCTTCAACGGTTTATCCCGCCATAAGCCCATATGGTCCTCAATAGCCTGGGCCACCCGTTCAATCTTTTCCGGCGGAAACGTAGTTTGGGGCAAAAATTCGCGGGCAAATTTGGCCCCCTGGCGGGGATGAGAATCACCAGCGTCTTTACGTACATCGTGCAGCCAGGCGGCCGCCTCCACAACTTCCAGATCCGCGCCGGTCAATTCTCCCAGGCGCGTCGCCAACGCCACAACCGATTGGACATGTTCCCAGCGATAATTAAAAGAAGCGTTATCCAGGCTGCCGAAACGATAAATAATTTCCTGTTCGGTCGCCTGCTGCATGGTTTTTTTGACTGCTTTTCGCCACGGCATACGACGAGGCTCGTTGTTTTTATTTTTAGGCATGATGGTTAGAATTTATGATGATTGGTGCTTCAGGAGTGCGTTTATTGGCACGATGTTGGGGGTACATTTAAAGACTGAGGACTATCAGGTAACAATCCTCAGTCTTTAATGGGATCTGGCCTTAATCAAGAGGGTTCAGGCGATTGATCGCTGCGGGGCCAGCGCGTCTTCAACCAACTTTTCCATCCAGACATCTGCTTCGCTGGGGGCTTTTTGCCATTGACGATTATCAGCGATTTCGTCCAAAATCATTGCCGCCAGAGCGTCTTGCTCCCATTCTGGCAGCCGATTGGCTTCGGCAAAAGCTTTTTTAAGTAATTTCGTCATAGTAACCTCCTTCTTGATATTTGATAGTCCTCTTCCAGAACTAGATTTTTAATTCCACGGGACATTATACACGATATGGCAAGCCTCCGATCCGCCAATTATCTATTATTTAGAATTCCCTGAGACTTTCCAGACCTGCCCACGCCGATGGTTTAACCGCCAGACCAGGGATACGGCCGTTGCGGTTCCACCCCATAATACAACTCCACCACCCGCCGAAAAATCGGCGCGGCGACGGCCGACCCTTCGCCGGCATTCTCAACCATCACCACAATGGCAATCTCCGGCTCCTCGATAGTCGAGCCATCCACGCGGGTGAATGGCGCGGCCGGCGCATACCCGGCAAACCAGGCGTGCGACGTGCGCGGCGGGTCTTCGGCCGTGCCCGTTTTACCCGCCACCGGCACCGGCAAATCCACAAACTGGAAGGTCGCTGTGCCCGACGGGCTGTTAGCGACGCCCCACATCGCCTCTTGCAGCGTCGCGATCTGGTCGGGGGTGATGGGCAGTTCGCCGCGCGCCTGGACCGGCCACGGCTCTTCCGGCGCGCCCGCGCCCGCGCCGATGCGGTCTACCACCGTAGGCCGATACAACGTGCCGCCATTGGCCACAGCGGCTACCAGATCAACCATTTGCAGCGGCGTGACCTGGACATACCCTTGACCAATCGCCATGTTCACGGCGTCGCCGGGAACCCAGCCTTCACCCACGTTGGTGATTTTCCATTCCGGGCTGGGAATTAAACCGGCAGATTCGCCGATCTGAATGCCTGTTTCCTGACCCAGTCCGAAGCCTTTGGCCACGTCCGGCAAAAAATTGTTGTCGAACTGGTCCAGGTTAAATCCGGCGTCATAAAAACAACTGTTGCATGAAACGACCAACGCCTGCCTCATGCTGATGGTGCCATGACCGCCAGCCAGCCAATCGTATTTGACAAAATTATCGCCCATGCGGTTCCAGGTTCCGGTGCTGGTGTAGCGGCTGTCGGCCGTGTATAGGCCGCTTTTCAGGGCGGCGGACAGCGTAATGATTTTGAAGAGCGAGCCGGAAGGATAAGCGCCCTGGGTGACGCGATTGAGCAACGGCCGTCCCGAATCCGTGAGTACCGCGCTTAATTCGGCGTCACCTTCTGATCGGTTGGCGTCAAAAACGGCCGGGTTGTAGGAGGGGTAACTGGCCATGGCCCGAATCGCGCCGGTTTTAACATCCATCACCACCACCGAACCGGCATTCGCCAGCGGGTAGGTTTCGATGGCTTCAGCCAGGGCTTGCTGCACGGCCGTCTGAAAATCATTATCAATGGTCGTGAAAATACTGCGCGACTGCTGCGGCGCGCGCTCGGCAATCGTGGTGACATATTGGCCGCTAGGCCCAACCACGGTCAGCGTGCCGCCGCGCTCGCCGTTCAGGTATTCTTCACCCCATGCTTCCAGACCGGCCAAACCCACCTGTTCATCACCGCGATACCCTTGACCCAGATAGTCGTCCAGGTTTTCAGCGGGAATGGGGCCGATGTAGCCCACCACATGCGGCGCGACGCCATCGGCGGCGTAAATGCGCGTCAGGCGCTGCTCTGGCGGAGCCAGCCCTTTGCCGATGAATGGCTGCAGCTCGGCGGCGTGCGCCTGCATCACTTCTTCGGGGATGTCGCCCAGAGGCCAGTACCAATCGGGCAGCGCCTGAGCATAAATTTCTTTTATTTCCGCCGGGGTTTTGCCCAATACGGGCGACAACGCATTGAGGAGCGCTTCTTCGTCCTCAATCTGCCCCGGGATGACTCCTAAGCTCAGGATGGTTCCCTGGTAGGCCAGCGCTTTTCCCTGAAAATCGTAGATGTTGGCGCGGGCAGGTGTGCGGTAATCCATAAGCAGGCGATTGCCGCCGGCAAGTTCCGGCAGAATCAACCCTTCGTCCCAAACCACGCCCCAACGCCCTTCGGTGTAGGTCAGGGGCAGGCCATACTCGCGGACAATGGGGCCAAGCACGGCCGTGTCCCAGGTCACCCGCACCCCCATTTCGGCCGTTTCCCCATCCTGCAGCAGCGACAAAGGCTGGGAATGAACGGCCGTAACCATCGCCGTTTGCAACGCTTCTTCGTACCGTTGGGTAAAGGCCGCGCTGTCGACCAACGCCTGGCTTTGTGGCGTTAACAAGCTGTACATGCCCAGATAATCGCCCGTTTCCCAGGCGCGATAAAACGCCCGACCAATTCCTCCGGCGTCTTCCAGGATGGGTACGGCCGTTGGTTTGGGCGTTTCTGTGGCCTGCGGCGTCAGGGTGGCCTCGACATACGTATCTTGCAGCCCAGCCGCGCCACAAGCAGCCAGCCAGAGTACGGCCGTTAATACGATAATTACTTTCCAATTCATAGGTTTTTTCCGAGTGCGCCTTAGCCGCTTACTTGTCCGTTTCTGTAGACACCAATCCGTTTTAGGTTGATTGCTTATCGACGGTTGAGATTTTATGTTTGCCCGCAAATTATAGCCCAGACAATCCAGCTTTCTACTGACTGCTCAGCCGCGCCGGCCAGGTTTAATGAACTGATCACGGAAAAGATCAAAAAAGGGGCATGACGTATACCGCCATACCCCTGCGAAGCTCCCAGGTAAACAAATCAGGCCGGTAAAAGCTCAAAGGAAAAATCATGTTGGACAAGCAGCTCGATTTTTTGCCATTGTTGATTGTCTGTCAGCTTGGGAACAACAAACCCAATGCCCATGTTGTGCATTGGGTGGGCGCAATTTGGGCAAACAATCTGAGTGGAAGAAATCGAAACATGCTGCCTTGAAGCCAGCCGGCACTGGCTGCAAGCAAAATTGATGGTGTTTGGATTAAATTTGTTTTCAAACAATGTTGCCAGTACCTCCGTAAATAATTTTCTTCTATCCATCATACGCCAGTCCTCTGGTAGGATAAAGACAAGAGGGTGGTTATTTACTGCCTGCTCATTTAATAACCCTGGTACATTGTAAAGGAACGGCCGTCACCCCGTCTACAGCCAATCGCCCAAATTCCACCGCCAAATATGCGCCAAACTCACAAAAACGGCCGTTCTCATCTCGCTATATGCCCCAGCTTTGCATACAATACTAAAAACCCACACCACCACCATACAAAATCCTCTAGCAAAAAAGGGAGTAACCCATGAGCATAAGTCAAAACCCACAAGATGTCGTGATTGTCGGGGCGGCGCGTACGCCCACCGGCCGTTTTATGGGCGGATTGAGCAGCCTGACGGCCACCGATTTGGGCGCAACGGCCGTGGCCGCCGCCATAGAACGCTCAGGCATCGACCCGGCCAGCGTTTACGAAGCCATCATGGGCCATGTTGTCCAGGCTGGCGCCGGGCAGGCGCCGGCGCGGCAGGCCGCTCTGCGCGGCGGGCTGCCCAACACGGTAGGCGCCACGGCCGTCAACAAAGTCTGTGGCTCCGGCCTCAAGGCCGTCATGATGGCCGCCAACGGCATCATCGCCGGGGAAGCCAATATCTTTGTCGCGGGTGGCATGGAAAGTATGTCCAATGCACCCTATTTGCTGCCCAAAGCCCGCGCCGGGCTGCGCTATGGCGATGCCCAACTGCAAGATGCCGTCCTGCACGATGGCCTGTGGTGCGCCTTTCAGGATTGGCCGATGGGCAACGCGGCCGAATTTATCGCCAAACAATTTAACGTGTCGCGGCAAGAAATGGACCAGTTTTCCCTGCGCAGCCATGAAAAAGCGGCCGAGGCGACGGTGAACGGCCGTTTCGCCGCCGAAATTACCCCTGTCGAAATCAAAACGCGCAAAACCACCACCAGCCTCACCATCGACGAACCCATTCGCGCCAGCTTTAGCGAAGGCGGTTACAGCCTGGACACCAGCCTGGAACAACTGGCCAAACTCCCAGCCGCCTTTGAACAAGGTGGCGCAGTCACGGCTGGTAACGCCCCCGGTCTCAACGACGGCGCCGCGGCTCTGGTGCTGACCAGCCGCGCCGAAGCGCAGCGACAGGGGATACGGCCGTTAGCCCGCATCGCCGGATACACTCTGGCGGCCGTCGAGCCCAAATGGCTGTTTGCCGCCCCGGCCAGCGCCATGCCGCGCCTGCTGCAGCGGCTCGATTGGACCCTGGACCAGGTCGATCTGATCGAGCTGAACGAGGCTTTTGCCGCACAGGCGCTGGCCAACGGCGCAGAAATGGTCCAAAAAGGATACGCCTGGAATTGGGACAAGGTGAACGTGAATGGCGGCGCCGTGGCTTTGGGGCACCCGATTGGCGCCAGCGGGGCGCGTGTTCTGGTTACGCTGCTTTATGCCCTGCAAAATCGCGGCTTGCACCGGGGAATTGCCTCGCTCTGCCTGGGCGGCGGCGAAGCGGTAGCGTTAGCGGTGGAAATGGAAAACGGGTAGGCTAGACCCTAAGGGTTTGCACTTGAGAAATTAGAGCTTCTGGCACGCAAACCCTTAGGGTCTAATTAGCTGGCTGTCCAGTTTTTTGCCGGTTCAGGCAACGGCCGTGGCCTGTTTGACACGCAGCGCGGCGTTTTGCATTTGCGCCGGCGAAACCCACGCCGCCGAAGCCGTCTCGTCCACAAAGTAGCTAAAACAGGCCTCGTCAACCAGCGCCGGAGTCATGTGCGGCGTGATTTTTTCGTACTCACACAAAGCAATCACAATTTTCACAATATCGCGGGGGTGAACAGACTGCATCACCCGGCCAGCTTCCCGATACCACTTTTGCAGCAAGTGAACGAAGGATCGTTTGTCGAAGGGCACATTGTAATGCTTGCAAACCGCCAAAAATATCTGGTAAAACAATTTTTCGTCCGGGCTGCCCACCAATACTTTCATTTGAATACGGCGCAGGAAGGCATCGTCGACCAGATCATTGGGGTCCAGGTTGGTGGAAAAAACGATTAATTGTTGGAACGGCACTTCCACCGACTGGCCGGATTGCAGCCGCAAAAAGTCGATGTTGCTTTCCAACGGCACAATCCAACGATTGAGCAGCTCTTGTGGGCGCATTTGCTGGCGGCCAAAATCGTCGATGAGAAACATGCCGCCATTGGCTTTCATTTGCAGCGGGGCTTCGTAGACTTTGGCGATGGGTTCGTAGCGCAAATCCAGCGCGTCCATGGTTAACTCGCCGCCAACCATGACCGACGGCCGTTGAAACAACCGCCACCGCTTATCCACCTTCAACTTATCGGTCCCGCCACCCTGCCCATACGGATCAAGGTACAGGCTGATTTCGTCGTCACTCAAGGGAATATGCACCAGAGGATCAAAAATACGAATGATTTGGCCGCCAACCGTGACTGAATCTGGCAGCCAGATAGGATCATCCTTGGCCAGCAGTTTGGCGATGGCTTCCGCGATGGTTGTTTTGCCGTTGCCGGGAGGGCCGTACAAAAACAGCGAAGAACCGGAATTAACGGCCGGGCCAATTCGCCGGTGAAAATTATCGGGCAAAATCAAATGAGCCAGCGCATCCTGCACCTGGTTGGGTGACACTTGTCGGTGGCCGCCCGTCTGAGCCAGAATCGCCGCTGAATAATCAGCCAATGAAACAGGGACACGCCCCACATATTGGCTCCGCTCAAACGCATCCCGCGCCCGGGCCGCTCCGGCGTCCGTTGGACTATACGTAAAACTCAGGCTGCCAAGCGAACCCGCTTTGGTAATCTCTACCAGATGTTCTTGCTTCATGCGGCTCAGTAACTCATCAATAACGCCGGCATGAATGCCCAACACCGTCGATACACGCGCCACGCTTGCTTCCCCTTCATTGAACAAAAGTCGAAAGATAATATCTTGTATTAACCCAACAGGAACCCCCAGGCCGTCCACTTTCAATACAGGAGCCAATATCTTTTCTAGACTTGACGATTTCATATGTCTTTCACCTGTGGAGGATAGTTCCGCTTTTTTGTTTGCTTGCAATCTGTCGCTAATTACGCCCTTAAGTATAGGCTACAACAAAATTATCAACATAGGAAGATGGTCAAGCTGTTTTGACGCTGACAAACCAGTGCCATATAATGCCCGATAATTTATGACAAAAAGTAAGGACTTGTGTTACGCACCTAAAAACCCAAAAGGTTTGTATAGACACAGTTACAACAAAAGTTGAAAATGAACTTATGAATGATCAGGACAACAAATCATTACCTTCTACACTATACACTGAAGAGTATTTTTTGACAGCGTGTGAGGGGTATGACGTATTTATTGAATCCGAAGGCGTCCAGCTTTCCCGGCGTCTGCGAGATTCGTTTAAGATGGCCGAAGTAACGGCCGGTATGCGCATCCTGGACGTGGGCTGTGGGCGTGGGGAAATTATTCGCCATTGCATGGAGATGGGCATCGAAGCGTATGGCATCGACTATGCTGAAGCCGCGATGAGCATGACTCAGGAAGTTATTACCGCCGAACGGGCCAAATTGTCTGCAGAAGGCCAAGATCTGACTCGCGTGAAAGCGGGCGTTTGCCGCTCCGACGCCAAATATCTGCCGTTTCCCACTGCTTATTTTGACAGGGTGTTGATGTTTGACGTGGTGGAACATTTATATCCCTGGGAGCTCCACGAGGCGATGTTGGAAGTGCGGCGGGTGCTCAAAGATGACGGCCGTTTCATCATCCATACCGCCCCCAACCGCTGGTACGACCTGTATGCCTACCCCTGGGTACGCCGCGTGCGCACCCTGCTCGGCGACGGCGAGAAATACCCTAAAGACCCACGGGCGATTACGGCCGTTAACCTCGACGTCCATGTAAACGAACAAGATTTACGCAGCATGAAAAAAGCGCTGAACGCCGCCGGCTTCAAAGCCACCGTCTGGCTGGATTCCCCGCCGCAAAACCGTCAGGAAAACGCCATTATGGCCGGTTTGCGGCGCATCGCCTTCGGCGTACCCCCCATCCGTTGGTTCTTTGAACGCGAAGTCTTCGCGATTGGGCAAAAAGACAGTTGACCATTGGGAGTTGATGGACAACAGATCAACTCCCAATGGCTAACTTTCAATTCCCGTGAAACGCTCGCTGCTATTCCTCGCGCTTATTCTCTTTCTGGCATTTGCGCTGCGAACCTACCAGCTTACCGCCATTCCCCCCGGTCTCACGCACGACGAAGCCAATCACGGCCGTGAAGCCCTGGGCATTTTAGACGGCGTTTATCTCTTTTACTTCCCGCTCAATTACGGCAGCGAACCCCTCTACAGCTACACCGCCGCCCTCAGCATGGCCTTGTTTGGCGAAGGGTTATTGGCCCTGCGGCTGGTAAACGTCATTTTTGGCGTAGCCGCCATCGCCATCACCTATTTGTGGGCGGCGCGCGCCTTCGACAAGCAAACGGCGCTGCTGGGAGCCGCCCTGACGGCCGTCTCATTCTGGCCCCTCGCCACCAGCCGGCAGGCGCTGCGAGCCGGTATGCTGCCCTTTTTCACAGCTACGGCCGTCCTCTTTTTCTGGCAAATCGTCAGCGCCAAACCAGACACTTCCGCGCGGCAATGCTGGATCACGGCCGTCGCCTTCGGCGTCTCCGTCGCGTTTACCCTGCACATCTACCTGGCCGCTCGTGTCGCCTGGCTCATGTTTCCCGCCTTCCTGCTCTATCTGGCGCTGGTGCAGCGCGACACCTTCCGCCGCGCCTGGAAACCGGTCCTGACCGGGCTGCTCCTGACCGGGCTGCTCGTTATCCCCATGTTTACGTACCTGCGCTTGCACCCCGAGGCGCTCACCCGGCTAGACATGCTGGACAGGCCGCTGCAATCGTTTCGCACCGGCAGCCTGCGCCCGATTCTGACCAACATTTCCTCTGCGCTGCTGGCTTTTGTCTGGCCGGGATATGGCGACCAATTCCTGGCTTACAACATCCCTGGGCGGCCGGTATTTGAAGTTGTGACGGCCGTTTTCTTCGTCTCAGGTCTGTTGGTGTGCCTGTGGAACTGGAAAAAACCAGCCTACGCCTTCCTGCTGATCTGGTTTGGCGCAGGCATTCTTCCATCGCTCATTACCGGAGCCACGGCCAATACCACCCGCAACATGGCCGCCTTACCGGCCATCTACCTCCTGCCAGCAGTGGGATTTATGGCAATGGCGCAAAGGGTGATGGCGCGCTGGGGACAGGATAAACGGCCGTACTTGCGCCTCGCCGCCCTGCTCTGGCTGGGCATGGCCGGATTTGTCACCATGCGCGATTACTTCTTCCGCTGGGCGCAGTCCCCCGACGTGCGCGGCGCGTACCAGGTCAATTTAGTCGCCGCGCTCGATTATCTGGCCCAGAATGAGATTCCTGCGCCCATTGTAATGTCCACCATCTACCCCGGTCCGGCCCACGACAGTTCCATCGCCCTGGTGCTGCGGCCACACGCCGCCAACGATCTGCATTGGGTTGATGCGCGCCGCGCCCTGCTCTGGCCCGGCGGCAGCGGCGGGTACGCCCTCATCCCCACGTCTACGCCGCCACACCCCGCCTTCAGCCCCTATTTACAACCGCTAGATACCCAAAGTCTGCGCCCGGATGATTTGGACCCCGGTTTTACGCTTTACAAGCTAACGCCCAATCCAAGCGACGGCAGCGGCACGGCCGTTGCCAATTTCGGTGACGCCGTTTACTTGCTGGCCGGGGAGTGGCTGGATGAGGAAGTGATGGCCGGCGAAACGGCCGTTTTCCAAACCACCTGGCAGGTCATCGACCCCACCCGCGTCGGCCCCAACGTACCGCCAACATTCACCCCCGACACCGTCTTCTTCACCCAGGTACTCACTCCTGAAGGGATTGTCCTGGCGCAGCAAGATACATTGGATGCCCCTTCCTGGGCCTGGCGGTCCGGCGACATCTTCGTCCAACTGCACGCCATCACCGTGCCCCCGGAAACGCCGCCAGGAGCCTACCGCACGATTGTCGGCCTGTATGATCGCGCTTCGCTGGAACGGCTGCCCACCCTCACAGCGGATGGAAAGCCCGGTGAAAGTTTTGCCGACGGTCGTGCGCTCATCGTCACCCAACCTGCCAAATAAGCAGCCGCCGCCCCGCCGGTTGAATTCACTTCGCCGCCAAACGCAGTCGTGACACAGCCCGCCGATTCCGGTACAATTCGATGCCTTAAGAAGGCAGTTAGACACAACACCTCACACATACATATGAAGACCGCAGGCGTTTTTGAGAAAACCAGTGCCACCGCTGCCATTTTCACCCATCCGCCATCCGCCAAACCGCACACAGTCTGCCTTCAAAAATCACACCAAACCGGCCAAGATCTAATCTAGCATTATGAAATTATCACTCTCCATTCTGGGTCCGCTTTTCATTCAAGTGGATGAAGAGCCATTACCAGAATCACGCGCAAAAAAGATCGAAGCCTTGCTGCTTTACCTGGCCGTCGAGAACGGCCGTCCGCACCGCCGCGAAACCCTTGTTGGCCTTTTCTTCCCCGACGTGCCCGATGACATGGCGCGCGCCAACTTGCGCCAAACCCTCTCCCGCTTGCGCCGCCTGCTCTTCGATTTCGACAACGACATCCCTTTCCTCATCCAATCCCGCGAATCGGTCCAGTTTAATCCGATCAGCAACCATTTTGTAGACGTGCAGCAGTTCCAGCGGCTATTGGACGGCTGCGACGCCCATAACAAACAACCGAACAACCAATGTTCGGCCTGTATGAGTCGATTTCAACAAGCTGTCGCCCTGTATCGCGGGCCATTTTTAGAAGGCTTTTTTCTGGAAGAAAGCCCGGAATTCGAGAATTGGTCCCAACTTTACCGGCAGCACCACCACCAAAATGTAACCAACGCCCTCATGACCCTCGCCCACTATTATGAAGAGCGTGGGGAATATGGCCTGGCCACCGCCCAAGTCCGCCGCTTGTTGGAACTGGAACCCTGGCAAGAACAGGCGTACCAACAACTGTTGAGGCTGCTGGCCAATCAAGGCCAGCGCACAATTGCCCTGGCGCAGGCCAAAACCTTCAGCCGCTTGCTGCGAGAAGAATTAGGCATCGAACCCGCCGCCGAGACATTGGCCGTTGTGGAACAAATCGCCACAGCCGGCGAAACCCGACCGCACAATCTGCCTTCTTTTACCACAACGTTTGTGGGCCGCGAGGAAAAATTGGCCCAAATTCGCCGGGCATTGGTGCGGCCAAACTGTCGCTTGCTCACCGTTGTTGGCATGGGCGGCATTGGCAAAACGCGCCTGGCATTGGAAAGCGCCCATCGCCTGGTGGATGCTTTTGATGGCCCTTTTATGCATGGCATTTATTTTGTCGCCCTGGCGGCGATGGATCCCATGGATGGCGAAAACGCGCTGATGACGGCGTTGGCCACGGCCGTTGCCGAAGCCATCGGCCTTGTGTTTTCCGGTCCCAATCCACCGCTAACCGAACTTTTAGCTTTCTGCCAAAATAAATCCCTCCTGCTCATCTTAGATAATTTCGAACATCTCACGCAGGCAGGACGCCCGTTTATCCAAACCATCCTCCGAAATACCCAACACGTCAAACTGCTGGTCACCTCCCGCGAGCGCCTGAAATTGGCTGAAGAATGGGTGGTCGACCTTCAGGGGCTGCCTTTCCCAACCGACGCCGAAGGTTCTCCAGCCGGCGACGAATCCCAGGCTGTGCAGCTTTTTATGAAACGCGCCCAGCACGTGGCCGGGAACCTATTTCCCGAATCTACGGCTACAGAGCGCACGGCCGTGCGCCGCATTTGCCGTCTGGTTCAGGGCTTGCCGCTGGCCATTGAGCTGGCCGCCGCCTGGGTCCATGTCCTTACCTGTCAGGAAATCGCCCAGGAAATAGAAAACAATCTCGACACGCTGACCCAGACCACGCCTATCCATGATCTACCAGAGCGCCATCGCAGCATCCGCGCCGTGTTTGCCCATTCCTGGCGGCTGCTGTCGCCCCACGAACGAAACATTCTCAGCCAATTGGCCATCTTTCGCGGCGGTTTTGGCCGCGAAGCCGCCGCCATTACCGGAGCCAGCCTGTCTGACCTGGCCGCGCTGTTAGACAAATCCTTTTTACTGGCCGATTCGGGGAAAAAAGAAACGGCCGTCACCCTCACCGCCCGCCGCTACGATATGCGGGCTATCCTGCGACAATATGCTATGGAAAATTTAACCCCTGAAACCGAAACCGATCTGCGACAAAACCACGCCGACTATTTCACCACCTTCATCGGCCAAAAAAAAGCCGGCCTGGAAGGCGGCGATCAAGCGCGCACCCTGGCCGAAATTCATCAGGACATTGAAAACATCCGCGCCAGTTGGCAGTGGGCTGTGCTTAACGGCCGTGACGATATGCTGCAAACGGCCGTAGAAGGATTGGCCATCTACTACGATTTACGCAACTATTTTCAAGAAGGCGCCGACGTGTTCCGCTTCGCGTTGGCCAAACTCACTGCCCGCTGGGGACACCTTCCACCGGATCGTTCATGCGCCATCTTGAAAGCGCAGCTGCAGGCCAGGCTGGGTTGGTTTGTCTATCATCTGGGCGAGGTGGAAAACGGCCGTGCCCTCCTCCTCCACAGCCTAACCGACCTACGCGCGATGGAAGCTGCAAACGAACTGCTCTTCAACCTCAATTATTTGGGGGCCATTGCCCGCCATCAAGAAAAAATCGCCGAGGCCGAAACCTTTCTTCAAGAAGCTCTGGCAACAGCGGAAAGCAACAACAATCCATTTGCCGCCAGCATAGCCCTCAACAATCTAGGCCAGCTTGCCTCCCAGCGCGGCGATCTAGAAACTGCCCGCGCCTTGCTGGCTCGCGGCCTGTCTCTAAAACAGGCCATTGGCGACCGTTGGGGCGAGGCGTTCACCCTAACCTACCTGGGCCGCGTCGCGCAGGCCAGCGGCGATTTTGTGGCCGCCAACCAACTGCTGCAAGAAAGCCTGGCCATCAGCCAAAGCCTCGGCGATAGGCGAGCGCAGGCTTTCGCCCTCCGCAGCCTGGGGTATGTGCAGCTTTTCCTGGGCGCAGAAACCGCCGCTGAACCCTATTTTCAAAAGAGCGAAGCGCTGTTTCAGGAAATCGGCAACCTGGACGAAGCCCAACGCACGCGCCAACGTCTGAAAGAAACCTGAGCAACGGTTTGCAAATTACACATTCCACTCTATCATTATGTCTATGAGCGAGCGAAAAACAGTCGACGACCTGTCGGTAAAAGAGCTAGAACAGGCTCTTTATCGCAAAAAAAGGCAGCAGCGATTGCAGCGGCTGGAACGATTGCAGCAAGACGGCCGTCTGGTCATTGTCGATGGATTGGCCGCGCCAAACCCCGCCCCGCCGCCGCTGCCGCGCCCCAACGCCACCCCCACCGGCGCAATGCGCAACTATGTGCTGGACACAACCGAAGAGGAAACGGCCGTTCCCCCTCCCCCACGTCCAGGCATCCAATGGCGCTGGATCACCAACAAACTGCTCTTGCTCATCGAAATTGGGGCCATCTTGGGGCTAGTGTTTGTCCTGGCAACCCTGTGGCTGACCCGCCAGGAACTCAACCAGGAATTGACCCAGGCGCAGCAAGTCCAGGTGGCCAGCATAGCCTTACCCACGCCCACCGCCACAGCCATCATCGGCCTCGTGGTGCTGCCCAGCGGCCACAAACCGCCGGTAAACGGCCGTCCCGTCGAAGCCGGCGAAGCCGGAGACATCCCCGCCCACCTCATGCCCGCCATGAACGCCTACATCCCGCCGCCCATCCCCACCCCCGGTCCGGAACAAGCCAGGCGCATCGAAATCCCGGCCATCGGCGTCGACAGCACCATCGTCCAGGGCGTCGATTGGGACCAGCTAAAAAAAGGCGTGGGCCAGCTTGTTAACGCCTCCCAACCCGGCCAAGAAGGAAACATGGTCCTGGCCGCCCACAATGACATCTTTGGCGAAATTTTCCGCCATCTGGACAAGCTATCACCCGGCGACGAAATCATCATTTCCACCGAACGGCAAGCCTACACCTATGTAGTCCGGGAAATAAAAGTGGTAGAGCCAACGGCCGTTTCCGTCATGGACCCAACCGCCCACGCCCAAACCACCCTCATCTCCTGTTACCCATACCAGATCAACACCCAACGCATCGTTGTCTTTGCCGACCTGATCCCCAACGCCAAAT
>JAGOMA010000056.1 GCA_017993775.1 Chloroflexota bacterium | reverse complement strand
CCATCATGCGCCATTTTGGCCAATACAAGCTGTCGGTTCACACCGGGTCAGACAAATTCTCCATTTATGATGAGATCAACCGGCAGGCAAACGGCCGTGTCCATGTCAAAACGGCCGGCACCAGCTACCTGGAAGCGCTGCGCGCGCTGGCCCAAGACCACCCGGCCCTCTTCCGCCAGATTCTTACCCTGGCCCACGAACGATTCAGCGTGGATCGCAAAACCTATTTCCTCGACTGCCAGCCGGAAAATGTCCCCCACAGTCCCCACCTCACCGACGCGCAACTGCCCGGCCTGCTTGATGATTTTGATGCGCGCCAACTGCTGCACGTCACCTTTGGCTCGGCGCTGGAGCGCTACGGAGCCAGCATTTTGCCGGCCCTGGACGACGCGGAAGCGCAGTACAACGCCATGCTGGTGCGCCATTTTAGCCGCCATTTGCAACCTTTTTTATGATGCGAAAGACCCTAAGGGTTCGTTCAAAAATGAGTTTGGACTTTAGATCAGTTTGTAGCCGCGGTATCCTTACCGCGAATTTTCCAGAGCGCGGTAAGGATACCGCGGCTACGAGGCGTAAATTTCAGTTGAATTAACCATCCTAGAGTATGAAGCAGCCATTTCTCCCGGTGAAGCAACCATTTCTCCCGGTGAAGCAACCATTTCTCCCGCGTCGGAACCATTCCTCCCGGTGAAGCAACCATTTCTCCCGCGTCGGAACCATTCCTCCCGGTGAAGCAACCACTTCTACCGGTGAAGCAACCATGATGCGCCTTTTTGCTGGAGGGGGGATAACGGCCGTTACCCGCGTTTGACAACCATGCAGGTAAAATCATCGCGATAGATCGCTGCTCCGGAAAACAACTGCGTGGCCTGGATGATACGTTCGATGATCGCCGGCGCCGGTAGGGGATGCGCGGCGTGCAGCACGGCCTGCAATCGCGCCAGGCCAAATTCTTCGCCCTCTTTGGACATCACTTCCACGACGCCATCGGTATACAACACCAGCAGATCACCCACTTGCAGCGTAACCTGGGCGGCCTGATACACCGCTCCCATGAGGATGCTCAGGAGCGGGCCGCCTTGTCTTAATGTTTCTACACGGCCGTCGGCGTGCAGCAGCAGCGGCGGGTTATGGCCGCAGTTGGTGTAGGTGAACTGCCCGCTGTCGGGAACTAACACGCCGAAAACGGCCGTGACAAAATCAATCCCGCCGGTGAAATCGGGTAATAGGCGGTTCATGGTTTGGGCAATAACGGCCGTTTCCCCGCCGGCGCGGGCATGCGTGCGCAAAAGCGCGCGAAAGATCGCCATAATCATGGCCGCCGGAATCCCCTCCCCCGAGACATCAGCCACCACCAGACCCCATTGCTCCTGGGGCAGTTGGATAAAGTCGTAATAATCTCCGCCAATTTCGAAGGTAGGAAGGCACGTTCCGGCAATATCATACCCCGCTAAAACCGGCGGTTCAGCCGGTAAAAGCCGGGATTGGATGGTCTGGGCCATTTTTAGCTGCATCTCGATTTGCTTTTTCTCCAAAAGCTGCCGGTGCAGCATGGCCTTCTCAATGGAAATCGAGGCGGCGTCGGCAAAAAACAGCAGAACTTCCACATCTTGTTGGTTGTAAGCGGCAAGCTGGTTGCTTTCCAGATTCAAAGCGCCAATGGGTTGATGATTCCTCACAATCGGCACGACAATCTCCGACAACGTCCCTTCCCGGCCAACCACATAACGCGGGTCCAGGCGAACATCAGTCACCACCAGGCTTTCGCCCGTAGAAATGACATGGCCGATAAGCCCTTTGCCTAAACTGAGCATGGGGTCCATTTCTGGCGGACGCTGCGCATCGAACCCGCGCCAAACCACGCTGGCGATCATTTCTTTGGGCTGTTCGTGCCGCCCATGGATCAGGTCCTGATTCAGGACAAAAATTCCCGCCGCATCATAACTCACAGTGGATTGAATCATGTCCAGCAGTTGGTTCAGAATTTCGTCCAGGTCCAATGTGTCGCGTATCTGAAGGGATATCTGGCGCAAGAGCTGGTATTTGTTTTTGGCCGTCAGTTTCATGGGGTCTCCAAACCAGAGCAACATGCAGAGTAATTTTAATGCCGGTTCCCATGATCCAATGATAGTCAATTTTGGGGAAGGTTGGCAAGCCGGTAACGGCCGTCTCCGTTTCATCATAAAACGCAAGATAGCTAGTTTGGTGTTGGAAGCGTTTTGGAAGCGTTTGATCGGTATGATGTCCCCACATCTCCAAAAACCTTGCGCTCATGAGATGAACACCAACTACCATGACGGAACCAACAGAACAACGGTATCACTCTTTCCTTATACGCTGCTGGCTGACACGGCCGTCTACCCCCCAGGCCCCGCCAGTCTGGCGGTTGGAGCTGCAAGAAGTATCAGACCAGGCCCGCGAGCATCATTTTGGCAGCTTCAACGAGTTGGTAGATTTTTTATCGGCCGAGATCCTGAGCATACCCCACCATGATCCTGAGCGACCTGCCAAAAATGATTAGCCGCGCATCATCACCTTGTGACCATACAGCATCATCTCTGCCCAAATTAGTAAAAAAAAGGACGCACAACCATGAAAATTCTCGGTATTCTCTCTCATCGTAGGGTTGCCATCCTGGCAGCAGCCCTTGTATTTCCCATTCTGGGCCTTACCTGGCTGTTTGGCGGCGGGCGCATCAGCGCCCAAAGCGATGACACGCGCCAACCAACCGTTGTCGAGGCAGCTACAGGCACAGGATTTACCTACCAGGGGCAGCTTAATGATGGCGGCATGCCTGCTAACGGAACCTATTCCTTCCAGTTTGGTTTGTTTGATACGGCCGTTGGCGGTAATCAGATCGGCAGCTTTAACCAACAGAACATCGTGGTTAACAATGGTCTGTTTACGGCAACGTTAAACAACGCCGGCGAGTATGGCGCGTCGGCTTTCACTGGCGAAGCTCGCTATTTGGAAATACGCGTGAGCAGCAATGGCGTCAACTACACCATGCTAACACCCCGCCAGCCGTTAACGGCCGTTCCCTACGCGCTCAGCCTGCGACCCGGCGCGCTCATCAGCAGCACACAGCCAGCTGCATCCGTCTTAAATCTGACAAACACAGGGCTAGATGGTTCAGGCCTGTTTATAGATGCGGCCGGAACCGGCATGTTTGTCAACTCAACAGCCGGGGATGGCCTGTCGGTGGATGCGACCAACAACGGTTTGCTCATTGACTCAGCAGCCACTGGCGTGAATGTAACTACTGCTACGAGCGATGGCGTAGCAGTTACCACCGCCCCCACAGGAGTACATATTTACTCCGCGACGGACACCGGCTTGCGCGTAAACTCAGCCGCTGGCAGTGGTTACATGGTAGACTCGGCCGATTTCGGCGCAAGAGTGACCGATGCAAGAATTGGGTACTTTGTAGAAAGAGCGACACAGACTGGTATGCAGGTCAACTCAGCCATTACCGGTATGTATGTGCTTTCTGCGACCAATGGCATTTGGATTGAATCGGCCAGTTCCAACGGTGTGAGAATTCAAAATGCGGCACAAAAAGGTGTGCTCATTGCAACAGCCAGAGAAGATGGGGTTTATGTCGCCAATGCCGGATCTCCGATTAGTTCAGCCAGTTCATCCCAAAACAATGGTTTTGAGATAGCTGGCGCAGAAGGAAGTGGTCTATTTGTTGGGTATGCTGCTGCTGGCGTACGCGTGAACTCAGCGAGTGAGGGCATCCGCGTGGATTCCACCAGTTCAAATGGCATACGAATTGTTTCGGCCGGTTTTGATGGTGTGGCCGTTTATTCGGCCGGGAACGATGGCCTGTACGTTGGCGCGGCCAGCGGTGATGGTATTGATGTCACTGGCACGGTTTGGGCTGGTAATTTTCATGGCCCCATCAATGTCAGCGGGACATGTACTGGCTGCCTTATCGCTGTGTTTGCAGTAAACAATGGCGGCAGTGCATTGCAACCCGGCGACATCGTATCCCTGAACGGGATGCGGACAAGCCGTTTCGACAATACACAACCATTACTTGAAGTTGGGCTTGCTGGTACAGGCGATGCCGTGATCGGGGTCGTTGCTGGTTCGGCTGAAATTGTTACCGAGACCAATCCAAGTCTGGGTGAAAACGTTGAAAGCCTGGCCCCGCGTGATGGTGCGGCGCAACCGGGCGAGTATGTCCATATTGTTGTCTTTGGCCCCATGCAAGTGAGAGCCAGCGCACTCGGCAGCGCCATCCAAATGGGCGACAAACTGTCGGTGAATAGCAGTGGCGCGGCCCGCAGTCTGCAAACACGGATGCTGGATGGTATGAGCATTTCTGAAAGCGCGCCCACCCTTGGCACGGCCTTGGAAGGGCTGGATGCAAATCAAGATGGCTTGATATGGGTGCTGGTAAACCCGCAATAGGAGGTGTTGCCATGCCAAAGAAAACAATTCTTCTCATCAGTCTGGTTGCCCTGGTCACAATCCTGGCCACATCGTTAGTCGCGGCGCAGCCCGGCGGTGTGCTGGATATGACCTGGTTTACGGTTGATGGCGGCGGTGGCGGCAGTACAGGCGGCAGCTATGCCCTCAGCGGCACCGCCGGTCAAACCGATGCAGGCACAACAAGCAGCGGCGGCGTTTATACGCTCAACGGCGGTTTCTGGCAGGATGGCGTGACGAGTACAAGCAGCTCATACGTCCTCTATCTACCGTTGGTGCCTCGCCCATAAAGCAGGTAGGTGAGGCATGGGGATGGGAAACGGCCGTTCCCCATCCCCCACCTCTCCGCAGCATTACAGAATACACGCTGGGAGGAGGCAGCGACATCGCCTTGTTTTCCACCAGTTCAAAAAATTTTTTGTATTTTTTCATCTCAAGGAGAATCAATGTCTGAATTATTTCTAAAAACACTTAAATTTTCAGCCCTTTTCATGATGCTGTTGATGTTGGTCACAGCTTGTAATTCAACCTCAACATACGCAACACCTACACCTACGCCAACTATTTCAATTGAAGAAGCTATTGCGCAAACCCAGACGGCACAACAAGCAATCGATTTAATGGTTCAACAAACGGTAGCGGCACAACTGGCAGGCGATGTTAAGGTTCAACAAACCGTAGATGCCGTCCTGGCGGCATCGGGTGTTCTAACGCAGACAACCGTAGTGGATGCCGCCGCGCCCGATCTGGCAGATCCAGCTTCGGGAATTCAACCAGTTAAAGTTGCGGCCGATCCAAACCTAGCAACCGGCACGCCCCAACTGCGCGTCAATGCCGGCTCCGTGAACGTGCGCAATGGTCCTGGCACAAATTATCGTGTCATCAGCACCCTGGTAAAAGATTCCGTCGTCACCGTTCTGGCCAAAAACCGGGATGGCAGCTGGTTTCTGATTCAACTGCCGGGCGGGTCACTCGGATGGATTGCTGATTCGGTAACGGATCCCGTTGTTGCCGCCGATATGGTCAACGTGCAGGTAGCAGCCACCATTCCTGCTCCACCACCGCCTACCGCAACCGCCACAGCTACCCCAACGAGTACGCCAGGACTTACCAAAACGCCCACCGCAACCGCCACAAGTACACCGGCTACCGGGACGCCGACAGCCACAGCTACCGCAACGGCGACGGCTACCGCAACAGCAACGGCCACAAACCCCGCGCCAATGCCTTCCATGACGACAATTACGGTCGTTAATAATTCCACGACAGAAGTTTGTTTCCTGTTTATCGACTTATCCAGAGACCCCTGGGGCGCGGATCGCCTGGGACCCAACGATACGCTGATGCCTGGCTTCCAAATTTCCTTTACTTTCCCCATGGATGAGTACGATTTTATGGCCCAGGATTGCAATGGCAATACCATCGCGGATCGGTTCAATGAATTTATCTTAGGCCCGTTCACGTGGAATATCCCTTAAGGGTTCATATGTTTTAATCTGGGAAGATTGGTCCAATCCAGGAGATTGGACCAATCTCTGGCAACGCCAGAGTTACTTACGAGCAAACCCCACCGCAGAGAACGCAGGCGCAGTCCTGGCGTTCTCTACCCAAAACAACCCGATTCAGCAGCAACGAAGGAGTTCAGATGAACAAGTGGCTAGAGTGGACAAAAATTGCCGATGGACCATTTCAGGGAACACCGCAATTATCGACAGAAGGCCTGGGCGCAAGCGGTTATGTAGCCCTCGTGCGCGATATGGCGGGAAATGCCAACAGGGTTTTTCCCGCCGAACCGGACGTTAACAAAAGGATCAATAATCTGGGTGGGGCAGGTATTATTGCCGGTCTGCCGGGTGGGCATTATCGAGTAGGCGGCTCTTTTGCCACAGGAACCGACAAATGCCTCTATCGCCAGGATTATGAAAGGGATCAGAACTGGCGCAAAGTAGCCGGGCCGGGGCGCTTCTTGAGCGCAGTCTATTCTTCCGTAAGCATAGATGGTTATGCCGAGGTCTTTGGCGAAGGTGTGGAACACCAACTGGCTTATGCGTTGGTTACGCCTGAGGAGAATCGGCAGTTTGCGATTCATCAATGGCAAGACCTTGGGCGTCCGGGGGAAGCAGGGGGCAGGATGGGGGTTAACGGCCGTCCCGCCATCATACATACCGGCAGCGGCGTTCACGCGCTGGTGCGCGGGCAAGATAATCACCTATGGCACATCTTCCGCAAAGGCGCCAATCCCCAAATGGGCCGAACATTTGGCCCCTGGACAAATCTGGGCGGCGGCCTCTCCCAGGTTCCGGTCGTCATCCAATCCGGAAATGGACTGGAATGTTTTGTGGTCGGCGAGAAAAACGAGCTGTATGTCAATTTGTTTAGCGGCGCAGGCTGGAGCGGTTTTGAGAATCTAGGCGGTCAGGTGAAAGGATTGCCGGCGGCGTTACACCTTCTGGGCAGCGGCAGCACCTACGTGTTTGTCCGCGGCGTACATGACCAGCTTTGGTATCGCCAACGAAGCGGCAAAACCTGGCAAGAGTGGCAATCCGTGGGCGACAATCTGGCCAGCGAACCGGCCGTGTGGGATGAACCCATGATCGATGCCGGCGGCGGCCTGCTAACTTGCGTGGCCCTGCGCCAGAAAGGGGAGCTTTGGTCCTGCGCGCTCCAGCTTTCAGGCGATGAGTATTCGGGGAAACAAGCGCTACATGCGCCGCACTAACATGGCTCAGGCTGGCTACCGCAGGAGTAGATTGGTCCTATCTTGAAGATTGGACCAATCTAAAAACCGCCAACTTACTGTGTTTGCGAATCTTTTGAGGGTAAAGATTGAAGACGCGATTGAGTTTACGCGCCAATTCCAGTTACGCGCCTGATTTAAATTCCAGACCGAGGCGCGTTAAGATTGCCTGCACGGCCGTTACCTGCTTCTCGTCCACCCTGGCCAACGCCCGATTTCCGGCCGCAAAAGGTTGCAGCAAATCTTTCAATTCTGGCAAGGCGCGCAGTTCGACCAACGTTTCCTGGTCGCGGAACTCAAACAAAGTCATGGTGGCGATGGTGGCACGGCCGTAATAACCGCTCCAGGCGCGTATCTGTTCCACCAGAGCGTTCGGCAGGGGGCCTCGATTCAGTTTGCCCAGTTCGTCAATGATGGACTGGGCATTTTTTTTGCTGCCTCCCGCGTGGCGCACGCTTTGCCCGGTTAGCTGCCAGCCGCCATCGGTTTCGACGGCAAAACGGGCAAGCCGGCCGCGCAGGTGCAGGCTGGGTACGGCGTGAAGGGGTTGGATACGGCCGTCTTCCGCCACAACAACACTCTTATCGGCCGCTTCCGGGCTGGCCCCGGATACCACCGGAAACAAGCCGCTGCTTTGCAAGGCGCTTAGCAGTCTGATCTGCTGTTTGGTCTTGACCAGAGCTACCGTCTGCCCAACTGGTCGCGCCAGCAGTTTGCCCGTCTCATCGTCATCCAGAAGGTGCGCCAGCAGCGTTTCGTCGGCGGCTTGCAGCAGGGTCACACTGCGCCGAAACACAATTCGGTCATGATGAGCGGCCCATTCCGCCAACGAACGGTGGATATTTTGCGGCAAGTCGTGGAGTGTGGCCTCATCCAGAAACTGCCGCACTTGCGCAACGGCGTAGCCGGCTTGTTGAGCGGCGTACAGAGATTCCCGCGAGAGGTGATATTCAAAAGCGCCGCGATCCACTTTTTGCCGTTCGGCAAATATGTCCAACTCGGCCAGCAGGTGCAGCGACACGGGTCCCATGGCTAAAATCTGAAAATTGGGTTGGATAATAATCTGGCCGGCTGGCTCGTTGGCGGGAAGGGGTTTGTTGCCTAAAACGGCCGTGCCCAAAAGCGTCAGGCGACAAACGCGCCAGTTGGTCGGCTCGGTAGGCGGTCCAGAAAACCCTAATTCCACCAACCCCATCTGAAATAGAAAATCGGCTACTACCTGCGAGACAAACGCCTTTTCCAGTTTGTCCATCTCTGCGGTGACTTTGGTGATATCGCCATAATAATAGTAATTACGGTTGCCTGTGATGCGGCTGCGCAAATCAAAGAGAAAATCTTTGTGCAAATCTTGCACGAAGATGAGCAGATCATCTGCTTCGATCCAGGTGTTTGCCGACACAGAGGCCAGAGCCTTAAGCAAAACCTGGCACCCCTGGCGCACGTTCGGTTCGTACATGTATCCGACCCGCCGATCGTTAAATTGAAAGCAGGAAGAAAGATTGCGCCAGATGGCGATAACGGCCGTTACCTGTTCAGCCGTCGTCTTTTGCCAGAAATCGGGAATGTCGCTGCGGTTTTTTGTAGACGTTTGCAGAAGCGCGCCCTTGGGCGTTACCAGCTTCAATTCCTGCAAAATCTGCCGCAGCAAATACAGGCGACTCGCTTCGTCCTCTTGCCGGGCTTTGTCCAACGCAGGGTCCGGGTTCAGGAGAGCGGCGTTTAGCATCTTCAGGCCGCGTTTCCCCACAAAACCAGATTGGATCAGGCTGATGGGGCTGCGACGCACTGTGTCCCAGTAGAGGTATAAATCGCGTAAAAACAACTGCGCGTCGCCGTGTAAGATGTGGACAGGCTGCCACGCATTGACCACGATTGGCAGAGGATCAGGGTCTGGCAAATGGCGGCGAACAAAGGGCGGAATATACACCGTTTCGCCAGGATGAAATTGCAATTTGTAAGTTAGGTTGCTGTTGTTACCCGTGGTTCCTTCGCTAAAGACCAGCCCATACAAAGTCAGGCGAGCCATCACGTCCTCAAAAACAGGCGATTGGAGATCGTTGATGCTGCCGATGTGGGCAACGGAACGGCCGTAAATGGATGGTCCGCTGGGGTAGTATGGCCGATTCTCCTTCTGGGACTTCGGCGGCGGCGCTTCTTTCGCCAATCCGGCCCGAACCAATTCCCGCGCAAACAGCCGTGTAGAGGATGTGCTGCCACGCAGCATGAGCCGGTCAACTACGGCGCGCTCAGTTTTAGTTAACCGCTGGTAGGAAGCGCTGATGCGTTCCGGCTTAAAAAACTCCGCCTGCATCAGTTGCAGCAGGTCTGCCTTCTTCAGTTTTTTGCCGACAGTGCCGGGCAGCTTGGCAGCATAGGCCATATCCCAAAGGTTCGTGTGAGCATATGTTTCAAGAAGCGTTGCAATATCTGTGATCATGATTTGGCCGCTAAGACTCTAACCCTTTTGTTTGTTTAGGGGTGTAACCTGCTTTTTCTAACTCGCCGACCAAAATATCTATGGCATGGATCGGAATGATGACCAGGTTGGGCGAGATTTCCGCGACGAGGTACTTCTCCAGGGAGGTGATGGCTTTCATTTCAGTCAAGGCGTAAGCATCGCCAAATTCAATAACGGTAACGTTCTCATACAGCCGCACCTGTCCGTAAGTTTGCCACCAGGCAGTCAACTGGTTTCTAATGGCCTCGGGCAGGGGCAGGGGCAGGAAGTGCTGCCAGTCGTCTAACAGTTGCGCCACCGTTTCCCCAGATTCAAAAGCCTGATGGACTGCGGTCGCGTCTAATTGGTAAATGAAGCGTGTTGCGGTGACTTGTTCTAATCGAGTGATTTTGTCCAGATAGTTATGGGTCTGGGCGCTAACGGCCGTCGGGTTCACACTGATGATCGTGCCGTCAATGGTCACGGCGTCGCCGGGGGATGAGGGCGAGACGCCCGTGGTGGGCGAGACGCCCGTGGTGGGCGAGACGCCCGTGGCGGGCGAGACGCCCGTGGCGGGCGAGGCGCTCGTGGCGGGCGAGGCGCCCGTGGCGGGCGAGACGCTCGTGGCGGGCGAGACGCCCGTAGTGGGCGAGACGCCCGTAGTGGCAACCTCTCCCGACATCCCCGGCAAGGCAACCGACTCCACTTTTTCAAAATACAAATCGTGTAACCCATGCAGCCGGAAGCCGACCAGTTTATCGTGTTCAAAAACCAGATCGGCGACGCCAAGCCAGTGCAGCGGGCCGGCGACCATGTGGCGCAAGAATGACGCCTGGGCCGTGTGCCAGTCGGCGTCGTTAGCGCCGGGGTTGAGGGCACGGCCGTCTTCGACCAGATACCAATCCGGCTGCGGATCTCGACCATACTGTGGCCCAATCCAGCTTAGCGCGTCAAATCGAGGCCAGACGGGGCGCAGAATATGAGCAACGTCATCCAGATTGAACCAGCGATCGTCGGGCAGGCAGGCCAACAACTGCAACATTTGGGCGCGGAAAACGGCCAACAATTCGTACATATCTTGCGGTTTGGCCGGTTGGTAGTATTGACGGATGGTGCGTTTTACTTGCAAAGACGGCCGTTCGGTTACCATTTGCCACAATTCGCTCCACGTATTTAGCGAGAAATAAGCGCGCACCAAAATGGCCCACTGGACGGCCGCATCCTGGTATAAAAACTGCTTTTCCACTTCTTGCCAGACCGATACAGGAGTGCCGGGCTGCAACACGCCCACCTTCAGCAGCAGGTGATAGATGAAGGTTAGCTGGGTTTCATCGTCGAAGATGGCGCTCAGTCGGGCAAAGTCTTGCTCAGAGAGCAGTGGCTGCGGCGGGGGAACGGTAAAAGTTAGATCTGTCTTGCGTGTGCTAAGATTGCCAGATTTCTGCGCCTGGTAAATTTCATCCGGCAGGCAATCCCAATCATGTAAAAAATTAAAAAATTTTTGCAGATAGGGGCGAGGTATGGGCGGATGCAGCGGCAAGCTGATTTTTTCTAGCAAGAGCAAAGTTTGCTGGACTTTTTGCAGCAACGGCCGTGCCTGGGCCACCTTGATGCCGCTTTCCAGATGCGTCGGCAGGTTCATCGTCGGCACTCGGTCGGTTAATGCTGGCGGCAGCACCCGCATGATGGCGGCAGGAATAAAGACCTCTCTCTGATAAGGATCATGGACGGCCATACCGGCATCGCAAAAATGGTTGTTATACGTCCAGAGATTTTTGTGTTTGTTTAATGGTCCCCACTGCTCAGCCAAAGCCTTCATGTGATTGTCGCCGTAGGGAATACTGCGGTATAAGATGGTCAGCGCGTGGTAGACGCGGAGATGTTCATCATCAAAACCAAGCATATTTTTTAGAGCGACGCCTGGGTGCGTCAACTTGCCGACGATTTGCTGGACAATGTCGTCTTTACGCGTGCCGCTGACAGACCAACCATGTCGTTTGGCCATCTGGCGCAGGTCTGAGACTTTGGTTTCGCTGAGCCAGGTTTGCAGGCTGCGAACGTTTTCTTGTTGGCGGACAGCAAAGGGTTTTGTGAGCCAGATGGGTTTTGTCTTGGGAACGGCCGTTGCCGGGACGGCCACTTCAAACATTTCGATGCCTGCGGACTGGATTATGGCCGTGGTCTCTTCCACGATGAAACTACCCGGCGATTCCAGCCATTTGTACAGCACAGCGCCGATATGTTTACATAAACCACCCCAATTATAAGAGCAGCTGCAAACCCCATAAATCGCATCATCAGCGACAAACACTTCAATGGCGTATAACTGGTTGCTGCGAATTTCGGCAAAGATGGAACGGCCGACACGCCTGCCGTTTTGGACCTTAGGAATGTAAGACCTGGCCTTTTTCAGCATATTGCCAGCAAAGACCTGTTTAACATCAGCTTCAGTTAATGTTTCCAATGCAGCCATAAAAATATCACTCGTCATAAATGTTCAGGGTTCTCTGGGCAAACCCAGGGCCAGTTTATAGATACTCACTCACCCAAAACCAACGGCTCGTAATCGGCAACTTCGTCTTCATATAAGATGGTGTATTGGTAGCCCTGTTCTGTCAGAAAAAGCTGGCGGTTGGCGCTGTACTGCTGGTCTACGGTGTCCTTAGTAACGATGGTGTAAAAATGGGCCATCTGGTCATCATGTGGCCGCAAGATACGGCCCAGCCGCTGCGCCTCTTCCTGGCGGCTGCCAAACATGCCGCTGATCTGCACCATCACGTTGGCGTTGGGCAAATCGACGGCAAAATTACCCACTTTAGAAACTATCAGCACCGGGATTTCGCCGGTTTTGAACTGTTCATATAATTTGCGCCGTTGGTTGACGCTGGTTTTGCCGGTGATCAACGGCGCTTTGTAACGCCGCATCACCTGGTCTAACTGGTCCAGATACATACCAATGATCAGCACCTGATCGTTGCGGTGTTTGATGAGCAGCTCATCCAACACTTTGAATTTATTTTTATTCTCAGCGGCGATGCGATATTTATCCCGTTCTTCGGCGATGGCATATTCCAGGCGCGTTTCGTGAGGCAGGGGGATGCGAATTTCTACCACGTCGGCGGTGGCTATCCAGCCCTGGCGTTCCAAATCTTTCCAGGGCACATCATACTTTTTGGGGCCGATAAGCGAGAAGACATCTTCCTGACGGCCGTCTTCCCGCACCAGCGTCGCCGTCAGCCCCAATCGCCGCCGTGCCTGCAATTCGGCCGTAATGCTAAAGACCGGGGCTGGCAGCAAATGCACCTCATCGTAAATGATCAGGCCCCAATTGTGATCGTTGAACAGGCTGAAATGGGGGTACTGCTCCTGATAAACGGCCGTTTTCGCCACGCCACGTTTGCGGTAGGTCATGGTCTGGTAGGTAGAAATGGTGACCGGGCGAATTTCCTTGCGCTGACCGGAATATTCGCCCACCATGTCGGGCGTCAGCGTGGTTTTGTCCAAGAGTTCGTCGATCCACTGCCGCACCGACACTGTATTGGGCGTGAGGATGAGCGTGCTGCACTGCATCTCGTTCATCACCGACAGGCCAACAATGGTTTTGCCTGCGCCGCAGGGCAGCACAATGACGCCCGAACCGCCATGCGCCGCACCACCCGCGTAAAACACCTCGCCGGCTTCTTCCTGATAATGGCGCAGGGCAAATGGCTTACCACCTTGCGTCAGCAGGCGCACGTCAAAATCAACATGATCGCCGGAAACATATCCGGCCAAATCTTCCGCCGGATAGCCGATGTTGACCAGAGCTTGTTTGATGTGGCCGCGCCGTCCCGGATTAACGCGCAAGGTGTGGGCGTCTTCCTGAGCAATCAGGTAGGGCATCAATTCTTTACGGCGTTGGAGTTCCAAAATGAGGGGCACATCGGTGGAAATGAGGAGCAGGTCTTCGGCGCGGCGGATAAGGCGGACACGGCCGTATCGCCCAATATACTCGCGGATGTCCACTTCTACATTGCCCGGCAGCGGATATTTGCTGTAGCGCGCCAATCCCTCGATGATGGCGTTGGCCGCCAACCCCGTAGACGCGGCATTCCACAAAGACAGCGGGGAAATGCGGTAGGTGTGAATATATTCCGGGCTTTTTTCCAGCTCCGCAAAACGCGACAACACATCTCGCGCTTGCTGGTAAAGCGGATTATTGACCTCTAGTAGGACGCTTTTATCGCCCTGTACGATAATAGGATTCTGAGGATTATATTGCATAGCGTATGACCCATTTTTTGAGCTTGCTGATTATGCAATGATGGGTGATGTCTGGCAAGTTATCTTAAAACGGCCTAAGAAAATGGAGGGCCGGTGCGTTTGCCCGTGAAGGGTTTACCCTGGACAGCAAGATGATACAGGCCAAATAAGACGCACGCATGAAAAAGGCAAAAACCGGCGCCGCCAATGGCAACAAACGATTCAGGGGCATAGACACCTCTGGTTTATGGCGCCCTGGACGGTTGGATAACGGCAAACTTCCACACGCGCATCGTTTTGGGCCGTTGCCGGCCCACCGCCCGCATACGTACCCGCGCAACTGTTTAGGAATACAAACACCTGACCGCCAATTGACACACGTACGGAAAAACAATACACTAAAAATCATGGCGTTTCTAGTCCATCCCTATCGACATTTAATAAGCGAGGCAAATTTTAATGATGAGGAGCCAAACCGTTCACGCTGCCGAAACTGTTCTTACGCAATGTTTGGCGCTCCGACCCGGAGCCGAATTAGTCGTTTTCGCTGATGAAACCACCATTGATACAGCCAGTATCATAGCCGAAACCGCCATCCGTCTGGAACTCAGGCCGGTTATGGCTTATTTCACGCGACAGATGCAAATAGACTTGCACGATAAGGGGCTGTTCCCCGGAATCGAAACGATGCTGAATGACGCCGTAGCTGCTTTGGTTTGTCTGAACGGCACGCCGCAATGCCTGCCTTTTCGTGACCGCGTCCGGCAGTCGGCGCTGAACGCCGGCTGCAAAGTCGCCCACATGCCCGGCATCGATCCGGCTACGCTGCTGCTGGCAGATGTAGATTATGAGACATTGACGGCTCAATGCGAACTGCTGGCCCTGGCTCTGGCCAAAGGACAAGCGCTGGAAATTATTACCCGGGATACTCAGGGGGCTAAACATCATTTGCGGCTGCCTCTGAATGCCTGGCGGCGGCTGCCCATCATCAGCGATGGCATTATTCAGAAAGATTCATGGGGCAATGTGCCATCGGGCGAAACTTATATCGCTCCGCCGGAGGGGCTGGCTGAGGGCAGCATTGTCATTAATGGCTCGGTTCCCGGTTATACCATTCCACCAGGCGAGGCCATTACCTTGCACTTCTCCAAAGGACGTCTGGTTCAATGGACGCCGGTCGAAAGTCCGGCCACGCAGCATTTAGTGCATACCCAGATCGAACTAGCCCGCTCGCAGGGCGACGAGAACTGGGACAATCTGGCCGAAATTGGCTTAGGCGCCAATCCCCGCGTGCAGACGTTAACCGGCAATCCTCTGTTGGATGAGAAAAAGTATGGCTCGATTCACGTTGCCTTGGGCGACAATGTGGATATGGGCGGCCAGGTTATTTCGCACATTCACTGCGATATGGTGGCGTTGTCGCCTGAAGTGCTGGTAGACGGCCGTATCATCATCGCAGGCGGCGATATTGTAATCCGTGAAGCGGATTGGCGGGAAGATCATCGGGCAGTGCAGCCAACGGCCGTGTGGCAGCCCCATCTCACCGTCACCTGCATGGCCACAAATGTGCATGTAGACGAACAAGGGCAGCTGCATCGCCTGTGGGATACCAGCTCCGGGCGGGTGTGTTCGGTAAAGGTGGGGCGCGGCGAAACAGCTCGGCTGGCAGCGGCCGTTTACCAGACGCTCAAACACCGGGGCAAACCCATGACCATCGCCGACCTGGCCTCGTTAAAGCCCAATCTCGATATGTCTCAACTATTACAACTGACTTATCTGCTGCAACAATACGAGCTAATCAAGATTCAGAATCACGACCTTTAATTTGTAGACGAGGAGAGAGGAAAACATGGTCACTGCGCCGGATTTTCCATTGGCTCTGCGGGCGATTACCGAGCGGCTCAATTTTAGCTGCTCCGGTCCGCGACAGGTCGGCCGTTTCCAGACGTATGAGGTGGATTTGTCGGATTGGAGCCTGAGCCTGACCGACGCCAACCCCTGCATCTGGATCAAAGCGGCCGATTTGAAAGCGCTGTCTCTGCCAAAATTGGCCGATAACGTGCGCGATGTGGTGCGGGAACGGGGCTGGCAAAACAGCACGATTTTATTATTTGTAGACGGCCGTGCCGAACCCCTGCGAACCTATCTGCCACCAGCGCTGCCAACCTTTGTGCTGATTGGGGTCGAGCAGCAGGCCCAGATTCAGGCGGCAGACTCGCCAACGGCCGTAACCTTAGACATCCTCCTCAGCCAAATGCCCCGCTCACAGTTGGCCCCCTACGAAATCAACAAACCGGTCGTCGGCAGCCGCTTTTTCGGCCGGCGTATGGAAATCAACAAAATTTTGCAGCACCCCGACGCCAATTACCTCTTCCTGGGCATCCGGCGCGTCGGCAAAACCTCCCTGCTCAAAGAGCTAAAACAACGCATGGACCGCCTGGACCCACCCGGCGAAGGCCAGATCCGCCGCCTATACGTCGATTGCACCGTCATCAACTCCGAAGCCGAATTTTTGCGCACCCTGGCCTACCACCTGGACCCCAGCGAAATGAAACTACTGTTGGGGCGCGCGGCCGAATCCACCCGCTACCAAAACCTGATGTTCGACCGCTTTGCTTCGCTGCACGGCACACCCATCACCTTTCTGATCGACGAACTGGACCGCCTGCTAGACCACGTGGGCAACCAATGGGGCTTATTCGATGTGCTGCGCGCCGCCTCCAACTCCGGTAAAGCGCGGTTTATCATGGCCGGATACCGGCGAGCCATGCGCGCCTCCACCAATCAGAACTCACCCTTTTTTAACCTGGCCGAGACGATCAACCTGGGCCGCCTCAAACGCTCCGAAGTGCGGCAGATGATCGTTGTGCCCATGGAACGGCTGCGCATCGGCATTCAGAATCGGGAAAATGTCATCAACCGCATCAACCGCGAGACGGCCGGGCTGCCCAACTATGTCCAGTTTTACTGCAAAACCCTTTTAGAGCAGTTGGATGAAGAAGAGCGCGAAGCCATCACCGAAGACGATTTGCAGTTTGTGTATGAAAACCGCGAATTCCGCAATTTTGTGCTGGATACCTTCATGTCCAACACCGAGCCGGTGGAACGCGCCCTGGTGTATGCGCTGGTAGCGTCCGACGCCCAACCTGCCGGGCAATCCATCTTTTCGCAGCGCAGCATGGACGATGTTCTAAAGAAACGCAAGCTGAAACTGACCTATGAGCAGCTAGACCAGGCCTGTCGCAATCTGGCCGTGGCCGGGGTGTTTAACGAAGTCGGGCGCGATTTTGAATTTGCCGCGCCGCTTTTCCAACATATGCTGCGGCAGACGCGGGACGTGGATTTCTTGTTCGACAAAACACGCGAAGAGATTTTGGGAGCCAAACTTCTGACATGAACAGCGACGCCACGATGATATTTCGGCGCAAAGCGGCGGCTGCGGCCAAAGCCAGGCAGCGCCTGCCGCGCCGCGAACGTAACCTGAATAAGATTTTGGCCAGTGTGTATGCCGGAAACTGCTGCCGGGTGTTGGGTCCGCGGTATCATAACAAAACCAAGCTCATGCGGCAGGCTGTGGAGCGTCTGAATCAAGATGGGGATCATTACGCGATTTACCTGAAATTGGGCGACATCCGGCGCGATGATGAGACCCGGTTTTTCACCCATTTGCATGACATAATTTTTGAAAAATTACCGCCGGCGTTGGCTGCGGAGGAATTGACGGCGTGTGAAACGGCCGTTGCCTTTCAATATGCCCTGGTCGAATGGAGCCGCAAAAGCGACCGCAACCTGACCCTCTTCCTGGACTCGCTAGAGATGGCTCCGCCCAACCTGGTGGCGTCGCTGCTGGGCGCGCTGCGGGCAGCGTTCACCATGGTGGTCGACCAGCCAGGGGCGCATTTTCAGGCAGTGGTCTGCGGCTCGCTCAGTCTGAGCCAGGTGGCGCTGGACAATGCCTCCCGTTTCGAGAGCATTTCCGACCTGGTTCTGGTGACCGAGTTGGACGAACAGGAACGGCTGGAGCAAGCAAACCAGCTTTGCCGCGAAGCGAACCTGATTCCCATGGCCAGCGGACTGCAAGCGTTGTTGGCCCAGACCGGCGGCGATCCTTTTTTGATTAGCCAGATGATAACCATCTGCGCCAGACAAATGAAACAGGTCGGCTGGACCCGAGTGACCGACAAGCGCGTGGCGGCAGCGGCAGCGGCCTTTTTGCAGGACGATACGCATTGGGCGGTGATTGAATCGCTGCGGCAAATCGAGATAAATCCCAGCCTGCTTTCCTGCGCTTTGCTGCTGTTGGAACGAGGCGAAGCGCCCGACGGCGAACTGCCCGTCGACAGCGGCGAATCGCCGACGGCGTTGGATTTGTGCGGCGCTTTTGGCCGCACGGCCGTTGGCTATAAGCTCAAGAGCCTGTTGTGGGCCACCATGGTGCGCCGTCATCTGACACCGGCGCGGGTAGGCGGGCTGTATGCCATTGCTGGCGATTGGGCCAGGGCGATTCAATACCTGGGGCGGGCAGTGCGGGCGGGGGAAACGGCCGTTAAACCCGAACTCTTCGCCGCCACCATCAACGCCATCCACGCCAGCGAAGACACATTACCCGCCTTTCTGGACCTGGGGCGCGGCTTGCAGGCTGCCTACCCCGAAAGCGACACCTACCTCTACTACCAGACCGACGATGCCCTGCGCCTGGTATACCCAGTCCGAGAAGAAACGCCCGACCGGCGCGCCATTCTTTTGGAAAAAACCAACCGGCCGGAAATAGAGGCTTTACGCGGGCCAGAATACTCCATCTTGCAGATAAATGGCGAAAACCGCCTGTTATTCCCGCTGCGTATTGGGCCGATTGGCGCGCATACGGTGGGCCTGGCTTCTTTCAGCCGCCTCACCAATTCAGATTCGCCGTATGAGCAGCGCGAAGAACGGATGCAGTTGTCGGCGTTTTTGCGCCAGGCGGCGCGGGCGTTGGAAGCCAAAGGACAGTTTGTCCATTTGCTAGATACCACCACGCGGCACGCCGACAAGCTCAAAACATTCAACAAAATCCTGACGCGCATCCTCCACCACCGCGATCAGCCGGAAAAGGTGCTGCTGCGCAGCGTCTTGGAAGGCATTACTCATGGCTGGGGATTGGAATTTAACCGGGCGCTGTTATTTGTGCCGGATGAGAAACAGCAGCAGTTGGTCGGCTCTCTGAGTATCGGCCATCCCACGCGGGAAGAGACGGAAGCGGAGTGGGAAGCGGAGCCGTTTGACCGGGAGACGGTAGATGAATGGTTGGCAGGGTTGTTTACCACCCAGGAGGAAAAGGCGCGGCGGCAGCAGCGGCTGCAAGCGCTGGTGGAGACAATAGACGTTCCGGTAACGGCCGTAGCCGACCCCCTCATCCAATGTTACCGCCGCCAACTGCCCATGCTCAGCTCGCAGCACAACACCCTGGCCGGTTTCACCCGTCCCTTTTACGATATTGTGCAGCCGCCAATTGATTTTGCCCTAATGCCGCTGCAAGCCGGTGAACAAGTGTCGGGCGTCATTTACGTAGACAACAAGTTTACCGGCCGGCCCATCGCCGCCGAATCTTATGAACTGCTGCAAACCTTTGTCAGCCAGGCGGCGTTGATTATCGAAAACGCGCGCGCGTTTGCCGCCGAAAAGCGGCACTCCGATGCCCTGATCCACCTGCTGCGCGTGGAAGACGCCGTTAACAATCAAATTACGCAGTCGGTGCGAGCGGTGCTGGCGCAGATTGTCGCCTCGGCGCAGGAGTTGTTTGGCGCGGAGTGCGTGGTGGTTTATCCGCTGCGCTCCACCGACCTGGGGACGGGTTTGCTCAATTATGACAGCGACCATATCACCCATGTGGGCGTTCGTGATGAAGCCTCCATCAGCCAGCCACGGCCGTCGGGCGGCATGGCCACCTGGGTGATTCAGGATGGGGTTTGGTCGGTTTTGGATACGGCAACGGCCGTGGTGCCCAACAACGGCACGGCCGTGCTAGACAGCGAATTTATCCGTCAGGAAGGGATCCGCTCGTTTGCTGGCGTGCGCCTGGGCAACGCCGAAAATCCGGTCGGGGTGATGTACCTCAACTGGCGCAAGCCGCATCGCTTCTCCTCCGAAACCTTGCGGCTCATCCGCATTTTTGCCAATTTTGCCGCCGTCGCTATTCCCAGCGCCCGCCGCTATCAGCAGGTCCGCACCGATCTGGATCGCCGCAACAAGGAGCTAACCAGCCTGGGCCGCGTCCTGAAAGCCAGTCTGGAAGTCCACTCTGAAGAAGGCATCGAGGAAGCCATTCGCTGGGCTTTGGAAACTGCGCAGAAACAAACAGGCGCGCCTCATCCCTACCTGATCCGCAATGAACCGTATGACCGCTGGCGCGTTTTTTACCTGGCCGAGTCCGGTCGGCTGGAAGCGGCAGATAAGGAATTGCTGCCGGGGAAAATGCCTTTTACCACCTTCTCGCAGGCGGCCAGCAGGTTGGTGAACCTGTGCGCCGACGAGGTAATTCGTGATCCTTCGCTGGTGTACCAACCAGATACCTGCTGCCTGCTGGAGATGCCGGTGATGGTGACGAGCAATTGTCTGGCGGTCTTGCGCCTGGAATCGCCCAAGTCCGGCAGTCTGACAGAGGAAAATCAGGAGTATTTGCAGCACGTTGTCAGCCGATTGGCAGTGACGATGGAGCAAATCGAGCGCACCCAGGCGTTGCGCCGTTTGCTGGATATTTCCTGGCAGCTCACCCACGAACGAGAACTGCCGGGTCTTTTGCATTTTCTGGTGCGGCAGGCGATGTTGGCCATGCGCACGGTGAGCGCCATTACGTTGTACCATGTGGACATGATGGGGCAGTTGGTGTTGGGCGAGATGGCCGGGGTGAAGCGGGAAACGGCCGTTACCCAACAACCTCCTTACACGCCCACCGTCATCGACCAGATTTGGCAGCGCAACGAGCCGCTGTTTGCCGAAAATGTCCGGCAGAATTCGCTCCTCAGCGGCCCATTTGTTCACCGCGAAGGTATTCGCTCGACGGCCGTTTTCCCCTTGCAGGTCAAAGAAGAGCGGGTCGGCTGCATGTTCTTCAACTACCGCCTGCCCCACATCTTCGACGACAGCGAACGCAGCCTGCTTTCCCTATTCGCACACCTGACGGCGATGGCCATTCATCAGGCCAGGCTGAACGCCGAATTACAACATGCCCGCGACCGGGAATTGTGGCAGCGCATCAGCCAGCTTTCCACCGGCATGATCCACGACATCAACAGCGCCGTCGCCAGCATCCCCGACCTGACGGCCGAGATCGAAACCAAGCTCCGGTCGGCTAAAGATGTCTCCGCGCCGCTGGCCGATTTACGCCGTAACGCTGAAAAAACGGGACAGCTAAGCGCGCGCCTGCGCGATCTGGTCATCCACCAACAATTTAGACCGGAAGTGGTTCCCTTGCGCAGTCTGATTCAGACGGCCGTTGCCGAACTCCAGGAACAGAAGCCGCCCCACATCAACATCGCCTTTAACGACAACGATCTGACCCCGGAAATTTGGGCCGACCGGCTGCTCATCGTGCGCCTGCTGCATAATCTGATTGTCAATGCCTGGGATGCCATCCCCCCACAGCGCCAGGGCCGGGTAGAGATCAACCTGGCGGTGCAGCACCGAGAAGCCCGAATTGACATCCGCGATAATGGGGCAGGCATTGAGCCGGATAACGTGCCGCGTGTGTTTGAACCAGATTTCACCACCAAAGAAAACCAGTCGGGTATTCATGGCATTGGTCTGTATTACTGCCGGCAAATTGCCAGAGAACATCGCGGCGAGCTGGAAGTAGCCAGTGTGGTGGGCGTCGGCACGACCTTTACCATTGTTCTGCCTTGCTTTTATGATCCTCTGGATGAGAAATAAGCCATGAATGAGTCAGAAACTGCCTCCCGGAGATGTAACAACCCGCAAACAAAGTCAGCCAGACTTTTGTAATCTATGGGCGCTTTCAGCAGAAAGCACGCCCACATGGTTAGCAGTGACATGAACGAAGTAACGCATCAAAAAAGTTTGCTTCTGGTAGAAGACCTGGAGCAATTCTATGCGCCGATTTCGCGGTGGCTGGAAGAAGAGGGCTATCAGGTAACGCTGGCCTTTTCCCTGCCAGAAGCGCTGTCAGCTTTGGAAACTGGACACTATCACCTGACCATCGTCGATATCCGCCTTCAGGACGATGACCCGCAGAACCAGGCGGGCATGAAGCTGCTGGAGGAAATCGAACGGCGCGGGATGAATGGGGTAATGCCTTGTGTGGTCCTGACAGCTTATGCCAATGTGGCGAATATTCTCAAGGCAACACAGGTGCAGCATGTGGCGCGTTTTATTGAGAAGCAGCCGGGGTATGGCGCGGAATTGTTAACGGCCGTGCGCACCCAATTCACCGAAACCATCGGCATCAACTTCGATCTGATCTATGACGTAGGCACTGAGCAGATCATCCCCAAAATCGCCGCCGACATCAACTGGGAAACGCCGCCCAAACCGGCCGCCGCTGTGTTAATCCCCCAGGTCTACGACCTCTTTGGCCGACTGTTTGCCAGAGCCAGACGGTTATATGTGGCCAAACTCAAGCCAGGTCTCACCGGCGCGGCCGTCGTCTTTGCCCGCCCCACCTGGAACTTTGGCATGGGGCCGGCCTACGTGGTCAAAATCGGGCGGCGCGAAAAAGTAGCCCTGGAAGGGCAGCGTTACGATGATTTTGTAAAACCCTATTTACCGCCAGACACCACGACCCAGGTAGATGTGACGTACACCCAACATTTAGGCGCGTTGCAATATCGCTTTGCCGAAAGCGATTTTCGCCCGCTCAAAGAATTCGACGAATTTTATAAAGGGCGGGCGTCCGAGGAAATCATTACCAGCCTGCAAAACTTGTTCCAAAACACCGGCCGCTATTGGTACGATCATCCGGAACGACGCTTTGCCGATTTGCCACAATTGTATTACGCGGCTTTTCAGTTGGACGAGGCGAAGCTGCACGGCCGTATCCGCGACATCATACCCGACTTCACCCCTGAGCAACCCTTACTATCCCTACCGCCAGACAAAACGCCAATTAGCAATCCCATCGCCTGGTTAACTCAGCACCGCGACGAATGTGTCATGGCTGTGTACCACTGCATCACGCACGGCGACCTGACCGGCCGCAATATCATGGTCAGCGAACAGGGGCGCTGCTGGCTGATTGATTTTTATCGCACCCATGAAAGCCACATTTTGCGCGATTTTGTCATCCTGGAAACCGACATCAAATACCGGCTGCTGCCCGCCACCGATGATGAAACGTTTGCCCGGCTGGAACACACCCTGCTGGCCGCCAGTCCAACCGAAACAGAGGAGGCAACGGCCGTTCCCCTGCCCCCCGCCGTCCACAAAGCCGCCCAGGTCTTGCTGGCCATGCACAGCACCGCCTACGATTTTCTCCGTGGCCGCAGCGGCGCAGGCCAGGACACACGCCAGGAATATCTGATCAGCCTTTTGATGGCAACGTTAAACGTCGCCCGCTTGCGCCACATTCCCGTGGCGCGTAAATTACAGGCCATGCTTTCCGCTTCTTACATCTGCGCCGAACTGGACAAACTGGCCGGGCGACCGGCCGAGACCCTAAGGGTTTGACAGCCAAAGGGTCTGATTTCCCAAATACAAACCCTTAGGGTCTTTTCAATAGCAGTGAGACAAATCCTTATGCACAACACCTCTTCGCAATCTACAGGCTTCCGCCTGGCAGAAACAAAACAATTGTTTGATTGTATCCACGCTGGCGAGTCGGCCTCGGTTGTGGGCGTCAGCGGCGCGGGCAAATCCAACCTATTCAACCACCTGTGCGATGCCCAAACCCAGGCCGCCTACCTGGGCGAAGACGCCGACCGCATGATCATTGTGCGCGTCAATTTCCACTACGCGCCCGATTTTACCGACCGCACCATTTACAGCCTCATCCTGGAACAATTGGAATTATTGGATGGCGCTGGCGCGCGCTGGGGGTTAACGCCGGAGGTTTTTGCGGCCATCGGCGAGCAGCACGAGCGGTTGCTGGCCGCCGGCAGCGACTCTTTGCAGGTGCAGCGTCATTTTAAGCTGGCGTTACGGCCGTTCCTCTCCCCACCCTCCCAACGCCACCTCATCCTCCTGCTAGACCAGTTCGACGATGTGTGCCGCGAGGCCGAACCGCGCATTTTTATGAATCTGCGCGGTCTGCGCGAGGCGTACAAGGGTCGGCTCTCTTACGTGACCTTCACCCGCGATTTGCTGCCCGACCTGGCCGAGATGGACCTGGCCCGCGAAGAATTTTATGAGCTGATGGCGCTGAACGTGATCGGGCTACGGCCGTATACCCCCACCGATGCCCGTTCCTTGCTCCAACGCATTGCCGGCCGTTATGACCTGCCGTTGGACGAGGCCACAGCCAACCGCCTGATCTGGCTGTCTGGCGGCCATGCCGGGCTGCTGCGCGCCGCCTACCTGGCCGTGGCCCGCCACGAAACCGGCTTGCCCGACGATGACGAAACGGCCGTGCCCGCCCTGTTACAAACCGCTGGCGTACCCATGGAATGCGAAAAAGTTTGGCACGGTCTGAACCGCCAGGAACAAAAATTATTAACCACTTACGCCCATGGCTTTCCTGTGGATGCGGCCAGCAACGCAGCCAAACGGCCGTTACAAATCAAAGGCATCCTCACGTCGAACGATCCGCCGACTATTTTTGCGCCTCTGTTCGCCCGCTATGCCCAAAACCAGGAGGCGGAATGGGAACGGCCGTTTTACCTGGACGAATCCGCGCGGCAAGTCTGGTTAATGAACAATCGCAAAGCCACGCTCAGCGCCATCGAATTTCGCCTGCTCCAGGCCCTCTACCACCAACCCGGCGAAATCCTGAGCAACAGCGAGCTAATTGCCGCGGGGTGGCCCCATGTTGAAGCAGGCGTATCCGACGTAGCCTTGCACGCCCGCATCGCCGGACTGCGCAAAAAGATCGAACCCGATCCGCAAAACCCCCGTTTTTTGGAAAACCTCCACGGCCACGGCTACAAATTAAACCTGGCCTGAGCGCCGCGAATCTGAGGGATAAACGAAGGGCGTCTACAGACGCCAGATTCGGTCTGCCCATTCTTGGCAGCTACGGCCGTCAACCATCAGACTCGTCAGACATACAGCAAAATCGTTAGCAAATTGTCGCGTTACTGCCAGCAGCCTGGCATGTTCCTCTGCCTCGCCTCCGTATAAGATAGAAGCAATGGTAAAACGTTCGGTTATCAGATTGCTTCCACCGTCAGGGTGCAACAATCTGGGCCAAGAGGAGGCAACATGATCCAGATAGAATTCTCAACCATCATCATCATCGCCTTGATCGCTCTCATTATTGGCATGGGCATCGGAATCTCGCTCACCAGACCGACTATCCGTTAACGTAAGCCGGGGCAGCGTACCAGAAGGTACGCTGCCCTATGGAGAAAGTATCATGAACACGTTTCGCATGATCGCAGCTCTTACATTCGCATTTGGCGCTTTGGCCGCCGCCCTTACGGGAAATTGGGTTATTTTAGGACTGCTCGTTGTGGTCGCCCTGATGGTTTTTGGCCCGTGGTTCGTCGATAAATACCTGTGGGTGCGTATCCCGGCCATGAGTACCGGGCTGGTGTACAACGTGGAGACAAAAGCCTTCAGCCGCTTCTTACTGCCCGGACGCCATTGGTTACGGCCGTTAGAACACGTCAAGAAGGTTGCCGCCATCGCCCCCAGCTTTGTCAATGGTGAATGTGGGCGCGCCCAGACCGATGGCGGGGTCGCCGTGGCTGTCAAATGGTCTCTGGCCTACTGCCTCAATCCGGCAGCCGTTGATCCGGACCTGCGGCCCAATGTCGCCAACATGCTGCTCAAAAGCATCGAACCCTTGCTGCACAACCACGTCAACAATTGCGTCACCTATCTGTTCGATCAACACACCGTCACCACTGTGTGCGACCACGGCGCGCGGCAGCGGCTGGAACGCGAACTGCGCGACCTGGTGGCGGAGCGTCTGGCTCCCTTCGGCGTGCAAACGTACCGGGTCATGCTCAAAAGCATCCTCTTGCCCAACGAAGTAATGGCAGCGGTAGAAGCGGCGCACAAACAAGAAATGCTGGCCCACAGCGAAGCGCGCGCCCTGGAACGGCTGCACCAGGCCGTCAGCAAATTCTCCGACAGCGACATGGAACGGCTGCTGCAACTGCGTCAACTGCAAGAACTCGGCCAACATGGGGTTACGCTGCACGTGCCTGGCTACGCCGTCATGAGCGCCCAGCCTCAGCCAACCGTCGGTCATTGGCAGACCAGCGCAGCGCGGCGGGCGAACAGCCACTTTTACAAACCATTGCCTTCGGATCAGGCGCCGGATTCGGTGAACCAGGCAAACAACTAACCTGCTAGCCTATCAGGTGTTCCAGTTGGTCCTCTCTCGGCAACGGCCGTTTCTCAGACGAGAAACGGCCGTTTGCCGTTTAATCTCTCACCATCTGCCTGTGGGCTGACATGGGAATGCCGGAGTAGGGGGGAACGGCCGGTGAGGCAACGGCCTTGAACCGCGTCACGGCTTTGCCCACAGCTTCCACTTCCCCGGCAAGCTCCATGCCATAGATTGGATGCCTGGGTTTGGTGAAACCCAGCGTGATCCGGGCGGGCAGCCAGAAAAGCGGGGGGAACCCCAAGGGGCTGCGCCTCCGGCTGGAGCAGGAGCGCATCCACCAGCAAGGCGCGGCCGTGGTGATTGGCGGTTGGCAGGGTTAGTCGCTTGATTCGCCTTCTTCGTTTTGGTAGGCGATGGCAACGGCCGTTGCCGTCACCGCATCATACCCCTTCCCCAGCCAGCGCCGCGCGTCGGGCAAAAAGTCTGGCTCGCCCAGCCGTTCTAGCAGCGGGTAGGGCGCTTCTGGCGGGGCGATGCGAACGACAAACTGTTCTAGCTGCGGGCCAATTTGCCAGAAAGTGTCTAGCGATTGGCCGAGGGGTGGCGCAGGGGTGTATTCGGGGGCAACGGCCGTTTCCCCTTCCGCCGCGCCTGTGCCCAAAGCGGCCACAATCTCATCCTGCGTTTTGCCGCGCAGCCGGAACAACAAAAAGGGGTCTTCGTCGAATCGCTCGGCCAGAATGTAATGCACTGCCGCCAGATGTTTGCACACATCGGCCCAATCGGGGCAGTTGCAGGCTTGTTTCAGTTCCCGCTTGCCGGGGAACAGGTCCAGTTTGGCAGCCTGAAACGCTGCCTCAATTTCCTGCGGCATCTCGCCGGCGAGCAGTTGGGCCACGAAGTACGGCCGTTCCGCCAGCGCCGCCAACACCTTCTCCCAATCCGGCTCCGAAAGCGGCGTCAGTTCGATGGTAATTTTGTATGGCGTACGCCGCGACCCCTGCACTTTGGCGCTGATCTTGCCTTTGTTCTCCTCCAGCGACAGCACCTGGCCCTTGCGGGCATAAGCGCGCCCGCGCTGCAAACGGCCCCGGTCCATCACCCGCTCCATCGCCGCAATCCAGCGCGTCGCCCACCAATTCTTCACAAAATCGCCGCGCTTGCTCTTGGCTTTGATGCCCTCGTCTGTCTCAATCGGTCGGGTTGGTTTGAAGTCGTAGTACCAGCTCATAGTTATTTCCTTGAAGAAAACGCCGAGGAACAGAGGAACAGAGAAGCAGAGGAAAGACGCTTATCTCTCCGCTCCTGCGTTCCTCGGCGTTAAAACTAATGATCGTGCCTTTTCCTGCATATCTATTCCCGCCGCAACTGTACCAAACTGCGCAAATCGGCCGTTGTCATTTCCGTCAGCCAGTTTTCGCCGCTGCCGATGATGCTGTTCGCCAGCGCCTTTTTGTCTTCTATCATCGCGTCTATGCGCTCTTCCAGCGTGCCCAGGCAGACAAATTTATGCACCAGCACATTTTTTGTCTGGCCGATGCGGAAGGCGCGGTCGGTGGCCTGGTCTTCGACGGCCGGGTTCCACCAGCGGTCGAAGTGGAAAACGTGATTGGCGCGGGTCAGATTCAGCCCAGTGCCGCCCGCTTTGAGCGACAGCAGGAACACTGGCGGGCCATCTTCGCGCTGGAACTGCTCTACCATGGCGGCTCGCTTTTGCGGCGGCACGCCGCCATGCAAATAGAGCGTCGGCGCCCCAAATTTCGCCTGAATGTACCCTTTCAGCAGCCCGGCCATTTCGGTGAACTGGCTGAAGATGAGCAGCCGGTCGCCTTCGGCCAGGATTTCGTCCAGCAGGGCAGTCAGGCGGTCGAGTTTGCCGGAACGGCCGTTATCCTCATCCGCTTTGTACGTTTCCGTCTGGTGCAAATACTGCGCCGGGTGGTTGCACACCTGCTTGAGCTGCATCAACATGCTCAAAACCAGCCCTTTACGCGCCATGCCGCCCTCTTCCTGCTCTTCAATGGCCCCCAGCGCATCGCGCACGACAGCTTCGTACAGCGTCGCCTGCTCCTCGCTGAGGTGGCAGTAGACCTTCATCTCCTGCTTGTCGGGCAAATCCTGGATGACAGTGGGGTCGGTTTTAACGCGGCGGAGGAGGAACGGCCGTGTCACCTGACGCAATCGCTGCGCCGACTCCTGGTCGCCATACCGCTCAATCGGCAGCACATACTCCTGGCGAAACTGCTTCTGCCCGCCCAAAAAGCCGGGGTTGAGAAACTGCATGATAGACCACAACTCCGACAGCCGGTTTTCCACCGGCGTGCCCGTCAGGGCCAGGCGAAAATCGGCCGAGAGTTTGCGGATGGTTTGGGCCTGCTTGGTGTTGGCGTTTTTGATGTTTTGCGCCTCGTCCAGCACCACGCCAAACCAGTTAATTTGCTTCAGCGTCTCCGCGTCGCGCCGCGCCAGGGCGTAGCTGGTTAGCACCATGTCGTTGGCCTGCGCGGCGGCCACAAATTCCGCCTCGCGCAGCCGGTCGCTGCCCTGGTGGACCATCGCCCGCAGGCCAGGGGTGAATTTTCGCTGTTCCAACTCCCAATTGGTGACGACCGAGGTGGGGCAGATGAGCAAAATCGGCGCGGGCAGGCCGCCCATTTCCTCTTTCAACTGCTGTGTCAGCGTTAGGGTCTGAATGGTTTTGCCCAGCCCCATGTCGTCGGCGAGGATAACGCCCAGGCCCCAGCGGCGGGCGAAGTGCAGCCAGGAGTAGCCGTATTGTTGATACGGCCGTAACGTTGCCCGCAATCCTTCCGGCGTGGGCAGCATCGCCAGCTTCTCATCTCCTTGTAAGCGATTCAGCCAGCTTTGCAGCCAATCATCCAGGTCCACGCTGTCTACCGGCAGGCCGCTGCGCTGCTGCTCTTCGCCGGTTAAGCCCAGCTTCATCGCCTCCGGCAATGAGAGCGTGCCTTCCATGCCCTGCTGCTCCCAAAAACGGATGGCGGCCTCGATTTGCTCCGGGTCTAGCTGCACCCATTGGCCGCGAATCTGCACCAGGGGGGATTTGAGGGCCACCAGGGCGTCGAACTCCTCGCGGGTCAATTCGGTGTCGCCCAGGGAAAGCTGCCAGCGGTAGCTGACAAGGTTGTCCAGGTTCAGGTGGCCGGAGGAAACGGCCGTTTGTCCCGTCAACTTCGAGGTGCTGCCCAATTTCAGCCGCACGCCCAATCGCGTGCCCGGTTTGTTCCACCAGGGCGGCACAAGCAGGCCGAATCCGGCGCGCTGCAACTGCGGCGCG
>JAGOMA010000055.1 GCA_017993775.1 Chloroflexota bacterium | reverse complement strand
GCCTGAATGGCCCGTGTATGCCGGACTGTGCTTTTGGATTTTTGGTCTCTTTTTTTCATAAGTGAATTGTAGCCAATTACTGGCTTGACAACTCACAAAATTGCTTAACTTGTAACTGATGCCCTTACTCATCAAATCGGCGCCCATAAACTGGCGTCTTTGGCAGCCTTAGGATCGGCTTGGATGTTAGATTGGACCAATCTTGGAGATTGGTCCAATCTTGCGCGCCATTCTAATCTTCGCTGGCCCCATTTGCCGGTTGGCAGATGTAGATGTTGGGCTGCAACCCGCTCACGGCCTGATAGCAGGCCGCTACCGCAGCGGCGAAAGCCTGGGCGCTGTTGTCTCGGACCAGCGCTACCGCGCAGCCACCAAAACCGGCGCCGGTCATGCGCGCGCCAAAACAGGCAATGGTTTGGCGTTGGGCGCAGTCCACAATCTGGTTCAGTTCCAGGCTGGAGACGGCGAAATCGTCGCGCAGGCTGGCATGGCTGGCGTTGATGAGCTGTCCCAGGGTGTTTGCGTCATGCTGACGCATAGCGGTCATGGCGTCGAGGGTGCGTTGGTTTTCGCTGATGACGTGACGCGCGCGCTGACGCGTCAGGCCGTCCAGTTCGGCGGCGTGGGCGGCAAAGGTTTCCAGGCTTACATCGCGCAGCGCGGGAACGGCAAAATAGCGAGCGGCCGTTTCGCATTGGCTCCGGCGTTCGTTGTAGGCGGAATCGACCAGTCCACGGCGGGTGGCGGTGTCCATGATGACCACGGCCGTTCCCGGCGGCAGCGGCGCGAGCGTTGTGTCCAGGGTGCGGCAGTCAATTAGCAGAGCGTGGCCGGCTTTGCCTGCCGCCGAAATCATCTGATCCATGATACCGCAGTTCACGCCTACCCACTTGTTCTCGGCCAATTGGGCCAGCCGGGCCATCTGCGCCGGTTCCCAGGCGAAGCCGGACACGGCGGCAAAGGCCCGGGCCACCGCTAATTCCAGCGCCGCCGACGATGATAGCCCGGCGCCAACCGGAATGTCCCCGGCCGACACGCCTTCCCAGCCTTGCAATGCCAGGTCGGCGCCTTGCAGCGCCCAGGCCATGCCTTTGACGTACTCCGTCCAGCCGCCCTCGGTATGTTTCAGGTCGTCGAGGGGAAAATCGGCCGCCGGTTGTAAATCCAGCGAGTGAAGCATCACGCGCCGGTCGCTGCGCGGCCGCAGGGCAATCCAGATGGTTCGGTCTATGGCCATCGGCAGCACAAACCCGTCGTTGTAATCGGTGTGTTCGCCGATGAGATTTACCCGTCCTGGCGCGCGCACGATGTGTGACGGCCGTTCGCCAAATCGGGCCGTAAATTCGTTTAGGACACGTTCTTTTAATGGTGGCACGATCAACTCCTCGAGTAAATGATGATGTTAAGTGGTCACTATCCAGACCCCAAGGGTTTGCTCCCAAAAATTTGGATTATCAGGGTGTCAAACCCTTGGGGTCTTTACGTTACGTGACGATTTTCCGGTCTTCCGCGCCAACTGTCAACGGCGGATTACCGCCACATCGCGGCTGTTTACAAGCACCGCCTGCCCGCCGAGGGGGTAGGAAATGGGTTGTTCGGTGAAGTTGAGCAGGATGGTGTATGGCCCGCGCTGCGCGGCGACCAGTCCTTCCGGCAGGTCCGGCAGCCAGTTTAGGCCAAGCTGCCCCGCCAGATGCAGCAGCAGGGCCCGCGCCTGCTCGTTGGTGGGGTAGAAGCCGAGGTAAAGGGCACTGCCGTTGCCCACTTTATGTTCAGTCAGCGCCGCCGCGCCGCCGGGTGTGTAGGTGGCCAATACGTTGGCTGTTTGCACTTTCAGGGTTTCCAGCCAGTAACCGGCGGGGCCATGAAGATGGGGCACGGCCGTTTCCAGCTGCCAGCCCACGTTTGGCGGCAGCGCCTGCCAGCTTGTTACCGTCGCCCCAACCAGTTCGCGCAGCACGCCAGGCAGCGGTTGGTCGGTGACCAGGTTGCTGGTTGTTTTGAAGCCGGAGCGCACCCCCAGCAGCAGCGTGCCGCCGTTTTGCGTGTAATCGTCCAGCTTGCTGGCTAACTGGGCATCGGCCAGGTGGGCGGTGGGGGCGATGAGGAGTGTGTACGGGGTGAAATCGGCCGTTTTCGGCGCCAAATTTACCGGGATGCCCAATCGCTGCAAGGTTGTATAGTAGACATAAAGCAAACGTAAATAACCAAAATCTTGCCGGTGGGGCTGCAATTGCAGCGCCCACAAGTCGGCAAAATCAAACAAAATGCCTACTGGAGCGGTAATTGGCTGGTGGGCGAGGTCGTCAAGCAAGTCTCTATCTGCCTGAAACGCGAGGTGATCGTGGTAGCCTACGTCTGGGGTGGCGTCGTGGCGCAGCAGGCCGGAGTGGTATTGTTCCTGAGCGAACAACGTTGCCCGCCAGCGGAAATAAACGATGGTGTCTGCCCCTTCGGCAATGGCGTGCCAGGTCCACAGGCGCGGCGTGCCGGGGCGTATGCCGGGATTAAACTGCGCCCAGTTGATGTGTCCGCACTGCTGTTCCATAATCCAAAAGGGGGCGTTTTTCAGCCCGCGTGTCAGGGCGTGGGCCAGACTTGTGACCATCGGGTCGCCCACATCGTAGGCGTAAAGCGGGTCGTTGCTTTTGGCGTCTGCGCCTGGAGGGTAGAGCAGCGGACGCCAGCGCTCAGGATTGCCGGTGGGATAGTTGTCCCAGGTGGCAAAATCGAGTGTTTCAGCCATGTCGAACTGGTCTAAATCACGGTAAAGACCCATAAAATTGGTGGTGATGAAACGGCCGTGGACCAATCCCCGCAAAATATCTACCTGCTCCTGCTGGTAGCTGACAAAACTATCGGAGGCGAAGCGGTAATAGTCGAGAACGTGGCTGGGGTTCTTTTTGTCGATGTGGTCGCTGGGCGGGCGAATTTGCGCCCAATCGGTGTAAGTTTGTGACCAGAAGATGGTTCCCCAGGCGTTGTTGAGGGCGGCGAGTGTGCCGTAACGGGCTTGCAGCCAATCGCGGAAAGCTTTGGCGCAGTTTTCACAGTAGCAGCGGGCAGTGCCGCCGCCGCCAAACTCGTTGTCGATTTGCCAGCCGGTGATACGCGGGTCGCTGCCGTAACGTTCACCCATGGCGCGGACAATTTGGCGGCTGAATTGGCGGTAGGTGGGGCTGTTGGGGCAGGTGTGGCGGCGTGTGCCGTGGTCGCGGGCACGGCCGTTGGCATCCACGCGCAAAATCTCCGGGTGCGCTCTGGTCAGCCAGGCGGGCGGTGTCACGGTGGGGGTGCCCAAAACGATTTCCAGTCCAGCTGTGGCCAGCGCATCTACGGCCTCATCCAGCCAGGACCAATCGTATTGTCCCGGCGTTGGTTCTAGTTTGGCCCAGGCAAATTCGGCGATACGCACGATTTCCAGGCCTAGGGCGCGCATCATCTGCGCATCTTCCGGCCAGCGGGTTTGCGGCCAATGTTCAGGGTAATAACAGACGCCAAATTTCATATCAACTATTCCATGCTCTGACCAGATCGATAGCGCGGAGCCAACGGCCGTATCCCTCATCTCTGACTGATGCCTGCATGGTTGGCTCGAATAAGGTATGCGAGCCGGGCAGCGAGGGTAGAGCGTCGGGATTGTCCCAGAAACCCGCTCCCAGGCCGGACAGCAAACCGGCGGCCCAGGCGGTTGTTTCGGCGAAGGTGGGGCGCAAGACCGGGATGCCTAATAAATCGGCCTGAATCTGGCAGGCCAGGTCGCTGGCGGAAACGCCGCCGCCGACGAGGAGCTGGGCCACCTGCACCCCCGCTTCGTTGGTGATTGTTTCCAAAATGGTGCGAATTTGGTAGCCGATGGATTCCAGGAAGGCGCGGGCGATGTGCCGCCGGTCGTGGCCTAGGGCCATGCCAAAGAAGGTGGCGCGGGCGCGAGCGTCGTTGTAAGGCACATCCAGGCCGGTGAAGGCGGGCACCACGGTCATGCCGCCGGTGTCGGGTACATCGGCGGCGAGTTCGCTGAGGTGTTCGTAGCTGTCTATCAGGCGGGCGTTGTCGCGCAGCCAGCGGATAGCCGCCCCGGTGACGGTGGTGGGCGCTTCCAGGCAGTAGGTCTGACGGCCGTCGAGATTCCAGGCGTAATACACGTTGATGTTGTCTTGCTTGGCGGCATGTTGGCCGAGGAATACTTTCACGTAGGAGGCAGTTCCGTGGGTGCATTCGGCGGCTCCGGGCGTGCGGCAGCCGTGGCCAAACAGGGCGGCCTGCTGGTCGGCGATCATGGCCAGGACGGGTATGTCGGCGGATTGGCCGTTGGGGGCGGTGACGTGCAAGCTGCCGAAGTCGTGGATGGTGGGCACGGCTGTTGGCAGGGAATCGCTGGGTACGCCGAGCCACTCCAACCATTCCGGCCAGTAGGTTTGCTGGCGAAAATCGTAGAGACCGGTGGCCTGGACCAGGGATGAATCCATCAGGTGGGCGGACGGCCGTCCGAGGGCGCGAATTAACCAGGCTGTGGAGAGGCCGAGGTGGAGGTGGTGGTTGTGGGCGGCTTCGATGACGGGCGTCTGGTTTTTCAGGCGCCAGGCCAGGTGCATGGCGGCCATGTAGGAGCCGGGCGGATAACCGAGGCGGTAGGCGGCTTCCCCGGCCTGTGGCCAGCGCTGGAAGGCGTCGAGGATGGGTTGGACGCGCAGATCTTGCCAGGTGATGGCGTTGGCCAGGGAACGGCCGTTGCGTTTGTCCCAGACAAATTCGGTGTTGCGCTGGCTGGTCAGGCCACAAGCGGCAATCTCGTCAGGGTGAATGCCTGCCTTACCGATGGCTTCGGTAACGGCCGTGGCCACGCCCAGCGCCACGGCATCCGGGTCTTGCTCCACCCAGTTGGGCTGCGGATAAAGCCGGTCCAGCGGGCGGTACGCATACCCATGCACCTGCCCTTCGCGGTCTAAAATGACGGCTTTGCTGCCGCTGGTTCCCTGGTCGATGCCGAGTAAGAATGGTTTTGACATAGGTGTGTAGAGATAGGAGATGAGAGACTGGAGATTGGAGACTTCTTAATCTCCAGTCTCCAACCCCCTTTCTTCACGGCAGCAAGTCCCTGAGCCGTCGAATGACATAGGTTGGTTTTATTGCGGATTGGGCCAAAATAGCCTCGGTTGTTGCACCGGTCAGGGTGAGCGCGCCGGCCATGCCAGCGTTTAAACCCATCTGCACATCGGTTTCCAGCCGGTCGCCGGTCATGATACAGCGGTCGGGTGATAATTCCAACAGGGTCAGGATAGCCTCGGCCATATGGTGGGATGGTTTGCCAACGACTGCTTCCACCTGTGTGCCGGTGCAGGCTTCGATGGCCGCGATCATGGCGGCGGCATCGGGTTCGCCGCCGCCGGGGACCGGGCAATAACGGTCGGCGTTGGTGGCGAAGAAGCGCGCGCCGTGGCGGATGGCATCGAAGGCAATTTGCAGCTTGTGGTAGGCAAATGTGCGGTCGAAGCTGGCGATGACGGCGTCTACTTCCAGCGCATTGTCGGTTAATTGGAACCCGGCGCGGCGCAGTTCGTCACACAACGATTCTTCGCCAACGACAAACAGATTAGCTCCGGGCATGTGCTTTGTCAGGAAATCGGCCATCACGTAAGAAGAATTGATGACGTCGTGAGGCGGGGTGGGTAGGCCCAGGCGCGTGAGTTTGGCCGCGTATTCCTCGCGGGTATGCGTAGGGTTGTTGGAGAGAAAGACCGTGCGTTTGCCCAGGCCGCGCAGGTGGGTGATGGTTTCCAGGGCCGTCGGCAGCATCGCCTCCCCCAGATAAACTGTCCCATCCAGGTCGAAAATGTAAGCATCGTATGGTTTCATGATTTGCGATTTATGATTTACGATTTGCGATTTACGATTTTCGATTCGTCAATCGCCAATCGATAATCGAAAATCGTAAATCGTTAATTGATTAGCCTTTCACGCCGCTGCTCGTTGCGCTTTCTACAAAGAAGCGCTGGCCGAATATAAAGATAATCATCGGCGGCAAAATGGCGATGGCCGCGCCGGCCAGAATCAGGTTGGGGCTGTCGGAGGCTCGCCCACGCAAAACGTTGAGCGAAAGGGTCAGGACGTGGTTTTCCACGTTGCCGGTGTTGATAACCACCAACGGCCAGAAAAAGCTGTTCCAGGCATACAAGAAGGTGAATGTAGCCAGGGTGGCCAGGGCTGGCGTGCTGGCCGGAATAAAAATGCGCAGCAGTATTTCCAGCCGCGAGGCGCCGTCAATCAGGGCCGCCTCTTCAATTTCCTTGGGGATGGTGATGAAAAACTGGCGCATTAAAAACGTGCCGTACGCGGTAAAAATCCAGGGCACAATCAGCGCCGCCAGCTTATCTACCCAGCCAATCGTGACCATCAGTTGGTAGAGCGGCGTAATAAGCACCACAAAGGGAATCATGATTGTGCCCAGATAAACCACAAACAGCTTGTCGCGGCCGGGAAATCTGAGGCGGGCAAAGGCGTAACCGCCGAGAATGGAGGTGGTTAGCTGCCCGGTTACTACCAAAATGGTAACTAACGCAGTGTTGGACAGACTGCGATCCATGCCTTGTAAATCAACCACTTCGTTGTAGTTCTGTGGGTGGGCAGAAAGATCTTCTACAGGCTGGCTGAGACGCACGTTTTGCAGCACTTCGCGGGAGAGGTCGTTGGGGTCGGCAAAACGGCCGAGCGCTGTCTGGCTGGTCTGGATCATGGGCACAATTTGGCCATTGACCGGCACATCCCACAATTTTTGCTCTTCGCCGGCCACGGTGATGGCCTCCTGGTTGGTGAAGCCGCCGCGCGGCTGTACCTCGCTGAGTGGCAGTTCGATGGTTACATCCGGGTTGTTGGGGTCGGCGAAGACGCCAATGCGGATGTTGCTTTCGATGAGGACAAATTGTTCCTCACGGCCGTCTACAGTCACATAATACAGCGGCAGCGGGTCGTCAAAACCGTTCACTTCCATCGTCAGGGCGTCGCGGGGCAGCAGCCGAGGCGGGTAGCGAAACGTATCTTTGGGCAGCTTAAACGACGTGGTGAGCATGTACAAGAACGGAAAGATCATGACGAAAGCGAAGATGATCAGCACCGCGTAGATTAGTAATTTTTTGAGAGTTTCTGTCAGTCTGTAAGATTTCATCTCAATTAAGCTCCATTCGTGTGGGCACTAGACCGCAGATGGCGCGGATTGGACGGATTATTTGAAGGATCATCCGTGAACATCTGCCCAATCTACGTTCATCCGTGTCCCATTCTTCCATTTAAGCATCGTAGGATGAGCCGCTGGCGCGTTGGCGCTGGAATTGGAAAAGGGTCGCGCCAAAGATAATGACAAATAATACCCAGGCAATGGCCGAAGCGTAGCCCTGCTCGAAGCGTTGGAACCCTTTTTGGTACAAGTAGAGCACCAGGGTAAGTGTGGAGTTGTTGGGTCCGGCCGGATTGGTGGGAATTAAAATAAATACCTGCTCGAAAATCTGCATGGCCTGAATTGTGGTGGTTGTAATGACAAAGAATGTGGTGGGGGCCAGCAGTGGCAGGGTGACTTTCCAAAACTGCTGCCAGGAATTGGCGCCATCAACTGTAGCCGCTTCGTAAAGCGAGCGGGGGATATTTTGCAGACCGGCCAGAAACAGGACGGTATTGAAGCCCATCCACTGCCAGGCAGCGACGATGACCACCGCCAGCAAGGCGGTATTGCTGTCGGACAGCCAGCGAATTTGGGGGTCGAAAAATGAGCCGCCGAGACTGTTGAGAAAATTGACCATGACGGTGATGAAGTAGTTGATGTAACCGATGGTGGCGTTGAACAACCACTGCCAGACCAGAGCGATGCCGACGACGGCCGCTACGCTGGGCAAAAAATAGACAGCCCGAAAAAATTTCATGCCGGCTATTTTGCTGTTGAGCAGGTTGGAGAGGAATAGGGCCGGAATGACGCTGAGCGGCACAGACAGCAGCACAAAGGTGAGGGTGTTGCGCAGGGAAAGCCAGAAAAGTTTGTCTTGCGCGCCGACGATGTAACTTCTGCCCAATATCTCGAAGCGGGTCAGTTCGTCGTAAACGGTAACGTCGAGGGCTTCGCTGGCAAGCTGGGTGATGGTGTTGAGGCGGGCGACATCGATGTTGACGATACGGCCGTAATTCGCCAGCCCCACCCAATCTTTGGTGCCAAACGCATCCCAGTTGGTGAAGCTAACATACAGCGACAGGAGCAGTGGCCCGGCGAAAAAGAAGAGAAAGCCGAGCAAATTGGGCGATAAAAACAGGTAGCCGCTGAGCATTTCGTTGTCAGCGTTGGTGGCGTTCATCGCTTCGGCGCTTGGCTGCCGCCACATGGCCCAGAGCATCAGGCCGAACACGGCCGTGACCACCACCAACAGCAAAATGACCGGGTTTGTTAATTTGCCCAGCAAAACCAAAATACCATTGTGAATGCCCACAGCCAGCAAAAACGCAATACCGGCAACGATCATCATCGCTTTGCTGGTTTGTTTAAGCGCCCGCTGCGTCGCCGGTTTTGGGTAACGGTCGGTGAGTGTGCCGATGAAAAAACCGGCAAACACCAAAATCAAGAAAGGCAAGCCTTGCAGAAAGGAGTCGGCCAACGAGTCGATGCCGGTGAAAACGCCGATGAGGTGCAAACTGCCAAAAAATGCGACCAGGAAACCCAAATAGTTGACCGCCAGGGAAATGGTGCGGCCGCGGTGTTTACGGCCGTTAATATCATTCACGGCTACGGCAGAGGCAACGGCCGTTAACCCCAAGGCCACCGAAACCAATATCTTCAGCCAATCGGCCAGGTCGGCTCCCACCCACACATAGGCGATGCCTCCCAGGCTGCCCAGGCCCAAAATCACATGCCAGATCATCACCAGGCGCAGCCACAGATCAACTCGAGACTCCGGGGATTGTTTCTCACGCGAACCAACAGTTGCAGCGGTCATGGGAAAACTCCAATTTACAAAAAGGGCGGGCCTAAGCCCGCCCTTTCTCTGTCAACTAACTGTTACGGATTGAAAACTTTGTTGGCTTCGTTGCAGATACTGGCGGCATAGTCGTCGATGGTCATTTCGCCATTCAAAACAGCGGCTACAGCCGGCCCCATCACTGCGTCAAATTCCGGCCAGTTGCCAGCCCACAATGGACCTTCGGTGGCAGGATTGTTGGCCAAACCATTCAGGAAAGCCTGGTTGTTCGCCGGCGGCGTGTAGGTCAGGAAAGAATCCAAAGCAGCCTGGCTGACGCGGCTGGGAACATTGGCTCCCAAAGAGGCGATTTTACCCTGCACGTCGGCGGTGGTCAGAGCCTGAGCCAGTTTCCACGCTTCTTCAGGATGCTGGGTGTTGGCGTTAACAACATAAGCGCCCCAGAAGAGCCAGTTGCTTGGGCCAGCCGGACCATCCGGCAGTTCGACAACGTCCCAGTTGAAGTTGGCGCTGGAGCGGGTGCCGGGGGTTGCCCAACGGCCGTTCTGGAACATACCAACCTTACCGGCCAGGAATGGCGGTTCGCTGTCTTCGCCATAAGGCACAGCTACGTTAAACTCCTGGTAAATGCGCTGCTCAAATTCCAAACCAGCCAAAGATTCGGCCGTGTCCAGGGCGCAAGCCGTGCGGTCTTCATTGAAGAACCCACCACCAGCGGCGTTGATCCAGTAACCATACGGACCCCACCACGCATTTTGGCCGTAACCATAAATGTCGTCGCCCAGGTTGTTGATGGCCGTGGCAACCTCAATGAAGCTGTCCCAGTTCCATTCGCCATTGGCGGCCAATTCACGCGGATCCGGCGCGCCGGATTCGGCCAGCAGGTCCAGGTTGATGTACAGAGCAAAGGTAGACACGTCACGCGGTAGACCCCACAGCGTTTCGCCGGTGTTGCCCGTTTCCGGGTTAAAGGTCAGGTGATACATCGGGCCGGGGTAAAAATCGGCGTCGCTGTAGCCAGTGGTGGCGGTAGCCATGTCACGCAGGTTCATGATCAGGCCGCGCGTGGCAAAATCGGCGACGTCGGTTCCGGGAATCCAGAAGACGTCGGGAGCCGTGCCAGCGCCCAGTTCGGTCTTCAACACGTCCTGGTAGCTAGAAGTTTCGCTGCCGCCCGCTTCATATTCCAGGTTGATGCCTTCCAGCGTGTTCGACAGTTCGTCGCTCACAGACTGGTAAACGTCAATTTCGGCCTGGTTGTCAGGACGGGTGCGCCAGCGCAGGGTCACTTCTTCCATCGCCGGTTCGGCGGCTGGGGCTTCGGTGGGCGCGGCAACTTCAGCCGGGGCAGTGGTCGGCTCGACGGCCGTTTCGGTGGTTCCACCGCCGCAAGCGACCAGCAGCAGACCCAGGGCCAACATCAAAACAAATAACAGGGTAAATCTTTTACTCATGGTTTACATTCTCCTCCAATTAGAGATATGGGTTTGTGGAAATTTTTCAAACAGACTCATTAAAATTTGGGTGTGGTTTATTGGTGTCAATCTATTCGCTTTCTCTACCTCCTATCAACAAAAGACATTGTGGCTAAAATGCCGGGTTCCGTGGACTACTCCAGGGGAAAACCAGTTGATCGGCGAACGATCAACTCGGCGGGTAAACGCAGGTGTTGGCGCGGCGCGGTTGGTTCTTCAAGGCTGTGGATGAGTAACCGAACGGCTTCACGGCCGATTTGTAAAAAATCTTGGCGGATGGTGGTGAGCGGCGGTTCCAGATATGCGGCCATCGGAATATCGTCTACGCCGATAACGGCTAATTGCTCTGGCACGCTCAGGCCGAGATCGTGGGCGGCGCGCAAAACGCCAGCGGCCATCAGATCGTTTTGGGCGAAAATTGCGCCGGGGATGTCGCCAATGCGCGAAAAGGCCATCAAGGCGTCGTAACCGGAACGCGCCGACCAGTCGCCTTCGATAATCCAGGTTGGTTCGGGGATGACGCCGGCTGCTTGCAGGGCTGTTTCGTAGCCGAGCGAGCGGTCCTGGGAGCAATCCTCGGCCAGCGGCCCGGTGATAAGGCCGATTTCGCGGTAGCCCAGGCTGAGCAGGTGGTCGGTGGCGGCCAGCCCCACGGCTTCGTCGTTTAGAGCGACGGAGTTGGTGGCGTCTTCGCGGGGGCGCGCGCCGCCAAAAACCACAGGAAAGTCAGGCGGGAGGTGGGTGTAACGGCCGTCGGCAAACGGATTAATCACCATCAACGCTTCGGTACGGCGGCTGGTAATCAGCTCATCCATCAGCGCGACAAATGTGTTTTCGTCCGGCGCAGACGCCGAAAGCAAAAAATAGCCGTGCTGCCGCGCTTCAATTTCAGCGCCATTGATCAGGCTGGCAAAGGTGTAGTCGGTGAGATTGGGGGCAATACAGGCCAGGATGCCGGAGCGCCCTTTGGCCATGGATTGAGCGATGGCGTTCGGACGGTAGTCGAGTTCGGCGATGGCGGCTTCCACACGCGCCTTGGTTTCCGGCAGCACGCGCTCACTGCCGTTGATAACGCGAGAGACGGTTTGATGTGAAACGCCGGCTAAGGCGGCAACATCGCGGATGGTTACGTGGGAACGGGAAGCCATTTTTCTCTTCTCCAGGACGGTGGGAATCGCCCTATGTTACCGGTCATGTGAACGGTAACATGATAATAAACGATAGACGGCCGTTTGTCAAGAACAAATCACGCTCTAATCCAGACCTGCCAGGTTTCCGAAATCTGGCAGCTCTTTATGCTAAAATTTGCGTTAGAGGTAACGGAAAAATGACGAGCATATGGCTAAATGGTAAAGGCGCGCACAGAAAAAGCGTGCAAATGGTGAGTGTGACGCTGTTTTGGATTGGCTTTGGCGTGGGGTTGTGGCTGGCTTTAGGCACAGTCTGGGCCAATTTGGAAGCCTCGCTGTTTGATTCGGCCATCCGGCAGGATGAGCGGCTGCGGAGTTTGCGCTGCCCGGCGCTGATTACGGCCGAGGAGACTACTTTTGTGCGCGCCAGGCTGGAGAACGGGTCAGAAAAGCCGGTGAATTTTTTGGTGCGGGCGAACATCAGCAATGGCTTTGTGACGTTAAAGCGAGAACTTCGGGCGACGGTTCCGTTGCAACCCGGAGAGGTGGAAGAAATTTCCTGGCCGGTGATGGCGGCAGATGCGGCTTACGGCCGTTTCATTCTCTCGCGGGTTACGGTGCTGCGCAGCCCGCCGTACCCGGCGCGGGACGCCGCATGTGGCATCTGGCTGGTGCACACGTCGCTGCTGACGGGCGGCCAGCTTACGGCGCTGGCTTTGCTGGTGAGTCTGGGGGGGCTGGTTGGCGGGTTGGCGCTGAGGGTGTGGAATGAACGGCCGTTTAACGATCGTCGGCGGGGTTCCTTCCTGGTAACGGTTTGGTTGGCCGTGTTGGTGGTGGTGATGATGACCGCCGGTTTGCTGCGCCTCTGGACTGTTGGCGTGGTCTTGATAGCCTTTTCACTCTTGATGGTGGGGGTGCTGCTGGAGCGCTATCTGAGCCAGACTTGAGCGGGGGAGGAGAGGCTGCGTGATGCGTGATGCGTGACCGACATGGGGCGCGCATCACGCATTAAAATGGCCTAGTCGCCTGAATTTACCCACAATTCCCGCTGTTTATAATGCACATCCGGCAGGTCGCGCAGGCGGGCGGCGGCTTGCTCGGCGGTGAGGTCCCGCTGCGCTTCACCCAACATCTCGAAGCCGACCATGAATTTTTTGACGGTGGCCGAGCGCAGAAGCGGCGGGTAGAAATGGGCGTGAAGCTGCCAATGTTGGGGATTGGGGTCTGGGGAGTGGGGATTGGTGGGCGCGCCATGCCAGCCCATCGAATAGGGGAACGAGGTTTCGAAAAGGTTGTCATATTTGCTCAGCAGGCGTTTGAGGATGTCGGCCAGGGCGTCGCGTTCGGCGTCTGTAAGATCGGGCAGGCGCAGGACGTGGCGGCGCGGCAGGAGCAACATCTCGAAGGGCCAGATGGCCCAGAAGGGCACGACGGCCAGCCAGTGCTCATTTTCCACGACGATGCGTTCTTGCTGCGTCAGTTCCAGATCGAGGATGTCCAGGAGTAACGGCCGTTTCTCCCGTTCATAATACGCTTTTTGCTGCTGATCTTCCTTAAACGGTTCATTGGGCAGGGCGTCCAACGCCCAAATCTGGCCGTGCGGGTGCGGATTGGAGCAGCCCATAATCGCCCCTTTGTTCTCGAACACCTGCACCCAGCGATACGTTTGCCCCAATTCAGCCACCTGTTCCGCCCAAACATCAATGACGCCGCGAATGTCCGGCAGGTCCATTTCCGGCAGCGTCAGATCGTGGCGGGGCGAGAAGCACATCACGCGGGAGGTGCCGCGCACGCTTTGCATTTGCAGCAGCGGGTGGACCGGCGCGCCTGTCTCCGGCGTGTCCGGCAGGACGGCGGCAAAATCGTTGGTGAAGACGAAGGTGCTGTCGTAGGCGGGGTTTTGGACGCTGCCGGCGCGTTGGTTCCCCGGGCAAAGGTAGCAGGTGGGATCGTAAGCCGGGCGATTGTCGGGCGGGGTTTTTTCGACCTGGCCTTGCCACGGCCGTTTCGTGCGGTGCGGCGACACCAAGACCCATTCGCCGGTCAGCGGGTTAAAACGGCGGTGCGGATGGTCCAAAGGATTGAAAGACATGGTTGCTCTCCTGTTTGTGATTTAAAACGACCATTGGTCAGGGCGCAATTGTCAATGCTCCCTCGTTAATTGTCAATTATGAACCGTTTCCTGGCCACTCCTGCTAAAATTACGGCAATCACATCAGGAGGCGTGCATGAAACACGAAATCCGTTTAACGGCGCAAAAGCTGGCGCAAAGTCTGGAACTGATCGCTCCCTGGGTCTATCTGCGGCGACAACCATTGGTTCCATTTCGTTTTCAGGTCATTGCGGAGCAGGCGTGGCCGGTGGTAGATCCCCAGGCAGAGGCAGCAGACTGGCCAGAAATTGCGCCTTTCACGTATTGGGGCGGCCGGGATGTTAACTTTGTCCTGCGCGGGCAATTTGCCGTGCCGGCCGGATTTGCGGCGGATGGCGAAGTGGCGTTGTATTTGCCGTTGGGCGATGCGGGCGGTTTTTGCCATCCGGAAGCGTTGGTTTATGTGGATGGGGAGCCGTATGGGACGGTTGACCGGCATCATCAGGAACTGCTGCTGCGGGCGGATTGGTTGGACGGCCGTTCCCACACCCTGACCCTTCACGGCTGGACCGGCGGCACAGGATTCGTGCCGGGGCAGCAGCTTTTTATGGGCGACTGCGCTCTGGTGCAAATCGACCAGCCGACCCGCGAATTTTTAACCCTGGCGCGCATCGCCTTACAAACCGCCAACTTGCTCGACGACCTGGAACCCATCAAGGCGCGTCTGTACAACGTTTTGGATGCGGCCTATCAGCAGTTGGATTTGCGCGAGCCGTGGGGGGCGGACTTTTATGCCAGCATTTCGGTGGCGCTAGATGGTTTGCGTGAAGGGATCGCCGCCGCTGGCCCCCCGTTAGAGGTGGAAATTATCGCCGCCGGCCACGCCCACATCGACGTGGCCTGGTTGTGGACATTGGCGCAAACGCGGCGCAAGGCCGGGCGCACGTTTCACACCGTGCTGCGCCTGATGGAACAATTCCCGGATTATCACTTTACGCAAAGCCAGCCGCAGCTATATGACTTTGTGCGCCAGGATTACCCGGCGCTGTTTGCGGCAATTCAGACGGCCGTGCGAGACGGCCGTTGGGAACCCATCGGCGGCATGTGGGTGGAAGCCGATTGCAACCTCACCGGGCCGGAATCGCTGGCGCGGCAGTTTTTGCTGGGGCGCACCTTCTTCCGCGAACAGTTTGGCGCGGGAGTTGAATCGCCGGTACTCTGGCTGCCGGATGTCTTTGGTTACGCCTGGAGCCTGCCGCAGCTGATTAAGTCGGCGGGCATGGACTACTTTTTCACCATTAAAATCGGTTGGAATCGGGTGAATAAAATGCCTTTCGATTCGTTTTGGTGGCAGGGCATTGATGGCACGAAGGTGCTGACCCATTTCAGCACCACGCCTGAAACACCCTGGGGCGGCGCTGTGCCTACGCGAGACGATTTACTGAAATCGGCCACCTACAACGCCGACCTGACGGCGTTTACGGCGCTGGGCAGTTGGGCCAATCTAAAACACAAAGAGACGCAGCGGGTCATGTTGATGAGTTATGGTTATGGCGACGGCGGCGGCGGGCCGACCCGCGAAATGAACGAAAACGCCCGCGAGCTGGCGGCCTTCCCGGGCTTGCCTCGCGTAAAACAGGGCAAAGTCATCGACTTTTTCCGTCGCCTGGAAGCGGAAAGCGGCGCGGAACTGCCCACCTGGAACAATGAACTGTACCTGGAGATTCATCGCGGCACGTATACCACGCAGAGCCGGAACAAGCGGGCGAATCGTACATGTGAATTTTTGCTGCATGACGCGGAATTTTTGGCGGCGCTGGCGGCGCTGCTGGAAGGCGATTATGTGTACCCACACGACCGTTTGCGGCAGGCGTGGCAGTTGTTGTGCCTGAATCAGTTTCACGACATTATCCCCGGCAGCAGTATTACGGCCGTTTACGCAGATTCCCAGCGGCAGTATGCCGAGATAGAGGCGTTGGGCACGGCCGTTGTCCAGTCGGCCATCGACGTGCTGGCGGAAGCTGTGGGCGGCGACGTGCTGCTGCTGAACCCGACCGGCTTTGCGCGGCGCGATCTGGCTTTTTGGGCAGGGACGCTGCCTGCCGGGCAGCGATTTGCCGGCGGCGTGGTGACGCAGGTAGTAGACGGCGGCACGCTGTTGGGCGGGGTGGAGATGGCGGGGTTGAGTGTACGGCCGTTCACCATCGAATCTGGGCCGATAGAACCTATCGTCTCAGACCTTTCGGTGACACCGGCGCATCTGGAAAATGCATGTCTACGCGTGGAATTCAACGCGGCCGGCGACATCACCCGCATGTTCGACAAAAGCAGCCAGCGCGAAGTGCTGCCGCTGGGAGCCATCGCCAATCAGTGGCAGGCGTTTGACGACCGCCCGCTTAATTGGGACGCCTGGGATATCGACATTTATTACGACGACAAACTGTATCTGGCTGAAGCGGCCGACTCGATCCGCGTGGTAGAAAGCGGGCCGCTGCGGGCCACGTTGGAAATCCGGCGGCGCATTCTGCATAGTTCGTATATTCAACGAGTTTCGTTGTGCACCAACAGCCCGCAGCTTGATTTTGCGACGGTGATTGCCTGGCAGGAGAAGCATGTTTTGCTGAAAGTGGCTTTCCCGGTGGCTGTGTTGTCGCCGGTGGCGACGTACGAGATTCAGTGGGGCAGTGTGCAGCGACCTACCCATCGCAATACGTCCTGGGATTGGGCGCGATTTGAAACCGCAGCCCAGAAATGGGTCGATCTGAGCGAAGGCGGCTACGGCGTGGCGCTGCTGAACGATTGTAAATACGGCCACGACATCCGCGATAACGTGATGCGCCTGTCGCTGCTGCGTGCGCCAACCGATCCGGACCCGGAAGCCGACCAGGGCGAACATCGGTTTGCCTACAGCCTGCTGCCGCACGCCAATGCGCCGGGCAGCTCGGTCACGCCATCGACGGTGGCGCAGCGGGCGTATGCGCTGAATGACCCGCTGCGGGTCGTGGCGACGAACCGGCCGCTCCGGCAAACGCCGGAGCCGCTGGCGCGTGTGCCGGAAAACATCGTGGTGGAAACGGTGAAGCAGGCCGAAGACGGGAACGGCGTGATTGTGCGTTTTTATGAGTGCAACCGACAGCGCGGGCCAATCACGTTGGCGGCAGGGTTTGCCCTTCAGGCGGCGTATCGTTGTAATGTACTGGAGGAGAATGAGGCGCGGCTGCCGGTGGTGGGGCGGCGGGTGGATTTGGTGGTACGGCCGTTTGAGATTGCAACGGTGCGGCTTGTGCCTATGGCTTAGATGGGCAAGGGTTGGAAGATATGGAAACGATACGCGCATTTTTGGCGGTGACCATGCCGCCTACGGTGAAAGAAGAATTGGGATTGGTAACGGCCGTATTGGCCGGGCAAACGCCGGAGCGCAGCGTGCGCTGGGTGAAGCCGGAATTAATGCACCTGACGCTGCGCTTTTTGGGCGATACGGCCGTGTCTAAGCTGCCTGCCATCACGGCCGCCTTGGATGAGGTGGGGCGGCAGGCGGCGCCGTTCGCGCTGCATTTGGGCGGCTTGGGCTGTTTTCCCAACCGCAAGCGCCCGCGCGTGATCTGGGTAGGGCTGGATGGGGACAAAAAACCGTTGTTTGAACTTAAGGCGGCGGTAGATGCGGCTTTGCTTCCGTTGGGCTGGGCGGTGGAGGAACGGCCGTTTCAGGCGCATCTCACGTTGGGGCGGGTGAATGACGGCCGTTCGGTGGGCAATCTGGATTTGGCGACGCAGGTGCAGGGGCTGGCGGTGGGGGTAACGGCCGTGCACCTCATCGAAAGCCAGTTGCAGCGCAGCGGGCCGGTATACCGGGTGCGGCACAGCAGCCGCCTGGGGGAATGAGGTGGGGAGAGGTGAAAAGGATGGGAAACGGCCGTTTCAGGTATGGCTGGTCATTTGCCGCAGCGGCGTGCGCCCGGCATAAACCAGAGGCGCAGCCATGAACTGTTGCATTTCGGCCGACGAACGCAGGTGAATAATGCGCTTTTGACCATCTAACCGCCCGAGATGGCGCAAAATATCTGGCCTGGCGCGATCTGGGTACTGCCAGATGCGCACCAAAAAGTCGGGAAAATCAGGGGCGAACAAAGTTTCCTGGCAGCCAGCAGCCATATCTGGCCGCTGCTTGTGCCGATACTCAATGCGCCGCCGAATCGCGCGCCAGGCGCACACCCAGCGCGGTAAATCAAGGAAAATTACGGTATCGGCCGTTTGCAAGCGGACACCCAACGTCCGCCGATAATTGCCATCTATGATCCATTTAGACGGCTTCACGAGTGCTTCCATTTTTTCTTGCCAGATGGGGTCTGGTGTGCCAATCCAGCCCGGATGCCAAAAATGCAAATCTAAATGAACCACTGGTAAACCGGTTTTTTCGCCTAATGATCTGGCCAAAGTAGATTTGCCTGATCCGCTGGATCCAATAATTACAACTCGTTCCATGTCTATCCCATTTTCCCAAAGGCTCGCATCTAGATGACCAACGGCATACTCTATGGGATAATGAAGGGCATTGAGGCTAACAAGACCCTTTGATTTGAACGTGGGAATCAACGAATACGACTTGTCGATTAACATAGCTATGTCCCATAGTTGGTGATTGGTTTTCATAACGAAAGTTCAGGTCGCCCGCGCATATTTCAATATTGAACTGTTCTCATCGTAATAGATAGGATTGATATTTTGAGTGAATTCGCCGTAAATACTCCTTGGGTATCGGACCAAAGTACTATCATTCGTTGGATTTCATCCCATTTGCGCCGGCATATATGGCTGCTTTTGGCGATGTTTGTAGGGGCGTTTGGCAATGCGGCCTTAGCGGCCGTTGTGCCTGTTTTGGTAGGTATCGCCTTTAACGCCGTACTGGCCGATCCGGTGGACATCCGGCTGATTGGTCTGGCGGCGCTGGGCATCATCGTCAGCCAGACGGTGCGGGCGGTGCTGCAATTGGGGCGCAATTTTTCTAGCGCCGTCGTGGGTGAGCGATTGGAGAAAGATATGCGCCAGGAGCTTTATATCAGCTTGCTGGGCAAGAGCATGACCTTCCACGATTTGCAGCCGGTGGGTGATACGATGGCTCGGGCGACGAACGATGTCCACGAGCTGAATTTGATGATGTACCCGGGGATCAATCTGGTCGTTGGCTCGTTGAACTTTATGCTGATGCCCTTGTTGTTTGCCCCGCGTTATGATTGGCAGCTTTTGTTTGCCCCATTATTTTTTGTAGTGACCTACATTTTGGCGTTGATTCGCTACATGGGGACGTTGGACCCGGTGACGGAGCGCGTGCGTCAGGCATTTGGGGAGATGAACAGCCGTCTGGCGGAAGCGATTGACGGCATTGAGATGGTTAAGAGCGTGGCCCAGGAACCGGCCGAAATCGAGCGGTTTGAGGTCAATGCGCAGGAATACCGCGAAGCGACGGTGGCCCAAGGGCGCATTGAAGCGCGATTTTTGCCGCTGCTGCTGCTGGGCATTACGCAGGCGTTGGGGTTTGCCCATGCGCTGCTGCTTTTCCGCGCCGGCCGGGTGGATGTGGGTGATGTGGTGGCTTATATGGGTCTGTTGCAGTTGTTTGGGTTCCCGACATTCATCTCGCTGACAGCTTATTCGCGGGTTTCGTTGGGCGTAGCTGGGGCGCGCCGGGTGTTGGAGTTGATGCACCAGGAAACCCAGTTGGATGAAAATGTGGGCGGCTACCAGGGCGTCATCAATGGGGAAATTGAGTTTGATGGGGTGATGTTCGGTTATGCGGACAGTATATCGGTTTTGCAGGACGTGTCGTTTGTGGTGCAGCCGGGGCAGACGGTAGCGATTGTGGGGCAGACGGGGGCGGGTAAGAGCAGTCTGGCGAAGTTGATCAACCGGACGTATGATGCGGGCAACGGCCGTATCCTCATCGACGGCCGTGACGTACGTGAATGGAACCTGGCTGCCTTGCGCCGCCAAATTTCCATCATCGAACAAGATATTTTCCTGTTCTCGCGCACAGTCGCCGAAAACATCGCCTTTGGCTGCCCGGAAGCGACCCAGGAAATGGTGGAAGCGGCCGCCAAAGCGGCGCAAGCCCATGATTTCATCATGAATTTCAAAGACGGCTACGAAACAAAAATTGGCGAGCGCGGCGTCACTTTGTCTGGCGGGCAGCGGCAGCGGCTGGCCCTGGCGCGCGCGTTTCTGACCCGGCCGCGCATCCTGATTTTAGACGATTCGACCAGCGCCGTAGACAGCGCGACCGAGGACCAGATTCAGCAGGCGATTGTGCAGGCGGCGCAGCGCCAGACAACTATCCTCATTACCCATCGCCTGTCGCAAATTCGTTGGGCAGACCTGGTGCTGGTTTTGCGCAAAGGGCGGCTGGAAGCGGCCGGCAACCACGACACCCTGATGCAGCAATCGCCGGCGTACCGGCGCATTTTTGAACAGTACGAGGGCGAGCAGTCGCCCCGATGATCCAATCCAACCAAGCAGGGTAACGCATGAAACCATTAGTGTATTATTGTCGATGGCAAGGGGCTGTACTGCGCTTGCGCGGGCGGGAGGAAACGGCCGTATGGGGCCATTTTGTCTATCCCCAACCAGACGGTGACGAGCTGGCTCAGGAATTTCACTTCAATTTACAAACCCGCCAGTTAATCCTCAAAAAAGAAACCGGCGACGAGCGGCTTCAATTAGACGAAATGGGCGTGGTGATCGGCTGACCTTAGATTGGACCAGGCGCAAAGATTGGTCTAATCCGCCTACGTCCAACGTTGGCGGTGCGCTTCAATGACGTTCGGCAGATTCTCGAATTTTTGCAGCAGCCAATTCAATTGTTCCAGGCTGGTCACTTCGGCCACCAGGTTCACCGTCAGGATGCTGCCGTTGGTAATCGTTTTGGTTTTGGGGGCTGTAATTTGCTGGCCGCGTAAAATGCTGGACATTTCGTCCACCAATCCTGGGCGGCGATATGCTTTCACCACAATCGGAATGGGGAACCGCTCTTCTTCCCCGCCCCAATCGACCTCAATCAAACGCTCTTTTTCGGTGATGGCTTCCACCTGTTTACAATCCAGCCGGTGAATGGTAACGCCCTGGCCGCGGGTAATGTAGCCGACGATTTTTTCTGGCGGGATGGGGTTGCAGCAGCCAGCCATTTTGGTATATAGGCCGCTGAGACCGCGCACAGTGAGGCCTTTGGGTTTGCTGCGGGGGTCTTGGAGTAACGGCCGTAACTCATCATCTGGCTGCAACTGCTGTTTAAGAATGGCAATCGCTCCGCTAATTTGCGTACTCTGAATATCGCCAAAACCTACCCGGGCCAAAAACGAATCCACATCGTCATATTTCAATGCCTCGGCAATATCCGGCACAGAATAGACGTCGCTCAGCCCCAGGCGCTTCAGTTCACGTTCAACTACTTCCCGACCCTGCTCAATATTTTGTTCTCGTTCCTGGGCGCGGAACCATTGGCGCACTTTGCTGCGCGTGCGCGCACTGCCCGTATATCCCAGGCTGGCGTTCATCCAATCGCGGCTGGGGCCGCCCCGTTTCGACGTTAAAATTTCCACCCGCTGGCCCGATTTTAACTTGTAATCCAGGCTGACCATCTTGCCGTCTACCCGCGCGCCGCGGCAGCGATGGCCGACTTCGGTATGAATCTGGTAGGCAAAATCAATCGGCGTCGAGCCAATGGGCAGGTCTACCACATCACCGCGCGGCGTGAAGGCGTAAATCCGTTCGGCCAGAAATTCAGTTTCAAAAATCTCGCTATCGCTGGCCGAATCTCCGACTTCACGCAGCGTTACCAGCAGTTCGCGCAGATTTTGGATGCGCTTTTGCACCGATGCGGTGACTCGCGCGCCGTCTTCTTTATATGCCCAATGCGCCGCGATGCCTTTTTCGGCTTCTTCATGCATGCGGGTGGTGCGAATTTGTACTTCTAGGGTTTGGCCAGAGCGATTGTCGATAACGGCCGTATGCAGCGATTTGTACCCATTAGCCTTTGGCGAGGCGATATAATCATCAAACTCTCGCGGAATTGGCTGCCACAAACTATGCACCGCCCCCAACACCTGATAACACAGGATGCGATCCTCCTCATCCTTCTCTTTCCCACTCTTCAGCGCATAAGCCGCCTTATCCGACGGCTCTAAAATCACCCGCAGCGCATGAACATCAAAAATTTGCTCAAAATCGACCTGCTTGCGGTCCATTTTGCGAGCGATGGAATAAATATGTTTCGGCCGGCCCGTCACCATTGCCTTCAGCCCCATTTCCGCCAGCTTCACCTCCAACCGCTCCCGAGCCTGTTCGATCCGCTCCGCGCGCCCGACCCGACGCTCCGCCAACATACCGGCAATCTCACGATATTTTTCCGGCTCCAAAAAGCGGAATGCCAGGTCTTCCAATTCCCATTTAAGCTGCCATACCCCCAACCGGTTTGCCAACGGCGCATAGATGTTCATTGCCTCAGTGGCAATGGCCAACTGCTGCACCCTATCCAACTCGCTGGCCTTGCGTAAATCCTCCAGACAATCCACCATCCGGATCAGAATTACGCGAATATCCCCTTCAATAATCGTCAGAATTGCCCGCCGGATCGCCTCTAATTTGGCGCTGTTGCTATCTTCCGACTGGTACTTTTTATAATTCTGCTGCTCGGCATAGGCGTATAACTTGTTCAGCCCCAGAACCAACCCTGTGGTCTCATCGCCAAAAGCCCGGCGCAAATCTTCCTCTTTCTTGCTGGTGTGGGCATACAGACTGTCGTGCAGCAAACCGGCCACAATCGTCGGAGTGTCCACGCCCAGTTTGATTAAAACCTGGGCCACAAACAGATCGTGGTCAACATACAGCTCGCCGGATTGTCTTCGTTCGCCGCTGTGCGCTTCCTGAGCGAAATTGTAGGCTCGGGTAATGGGGTCGGCGGCCTTTTTTTGCATGCCCTCAGGCAGCGAATCCAACAGTTCGGTTAGGGTTGTTATGGCTAATTGGGTCATGTTTACACAATAACGGCAAAAACAAAAAAACAGGCGACTTCTTTGGGAAGGGCCGCCTGCTCTAATGATGGTTTAAATGAAAAAACTATCAGGTGGTTGATAGATCGCTCGCTTAACTGAGTGTCGCTTCCTCATTGCCAGAACCGGCGGCCGCATCGTCCGCAGTACCAGAACCTTTCCCTGGCTCAAGAATAATTCGGGCCTGCTCTTGCAGACGTTCGCCCGTGGCGCTAACCCGTTGGCGCGTTTCCGCTAGCGCAGTGTCCGCGCGTTCCAGATATTCTTGGGAATAGGTATCAGCTAAATCCCGATAGTGTTGCACCCGTTCGCCGCTCATCTGCCGCAGTTCCTGGCCTTTGCTGGCGATTTGACCGCGAATCTCTTGACCAGATTGCGGGGCAAGAATTAAAGCTGTGGCGGCGCCTACAAGCCCACCGATGACAAACCCGGCTAAAAACGCGCCGAAATCACTGTTGTTGTCGCTCATGATCATACTCCTAGGGTAATAAGGTTATTTCAGATTGTTTTTGGGGTTGCCGAATAATGTGCGCATTCCCCGCCGGATGCCGGCCGCATAGCTGCTGGCAGTGGTCATCGGTTTGACGACATTTTCACTCATGAAGACGGTTGTGCCCCGCACCATGCCAATGGTTTCGTTGGTGCGTTCGAGGATGGGTTTGATCTCGAACTCCAACATGTTAACCAGGCGAATAACCATCACCAATAAAATCATTAGGGCGATGCCGAATATGCACGATTCTAAAGCCAGGGCGATGATGAATATATCGCGCAGGGCTTGAACCGTGTCGGCGTGGTAGCGGGCGGCCCAAATGACAAAACCAATAAATAGCGCCATCATCAACACGGTGACGATGCCGCCAATCACCAGGTATCGCGTTGGCACCAACGGTTGGCTTGGTGGGGTATAAGACGTCTGGCTGTATGAGCCAGCGTTGATGGGCTGATTTGTTATTTCTGCAGGCGTTTCAGTATTCATGTATTTCCCCTACTGGCACAAGTATAACACCATTGAAATTTGTATTCAAAAGTCAACCTTGCGGGAACAGCAATTCTCAATTTAACCAGAAATGTGTCATGCTGAGAGCCTGTGCTGAGCCGGCCGAAGCATCCTCTGAAGCATCCCCTTCTTCTGGTGGAGCGGGATGCTTCGCTCCGAAGACTCCGTTCAGCATGACAGTTCAGCGTCAATTGCCAAGAAATTACCTTGTTCGCACAAATGCCTGATCTAAATTAGGAATTACTGGTGCGGGAAGAGATTCAGGTTTCCTGACCGGCGAGCCACCAACTGAGGATGAGGGCGATCCAGGCGCCGACGCTGGCCGTGAACAGGTGCAGCGCTCCGAGCTTAAACAAATCGATGTTGAGCAGGTCGCCGAGGATGTGACCTAGGGCAAAACCTGACCAGGCAGCGATGAGGTAGAGGATGATGCGGCGGGATGGGCCGCCTAGTAAGACGTGGAAGCCTGCGCCGTATGCGGTGGCGAGTAGAAAACCGAGGACCAGGGCTGAAGCGGTTCCGTTCACAAGGACTCCTTGGTTGGGTGGTTGGTGGGGATGGGTTCTGATGGGTCGTCGATAATGCCGCCGCCCAGACATTCGTCGCTGCTGAAGACGACGACGCCTTGCCCGGCGGTAATGCCGATGACGGGTTCGGGGAAGGTGATGCGGACACGGCCGTTCCCTAACACTTCGGCCACGTACCCACTCACCGGCACGGCTTTGTAACGAATTTTTACTTGCACGGGCTGGTCGGGCGGCGGCGGCGCGCCGGCAATCCAGCTTACCAGCCGGGCGGTAAGCTGCTGCTGGCCCAAAGCTTCGCGGGGGCCGACGATCAGCGCATTTTGCCGGCTGTCTTTGTGCAGGACGAAGACCGGCTCCGGCGTGGCCAGACCTAATCCTTTGCGCTGGCCGATGGTGTAAGAAGATAGCCCTTCATGCTGGCCCAGGACACGGCCGTTTCCGTCCAAAATCGGCCCCGGCTGCTCTACACGCTGGCTGTATGCGCGCAAAAAGCGGCGGTAGTCGCCATCACCCAAAAAACATAGGTCCTGGCTTTCCGATTTGGCGGCTACCGGCAGGTTAAATTTGGCCGCCAACTGGCGCACTTCCGGTTTGGTGTAATCGCCAACCGGGAATTTGACGTGCGCCAGGTGTTCCTGGCTGAGCATGTGCAGGACATAGGCCTGGTCTTTGGCTGTGTCTTTGCCCTGGAACAGGCGGTAACCCGATGGCGTCTGTTCGACGCGGGCGTAGTGGCCAGTGGCCAGGTAGTTGGCGTCCAGGGCCAGCGCCTGATTGAGCAGGTAAGTAAAACGGATCTGGCGGTTGCATTCCAGGCAGGGATTGGGCGTACGGCCGTGTTCGTGTTCGTCGATAAAAAATTGCACAATCGTGCGCCGGAAATGTTCCTGCACATCCACTACGTAGAAGGGAATCTTTAGCTGGTCGGCCACGCGGCGGGCATCGGCCATCTGGTCGGGGGTGCAGCAGCGGTTGGTGGGGGCGTTGGCGCCGATGCTCGGCTCGCTCCAGAGGCGCATCATCATGCCGACTACGTCGTAGCCTTGCTCCACCAGGAGCGCGGCGGCGACGGAGCTGTCTACACCGCCGCTCATGGCCACGACGACGCGATTTTCTTGTAGGGAATCTGATTGAAAGAGTGTCATAAAATTCGTGCTGGTCACATAAGATGCCGCATTGGCGGCGATTAGAGAGCAGGCTACCGCCAATCGCCAATCTTTGAATGCCTGCCCGGTGCAGCTTTGGGTTGTGACAGGGTTTTAATAGACGGCCGTTACCCGTTGTAACCGGCCGACAATCGCGTGCAGCTTTTCCAGCGTGTAGTCAATATCTTCCAGGGTTGTTTGCAGGCCCACCGTCAGGCGCAGCCCGCCTTTGGTCCAGGCATCGTCCAGGCCGATGGCTTGCAGCGTGGCCGCCGGTTTGGGGTTGCCCGTTTTGCACGCCGAGCCGCTGCTGGCGGCGATGCCGGCCATATCCAGGTGCATCAGCAAATCGTTGCCGCTGAGATGGCGAAAGGCGAAGCTGGCGTTGTGCGGCAGCCGGTCGGTGGGATGGCCTGTCTGGCGGCAATCTTCCGGGAAGGTGGCCAGCAGGCCGGTTGTCAGGCGATGGGTCAGTGCCTGGTAATGGGCGGCGCGGCTTTCTAATTCTTGATCGACGAGCTGTAGGGCGACGGCCGTTCCTACCGCAAAAGCCACATTGGATGTGCCCGCGCGACGGCCGTCTTCCTGCCCGCCGCCCGTCAAGGGCGAAACCAGGTCAATTCCCTGGCGCACAAACAAAACGCCCACCCCTTTCGGCCCATAAAATTTGTGCGGGGCCATGCTGAGCAGGTCGATGGGCTGGCTGGCGACATCCCAACGGCGCACAGCCGACGCCTGAATCGCATCGGTGTGGAAAAGCACGCCCTGGGCGCGGGCCAATGCGCCAATTGTTTGGATGGGTTGGAAGCTGCCGATTTCGTTGTTGGCGGCCATGATGCTGATGAGCGCGGTGTCGGGGCGGATGGCCGCCGCCAGTTCGTCCGGGCGAATCTGGCCGTTTTCGTCCACGGGCAGAATGGTGAGGTCGAATTGGAACTGGTCGCGGAGCTGCACGGCCGTTTGCAGCACGGCGCTGTGTTCAATGGCGCTGACGATCAGGTGGTTGCCGGTTCCGTTGGCCCGGGCCGCCCACATCACCCCGCGCAGGGCCAGGTTATCGCTCTCCGAGCCGCAGCCGGTGAAGACAATTTCTTCCGGTTGGGCGTGGATGAGGCTGCCCACAGCGGCGCGAGCTTCTTCCAGGGCCATGAAAGCAGAACGGCCGTACCTGTGCGACGACGACGGATTGCCGTAAATTTCCGTCCAATAAGGCAGCATTGCCGCCAATACTCGCGGGTCCACCGGAGTCGAAGCGCCATGATCCAGATAAATTACTTTTTCAGACATAGGTTTCTCATTGGCGATTGGGCTGTTTCTAGCTGTTGGCTTACAGCTAACAGCCTGACAGCTAACAGCTTCTACATCTCGACGATGGGGAAACGAACGGTGAAGGTGCTGCCTTTGCCTTCGATGCTGCTGACGTCGATGGTGCCTTTGTAATGTTCCACACTTTCTTTGACCATGTACAAACCCAGGCCCGTACCGGCGATGCCGCGTTCTACGGCCGTTTGCGCCCGGAAAAAACGGCCAAACAAATTCGGCAAACTTTCCTTGGGAATACCAATCCCCTGATCCTTCACCACCACATACACCCAACCCGCCTTGTGATACGCATCCACGCGGATGGTACCCGACATCGTAAATTTGGTGGCGTTGTCGATGAGGTTCTTAAATATCAGGTATAACGTATCCCGATTCCCCTGCACTGGCGGCAAGCCCGGCTCAATCCGCTGGCTAAAGGCCAGGCCTTTTTCTGTCGCCTGGTCGGCCAGCGGCGGCAGCATTTCTTCAAATAAAGGGTTTAGCTCGATCGGTTCCGGGCTGCGCTGCAATTCGCGCGCTTCCAGCTTGGCTACTTGCAGCATCTGGCGCACCATTTTTTGCAGCCGGTCGCTCTCGCGCTCGATCACGCCCAGGAAGCGGTCGGCCTTTTCTTTTTCCGGCGCTTTGCCTTCGCGCAGCAGACGGGCATACATCAAAATGGTCGCCAGCGGCGTGCGCAGTTCGTGGATGATGCCGTGGAAGAAATCGTCACGCATGCGCTCCACTTCTCGAATCTGGCGCAAATCGCTAAACACAAAAATAATTTCGCGCACCTGCCCCACCACATCGGGAATAATCGCCCCGCTGATGAGCACGGGCACTGTTTCGCCGTCTGGCTGGTAAATATCGGTGGCTAACTGCGGGAAATCGTGCCCCGCGTCTAAAACGTCCAGCCGGAATTGGTCCAGCGACCCGGTGCGTAAACGGATGATCGCGTTGGCCGATTTGCCGATGAGCGAATCGTCTTCCGCATTGAGTAAAGAGAGCAGCGCGTCGTTGGCTCGTGTGATCAGGCCGTCGGTGTTGATGGTAAGCAGCCCTTCGGACATGCTGGTGAGGATGGTTTCGACCCGGCGTTTTTCAGCGATGACGTCGCTGTGCAGGCGGGCGTTTTCGATGGCTGCGGCCAGCGGCCCGCCAATCGCTTGCAGCAGGCGCAGGTCGTGTTCGTTAAAGTCGCCGCTTTTTTTGTTGATGGCTTGCAGGACGCCAATCATGCGCTCTTCTACTTGCAGGGGGATGCAAACCATAGAATTGGTGCGAAAACCGGATTGGCGGTCTACTTTGTCCAGGAAGCGCATGTCGGAGTAGACGTCGTTGATGATGACGGCTTGTTTGTGTTCGGCCACCCAGCCGGCGATGCCCTGCGCTTTTTTGATGCGCACGGGCGGCAAATCCTCAAACAAGGGGCCTAAAAGCGTTTGGACAAAGGTAATATCACCGGAAGTTGGATCGATGAGACCAACGGAAATGGTTTCGACGATGAGCGTGCGGCGGACCGGGTCGATGAGTTGTTCGTAGATTTTTTGCAGGCTTAAAGTAGAGGTCAGGGCAAAGCTGATGTCGGAGACGACGCCGAATTCGATGTTTTGGCGGTGAACTTGCTGGCGCAGGTAGGCGCGGTCTAAAAAGACGGTCACGTTGGTGATGAGCGGTTCGATGTTGTCGGCACCCAGGAAGCAGTCAGCGCCCGGATCGATCAGGCAAAGGATGCCGGGGGGCGTGACGGGGTCGGAATGGCCGGGTAGGGGCATGGGGACCGCCAGGATGCGCTCGCGGGGCAACTGCCAGAGCGCGCTGCTGACGAGTTGGCCGGGCGGCAAGGCATATTTTTCCTGATAGCCGGCTTTGCCTTTGTTGATGAGGGCCTCGAAGGTGGCGCGTTGGGGATCCCAGCGCGCTTGTTCGATGTTGCCATCTGGGTCGCAGACCCACACATCGAAGTAGTGCCGGCCGGGATCGTTGATGCCCACGACGGTTTTGGTGTTGGTGTGTTTGGCGACTTCGGCGGCGACGGTGGCGCAGACAAAATGCGCGTCGAAGATGCCGGTGAGTTCGGCGGTGAGTGTTTCCCAGAGGCGGTGGATGCTGGATTTATCGCGGGTGATTGGGTCGTTGGTCATTGGGTGAAGTCTAATCAACCGGCGGGGAGTTGGCAAGTAAAAAAGGGAAACGGCCGTTCCTTTCCAGCCACACGGCCGTTCCCAACAGCAAATAAAACGCATACGCCAGGTCGGTCAGGAAGAAGCTGTGGTCTACCAGACCGTGCATCACCATGCTGATCAGCCCGCCGCCCAGACCTACGGCCACCGGCAGCCAGAGGGGAGAGATGTGGGAGGCATGAGGCGTGAGGCGTGAGGCGTGAGGCGTGGTTCCCTGCCGCCACAAGCGCCAGCCCGCCTCGCCAATGAGCCAGCCGCCGGCCAGCAGGCCCAGCAGGCCGAGCCGCGTGGCAAAATCCAGCACGATGTTGTGCGGGTGGTTGAGGTTGGGTTCCTGCCAGGCGGCGTCCAAAATATACCGGCCGCGGTGGGCGTAGAGGAAATTGTCTAGCCCCACGCCAAACCAGGGATGGTCGGCGATCATGTTCAGGCTGGCGCGCCATAAGTTCAGGCGGAAGAAGCCGGTCTGGCTGTTCAGGTCCAGCCGTCCGGCGAGCTGTGGGATTTGCAGCGCGGCCAGGAAAACGGCCGTGCCCACTCCCCCAAACACAATCAGCCACGGCCAGGTGCGACGGCCGTTTGCCTGCTGCCAGCGCCAAAACACATACAAAAACGCCGCCGGTAAACCCAACAGCAGCGCTCCCTTGCTAAAACTCAGCAGCGCCGCCAGCCCCATTGGCACGAGAAAGGCGGTGTACCACCAGCGCCGCTTCCCATTTTCTTTGCCCAATAGGGCCATCGCCAAAGCCAGCGGCAGGATGCGCCCCAGGTAGAGCGCCAGGTTGTTGGGCGAGCCGTAAATCGAGCGGATGCGCAGCAGGCCGCCCTCGGCGGTGATCAGGCTGGCGCGGTCGAAGGCGACCTGCCACAGGCCGAACAGGGC
>JAGOMA010000054.1 GCA_017993775.1 Chloroflexota bacterium | reverse complement strand
AACCAAAAGGATAAAGCAGCCACCCCATGAGCGAACACACGCCACTCACACGGGCATCTGAATCTGAGAGCAAGGTGTTTTTAACGGCCGTTTGGGCCATCGTTTGGAAAGACCTGCGCATCGAACAACATACCCGCCAAACCATCAGCGTCATGGTCATGTTTTCCGTAGTCACCGTTATCATGTTCAATTTTGCCCTGGAGGCCAATCTGGACGCGGCGCGCAACGTAGCCACCGGTTTACTCTGGGCCACCATTTTGCTGGCCGGCACGCTGGGCTTAAATCGCTCCCTGGCCATCGAACGCGAAAACCAAACCGTAGACGCCCTCTTGATGGCTCCGATTCCCCGCAACGCCATCTATTTGGGCAAAGTCATCAGCGTCACGCTGTTTACGCTGGCTTTGGAAGTTGTTTTAATCCTGCTGTTCATCGTCTTTTTCGATAAACCATTGTGGCGACCGGTAGTTTTATTGGTGCTGGTCCTGGGAACCATTGGGTATGTGGCGGCAGGGGTCATTGTCACTTCGATGACCATTCAGACACGCAGCCGGGAAGTGCTGCTGCCGGTTTTGCTTTTGCCGCTGTCTTTACCACTAGTACTGCCATCGGCAACGGCCGTTGCGCTCTACATGTTCCCCCAACAACCTGTATGGGGCGAAGTCCAAAGCGCCGTCTCCATCATCATCATTTATGATTTACTCATGTTAACCGCCGGTTTTTTGACCTACCATTTTGTTGTAGAATCATAAGGAATATATTTAAGAATACGGAGAACCTATGATCACTTCACCACGTTTTGACAAAACACTACGAATCTTTAATTGGGCTGCCGCGGCCTCCATTTTCATCGCTCTCCTCGTTGCTTTCTTTTACGCACCGGTAGAAAGAACGATGGGCAACGTCCAACGCATCTTCTACTTCCACGTTGGCTCAGCCTGGGTTGGCGCTATCGCCTTTTTTGTCGCCCTGGCCGCCGGCGCTCTCTATTTGCGCAAAAGTGACCGTAAATGGGACACCCTGGCCCTGGCTTCTGTCGAAATTGGCCTGGTTTTTCTGACAATGGCTACCGTCGCCGGGTCTGTGTGGGGCAAACCAGCCTGGAATACCTGGTGGTTGTGGAGTCCCCGGCTCACCCTCATCACCGTCGCCTGGTTAACCTATGCCGCTTACTTCATGCTCCGTGGAGCCATTGAAGATGAAGAACGCCGTGGACGATTTGCGGCCGTTTACGTCATTGTTGCCTTTGTCACCATCATCATGGCCTACGTCAGCGTGCGCATCCTGCGCGACATTCATCCGGTCGTCGTCGGCGGCGCAATGGAATCAGCCCAAGGCGCGTCCGAAGGGTTACAGGAGTTTTCCGGCCTGGATTCGGCCAAAATGGGCATCACCCTCACCGTCAGCACAACTGCTTTTTCCTTTTTATACGTCGCCTGGCTGCTCAACCGCATTCGCCTACAACGCATCGCAGACGCCGTTAAAGATCTCAAAATCCAGGTAACCACACGGTTGCAAGGAGACCACGCCTGATGACTTCTTTATTTTTCCTCACCATCCTGCTCCAAACGGCCGATGTGGCCAATCGGTTTAACGGGTATCTGGTACTTGGCTACTTTGTCATGTGGCTAATCGCCACGGGTTACATCATCAGCCTGGGCGTCCGCCAGCGAAACCTCAAGCAAGACTTGCAACTCATGACCAAGATTCTAGAGGAAGAAACGAAAAGCTAGAGCCAAAGCCAGAGCAAGAATAGAAATAATTCCCTCTGGCCCTGACTCCTTCTGGAGAATCACTTATGCTTAAATCAACCTCCTTGCCAGGGCGCTTGCGCGCATTGTCCACCGGACAATGGCTGCTGCTCATTGCCATTTCCCTGGTTGTCATTTTCATCATTTTGGGTTCCCTGCTCCAACCAGCCACACCCAACGAATTTGCCTTCGGCATTCAGACACAACCGTTTATTGTTTTGGCTGTGCTGGCCTTTTTTGCCGGTTTGTTAAGTTTTGTCTCGCCGTGTACCTTACCGGTCCTCACTGCTTATTTTGCCTTTGCCTTTCAAAGCGAACGCCAGCGGATTGCAACTAACACCATGGCTTTTATGCTGGGTCTGGCGACCACCTTTAGCATTTTAGGCGCGGTTGGTTTTGCCGTCGGTCGGGTTTTGCTGCAAAACCAGCAGCTTTTGCTCCTGGTGGGCGGCTCCATCATCCTGATCTTTGGCGTGATGAGTTTGTTGGGCATGGGCTTTGGCGGCGTCAAACAAGCTGGCGGTCATCAATTCGGGGCCACCGTAGGCGGCTCCTATTTGTTCGGGCTGACATTTGCCGTGGGCTGGTCCAGCTGCGTGGGGCCGATTTTAGGCTCGGTGCTGACTTTGGCGGCGCAAACCTCGTCGGTTTGGCGGGGGATGATGCTGCTGTTCATCTACACCATCGGTTTAGGACTGCCTTTGTTGATCGTTTCTACCTTTTTCGGCCGTATGAGCCGACAGAGTTTGTTTTGGCGGGCGCTCAAAGGCAAAGGTTGGGATTGGGACACGCATGTATTTGTGGTCGCTCTGGTATGGGCGCTGGCCATCTGGCGAATTATGGTCGCGTCGTTTGAATATGCGCTGCGTAATTTCTCGTTTATGGGCAATTTCCAACTGACGCTGGGAGTTCAAATTGGCTTACTGGCTCTGGCTGTTGTGGGAGCCGCTTTGTGGGTATTCACCAGTTCAGAAAACCGGCGCATTACGGTGCGCCTGCACACAACTCAGCTTATCAGCGGAGCGTTGTTTATTTTGATGGGTGTCTTGATGTTGGAGGCGCAGCTTGCCTATTTCAATAACATTATTCCCCCGTCGTTGGCCGAATGGCTGGCCGTGCAAGAAGAACGGCTGATCGGGCTGTTTACGCGATGACCGAATTACCGGATTCGTCGGAAGAAACGGGGAACGGCCGTTCCCCCTCCCGCTCCCCCTTCCTCTTCATCGGCGGCGCTGTAATCCTGGGTCTGGCCCTCAGCCTGCTGCTGTTCGGCGGCAGCTTCTTCAATCGTCCGGACACCGAAAACGGCATCCTCCAACAACTGCCCGCCCCCTTTGGCACGGCCAAAGTTGCCGAGTTACCCGCAGCCAGCGTCGATCTGTTGGAAGTTGGCGACACCGCCTATAACTTCTACCTGTCTGACCTGGACGGCCAAAACCTCAACTTAGAAGCCTTTCGCGGCCAGCCGGTGATTCTGAACTTTTGGGCGACGTGGTGCGGGCCTTGCCGCGTGGAAATGCCCGCCCTCCAGGCAGCATACGAAGGCCATCAGGCCGACGAGCTGGTTATTCTGGCGGTCAACGACCAGGAATCACACCAAGATGTCGCCGACTTTTTCAGCGAATTGCAACTGACATTTACCCCGCTGCTCGATCAAGAAGGAGAGGTTTCTCGTCTCTATCATGTCTTTAATTTCCCCACGACGTATTTTATTGATCAGGATGGCCGGATAACGGCCGTCCATCGCGGCGCTCTATCGGCTGAACAAATCCAAACCTACCTGGCAGCTACCCTAAACCGCAGCTAAAACCACATGACAACTCCCTCCCCAAAAACACCCGTAACCGGCCGGCAACGCTCCATGGTCATCAGCATCGACAAATTCATCTACAAATTCAGCCGCCACTGGCTGGCTTTCTTCAACATCCTCATCGCCATCTACGTAGGACTGCCCATGCTGGCCCCCGTCCTCATGGAAGCCGGCCTGACCCGCCCGGCAGGCGCCATCTACACCCTCTACAGTCCCATGTGCCACCAGATGGCTTCCCGCTCATTCTTCTTGTTTGGCGACCAACCCGCTTATCCTCGCGCCATTGCCGGAACCGACCTGACTCCCATCGAAGCCTACATGCCCACGCTGCCTGAATTTGCCGGTGCTTCCACCGATCCATCTCAATGGATGACCTTCCTTCTGGCGGCGCGGCGTTTTACCGGCAACGAGCAAATGGGCTACAAAATGGCTCTCTGCGAACGCGACATCGGCATTTATTCGTTTGTTTTACTGGGGGGGCTGCTGTATGGGCTGCTGCGAAAGCGGTATCACATCAAGGCCTTACCGCTCTGGGCGTTCCTGATTGTGGGCATGGGACCAATTGCCCTGGATGGCTTTAGCCAGCTTTTTAGCCAATATGGCACAGCCAGCCCCGCCCTGAGCTTTTTCAACACAATTTTCCCCCTACGCGAAAGCACACCCTTTATGCGCTCCTTAACCGGAGCTATTTTTGGCCTCTCTCTCGTCTGGCTGGCTTATCCTCACGTCGATGAAGGCATGAAAATAACGGCCGCCGACCTCGAAGCAAAACTCACGCGCATCGGCGAATTGAATCCCGGCGAAGAAACCTAACCGCCAGCAGCATTTCAAGCCGACCAACGACGAAAAACCAGGGTAGCATTGTGCCCGCCCAACCCAAAGGTATTGGACATGGCCACCTGCAAATCGGCCGTGCGCGCCTGATTAGGCACGTAGTCCAAATCGCAGTCCGGGTCTGGGGTCTCATAATTGATGGTGGGGGGGATGAGACCTTCTCGCAGCGCCTGAAGGCACAGAATGGCTTCCAATGCGCCGGTAGCACCCAACAAATGTCCATGAATTGATTTGGTCGAGCTGACCGGCACCGTGTACGCCGCGTCGCCAAACACCTGTTTGATTGCCGCCGTTTCGCTTTTGTCGTTCAGCGGGGTGCTGGTGCCATGAGCGTTGATGTAATCGACCGCCGCCGGCTGCAGGCCAGCGTCAGCCAGCGCCAGGCGCATTGCTTGTGCCGCGCCCGCGCCATCTTCGGCGGGCATGGAAATGTGATACGCGTCGGCAGATGTGCCGTAGCCTACCAGTTCGCCGTAGATGGCCGCCCCACGAGCCAGCGCATGGTCCAGGGCCTCCAACACCAGCACGGCCGAGCCTTCACTAACCACAAACCCATCACGCATTTGGTCAAACGGCCGTGACGCCCCCATCGGCGCATCGTTCCGCGTCGAAATAGCCCCCATCACCCCAAATCCGGCCATGGCCAAAGGCAAAATACACGCTTCCGATCCGCCAGCCAGCATCACGTCGGCCACGCCGTATTGCACCTGCCGCGCCGCTTCCCCCAGGGCATTATTGCCGCTGGCGCAGGCCGTAAACAACGCCAGATTCGGCCCGCACAAACCAAACTGAATCGAAATCAACGCCGCCGGCGTATCCGCCAGCATCATGGGCACAAAAAATGGGCTTACCCGGCCAGCGCCGCGCTCTTGCAGCATGCCCTGGCTCTCGATGATCGGCTGCATAATGCCCATGCCGCTGCCCATCATGACGCCTATGCGCTGGCGGTTGGCATCGGAAACGGTCAACTGCGCGGCGGCCAGCGCCTGCGCGGCGGCGGCCAGGGCAAATTGGGTGACGCGATCCATGCGCCGCGCCTCTTTACGCCCAAACAGCTCGGTCGGGTCAAATTCTTTTACTTCCCCGGCAAACTGTGTCTTGTAATCCCGCGCATCAAACTGCGTGATGGGACCGATGCCGCTTTGTCCAACGGCCGTTTGCCGCCAGGTTGTCGCTATATCGTGTCCCAGTGGGTTAATAGTCCCCATCCCGGTAATGACTACGCGTCGTTTTTCTTGATTCATACGTGATGTCCCGTAATGCTAAAACCCGAAGGGCTTGCTCTTGAGAGGTTAGACCTTTTAGACCGTAAACCCATAGGCACGGCCGTCTAACTCCCCTTTTATAACCCATCAAATCCAGATCGGATACGAAAAAGCCGCCGATGAGGTCATCGGCGGCTTTTCTGGTGTGTCTGTTTGCTCAAGCGGGCCTAGAGCTTGCGGCCGCTTGAGATTTGCAAGTTACTCGATAGACAAGACGAATTTGCCGCTGCCGCTGGTAAAGAAATCGCTGACGCGAATGATGTACAGGCCAGTTTCTTCAAAGGTGTGGCTTAATTCTTCACCTTCGCCCGTAAACCCATTGTCAACTTCGGCCAGAACGTTGTCGTCGAAGTCACTGATTTTCAGAATCAGGTCGATGTCATCTTCCGTTTTGGCTATCAGGTTGATGGTGTCGCCAGCATCGACGCGGATGGTGTATTCCATGAACCCGTCCGGGCCAAAACGGCCGATGATCTGGTCGCCTACGGCCGTTTCAAACGTCACCAAATCCGACCCGATCAGGGTAATGTCATACGTGCCGGTGCTGCCTTCAAACCCAACCACCTGGAAGTAATAATTGCCATCCTCCGGAACCGTGAACAGCAGTTCTTCAAACCCGGTTGTGGCGTCAACTTCTTCGATGAGTTCGTCGGTCTCGCCGTTATATACCTGCAGAACCACGTCAAATTCCAACTCGATCGGGTCAACCTGCGCAACAACCAGGTCATCGGCCAGCGCGTAGAAGGGGAACTCGTGGACTTCTTCGGCGTCGGCCAATTCGCCAAAGGCAAAGATGAAGGATGCCGGCTGGCTGAGGTAAGATTCCTCAATGAGCAGATCAAAGTCGCCTGGGGCGCCATCGTAGCTGGTAACAGAAATGGTGTACAGGCCATCGGCGGGGATGGGCAGCACGCGAATGTATTCGGTGTCATAGGATTCGTCGAGCGGGTCATTCAGGAGGGAACGGCCGTTCTCATCCAATATATCCACCACTACATCCAGACCTTCCGACGTCGGACTGACTGTTACGTCTATAAATTCACCACCCTTGGCCTCGAAGGTCCACAACGATTCCGCAGTGCCATCCAACGATCCGGCCATGATTTCACTGTAAATCACCGTACCGCTCGATTCGCCGGCAGTGGGCGCAGAACCGGATTCGATCAAGGTCAAGGTGTAATCGCCGGTCGCGCCGTCATAGCCAGAAATAGCGATGGTAAACGTGCCGTCACCGGGAATAATCAGGTTAGTAATCTCTTCGGTGCCAAAGGAATTATCGACCGGGAAGTCTAAAATAGATGTGCCGGTTTCATCGTAAATGTCCACAATCACGTCCAGGTCGCCTTGCGGCTCCACAATCACGTCGACACTTTCGCCTTCCAGGCCAATAAAATTCCAGGCCGATGGGCCGTCTTTGCTGATGGAACCGTCTACGGTGTCGCCATAGAGCAACATGCCCTCAGTCACCATCGTGCCCATATCGGTCGTGGCGCCTATGTCGGAGGTAACGGCCGTTGGCTCGCTCACCTCAATCGTTTTGGCCATTGCCGCATAAGTATCCATCATGCCATCGGCATCGCCTTGGGGGACTGCGCCAACCAGGATCGCGGCATAATCGCCATTGATAACCAGAGCGACATAGGCCGTAATTGCATCGCCGGTGTCGGTTGTAGCATCAATAATGGTATACGCGCCATCCTGTCCATTGGCAGAGAAGGCGGTTGGGGCTTCAACCACGGTAGCATTCTCACCCAGTTGGAAATCCTCAATAACCTGGCTGATGGCCTCCACCGGATCCGTGGAGGTAAAGTCGGCCGTCGGGCCAGACACCAACAGCGCCACCGGCCCGGAAGTCCCGGGACTCTCGGTCACGAGGTCTTCTTCATTGGCGGCGAAGGTATAAAAGCCCGGCAAGCCACCCGAGAACCAGCCAACCGGATAACTGATGGCCAGGCCAGCCTCTTCACTGACAAACGCTTGCATTTCAACCTCTGGAACCGGCGTTGCGGTAGGTTCTAGCGTAGCGGTTGGTTCAGGAACCGGGGTATCGGTGGGAGGGGGAACTGGGGTTTCGGTTGGGGGCGGCGGAACTGGGGTTTCGGTTGGGGGCGGAACTGGCGTTGCCGTTGGTTCTTCAGCCCCGCCGCAAGCCGCCAAAGCTAACAGCAAAACGAGTACGGCCGTTAGCCAAATAAACTTCTGTGAACGATTAAATCTCATCAAAACCTCCTGTCTTTTTAGCAATAATTTATCAATTCAACAATTGTGACGGGTTCCCTGGCTGTTTGGGAATAGGACGAATTACCTATTCTCCAAGACGCCGAAGTTGCCTCAGGAACCCAGACAGCAAGTGTGCCACTTATTTCTAACAAGTTGCCTTTCACCGCTCCCGATTGAGCCAGCGCAGCGTCAGCTCGCCCAGGCGGTCGGTGCGCTGCCGCAGCACCGTGCAGGGTGGCAGCGAATCCAGAAACATTTGCCCATACCGCTTGGTCAGCACGCGCTTGTCCAATACCGCTACCACGCCCTCGTCTGTGCCGCGCCGAATCAGGCGGCCAAACCCCTGGCGAAACTTCAGCACCGCCTCCGGCACCGAATATTCAAAAAAGGCGTTGTCAAACGTCTCCGAACGCGCGGCAAAAATCGGGTCTGAGGGCACATCAAACGGCAGCTTGGCAATGATCACACATTGCAGCGCCGGACCTGGAATGTCCACGCCTTCCCAAAAAGAACGCGTGCCCAGCAGCACGGCGCGGCTGCCTTCTTGCTTGAATTGGGCCATCATCTGCTGGCGCGACATGCTGCGACCCTGCACCAGGGTGGCAATGCCGGCGTCGCCCAACGGGCCTTCAATGGCCTGCGCTGTCTGGTTTAACTGGCCGTAAGCGGTAAACAGCACCATCGTCCGGCCGCCTAGAGCGGTGGCTACGTCGACGATGGCGTTTTCCAGGTAGCGTTGGTAACCCGGTTGATTTGGCTCTGGCATATCGGAGGCCAGGTAAAGCAGCACCGAGTTTTCGTAATCAAACGGCGAACCAACGGCCAGTTGGGTGGTGTCTTGGGCGTGCAGCCGCTGGCGCAAATAGGCAAAATCGGCCTCGTCCCAACTGCCTGCCCCGGCTGTGCGCATGGTGGCCGAGGTCAGGATGACGGTTTCCAGAGCGCCAAAGATGTGTTTTTCCACCAGTGGCCCAACATGCAGCGGCGCGGCGTGCAGCGACAGCCGATCTTTGAACACTTCAACCCAGTAGATCATGTCTTCACGCGGAGCGAGAATGATCTGGTCTAAATTTTGGCGCGTTTCTTCCAGATCACGGCCGTTTCCCGTCAACATGCGCTGTAAATCTTCGCCGTCCTCAATATCGTAGTTGTAGATATGCTCGCCCAGTCCATCGGCCAGTTTGCTAAAGCCGGTTACCAGGCTTTTGAGATGTTTGTTCAGGCTGTCCCAGGCTATTTCTACTTCGCTGTAATCGGGCTGGGCGCGCACGGCCGTTGTCAGGCGCACTTGTTCCGCAAACTGGCTGCGTCGGTTGACAAAATCCTTCAAAAAGAAGCTCAGGGTCACAAAAAAGTCATCCAGGCGGAAGGTGGCATCCTGGGCTTCGCGGCGCATGGCGTCGATGTAACTTTCCAGCGGCGCGTACAGTTCGCGCGGCAGCCGGCTGCGCGTGCGCGTCTGCACCTGCCCGATGAGGCCGGTATTCGGCTTGGTGATCTCGTCTAAAATGGTTTCCAGAAACCGTTTGTCGGCGCGAAAGCTCAGGCCATCGGTAACGGCCGTTTCCAGGTGATGCGCCTCGTCAATAATCAGATCCACAAATGCCGGCAAGATATGGTTCTCGCTGGCCATATCGGCCAGCAGCAGGGAATGGTTGACGATGACGATGTGGGCCTGCTCGGCGCGCATGCGGGCGATGTGCAGCGGGCAGCGCGCCTGCGCGCACTGGTCCGACGTGCAAACCTTATTCTCGCCATTGAGCCGCCCCCAGGCTTGCCGCTCGCCGGGCGTACGCAGCACAATTTCGCCCACGTCGCCGGTCTGGCTGTGGGGCAGCCAGAGCAAAATGCGGGCAAACAAGGCCATGTCGTCGGCGTTGGTGGGGCCGTTGTGGCGCATTTGCTGGAACAGGCGAGTGCACAGGTAGTTGCTGCGCCCTTTGCGGATGGCCGCCCGGAGTTCAAACGGCAGCACGCGCCGCAGTTCGGGCAAATCTTTGTTGATGAGTTGGTCTTGCAGGTTGATGGTGTTGGTGGAGACGACAACGCGACGGCCGTTTTGCACCGCCCAAAACGCCGCCGGCAGCAAGTAGGCCACACTTTTACCTGTGCCCGTGCCTGCTTCCACCAGGGTGTGTTCGCCGTCGTTGAAGGCATCGGCGACGGCCGTCATCATTTCCACCTGCTGCGGTCGATATTCAAACTCTGGGAACAACTGGCTAAAATTACCGCCCGGTTCCAACATGGCGGCGATTAGTTCAACCTCTAGCGGCTTGACTTTCTCTTCAGGCGCAGGAATTTGGGCCGTCGGTTTTTCGGGATGGAAAAGGTCTGGCAAACGCTGCCCGGCGGGGCGGGAACGGCCGTCGCTAAACGCCACCCGCGCCTTTTCCGCCAATACCTCTTCAAAAAAAAGCGTCTCCGGCCAGGCAATACGCCGTCCCGCCTGAATAATTTCCTCGATTTGCCACATTTCCAAAGCCAGCGCCCGTTCGCGCAAAGCCAGAAATAATTCCACCGTTTGCTCGGCGTCGTCGCGGGCGCGATGGGTTTGCCCGCCGTTTGGATCGGGCAAATCCAGATACTGAACCAGCGACTCCAAATCGTACCGTCCCGCTTCCGGAACCAGGATCGCCGCCAGCGTAATGGTGTCGATGCGGTGGTTGCCCACGCCCAGGCGCTCTTCGTTGAGAAAACCCAGGTCAAAATCGACGTTGTGGCCGACCAAAACATGATCGCCCAGCACCGGGCGCAGGCGCGAACGCACCGTAAACATCGTCGGCGCGTCGGCCACCATCGCGTCCGAGATGCCGGTCATGCTGGTGATAAACGCCGGAATCTCGCGGTGCGGATTTACCAGAGTAGCAAATTCATCCAAAATGTCGTGTTCGCGCAGGGTAATGGCCGCCACTTCGATGATGGCGTCTTTTTGCGGGTCTAAACCGGTGGTTTCCACGTCCACGATGACGTAAGTTGTAGACATAAAGCTAATCCATGTATGTGCGGGCTGAAATTATCGTTGGATTATAGCACGGATTTTCTACCGAGAAGGGGAAGTGCCGACAGCTTTTGGCCACGCGCCTGCCCTTGACGCCCGCCAAATATCACAGAAAATCACGCCAGCAAACAATTGGCAACCACATCAAGGCAGACCCGAAGGGTTTGCCAGGCCGAGAGGCACAATTTCAGGCGAAAACCCTTCGGGTCTTTACATGGCCGACCTGGCAAATCAGAAAACAGCGAACACGTACCTATGACATTTTTGTGGCTTTTTATTGGTCTGATTTTTCTTGCGGCGCTCGGCGCGCTGGCTTATTGGCTGATCGTGATTACCGAGGGCGTTTACCTGGGGCGGCGGGCGGTGGTGTGGATGTATGACCTGACCGCCCACAAATATGACGGCATCAAGCAGTACGAGGCAGACGCGGAACGATTGTTTGTGGTACGCCCGTTTCTCCATCATCTGCCGCGCCATCCAGCCCCCACGCTGCTGGATGTGGCGGCAGGGACCGGGCGCGTGCCTTATTTTTTGCTGGAAGAGCCGACGTTTAACGGCCGTGTCATTGCCCTGGAACCGTCACGCAAGATGCTGGCCATTGCCGCCGATAAATTACGGCCGCATGGAAACCGGGCGGCGCTGGTGGCAGGAACGGCCGTGCCTCTCCCCTTTGCCGCCGACACCTTTCACGGCATCACCTGCCTGGAAGCGCTGGAATTTTTCCCCTCCGACGAAGCCGCCCTGCACGAAATGGTGCGCGTCTTACGGCCTGGCGGCAGCCTGATGGTGACGCGCCGCACGGGTTGGGAAGCGAAAACCTTCGTCGGGCGCCATCGGAATACCGCGCAGTTCGAGGCGTTACTGGCTGATTTGGACCTGATACAAGTTGAAACGCGCCCCTGGCAAATAGATTACGATCTGGTATTGGCGAGAAAAAAAGTCGGTGGCTGAACGGTGTAAACCGATTATGGATTGGCTTCTTCGGCCGGGGCAATGCTGACAATAGGCACGTTGGTCGTGTCGCCTTCGATGGTCACCGCTTCGCCTATCACCCAGCCTGGCTCGCCGGCGACACAGCAAAACTGCCACCACCCGCCGTTGTACGAACGTCCCACCACCTCATATTGCCCATTTTGCTCGATAGAACCAATCACCGGATATTCGGTCCCCGGCCCCTGACGGACGTTGAGGACCGGCACGCCGACAATGATGAGCGGCACGGCCGTTGGCGATTGGCTCACAGGCGGCAATGTCGGCTCTATCTCCGGCGAGGGCGTGAAGGTGGCCGGTAAGGTGGGTTTGACGGTTGGCGTAGGCACGGCCGTATTTGTTGGCGTAGGAGTTGCCGTGGGTTGGGGCGTCGATGTGGGACTGGGAACGGCCGTGGCCAAGGCTGCCACGGCTGCCACATCCGCCATTTCCGGAGGCGTCGTTGGTTCAGTCGTTGCCGATGGGGCCGTAGGCGATGGCGTCGCCGTCGCTGCGCTTGCCGCCATCATCACCGGAGTGGGCAGGGGCGCGCCGGGAAAACGCCAAACCAGCAGCAAAATAACCACACCCACCACCAGCACCGCCAACAAACCCCACCGCCACGATCGGTTCGTCCCGCTCACATGCTCAGCCCGCAGATTGGCAGGCAGCAGTCCGGGGTTTGCCTGCTGAAATACCGGGCAGGTCTGATGCCGCGCCGACAGGCAAAATTCCTGTTGGTGCGCCAGAGAAATGTAGTCGGCGGGGCGGGCACGGTGGCACGAACCGGCCGGCGAGGCAAACAAGAAGCGCGTTTCCGGATCGCCCATACTGCCGAAATAGGGGCAGCCCTGGATCAGGGGCGAGGGGGCGTGGGGTGATACGGCCGTTTCCACCGGAAACGAATCGTCCGTTTTTTGCTGATGACCAGAGCCGTTTTTGCCGTTCTTTATACCCAAAGACATTGTTTTCCCCTCATTTGAACCCACCAAGTGTATCCTGCGGCCCCTCGACAGGCAAAAGCAAGGCCCAGTGACTTTTAAAAACGCGAAGATGCAGCAAGCGCATGGGAACCGGCACAAAATAACCTGCGAAACTGAAATTCGAGACTGGAGACTGGAGATTGAAGATTGGAGATTAGAGATTGGAGATTGGAGATTGAACCAGTCTCAAGTCTGCCGCAAGTTTTTCAATCCGCGTTAATCGCCGCCAATTCCCGGTATAATGCGGGTGTCACAAAGGGAAAATGAGCGGTGTTTAGATGGGTGAATTGGACAATACCGAGGAAAGCGAAGGACAGACCGTGGCCGCCTTGTCTGATAATATCAAAATAGATCGCCTGGGCGCAGGGGACTTAACCACGTTTGAGTCTCTGTTCCACGAATACTATGATCGCATCTACGGACTGTTATTTCGCCTGGTGGGCAGCCGCGCCGAAGCCGAAGACCTGGCCCAGGAAGTTTTTCTGAAACTTTACCATCACGCCTTCACCCACAAACGCTTTCAACGAGACAGAGAACACAACATCGGCGCCTGGCTGTACCGCGTGGCGACCAATATGGGCTACAACGCCATTCGCAGCCGCCAGCGGCGCTGGCAGCGCAATGTGTATCTGGTTCCAGACCCGGCCGATGGGCTGAATACTGAAGCTGAAGTAACAAGGCGAGAAACGGCCGTTACCGTGCGTAACGTTCTGGCCAAACTGCCGGAGCGCCAGGTGCAGCTTTTGCTGCTGCGCCAGATGGACCTGAGCTACGCCGAATGCGCCGAAGTTTGCGGCATCGCGCCCGGCTCGGTGGGCACACTGCTGGCCCGCGCCGCGGCCGCCTTCCGCGCCGCTTATGAAGAGGAGATAGGAGGCAAGCCATGAACCAACCGGATCATGAATTGCAAGATGTCATGGATAAACTGGCCACATTGGAGCCAACGGCCGTCGACGCCCCCTACCGTATACGCGCCCTGGCCCACATGCGGCAAAAGGTAACGGCCGTAGAGACTCAACACCAGCCTGGCCGCTTGCAACACTTTTTCACCCCCTCTCCACCCCGGCGCATTGCCCTCACCATCGCCTCGCTGATTATTGTGTTCGCCATCGCCCTGAGTTTCCCGGCCGTACGCACGGCCGCGAGCGAATTTCTCGGCCTGTTCCGCGTCCAAACCTTCGCCGCCGTTTCCGTCTCGCCGGAACAGATGGCGCTCCTGCAAAAATTGGCTCAGGAAGGACTCAATCCCGGCAGAGTAACCATCGTCGACGAGCCAGGCTTAGAAGAGATAGTCCCCAATCTGGCCGAGGCCGGGCAGCTTACCAACCTGACGCCCCGCACCCTGGCCGCGCTGGCCCCGCCGGCCGACATCCGCGTAATAGATGGCGGCAGCGGTTACATCACCATCGATCTGGCCGGAGCAAGGGCCATTTTAGCAGCCACCGGCGTTGATCCGGCGTTGCTGCCGGATACGCTGGATGGGACGCGCATCGAAATGTCGGCCTCGGCCGGCATTCAGCAGCGCTGGACCGATGGCTTGCTGCTGCTGCAAGCCGCCAGCCCAACAGTGGAATACCCCGCCGAAGTGGCCAACCCCACCCTGCTGGCCGAGGCATTTTTGCGCGTGCTGGGGCTGGACGCGGCCGAAGCGCAGCGGTTGGCGCGGGAAATTGATTGGACCAGCACTTTGCTGCTGCCATTGCCCGCCAATCTGGTCTCTTTCCAAGAAATCAGCGTCGATGGTGTCAGCGGCCTGGCGCTGCAAAATCTGGAAGGCACAGTCAGCGCGCTCGTCTGGCAAAAAAATGGCGTGCTTTATCTCTTGCAGGGCAATACCTCATTCACCGAACTGGCCGTACTGGCGGCGTCACTGAATTGATCAAGGAAAGTCTGTTGCACGATCTGGCCATTGAAACGCATAGGCTGCGGAAAGAATTTGGCGGGCGCACGGCCGTTTCCGATCTCACGCTCTCGGTGCAGACAGGGGAAGTCTTTGGCTTTCTGGGACCAAACGGGGCAGGAAAAACCACCTCCATCAAGATGCTGCTCAGTCTCACCATGCCCACTGCGGGCACGGCTTCTATTTTAGGCCAACCGCTGGGCAGCCGCGCCGCTCGCGCCGGCATCGGTTATCTGCCGGAGCATTTTCGGTTTCATGAATGGCTGACAGCGGCGGAATTTTTAGATTTGCACGGCCGTCTTTACCAGATGGAAAAAACGGAGCGCACGGCCGTTATCCCCGATTTGCTGGCGTTGGTTGGGCTGGCCGACCGGGCCAACACGCGCCTTCAGGCTTTTTCTAAAGGGATGCTGCAGCGCATTGGTCTGGCTCAGGCGCTGCTTAACAACCCCCGGCTTGTCTTTTTAGACGAGCCGACCTCTGGCCTGGACCCGTTGGGGCGGCGGTTGGTGCGTGATGTGGTCAATGGGCTGCGGGAAGAGGGCACGGCCGTTTTCCTCAATTCCCACCTCCTGAGCGAAGTCGAAAAAACATGCGACCGCGTGGCCTTTATCCGCGACGGGGCCGTATTGGAAACCATTTCCCTGGCCGATTTTGCCCAGGGAAGCGTGCAGGTGACGCTGCGTGTCGGGCAGCCTACGCCGCAGCTGCTGCTCGACCTGGCCCAATTTGGCAGCGCTGTGCAGTGGCAGGGGAAAAACGGCCGTATCAGCCTCACCCTCGCTCAAGAAAGCCAACTGCCCCAACTCGCCCAATGGCTCATCGATCAGGGTCACACGCTGTACGAACTCACACCCACCTCTCTCTCCCTGGAAGACCGCTTCCTGCAAGTCATCGGCCAGCCAGAACGAGTGGAAGGATAAAGGTACGTGCCCGTATCCAGACCGGGACACAGACACACTGACACACCATGACCACATTGATCATCGCCCAACTAACCATCCGCGAGACCCAGCGCCGCCGCATTTTGTGGATTGTCGTGCTGCTAGCCTTGGGGTTTTTAGGGTTATATGCCCTCGGCTTCCATTACATTTACGCCGGTATTCAAGAAAACTTGCCTGCTTCGGAAAACCGGAACTTGTTCGTCGGCGCGCTGGTGACGATGGGGCTGTACGTCACCAACTTTCTCATCGCCCTGATGACGGTGCTCATGTCGGCGGCCAGCGTGTCTGGCGAAATCGAATCACACACTGCAGATACGCTGGTCACCAAACCGATTCGGCGCTGGGAGCTGATTTTGGGCAAATGGCTGGGTTTTTCCATCTTGCTGCTGGGCTACATTCTCTTGCTGCCGGGCGGCGTTATTCTCATCTCGATCTGGCAAAGCGGGCAGCCCGTAGCCAACGTGCTGCCGGGTCTGAGTTTGATCCTGCTCCAGGGGCTCATTTTGCTCTCGCTCAGTCTGGCGGGCGGCACGCGTCTGTCTACCCTGGCAAACGGGGCAATGGCCTTTATGATTTATGGCATCGCGTTTCTGGGCAGTTGGACCGAGCAGATTGGGGCGTTGTTTGAAAATCAAACGGCCGTCAACATCGGCATCGTCACCAGTCTCATCATGCCCAGCGAAGCGCTCTGGAAAAAAGCCCTGGCCCTCTTCCAGCCAGGATTCGCCAGCAGCCCGGTTATGGCCGGCCCCTTAGCCGTCACCTCTCAACCCAGCGACCTGATGATCGGCTACGCCGTCGCCTATATGGTCGCCCTGCTGGCGCTGGCCCTGTGGAGCTTCTCGCGCCGCGATTTGTAGCGCTAGCCTTCGCCCCCTTTTTGCGCTAGACTTTGCCTTCGGAGGACAAGCCCATGATCGATACCAAAGGCAATTTTTACCTCGGACGCATTCAAGACGCCCAAACCGGCCAAACCGGCACAGACCCCCTGCTCTACGATCCGGCCGATCTGACGACCCACGCCGTCGTCGTCGGCATGACAGGTTCCGGCAAAACCGGCCTTTGCCTGGATTTACTGGAAGAAGCCGCGCTCAACAACATCCCGTCGCTGATGATCGACCCCAAAGGCGACATCACCAACGCCTTGCTGCATTTCCCCGATCTGCTCCCGGCCGATTTCCAACCCTGGATTAACGCCGACCAGGCCCGACGAGATGGGAAAACAGTGACAGAGGCGGCAGAGGAAACGGCCGTTCTCTGGCGCAACGGTCTCGGCCAATGGGACATCCAGCCAGAACGACTGCAAGCGCTCAAAGACAGCGTGCGCTTCTCCATTTACACCCCCGGCTCCGACGCCGGCCTGCCGGTCAGCATTCTGGCCTCCCTCAAAGCGCCCCAACTCCCCTGGAACGACAACAAAGAAATGCTGCGCGAGCAAATCTCCGGCACCGTCACCGCCCTGCTGGGGCTGATCGGCCTCAAAGACATCGACCCGGTGCGCTCACGCGAACACATTTTATTGGCCAACATCTTCGAAACCGCCTGGAGCCAGGGCCAAGACCTGGACCTGGGCGAATTGATCATGCAAACACAGTCGCCGCCTTTCGCCAAGTTGGGCGTGTTCGACATCAACCGCTTCTTCCCCGAAAAAGATCGTTTTGACCTGGCCATGCTGCTCAACAACATCCTGGCCTCTCCGGCCTTCCAGGCCTGGATTGAGGGCGAGCCGCTGGACATTGCCCAGATGTTGTATGACGCAGACGGCCGTCCCCGACACACCATCTTCTACATCGCCCACCTGCCCGAAGCCGAGCGCATGTTTTTCGTGACCCTGCTCTATTCGGCCGTGGAATCATGGATGCGCACCCAAAGCGGCACCACCACCCTGCGCGCGCTGGTCTACTTCGACGAGATATTTGGTTACCTGCCACCCATCGGCAACCCGCCCTCCAAAGAACCGATGCTGCGCATGCTCAAACAGGCGCGCGCCTTTGGCGTGGGATTGGTCCTGGCGACGCAAAACCCCGTCGACGTCGATTACAAAGCGCTGTCCAACGCCGGCACCTGGTTCATCGGCAAATTGGGCACCGACCAGGACAAACAGCGCCTGTTGGATGGCCTGGCCTCCGCCGCAACCGATGGCCTGGACCGCAAAACCTACGACAACCTCATTTCGGCCATTGGCAAGCGCGTCTTTTTGCTGCGCAACGTCCACGACAAGCAGCCCACCCTCTTCCAAACTCGTTGGGCCATGAATTACCTGGCCGGCCCCGTCACCCGCACGCAAATTCCGGCCCTCAATGAACTGGCCGGCGCCGGGAAGGTCATTGCTGGCGGGCCGTTGGACATTGAAAGCGGGCAGCCGACAGCCGACGCAGCCCCATCGCCAATCGCCAATCGCCAATCGCCAGCCCCCAGCCCTGAACCCCCAACGGCCGCGTCCGGCACGACCACCCGTCCGGCTGTTCCGGCTCAGGTGGCGGAATATTTTCTGCCCAATAATTTGACGTGGAGCCGGGCGGCGGCGGTCTACGGCCGTTCCCTGCCCGCCTCTGCCCAATCCATCGGCCTGCTGTACCGGCCGGTGCTGCTGGCCCAGGCTGACATTCGCTTCCTCAATCGCAAATACAACCTCGATATGCAGGTTAGGCGCACGGCCGTTGTGCCAGAAATAGACGAACGTGGCGCCGTGCGCTGGGACGACTTTAGCGCCAGCCCTGTCGCAGCCGACAAACTGGATCGCCAACCGCTGCCCCAGGCTCGTTTTACCGACCTGAGCGGCGCGCTCAACAACGCGCGCGCCCTAACCACGCTGGGCAAAGATTTTGTCGATTGGGCCTATCGGGGCACGGAAATTATTGTCAAGGCCAACGAAACGCTGAAGGTTTACGCCGGCCCAGACATTTCCGCGGAGCAATTCGCCCGCCTGTGCACAGACGCCGCAGCCACCGGTTTGGCCGCAGAACAAGACAAAGTGGAAGCGCTATTTGAAAAGAAAATCGACGCCATCGAAATAAAGCTAACGCGTGAAGAGCGCGAACTGCGCGATGACGAAGCGGAACTATCGCAGCGCAAACAAGAGGAATTAGCCACCCACGCCGAAACCTTCCTGAGCCTATTCAGCCGCCGCAAACGCAGCGTCTCATCTTCGTTGACCAAGCGGCGCATGACCGCCAAAGCAGACGAGAATGTGCAGGCATCGAAAGAAACCATCGCCGATTTCAAGACGCAAATCGACGCCCTGACCAAAGAAATGAGCGCCGCCCTGGACGAAGTGAAAGCCAAATGGGCGACCATCGCCGCCGATACCAGCGAAATCAAGGTGACGCCGTTCAAAAAAGATGTTGCTCTGGAACTTTTTGGCGTGGCCTGGCTGCCCCATCACCTGATGCAAACACCAGACGGCGTGGTGGAATTGGCAGGGTATCATCAAACTGAAACATGAAATATGACCACTTCCACAGATATATTGCGCCAACGGCGGCGGTTGGCAGAAGAGCAGTTGGTGGGCAGCAGCAGTTGGCGTGATGGTCTGACAGACCAGCAGGCGCAGCGGCTACTGGATTGGGCGTTGGATTTTGTAAACGAACTTGTGTGGCAAACGGCCGTTCTCCCCGCCGATGAAGCCGACAAAACATTAGATGACGCGGTTACGGCCGTTGCCAGCATGATGCGCCAGGTTAACCGGCTCACCAATCAACTCCCCCAATTAGACCCCGACAGCGCCCAAAAAGAACTGCAAGCCCTGACCACCGCCTATCAAACCTTGATCGGGCAGCCTCCAGACGCCGAAAAAACCGAACAATTGGTCTATTTGCTCCCGGCGTGGGATAATAACGCTGTCTTTGAACAGCTCTATACCCTGATAGCCTGGGAGCAAGAAGAAGAATGAACAAACGCAACGCCGGACTGGGAACCATTGTTCTGGTGATCATCGCCGCTATTTCCATCTTTATCGGGCGCGACTTGTTTGTGGATTTGGGCATAGAAGACCCGGGAACGGGAACGGGAACGGCCGTTCCCCTCACTCCGCCCCCCACGACCGCCGCCAACTGGTACGATCTCTACTTCACCAACCCCACCTGCCCGCCAGAAGGCGAACGCACCGGCGGCCTGGATGAAATCATCGCCGCCGACATCCTGACCGCCCAAACCCAGGTCGACGTCGCCGCCTACGATCTGGACGCCGATCCAATCGTCAACGCCCTGATCGAGCTGGAAAAACGCGGCGTCACCGTGCGCGTCGTCACCGACACCGACAACGCCAGCCTGTCTTCCATCAACCGGCTGCGCCGCAACGGCATCAGCGTGGTAGAAGACAAGCGCAGCGGGCTGATGCACAATAAGTTTGTGGTGATAGACGGCCGTGTCGTCTACACCGGCTCCCTCAACCTCACCACCAACGGCTTCTACTGCAACAACAACAACCTGGCGCGCATCGAATCATCCCGACTGGCCGAAAACTACACCGCCGAAATGAACGAAATGTACGTCGATCGCCGCTTCGGCCCCGATTCCCCCGACAACACGCCCCGCGAACAACTCACCATCGGCGGCGTACAAATCGAAAATTACTTCGGCTCTGAAAAAGAAATTTCCCCCATCATCGCCCGCGCCGCCGCCCGCGCCCAAAACGAAATCCTCTTCCTGGCCTTTTCCTTCACCGACGACCAGATTGGCGAAGCGATGTTAGGTCGCGCCGATGCTGGCGTCACCCTGCGCGGCGTCTTCGAAACCGTCGGCGCAGAAACCGGCTTTAGCTATTTCCCCAAAATGGAAGCCATGCGCGGCAATAATGTCCAGGTGCGCCTTGATGGCAACCCACACATCATGCATCACAAAGTCATCATCATCGACCGCCAGACCGTGATCTTCGGTTCCTTCAACTTCAGCGACAGCGCCAACCGCCGCAACGACGAAAACATCCTCATCGTCCACGACCCGGCCTTCGCCAATTACTTTGTCGAGGAATTTGAGACGGTTTGGCAAGAGGCGGCTGGGGAGTAGGGATCAGGGGTTGGGAATTAGGGAGTCTCCAGACTCCAATCCACACCCACACCCCACTACCGTTCTAAAGCGTCAATGCGCCCATCACCGTGTCCAAATCTTTATCTCCCCGACCGCTCAAATTCACCAAAATAATCTGGTCCGGGCGCATGGTTGGGGCGCGTTTGATGGCTTCGGCCACAGCATGGGCCGATTCCAGGGCGGGAATAATCCCCTCGATTTTGCATAACGTTTGAAAGGCCGCCAGCGCTTCCTCGTCAGTGGCATAGGTGTAACCGGCGCGCTCCTGATCGCGCAGCAAGGCATGTTCCGGCCCGACGCTGGGGTAATCCAGCCCGGCGCTGATGCTGTGGGTCTCCATAATCTGACCGTCGGGGGTCTGCATCACGTAGCTCTTGGTTCCATGCAGCACGCCAATGCGCGACACGCTGAGATCGGCAAAACGAGCCGCATGTTTGCCGCCGGATATGCCCTCGCCGCCCGCCTCCACACCAATCAACTCCACATCCTCATCGTCGCGGAAAGCGTGGAAAATGCCCATGGCGTTGCTGCCGCCGCCCACGCAGGCGATGATCGTATCCGGCAGGCGGCCAACCTGCGCCATTATTTGCTCCCGCGCTTCCCGGCCAATCACACTCTGGAAATCACGCACCATCATCGGATAAGGATGCGGTCCCAGCACCGAACCGAGCAAATAGTGCGTGGTTTCCACGTTCGTCACCCAGTCGCGGATGGCTTCGTTGATGGCGTCTTTGAGCGTTTTGCTGCCGCTTTCCACCGGGCGCACTTCCGCGCCGAGCAGTTTCATGCGCAAGACGTTGGGCTGCTGGCGGGCAATATCGACGCTGCCCATGTAGACAATGCACTCTAATCCCAACAGCGCGCAGGCCGTGGCCGACCCCACGCCGTGCTGCCCGGCACCCGTCTCGGCGACGATGCGCCGCTTGCCCATGCGCTGCGCCAGCAAAGCCTGACCGAGGGCGTTGTTGATTTTGTGCGCGCCGGAGTGGTTGAGGTCTTCGCGTTTGAGGTAGATTTGGGCGCCGCCCAGGTGTTGGCTGAGGCGGCGGGCGTGGGAAATGGGTGACGGCCGTCCCACATAACTCTGCAACAAATACTCATACTCCGCCATAAAACCCAGGTCACGCCGCGCCTCATCATAGGCACGGATCAGCTCTTCCAGAGCAGGCATCAGTGTTTCCGGCACAAACTGACCGCCATATGGGCCAAATTTACCGCGTTCGTCGGGAACAGGGGTTGGTTTTATTTGCATGTTATGATCCTTAAACTGAATTTCGCTGGCGATTATACCAGCCGCCGAGATATTCGGGGCATCTTCACAACGCTTACTTAAAAAGATAGCCTTGCGCCGCATACCCTGCGCAACGAGACTGTATTTGCCATACACGATCCAGATCGTTTATGATGCTACAGTCTTGAGCTAGAGGGTTGGGTAAAGGACATGGACCTGACGGCCGTGCCGAAAAGGGCCTGGACGACAGCTTATTTATCAGGTTCCGCACAAATGCCAGGCGTTTGTCGGACTTCTCCAGGGGTATTGGATGAAAGAGGAAAAAATTATGACATTACATCCCGAAGGCAAAACCGGTGTCAACATTAGCAAGGCCAAGTATGATCTTGTGCAGGCAGCGATACTGGCAGCGCTGGATGACCAGGGTGAAATTGCTTTTGGCGATTTGCCCACGGCCGTGCAAACACATCTTAGCGAACCACTTGAAGGCTCAATCAATTGGTACATCACCACCATCAAGCTAGACCTGGAAGCTCGCAGCGTCATTGAGCGTATCCCCCAAAAAAGCCCACAACATTTACGCCGGGTACAGTAACCACAGCGCGCCAAGCCACTTCGCTCTCAAAATCGAACAGGAACAGCTGATTTTTATGGCAGGATGTCTGCTTGTTAGCTGCATATGAAACAAAAAAGCTCCCCGATGGGAGCTTTTTCGTAGAAGAGGAAGAGGAAGAAGAAAGCAAAAGGAGGAGGAGAAGGTTTGTTGCTAAAAGAATACAACGGCCGTACCGCGCCCACTGTAACCCGCTTAACACCCAATCTGTTCACTCCCCAACCTCTGGCCCACTGGTCTCATTGACAGCTAATGCCGCACTAACGCAGTTCAAAGACAGACCCTGTAATCTGAAGCATACATAAATTGGTACAACTAACGTCCCTTGTAAACAACCACAATGGGTCATCACAGGGGACACATAAAAAAGGAACCTCATGGGAAGTTCATACAAACTATTTTCTGTTCGTGGCATCGACATTCGCTTACACTTTACATTTCCCCTGATTTTGTTCTGGGCTGCCTTGCAGTTTGGTCTGGTTGGCGGCGGGGTGGAAAGCGCGTTGTTTGGCGTGATCGCCATCTCGCTGCTGTTTGTCCTGGTGACGCTGCACGAGTTAGGGCATAGTTTTGCCGCGCTTCATTATGGCGTGCCCGTCAAACAGATCGTGCTGTCGCCGATTGGCGGTGTAGCCCAATTGCAAGAAATTCCCGAGAAACCAATTCAAGAATTTGTCATCGCCGTGGCCGGCCCTGCCGTGAACGTGGCGGCGGCTCTGGTGATGGCTTTGTTCATCCCGGTATTGGGTCTGAATCTGGGCGATTTTACTGCGGCCCTGTCCCTGAGCGCCGGGTTGACGGTGACGGCCGTTTTCGCCTACATCTTTGTCTACAATATCTTCCTGGCCGTGTTCAACCTTATACCCGCCTTCCCCCTGGACGGCGGGCGCATCTTCCGCTCATTGCTGGCGATGAAACTTGAATATGTTCAGGCGACCACCATCGCCGCCACCGTGGGGCGCGTCGTGGCCGTTTTTATGGGGCTATACGCGCTGTTCAACGGTGGCATCTTCCTCGTTTTTATCGCTGTATTTGTGTACTCGGCGGCCGGACAGGAAGCCGCCGCCGTGCGCACTCGCCACACCCTGCGCGGCTATGCCGTTCAGGACGCCTATTCGCCAAACGCCTACACACTCACGCCATACACCACCTTGCAGCAAGCCGCCAACCTGATGATGATGAGCGGCCAAAGCAATTTCCCGGTGTTGGAAAACGAGGCGTTGGTTGGTTTTGTGACGCAGCAAGACCTGAGCCAGGCCATGCAAACACGCGGCGGCCACACCTGGACCAGCATGATTATGCGGCGCGATGTCGCGCCGGTTTCAATGTCCACACCGTTGCTGGATGTGCAAAAACGGCTGGGAACCGAACAATTGAACGCGCTGCCGGTGGTGGAAAACGGCCGTTACCTCGGCCTCATTGGTCAATGGCAAATCCAACACTTCTTCTCGCTGCTGGTAAACAAAGCCGGCGTGCGCCCCACCATCATCCAATCTGCCTGAAAACAAGACATATAACCGATAAAAAAAACACGGAGCCAAGGCTCCGTGTTTTTTTGTCTGAGTGTTCTTTCTTTGCTCAACGGGCGGTAAACCGCTCTAGTAGGTCGCGTTTTAAGATTTTGCCCGCGCCGGAAATGGGCAGCTCTTTCATGATTTCCACGCGCCGGGGCACTTTGTAACGCGCCAGCCGGTCCACCATATGCTGCATCAGGTCATCGACGGTGGCTTCGGCTTCTGGCTTTAAGACCACACAGGCGATACCCGATTCACCCCATTTGGGGTCTGGCACACCGATGACAGCGCACATATGCACGGCCGTGTGCTCATACAACACCTTCTCAATCTCCGCCGGGTACACATTTTCGCCGCCAGAAATGAACATATCCTTTTTGCGATCCACAATAAAAAAGTACCAGTCGTCATCATGGCGGGCCAGGTCGCCAGTGTGGAACCAGTGGCCCTCGTCAACGGCCGTGCGCGTCGCTTCTTCGTTGTTAAAGTAACCGGCGCAGTAGCTCGGCCCTTTCAACACCAGTTCGCCGACTTCATTCGGGCCAAGCGGCCGATTCTGTTCGTCCACCACCCGCGCATCCACATAAAAATTCGGCCGGCCAATGCTGCCCGCCTTGGCAATGGCGTCCTCGGCCGCCAAAGCGAAAATGCCGGGGCCGAATTCCGTCATGCCGAACCCTTGCTTAAAGCGGATGCCCTTTTCGGCCGTGTATTTTTGCACCAGCGGCACAGGCAAAGGCGCGCCGCCGCTGGTGCAAAACCGCAGCGAGGACAAATCGGCCTCAGCCCAATTGGCCGCCTGCGTAAGAACCTGGTACATGGTGGGCACGCCGGCAAACACGGTCACTCGCTCACGGGCGATCAGGTCTAACACCTGCGCCGGGTCGAATTGGCGCACCAAAATAGTAGTTCCGCCCAGAATAACCTGCGGCAAGGTGTAGACAAAAAGGCCGCCAGTATGAAACAACGGGAAAACGTTCAGGTAAGTATCGTCGTGGTGCAGATCGTGGATGATGGTGTTGAGGCTGTTCCAGGCGATCATTTTGTGCGTAACCTGCGCCGCTTTGGGCAGGCCGGTAGTGCCGCCAGTAAAAATCAGTGCGGCAGTAGTGTCTTCGGTGACGGTTGCCGCAGTCACCTTTTTCCCATCGTCCAGCCACGCTTCCTCAAACGACAGGCTGCCGCCTACCGGCTCGCCAGCCAAATGCACATAATGGGTCACGCTGGCGGCTTCTGGAGCGTGTTGGAATTCGGCCACGGCCGTTGCAAAATCAGCCGAAAAGATGAGCAGCTTAGGCGTGGTGTCCGCCAGGATGGCGGCCGTTTCCCGCCAATGCAGCCGCCAGTTCAGGGCGGTGTGAATCGCTCCCAGCTTGGCGCAGGCGAAAAAAACATCCAAATGCTCCACGCCGTCCCGCGCCAAAATCGCCACCCGGTCGCCATGCCCCACCCCAGCCACACGCCGCAGCCAATTGGCCAACCGATTGGCCCGCGCATTCATTTCGGCGTATGTCAGGCGTAATTCAGGCGTTTTGCCCGTGTCCACAATCGCCAGTTTATCGGGCGAATAAATCGCTCGTCGTCCTAAATAGTCGCCAATGTACATCATTTGCTCCCTGTGTTGCAGATTAAGAAATGAGAACCAAACACCTTACAGAACTGAGATTGGCCTCTCGACCCGCCAATCTTTGATCTTGACTCTTTTTGCTGCTTCTATGCCGTCCAGCGCCACACGCTGGCGGCCATGGCGATGCCGCCGCCGCTGGCGCAAAAGAGAACGTGATCGCCGGGTTTGGGACCGCGCCCCAGTTCAATCGCATCATCCAGAGCCATCGGAATACAGGCCGAGCCGGTGTAACCCCATTTGTCCATAATCCAATGGGTTTTGCCCAGCGGCTGCGCCAGCAGCTCCATGATCAGCTTGATGGTGTTGAGATTGAGCTGCGTGAAGAGGTAAAAATCGATGTCGTCCAGGGTCAGGCCCGCTTTTTCCACCACTGCGCGGGTCAGGCGCGGCCAATGTTCGGTGTTAAACGTGGCTGGAAATTTGCGCACAAATTGCACGCGCGGCACGCCGCCGTTTACCTGCACCGGTGTGGTTGGGCACGCCGCCGCGCCGGTGTAGATGCCCAGCGCATCCGCAAACGAGCCATCGGCAAAACGCTTACCGGCGATGAACCCGGGTTGGTCGCCGACGCCCAGCACCACCGCCCCCGCGCCATCGGCAAAGAGCGTGCACGTGTACCGGTCGGAATAATCCACAAAACGGCTCATGCCATATGCGCCCACCACCAGCACATAGTTCAGATCGTCGTCGGTGGCGATGAAACGCGCGGCCGTTTCCATGGCCGTGGCCCAACCGGCGCAGGCGCAGTTCACATCAAACGTACCTGCTTTAATCGCGCCCAATTTGCCTTGCAGCACGCTAGACGTGCCCGGGCTGAGGTAGTCGGGCGTGTCGGTTGCCACAATAATCAGGTCCAGGTCGGTTGGTTTAAGACTGGCGCGCGCCAGCGCTTGTTGTGACGCGTGGTAACACAGGTCGCTGGTCGTTTCATCGGCGGCCATCACGTGCCGTTCGCGGATGCCGACGTTTTGCACGAGCCATTCATCTACGTCGCGGTTTAAGATTTCATTGAAGTAAGAATTGGGGAGCATTTTTTCGGGCACGTAGCGCCCGGTGCTGAGGATTTGCGCGTATCGGGGCATGGGATTTCGTCCTGTCAGGATAGATTTAAGACTGGAGATTGGAGACTAGAGGCTGGCGTGTGCGACGCGCCAGTCTCTAGTCTCTTGTCTCTAATCTTCTTTAGAATAGCACAGCCAGGTAACACAGGGGATACAAGGTGGTGAAAAAACGGCCGTTTCGTGGTACAAATTGACATATTGTTTGTGAGACCAGGGTAACAATCAGCGTGAGAAAACAAAGTCCAGAGCGGCTGCGGGCCATTGAAGCCCGATTGGGCCGCGAAACAACAATCTGGCTGGCGACGGTACGGCATGACGGCCGTCCTCATCTTGTGCCGCTGTGGTTTGTGTGGCTAGACGGCCGTGTCTATCTGGCTACCGGCGCTTACTCCCAAAAATTCGTCAACATGTTTCATAATCAATCCGTCGCCCTTTCCCTGCCAGACACCGCCAGCCCCATCATCATCGAAGGCGAAGCCCACGTCGCTAACCGCGCCACCGTAGACACATTAGCCGATTACTTTTATCATAAATATGAATGGGACTTTCGTTACGACGACAGCACCGAATTTCGGCTCATCGAAATTACCCCTAACAAAATCCTGGCCTGGGGCGACGGCTACGACGAGACAGAAGGCAGCCGCATCCTGTAAAACCAGCAGAAAACATAAGAACAACTCATCTGATTCTTACACGAATCCAACCAAAAGACGGTATAGTGTAGGCGTACACGATTATAAGTGAGTCCATTGGCAACCTGATTTTCCAGAAAATTAACCAGCCAACCAATCACTGAACTAACCACTTTACGAGGAAAACCATGCGATTTGACCGATTTACAGAACGCGCGCAAGATGCCGCCGCCCGAGCATATGAAATTGTCCAACGTTACGGACACACCCAGGTAGACACCGAGCATTTGTTCCTGGCTCTGCTAGAGCAAAAGGATGGCGCGGTGCTGCAAATCTTAGATCAACTCTCCGTAGACAGCTCGGGGATGAAAGACCGGCTGGACAAAGAACTGCGCTCCAGTCCCAAAGTCGCCGTTTATGGCGGCGGCGTAGGGCAAGTTTTCTACACGCCCCGTATCCGCACAGTGCTGGAATTGGCTCAGGGCGAAGCCAACCGCCTGAAAGATGAATTTATCTCCACCGAACACATTCTGCTGGCGATTATGAGCGAGCGCAACACGCCCTCGGCGCGGATTTTGCAGGAGTTCGGCCTTTCGCGCGAGCGTTTGCTGGAAGGCATCACCCAGTTGCGCGGCGGGCAGCGGGTAACGGACCGGCAAGCGGAAAGCCGCTACCGCACCCTGGAAAAATACAGCCGCGACCTGACCCAACTGGCCAAAGACGGCCGTCTCGACCCCGTTATCGGCCGCGACAATGAAATTCTACGCGTCATCCAGGTCCTCAGCCGCCGTACCAAAAACAATCCCGTCCTCATCGGCGAAGCCGGCGTCGGCAAAACCGCCATCGTTGAAGGACTGGCGCAAAAAATCATCAACAACGACGTGCCGGAAAATTTGCTCAACAAAATGGTCGTTTCCCTGGACTTGGGTGCGATGATCGCCGGCAGCCGGTTTCGCGGTGAATTTGAAGAACGCCTCAAAGCCGCCATGGAAGAAATTCAGCGCGCTCAGGGCGAAATTATCCTCTTCATCGACGAACTGCACACCGTTGTCGGCGCGGGTTCGGCGCAAGGCGCCATGGACGCCAGCAACATGCTCAAGCCAGCCCTGGCGCGCGGCGAATTGCAATGCGTTGGCGCCACCACGCTGGATGAATATCGGCAGTACATCGAACGCGACAGCGCCTTAGAACGCCGCTTCGCGCCCGTTTTTGTCGACGAGCCATCGGTAGATGACACCATTCAGATGTTGTACGGCCTGCGTGAGCGGTATGAAGCGCATCACAAGGTGAAATATTCAAACGCCGCATTGGTGGCAGCGGCTAAACTGTCCAGCCGGTATGTGACTGATCGTTCGCTGCCCGACAAAGCCATCGACCTGATGGACGAAGCGGCGGCCAAGCTGCGCGTGGCCCTGCACACCCTGCCGCCGGAGTTAAAAGAGCATAAAAAGCAGCTCGATAAGTTGATCGTTGAAGAAGAGGAAGCGGCTACGGTGCGCGATTATGAACGCGCGGCCGTCAGCCGCGCCGAACGCCTGCGCGTGGAAACTGAGTTTAAGGCCGCCCGGGAAAAATGGCAGTCGGAGCAGAAGTTGGACGAAGTGGTTGACGAACATGACATCGCCGAAGTTGTGGGGGCATGGACGGGCATTCCGGTGACGCAAATGCTGGAAACGGAAGCTGAGAAATTGCTGCAAATGGAAGAACGGCTTCACGAACGCATTGTGGGCCAGGACAAGGCTATTGCTGCACTGGCCGACGCGATTCGCCGCAGCCGTTCGGGTCTGAGTGACCCGAAACGGCCGTTAGGCTCCTTCATCTTCCTGGGCAGCTCCGGCGTGGGCAAAACCGAACTCACCAAAGCCCTGGCGGAATTCCTCTTTGACGACGAAGAAGCGCTGGTGCGCATCGACATGAGCGAATACCGCGAGCAACACACGGTCAGCCGCTTGTTTGGCGCGCCTCCTGGTTATATTGGCTACGAACAAGGTGGTCAGTTGACGGAACAGGTACGCCGACGGCCGTATTCTGTGGTCTTATTCGACGAAATCGAGAAGGCGCACCCGGATGTGTGGAATACGCTGCTGCAATTGTTGGATGACGGCCGTCTAACCGACGGGCAAGGTCGCATCGTCAACTTCCGCAACAGCGTCATCGTCATGACCAGCAATGTAGGCACGTCTTTTGTCCACAAATCAGGCGCTCTCGGTTTTGCCGGCGTGCGCGATGCCCAAGAAAAAGCAGACCACAAACGCATCGAAGAAGCCCTCAAAGAAACCTTCCGGCCGGAATTTATCAATCGCATCGACGAGATCATCATCTTCGAACCACTCTCGGAAGTAGATATGCTGGAGATCGTCAAGCTGCAAATCAAAGAAGTGCAGCAGCGTCTGGCCGACCAGGGCAACCTGACCATTGTTCTCACAGAAGCGGCGCAGAAGTGGCTGGCCGAACAAGGCTACGACAAAGACTTTGGCGCGCGGCCCATGCGGCGCGCCATCCAACGCTACGTGGAAAGCGCGTTATCCGTCAGCCTGCTGCGCGGCGAGTTCCGCACCGGCGACCACA
>JAGOMA010000053.1 GCA_017993775.1 Chloroflexota bacterium | reverse complement strand
GCCTGAATGGCCCGTGTATGCCGGACTGTGCTTTTGGATTTTTGGTCTCTTTTTTTCATAAGTGAATTGTAGCCAATTACTGGCTTGACAACTCACAAAATTGCTTAACTTGTAACTGATGCCCTTAGGGTCTTAATTCTTCAACCCGTTCACTTCATCCATATTGGCCGTTTGGTAGCGGGACGAAATGATGTACAACATGGCTAAAACAAACGCCGTACCGCCCATACTGATGACAACGGCCGTTAAAATCAACGCCTGGGGCAAAGCATCGCTGCGCAGGTCTGCGGCCGTTGTATACGCCGCCGCCAGGCCGTTATACGCCCCGGTGCTGAGCAAAAACAGGTTCACGGCGTTGGCCAAAATCATCAGCCCAATCACAGAGCGGATCACATTGCGCCGCAGCATCTGAAAAACGCCAATGGCAAACAAGAAACCGACGGCAACGGCCGTTAATAATTCCATAATTACCCTATCACCTTACCACTATGTTTGCAGATGTATGCATGGTACGCCGATAAACGCAGATAAAGCGGATTTTCGCGGCTAAACCGGTATAAAATCGGCGTCATTCCGCCGCATCCATGAAAATCTGCGTCCTATTTCTAAAAAGTGCAAAGGTAGAGTCCCTACCAACCGCCAACCGCCAATCGCAAATCGCAAATCGCCAATCGCAAATCGCAAATCGCAAATTCTTAATCCCTATCTCTCCCTTCCGGGTGCCCCAGCGAATTTAACATACGCGCCGCGCCGCCCAACACCGCCAGACAGATAGAAACCTCAAACAGGAAAGAAGTGCTGATATGAAAACCATTCGGCATAAACGTCCAGCCGGCCGTAAAATCCACATTGCCCAAAAAATTGCCGGTGATCAGCGCCGCGACGCTGCCTGTGACCACGGCCAACAGCACCCCAGCGGCCACAAACGAGGTCGCCCGCAGCCAGGGCAGGCGGCGGCGAGTCTCTTCGTAGCCAAAGACCACATACCACAAAGCCACCGCCAGACTAATGACTACGCCGGCCGTAAAACCATCGCCGGGTTGGTTATGGCCATACATCATGTGCGTGGCGGCCAGCATCAGCGATAGAGGCAGCGAAACAAATGCCGGAACGCGCACAAAAGCAGAGGTGCGCATCCCGCTGATGCCATAGGTAGATTGCCGGTCGGACACGGCCGTTCCCGCCCCATCCTCCACGATACGATTGTCTCCATGCTTTTGCGCCGCGTGCCGCAGCAGCGTGTAGATGCCCAGACCGGCCATGCTAAATACGGTGATCTCCAGCAAAGTATCTAGAGCGCGAAAATCAACCACAATCGCGCCCACAATATCCGTCGCGCCGGTCAGGGTTTTGGCATTGGCCGCATAAAAAGGCGTCACCACACTTTCGCGCGGCCGATCGGTTAGAGCGGCAAGAGTGATCAGCGTCACCAGCAAACCAACAGCTCCGGCAACGGCCGTATCTCGTAAAATCGACCAGCGAGAATAACGCAAAATAACGGCCACTTCCTGCGCCTTGCGCCGCTGGCGGCGCGGCAGGCGGGTCAGCGCCAGCACCAAAATAACCACCGCCAAAATATCGACCACAATTTGCACCAGAGCCACGTCCGGCGCAGGCTCCAGAGCAAACAACAGCCCCATGCTTAATCCGGCCGCGCCAAATGCCAGGATGGCGTTAAAATCGCGCACCAGGACCACAGACATCAACGAGGCGCCCACCACCACCAGCAGGGCAAACAGGCGCAAAATGTCCAGTTCGCCGTTCAGGTTCAACTCTGGCCAGGAACCCACCGACACGACCAGCAGGGTTTGCCAGCTAAAGACAAAAACCAACACGGCCGTTGCCGAGAGCATGATGAGCAGATACGGCCGTAATCGTCCCTGCTGCAACCGTGTCGCCCACTCACTCGCCCGATCAATCGCCGCCAACACCCACACATACAGCTTGTTAAAGGACATTTCAGGCAATACGGCCGTCTGCCACGCCCGCACCCGATGACGGAACAAAAACAACATAAAGCCCAGCGAAATAGCTGCCAGCGATAATAAAAATTCCACCGTCAGGCCATGAAACAGCACCGTGGAAACCTTCACCTTGGTTCCATAAGCCGCTTGCGCCGCCGCCGCCAGGAAGGTAGCCTCCTCTTTCGGACCGGGCAAAATGCTCAAAACAAGCGACAGCGCGGCCGGAATCATCGGCGCCAGCCACATCGGCCAGGGCGCTTCGTGGCCGTGAATGCCCGCGTCTTTTGGCTGCCCCATGAAGGTTTCCCAAATGAACAGGCCCGCCTGCGCCAACATCAACGACCCCGCCAGCACCGTGCTCCAGCGAATCACCCCGGCAACTACCGGCGGCATATTGGTCACAGTGACCAGCAACGTTTCCTTAGCCAAAAATCCAAACATCGGCGGCAGACCAGCCATCGACAAAGCCGCCACCGTCCCGGCGGCAAAAGTATATGGCATTACCTTGCGCAGCCCGCCCAGCCGCCGAATATCTCGCGTACCTGTCTCGTGATCCACAATGCCGGCCACCAAAAAAAGCGCGCTTTTATAAAACGCATGAGCAATGATCCCAATTACCAGTGCTTTGTAGGCTTCCGGCACATCCTGGCCAATGAGCATCATCAACACACCTAATTGGCTGATGGTGGAGTAGGCCAACAACCCCTTGAGATCGTGTTGTTTTAGACCCAAATACGCGCCGGCGAGCATCGTAATTCCCCCGAAAATGGTCAGCAGCCAGAACCAGGCGTCGGTAAAACCCAGGGCCGGGTTCATGCGAGCCATCAGGTAGATGCCTGCCTTGACCATCGTGGCGGAATGGAGGTAGGCGCTGGCGGGTGTGGGCGCGCTCATGGCTCCGGGCAGCCAGATATGGGCGGGCCATTGGGCGCTTTTGGTGAATGCGCCAAAAGCCACCAGCCCCAACATCACCAGATAAAAATCATTGCTGCGCAGCACATCACCACTGCTGAGTATGGTGGCAAAATCTGTGCCGCCGGCCGCGTAACTAACAAATAAAAGCCCGGCCAACAAGGCAATGCCGCCGCCGCCCGTGATGAACAAGGCGCGAAACGCCCCATAACGCGCCTCTTCATACTGGTATTTGTAAGCCACCAACAAATACGAGAGGATGCTGGTCCCTTCCCAAAAAATGAACAGGGTTAACACGTCCCCGGCCATGACGATGCCCAACATAGACACCATAAATAGCAGGAGATAGGTCAGGAATCGCCACGCGCTCTGGTCGCCCTTGAAGTACTGTCCGGCGTAAACCACAACCAACGTCCCGATGATGGTGACCAAAAGGCCGAACAATAGGCTAAGGCTGTCTACGTAGAGACCAAGACTGAGGTTAAGAGCGGGCAGCCAGGTCCACTGCCAGGTGAAAACTGTCCCGTCATTGGCCGACGGCACGCGCAAGGCCAACAACACGGCCGCCAACAGGGGAGCCAGCGCCAAAATCCAACTTAACCGCGTGATGGAAAGCCGCCGATTTAGATCAGGGAAACCAGCGACGGCCGCAACGATGGCGGCAGCCAGAATCAGAAGTAGTGGCCAAAGAAGTGTCGGATCTGTCATGGTTTGTGCTTGTTAAAACCCTAAGGGTTTAAGTTCCATCAGGTTTATCTTCTCTAAAGCAAACCGTTAGGGTTGGTGCATCATTAAATTTCGAGTTTGCAGATTGGTCCGATCTGCGAGAGTGGAGCAATCTTACCGGGTTAAACACATACGGACCCTCAGGGTCTGTATAATCCCAAGATTTTTGCCTTATTTTACCGGAATTGCATCCAGCCGGGCAAAGGTGACGTTGGTTAAAGCGACAGAGACATCCCAGAGGCGCACGGCCGTTGCCAGATCATGTGATCGCTCGCTGGATTGGACGCGCGCCGGGTAGCCGCGCATCCCGCCAAAGCCATCCGGGCCGATAAAGTCGCCGCCGTGAACGTCGACGGCCGTAGCCGCATACAGCGAAGGCAGCGCCCCCATCGCCTGGCTCTGAGCCATCACTTTGTTCGCCAGGCGCATCACCTGCCGCTGCACGGCTGAGTTTTCCATTGCCGGGCCGGCGTCTTGCAAATTGGTCGCGGCATAACCCGGATGCGCCGCCACGCTGATGAGGTTGGCGGAAACGGCCGTTAACCGCCGCTGCAATTCATAAGCAAACAACAGGTTTGCCAGCTTGCTCTGGCCATAAGCCGCGCGTTTGTTGTAGGTTTGTTGGCCTTGCAAATCATCAAAATTCATTTGCCCGCCGCGATGAAGCATGCTGCTCACCGTAACCACTCGCCCGGCCGGCGCAGCCAGCAACTGCTCCAGCAGCAAGCCGGTGAGGGCAAAATGTCCCAGGTGATTGGTGCCAAACTGCATCTCAAAGCCGTCAGCCGTCTGGCGATAAGGCAGCGCCATCACCCCGGCATTGTTGATCAGCAAATCCAGGTGGGCATATTCAGCCTGCACAGACTCGCTAAACGCCCGCACAGAAGCCAGATCGGCCAGATCAAGCGGGCGCAAATCCAGCTCTGCGCCAGGAGCGATTTGCCGGATTTGTTCGGCGGCCTGCTGACCTTTGGTCAGATTGCGGCAGGCCATAATGACCCGCGCCCCTTTTTGCGCCAGCGCCAGAGAAGTCTCGTACCCCAGTCCACTATTGGCGCCGGTCACAACGGCCGTTTTCCTGTTCAGATTCGACATATTTGCCGTGGTCCATTTATTTTGCTGCGTCATAGGTATATCCCTTAATTTAGTCAAATATAACTACATTGTAGGATATTTGCACATATTTTGCAAATGTTTTGCAATCAATCGACCTTAGCCCACAGCGCTCTTAATCTACGGCTCAATTTCGCCGAAACCAAAACCAGGCCGAAGCGAACGGTGGTCTATTTTCCACCTGGGTTGTGCCATGAACCACTTTTTCCAGAGTGAAATGCGAGCCAAACAAGGTGTGCAGGGTAGCTTCGTATACCCCTCGGCCGGGCACTTCCTCCTCATCGCTGCGCAAATGGGCAAAAAGCAAATACAAACCACCCGAACGCAGCAGCCGATAAACTTCATCCCGATATTGGCGCAGGCCGGCATCGTCCAAAGCGTGCATACACCCCACATCCAACGCAAAATCATACGGCCCGGACAAAAACGGCAAATGGGTGACTCGGCCAAGATGGAAATTGGCCTTTTCAGGCACGCCGGCCATTTCTGCGCGCGCCAGGGCGCCGGCGATGGCCTGGGGGATAAAATCGACCCCATCGACGACCCAATTTCGCCGCGCCAGATAGATGCTGGAACGGCCGTACCCACAACCCAGGTCCAACGCCCGCCCTGGCGGTAAACTGGCCGCTATCTGCACCACTTCCGGCGGCGGCACCTCGTCATCCCACGGCACGCGCCCCTCTTCATATCGGGACTGCAAGCGATCAAATAAATCGTCTCCGTCTGCCATGTCACGCTCCTTTCTTGCCCCCCAAACGGCACTGGCCTAAGTTTAACACGGGAACGGCCGTTCCCCTACCTGAGCCACCTCGCCTCTGTTACAATCGCCGCCATGGAAAACACACAAAACGCTCCCCTCATCGTCGGCTTCGTAGCCGATTTGATGTTCACGCCGCGAATTACCAACGTTGCCGCCCACCGGGGTTACCAAATCCGCTGGGTAGGCAATGTGGCGGATTTAGGAGAAACGGCCGTTTCCCCCCTCCTCAACAACGCTCGACCGGAAACCCCTGGCGAATCGCTCCACGGCCAGAGCGGGCAGCTCTTCGATCTTCTAACCGCCTGGCAGCCCGCGCTTTTGCTTTTTGACCTCAACAACGAAGGCATACCCTGGCAGCGCTGGATAGCTGCGCTCAAATCTTCGCCGGCCACCCGCCGCCTGCCCATCCTCTGCTTTGGCTCGCACATGGACGTAACAGCCGCCCAAACGGCCCGCAGCGCCGGAGCCGACGCCGTCGTCGCCCGTTCCAAATTCACCGCCGACATGGCCCAACTCTTCGAAAAATACGCCCGCGTCACTGACCCCCACATCCTGACCACAACATGCGCGCAGCCGCTTTCTGATCTTGCCAAAGAGGGCATCGCCCTCTTCAACCAGGGCGAGTATTACCGCTGCCACGACGATCTAGAAGCCGCCTGGCGCGCCGATAACAGCCCCGGACGCGACCTCTACCAGGGCATTTTACAGGTCGGTATCGCCTTATATCAGGTTGAACGGGGGAATTATCGTGGCGCGGTGAAGATGCTGCTGCGCGCCCGGCAGTGGTTGGAACCGCTGCCGGCTGTCTGCCGAACCGTCTACGTGGCCCAGCTTCGCGCGAACGCCAATACCTACTATGAGACGATCGTCGCATTGGGCGCAGAAAATCTGGCCAGTTTTGATTGGGATTTGGTCGAGCCAGTGGTCGTGCTCGGCCATCCGTAGCCTGTCTGCTTACGACAGAGCGCGCCGCCGGCTAACCCATTTCGAAAGTTCAACGGCCGTAAACACAATCGTACTCAGCGCTATACTGATGCCCAAATCGCGCGCCGACAGGGCCACAGTGCTAAACACGCGCTGCAAAGGCCCAAAATAAATCAGCGCCAACTGCAAAAGAAAAGTCGAAATGACGGCCACAATCATCATGCGGTTGGTGAAAAACCCAATGCTAAAAACCGAATCGACGTTGGAACGGATGGCCAGGGCATTACCCATTTGCGCCAGGGTGAGCGTGGTAAAGGCCATCGTCTGCCAGGTGTCGGCTCGCACTTTAGATATGCCAGGCTCGTAATATAAAAAGCCGGTTAACAGCGACACAAGTCCCATCAGGGTGCCTATCCAGATAATTTGCCAGCCCAATCCCCGGCTAAAAATATGCTCTTTGGGATGGAAAGGCGGCCGTTCCATGATGCCGCGCTCGCCATTTTCTAAAGCCAAAGCCAGACCCGGCAGCCCATCCGTTACCAGATTGATCCACAAGATTTGCAGGGGAACCAGAGGCAGCGGCATTCCCAGGAATGGCGCGACCAGCATAACAATCAATTCGCCGGTATTGCTGGACAATGTGTAGCGAATAAATTTGCGGATATTGTCGAAGATGACTCGCCCTTCCTCAACAGCGGACACGATGGTGGCGAAGTTATCATCGAGCAGCACCATGTCGGCAGCTTCCTTGGACACGTCGGTGCCGGTGATGCCCATGGCTACGCCAATTTCCGACTTTTTAAGGGCTGGCGCATCGTTGACGCCATCACCGGTCATGGCGACAATTTCGCCGCGATCTTGTAGGGCGTTAACGATGTTTAACTTGTGTTCGGGAGAAACGCGCGCAAAGACAGAGATATCTTCGACCACTTCCTCCAACTCTTGCAGGCTCATTTCGGCCAGTTGTTTGCCGGTTAGATACCGGTTGTTCCGCGTAATATCGAGTTCCTGAGCGATGTAGAGGGCGGTCAGGGGGTGGTCGCCGGTGATCATGACGGGGCGAATGCCGGCTTTACGGGCTATTTGGACGGCTTCTTTCACTTCTGGCCGTGGTGGGTCGATCATGGACACCAGGCCGATAAAGATCATGTCGGATTCGACGTTAGCGTCTGGGCCGATTTCTGGGGTGTCTAACGGCCGTATCACCACTCCCAACACCCGCTGTCCCCGTTCGGCAAAACGAGAATTCGCCGCCAGAACCCGCCCGCGCAGCCCATCATCCAGGGGAATAATGTTGTTTAACTCGCCCTGCCACATATGCGTGCTAACTTCTAGCAAACTGTCGATAGCCCCTTTGGTAAACGCAATGTACGGCGCGGGCAAAGAAATCTCTGCATTTTGGGTGTCGGCGATACGATGGATGGTGGTCATCCGTTTGCGCTCTGAGGTGAAGGGGATTTCCGCCACGCGCGGCCAGGTGGCCTCCAATTCTTCTTTGGTGTAACCCATCTGGGTCGCAGCCACCACCAATGCGCCCTCGGTCGGGTCGCCAATGGTACGTTCAACGCCGTCTTCGATTTGTAGGAAGGCATCGTTACAGAGAGCGCCAGCTTTGATCAGCAGACTCAGCGAGCGGTTCTCCGGCGGGGCATGAGGCGTCAGTTCGGCGTGCAAGATGGCTCCGCGCTTGTCGATGAGCGCTTCCAATTCTTGCGTGTGTCCGGCAACATCAAACACGGTTACGGTCATGCGGTTTTGGGTCAGCGTGCCGGTTTTATCGGAGCAAATAACGGTAACGGAACCGAGCGTTTCAACGGCCGGCAGTTTGCGAATAAGCGCATGGCGTTTGAGCATGCGCTGGGAACCCAGGGCCAGGGTGATGGAGACGACGGCCGGCAGCCCTTCTGGCACAACCGCCACGGCCATGCTGATGGCTGTCAGGACGAGAATGTCCCATTTTTCGCCGCGCAGCAACCCCAGGGCGATAACGATGGCGATAATGACCAGAGAGAACCAGCCCAGGGTAACGCCCAGGCGAGCCAGACGGCGCTGAAGCGGCGTTTGCTCTTGTTCGACGCCCTGAATAAGGTCGGCGATGGCGCCCAGTTGGGTGTTCATGCCGGTGGCGGTAACCACGGCCGTTCCACGGCCATACGATATGACTGTGCCCATAAAGGACATGTTCCGCCGGTCGCCAATCGGCAAATCCGAACCGGACAGGACGTGGTCAACTTTTTCTACGGCTTCCGATTCGCCGGTGAGGGCTGCTTCTTCAATTTTGAGATTGACACAGGTGAGCAAACGGCCGTCGGCGGGCACCAGATTACCGGCTTCCAACATGATAATGTCGCCAGGGACCAATAGACGGGCAGAGATTTCCTCGACACGGCCGTCACGCCGCACCTTCACCGTCGGCACAGCCAATTTTTTCAGCGCCGCCACAGCCTGCTCTGCCCGATATTCTTGCGAAAAACCAATCGCCGCATTCAACACCACAATGGCCATGATGACCACGACATCGGCATATTCGGCCAGAAACAAAGAAACCAGGGCGGCGATAAATAAAATAATCACCATCACATCTTTGAACTGGTCCAATAAAATTAGCCAGGGATTTTTCGTGCCGCGATCGATCAGCTCATTTAACCCATATATTTCCAAACGGCTCTTCGCTTCGGCCGATGTCAATCCATTTTGGGGTGATGTTTGCAACTCTGCAACGATGTCGCCTGCTTCAAGCTTGTACCAATTGCTCATTTTTGGACCTTTTGTATTTTTTCTTGAATGTGCCGCCAAAACCAACCGCCCGCGCAAACTGGCGGTGTTTGTCGCTGTCTAATCAACGCTCTTGCCCCAATGCAACCCAGAACTGCGGTGGGACAGGAGGTATATAGTGACCTAAAAATCTAGTATATCAAGAAGTCCTAATGTGACCAGACAGGGGCGCTTGCCAGGATAAACAGGAGGTTGCAAAACGGCCGTCTATACACCCTTCCAGGTACAGGTATAATCCTCTTAATCATTTTTCGGAGGCAACCAAACATTATGTCCCAAACTTATATTCCTGAGCGAGCCATGTTCATCTACGCGCACCCCGACGACATCGAATTTGGCGTGGCCGGCACGGCCGCATTATGGGCCAAACATGGCAGCCAGGTCACCTACGTCGTCCTCACAGATGGCAACGTCGGCAGCCACGAGGCCGGGATGACGGCCGAAAAATTAGCCACCATTCGCCGTGCTGAGCAAACGGCCGCTGCCCAAACCGCCGGGGCCACCTGCATCTTCCTGGGCGAACATGACGGCCTTCTTCAACCCACTCTGCAACTGCGCAAACAACTGGTGCGCCTGATCCGCCAACACCGCCCCAACGTCGTCGTCTGCGGCGACCCGACCGCCTATTTTCCCAGCGCAGATTACATTAACCACCCCGACCACCGCGCTGCGGCCCAGGTGGCCATCGACGCCGTCTTTCCGGCCGCCGAAATGCACCTGCTCTACCCCGATTTAGACGCGGAAGGTCTGGCCCCGCACAAAGTGAATTACGTTTATGTTTCCTGGCCCGCGCAAAAACCCAATTACTTCATCGACATCAGCGAGACCATCGGAACTAAAATTGCCGCGCTGCGCCAACACGTCAGCCAAATAGGCGACTGGGATCCGACTGAGCGATTGAAGGAATGGAGCGGTGAAACCGGGCAGCGTGTCGGGTTCAAATACGCCGAAAGCTATTTCCGAATCGCTTTGAAGCCCATTGAGGAACCGGCGGATAACGCGGCAGCGACTGCCTGATCAACCACCCACAAACCCTGAGGGGTCATTCATTTTTAATCTGTAAAGACTGGTCCAATCTCCAAGATTGGACCAGTCTCCGCCTTCAGGCAGCGGTTCGCCGGCCAATAATCGGCGTCGCTTGGAAATCCCTTAGACAATTGGCGTTTGCTTGTAAACCCAGGTAGCCAGGCCTATAATGCCCTTTAGTGAGTACGCAATCTGGTCATTCCCAGCCATGCCCATCTTCCAAAATTTGTACTGTTCAGGTTTCTCTGGGAAGACCCTAAGGGATTTAGTTCCAAACGGTCTAGCTTCTCTAGAGCAAATCCTTAGGCTCTGTACAGTTACCAAAATTTTTAATGTGGATGTATGGAGGTTGATAGACCAATGTTAAAAAGACGATTTTTGCAGGTTATGATGCTGGGGCTGTCTGGCCTGATTGGCCTGACAACAGCCTGCCAAAACGCCGCCCCGCCCCCGTCCACGGCCGTAATAAGCCCCACAGAAGCGAGTACGGCCGTTCCCTCCCAAAATCAGGTGATGGAAATCGCCCGCCAGGATTTAGCCGGACAGCTAAAACTTCCCCCTGAGTCCATCGAAGTCATGACCATTCAAGAAGTAAATTGGCCCGATGCCTGTTTAGGCGTTTATCCGGCCAATGAAGTGTGCGCCAAAACGGCCGTTTCCGGCTACCTCTTCATTTTTCAGGCAAACAACAAATTGTTCACCTACCACACCAACTACGACGGGCGGCAGTTGGTGTTTGTGCCGACGACCGTCCCCCCGGAAGGCGGTCTGGCGGCCACCTGGCGGCAGGGAGATCAATGCACCACGGCCGTCATGCGTGGCGACACCGGTTTGCAAGTTGGGCCATGTGATGGGGAGTTAACAGCCGTACAATTCAGCCCCACCACCCCCAACGCAGCCACCGATCTCATCACCACCGCCTTGAGCAATATGCCCTTTTATGCCGACACCCCAGACGGAGCCGTCGTCCTCAACGGGCTGGGAACCCACATACCCACCCCCGTAGAACAACGACAAATCATGAACCTCGCCCGCTGGTTGGCCGACGCCGCCACAGACACTCAATCACCCGACACACAGCCGGTATTGGTCTATCACCAGAACCACACCGAAAATGGCGTCTGCACCGATTTGTCCGTTTACAACACCGGCCGCATGACGCTAACCTCTTGCGCAGACACGCCAGCGCCGGATTATGGCGACTATTGGCTCACCAGCGATCAGTTGGGCCAGCTTTATACCTGGGTCGATTCACTGACCACTATCAGCCTGACACCAGACTCAACCACAACGCCCACGGCAGCCGGCTCGCAGTTGCTTTTTACCGGTTCCGGCAGTAGTGCAGCCAGTCCTGCCGACGAACAAGCCATCCTTACCCTGGCAAACGAATTGGTTGATACCATTCAAGGAGGTCAAAGTTCACCAACAGTACCCTTACCATAATCAACACAGCCCGGTTCATTAGATGGGAACCAGGCTGCATTTTTGGGATTCTTACACATCGAAAGGGAGCATGTATACATGAATCGTACTTGGAAAATAATTGGTAGTGTGATAGTAATTTTAGTGGTTGGATTATTAGTGATTCAAATTGTGCCTTACGGCCGTGATCACACCAATCCGGCCGTCGTTCAAGAGTCAAATTGGGACAGCCCGCAAACCAGAGAACTGGCGCAGCGCGCCTGCTTCGACTGCCACAGCAACGAGACCGACTGGACGCCGTGGTACACCAGCATCGCCCCCGCCTCCTGGTTGGTTTACCGCGATGTTGTCGAAGGACGCAGCCGCCTCAATTTTTCGGAATGGAATCGCAACTTTGAGATCAAAAGGGAGCCGCAGGAAATCAGCAATATCGTCCTGGGCGGCGAAATGCCCCCCGCGCAATTTTTGCTGATGCACTCGGAAGCTAGACTAACACAGGCGGAAAAGGAGCAGTTAGCGGCAGGACTGGTGGCCACTTTCCAGAAATAGAACCGCTACAGCCCACCTTACGCAGCCGGCCATGCCCGATTTATGGACATGGCCGGCTTTTTGTTTGGCAAAAGGGCTAATTTGGGTCGTTTCCTACTGGAATATCAGCCTGAAATCAGGTTAAAATAAGAATCAGCCGCACCGGACTGGCTGAGAACTGGCGAGCAGCAATCTGCTCATTGGATTTGGAGGCTGAGCAATATGGCATCGAAGAAAGAGCTTCAAGAACTGCTGGTGGAGTTGAACAAAGAGCTGAGACACACGAATTCCGTTAGCTCACGAGATGACCGTGTCCTGCGGCATTTAGAAAAACAGATCGGCCAGATGGTTGTGGCCCCCGAAGTGGACAGAAGTGACCTGGTGGATTTATTGGAAACGGCCGTTCCCCAATTAGAAACCGATCACCCCGCTCTGGCCATCCTAATGACCCATACACTCACCGTTCTGAGCAACATCAGATTCTAAAACCTCATCCACCCAATGCGGCTAGAATTTCCAACTTCTCCCAACTTTTGCACGCCTTCCTCGCACTCCTTATAATCTCATGATGGCAGCACAAACGCTAATCGCCCCAGAAATCCGCGAAGAGACCGATCAGGCAGAAGCCATCGAGCCACTTTACCGAGTCCTCATCCACAACGATGAGGTGACGCCGTACGATTTTGTCATTCTAATCCTGCAAAAAATCTTTCAGCTCACCTCGATGGAAGCCGAACACGTCACCTTCGTCGCCCACACCGCCGGCATCGCTTACGTCACCACATTGTCCCAAGCCGAAGCCGAATCACGGGTCGGAAAAGCTCAATTTGCCGCCAGCTTAGAAGGTTATCCACTATCTTTTACCATTGAACCGGAGTAGCGGACCTCACCGGCGACATTGCCGTGCCAAGAAGGGGGGGCCATTACCCCAGGCGGTTGACCGAATCAACACAATCTGAGCAGACTCCCCTCCTACAGACGCACCGCAAACAAGAAAAATGACCGATTTCGGTTATTTTTTGGTCAGCGAGTGAAACCGCTTTCATTTTTGTCTACATTTCAAGGAGTCAAGTCATGAAATTCAGTTTAAATGGGGCAGGCCCGAAAGGCCTGTCCATTATCCGACGTGATCAGGCGAGTTTATCGCCATCATACACCCGCGAATATGCGCTGGTGGTTGACCACGCCCAGGGTTCGGAATTGTGGGATGTCGACGGCCGTCGTTACATAGATTTTATGGCTGGCGTCGCTGTCCTCAACGTTGGCCACCGTCACCCGGCCGTGGTGCAAGCCGTACAAAAGCAAGTCGACAAATTCTGGCACATTTGCCTCAGCGACTTCTTTTACCCGCAGGCTGTCGATCTGGCCGAAAAGCTGCAAACCATCGCCCCCATGGACGACACGCTGGTCTACCTGGCCAACTCCGGCACCGAAGCCGTCGAATCGGCCATCAAGCTGGCCATGTACAAGACCGGCCGGTCCAAATTCCTCGGATTTCTGGGGGCATTTCACGGCCGTACGCTCGGCTCTCTCTCCTTCACCGCCAGCAAAGCCGTGCAGCGAGAAAGCTACAAACCCGGCGTCTACGTCCACCACCTGCCTTATCCCAATCCATACCGCCCCCTGCTACTCCCCGTAGATAGCCAAACGCCCGCCGATACCATCAGCCAATATCTGGATGAACACATCTTCCACAGCCTGTTGGAACCTGAAGACATCGCCGGCATCCTTGTCGAGCCGATTCAGGGCGAAGGCGGCTACATTGTGCCCTCGCCCGGATTCTTCGCCTATCTACGCGAGATTTGCGACAAATACGGCATCATGCTCATGGTCGATGAGATTCAGAGCGGTGCCGGCCGCACCGGCAAGTGGTGGGCCATCGAACATGAAAACGTCGAACCGGACATTGTCTGTTTTGCCAAGGGCGTGGGCAGCGGCATGCCCATCGGCGGCATTATCGCCCGTAAGGAAGATATGGTGTGGGGTCCAGGCTCGCACGGCAGCACGTTTGGCGGCAATCCTGTCGCCGCCGCCTCGGCCCTGGCCACCTTGCAGGTCATCGACGAAGAAAACTTGCTGGCCAAAGCCGAACAAACCGGCACTGCCATCATGTCGGCCCTGAGCGATATGCAGCAGCGCCACGCCAGCATCGGCGATGTGCGCGGTCGTGGGCTGATGATCGGGCTAGAATTTGTGCTAGACCGGCACACCAAAGAACGCGCTGTTGATTTGCGCAACGCCATCATCCAAAACGCCTTTGAAGATGGGCTGCTGCTCATCCCCTGCGGCCGCAACGCCATCCGCCTGACGCCGGCCCTTAACGTCCCCGATCATCTAGTAGACGAAGCCCTGCATAAATTTGAAAACGCCCTCAGCAAAGCCGAGCAGATGTTTCTGCCCCAGCTGGCTGGCGTCTAAAGCCATAGTAACGATACAGACTCCAAGGGTTTGCTGCTGAGAACTTGGATTATTGGGGTATATCAAACCCTTGGGGTTTTGTAAGAGAAACCTGAATAGCCACCAAATTTTTAGATTAGGAACGTGCTGTTGTGAAAACTAAAATCGCAGAATTAAAAAGAAAATTGATGAGCGGCGTGACGCCGGCAATGGCCACCCCCATTGCGGCGGATGGGTATACGGTGAACACGGCCGTTATCCCCCAACTGGTTGACTTTCTGATTGACCGCGGGGTTGCTGGCCTGTTTTCCGGCGGCAGCACCGGCGAGGGCATTGTTCTCGACCTCAGTGAACGGCAAAAATTACATGAGGCCACGTTAAAAGCCGCCAACGGCCGTGTCCCCGTATTGGTTCACGTTGGCGCGCTGCGCACCGATCATGCCCTGATTCTGGCGCGCCACGCCGAAGCCATTGGCGCAGACGTCATCGCCGCCATGACCCCCTATTTTTACGGCATGGATGATGGCAGCCTGGCCGACTATTTCCAGCAAATCGCCGCCGCCGCCCCCAACACGCCGCTCATTGTCTATGACATTCCGCAGTTAGCGGTGAACGGCGTCAGCCCGGCCCTGCTGGCCCGCCTGGGACGCGAATTGCCCACCCTGGCAGGCATCAAATCCAGCCGCGCCGACGCCGGGCAGGTGCGCAATCTTCTGGATGCCCGCCCGGAACACATTGTCGCTTTGGCGGGCAACGAACCCATTGCCTTGGGGCTGCTGGCTTTGGGCATGGATGGTTTGTTGAGCGGCTTGGCCACGGCCGTTCCCGAACCGCTCGTCGCCCTGACCCGAGCTGCAGCCGAGGGCAATCTGCCCGAAGCCCAGCGCCAGCAAGAGATCATCCGCCAAATTTTGGCGCTGACTCCGGCGGGGCAGCGAATTGGCTGGATCAAAACTGTTTTACAGGAACGCGGCATACCGGTGGGCACGGCCGTTCCGCCCAGAGCCACGCCCAATGGTCCCTTTTGGCCGGCTGTTGCGCACCTGTTGGGCCAATGACCCGGCTGATTTTATTCGACATCGACGGTACGCTGATCCGCAGCAACAGTGCTGGCCGCGCCGCCATGACATCTGCGCTGGAGCAGGTTTGCGGCACAGCCGGTCCGGTGGATACGTACCACATGGGCGGCAAAACGGACCCCCGCATCATCACCGATCTGCTGCAAGCTTCCGGCTTTTCGCCGGAAGAAATTCGGGCCAAACTGCCCACCATTTACGATCGGATGACGGCTCAGGCGCGGGAAACCTTCCCGGACAAAGGGATTCGGCCGTGTCTGGGAGTGCCGGAACTGCTGGCGGCGCTGCACGGCCGTGAAGGCGTTGTTTTGGGGCTGTTAACCGGCAACATTGTCAGCACGGCTCCCCTAAAACTGGCTGCCGCCGGATTGGAAACAGCGTTGTTCCGCATCGGAGCCTATGGCTCCGACCACATGGACCGCAACCAGCTGCCAGGCATTGCCATGCAGCGGGCCAGTCAATTGACCGGCAACTTGTTTGACGGCACTAATACGGTGATCATCGGCGACACCCCGGCGGATATTTTGTGCGCGCGGGCAGGCAAGGCAACGGCCGTGGCCGTGGCCAGCGGCTGGCACGCCGCCGCCACGCTGGCGCAGTACAAACCAGACCATCTTTTGGAAAATCTAAGCGATACCGCTAACGTACTGGCCATTTTATTAGACGAATCTTGAAGGTTCTTTTGCTTTTGACATGAGAAGATTGGTCCAATCTTGTTGCAGATTAAAAAATTAATCCGGTAATCGTGCGACGTGTCATGCTGAGAGCCAGTGCCGAGCTTGCCGAAGCATCCCCTTTGCTTGGGATAGCCAAGTAATGGGGATTCTTCGCTCCGCGGTCTCCGCTCAGAATGACCAGTTCATTACCTGATTGTTTTCTTAAACACCAAGGAGATTGGGCCAATCTGGAAATTCAAAATCACGTGCGAACCCTAAGCAGGCGAGCGCAAGCAATTACGGCTTACTCTTCACTTGACTTCACCAGGAGGGAATATGAACGCTGAAGAAAGTATTGTGGCCAACATCACTCTATCGACGCAAAAACCAACAAAATTATCATTCGACGATTTACAAAACTGGGTAATCTGGCAGTTTCCTCGTCGAAAAGAAGCTGGACTGTGCGGGGCTGTACGGCCGTCTATTGCCGATCATGGGTGGTATCCGGCCATCATCTACCCCAAAGAAGAGCGAGTGATGGTGTATGCCCACCTGGAAACCCGCTTTCCCACCCCGGAAGAAGCCAGCGAATCCCTGAGTTCTCCTACTACCTAAACTCGCCGCCCGGCGACCCATCGCTCATAGAAAACAAAGCGACCTGAAAAAAATTTCTTTTCAGGTCGCTTTGTTTTTTTACCAAGTGAAGACCTTAAGGGTTTGAACTAACGCAAAGTTGAATTTCTCGAGGCCAAACCCTTAGGGTCTGTCTGTTTTTAACCTGGTAAGATGGGTCCAATCTTACCAGGTTATTTAATTTTCAAGCCATAGGGTCTTTTTTAATTACCCTGCCGCCGGAATTAGATCACTGTACCATCCCGAATGATGGCATTTTTGGGCACAAGAATGATGCCGTCCCGCGCTACCCAGCCGTCCCCTTCGGTGTCTGGGCGGTTGGGAATATCGCGGATGTGGACGTTGGAGCCGATGCGCGCATTCTTATCCACAATCGCGCGTTGAATGTGCGTACCTGCGCCAATGCCAACGTCGGGTATGCCATTTTTCGCGTTATGAGCCAGTTCCTTTTCTGTTTCATAGTAGTCGGCGCCCATGATAACCGTTGAGCGAATCACCGCTTCCGAATGGATGATGCTGCGCAGCCCAACCACTGAGTTGGTGATAGAGGCGTTTTGAATCCGGCAGCCATCGGTTAGCAGCACGTTATCCAGGTGTGATCCGTGAACTTCGGAGGCGGGCAAGAAGCGAGCATGGGTATAAATCGGCCGTTCGGCTTCATAAAAATCGAAGGGAGCGTCATAGGCGGCCATATCCAGGTTTACCTGGAAAAAGCGGCGGATGGTCCCAATATCTTCCCAGTAACCATCAAAAACGTAGCCCATTACCCGCCGGTTGGTCATCGCCGCCGGAATGAGATCACGGCCAAAGTCGTCGCCTTCTTGATCCAGCAAATCGAATAAGACGTCGGTTGCAAAGACATAAATGCCCATAGAAGCCATGTATGGCTTTGTGGAATCATCGCGGCTGATTAGTTCGTCTAGTTGAGCTTCTTGTTTTGGTTTTTCGGTGAATTGGGTGATTTGCCCGTCTGATCCCATCTTTAGAATGCCCAACGACGGGGCAGATTTGCGGTCTACCGGCTGCACAGCGATGGTGATATCGGCTTCGCTGTCGACGTGAAATTGGACAAACTTGGTGTAATCCATGCGGTACAGATGATCGCCGGCGAGAATGAGCACATATTTGGACCCGGCTTGTTTGATTTCGATCAGCTGCTTGCGCACGGCATCGGCTGTGCCCTGATACCAGTCTGCGCTGCGGGGGGTTTGTTCGGCGGCCAAAATTTGCACCCAACCTGGGGTAAATATGTCACGAACGTAGGTGCTGTAGATATGGCGGTGTAAAGAAGCGGAGTTGAATTGAGTAAGAATGGCAATTTTTTCGATTCCGGCATGGATGCAGTTGCTCATGGGGATATCGATGAGTCGATATTTACCAGCCAGGGGGACGGCCGGTTTTGCGCGTTCAACCGTGAGCGGGTACAGTCGGGTTCCGGCGCCACCACCTAAAATAATCGCTAAAACGTCTTGCATTCGCATAAGTTTACCTCTGTAGATAACTAGATAGATTGTAAAACTGTTGGCTGAAAAAGTTGGATGAGACGGTTACTATTAAAGCAGAAGACGGCCGTTTTTGCCACCATAAACCGGCGCATATTGGCATCAGGTCATCATTGGCACATCGACACGGCCGTGCTATCATCCCCGCCGTCTTTAGGAGAAATGATGAGTCGAGTAATCAATTTAAACAACCCAACAAAAATTCGTAACCAAAATCGGCGCAGCATCGCCGAAATTTTGCGCCGCCTGAGCCAAAAACCACAAATGGACGCCGAAGCTCAAGATATGGCGGCCAGCCTGGTTTTTTTGCTGCGTGAAATTGACGCCGGTGTCAAACAATCTGTCGAAGCCTGGGAAAAGCGCGGGTATTGGATGAAAGCGGAACGCTTTTTGCGCGATTGGGAGTGGGTCGCGGAAACGGCCGCCAACATGGAAGATGTCATTCGTCACGAAGCATGGGATTTGCTGCCGGATTTGCTTGGCGAGTTGTTCCCCCGTTTCGCCGACATCCAATTAAAAACCATGACCCGCTCCGCAGATTTGTGGCGCGGCAATTATCAACGCTTGCTGGCTGAACCGCCCAGCGAACTTCCCTGGTAATATTTTCCCAATGTCGGGCTTAAAAATCGTCATGCTGGTACTTGTGGGCGCGCTGCTGCTGCTGGGCGTGTGGGGTATGTGGCAGGCGGCGACCAGACCAACGGTAACGGCCGTTATCACCCCAGCCAGCACGGCCGTTCTCCCCGCAGCCACACACCAACCCGCCCCAACCAATGCCGCCCAGCCGTTGCCCAGCCCCACCCTCACACCAATTCTTACCCTGTCGCCCACACCAACCGGCACGGCAACGGCCGTACCCACAACCACGCCAACCAACACGGCCGTACCCTGTGACCAGCCCGGCCGCATCGAAACAGGTTTCTTTCCCAGCGAAATTGCCGGCGATATGTCATATCGCATCTACCTGCCGCCATGTTATGGGCAAAACGGCCGTGCCTACCCCACCCTCTACATGCTCCCCGGCAACACCTACACCGACGCCATCTGGGACCAACTCGGTCTGGACGAGGCCGCCGAAGCCGGCATTCAGGCCGGTATCTACCCACCCATGCTCATCGTCATGCCCTACAGCGGCGAAACAGCCCTGTACACATCCGGCGGACCACGCTCCTATGAAACTGTCATCCTGCAAGACCTGACAACCTACGCCGAAACCGCCTACTGCGCCAGCCCAGACCCAGAATTCCGCGCCCTCGGCGGCTTGTCGCGAGGCGGCTACTGGTCTTTAGAGATCGCCTTCCGGCATCCAGAAGCCTTTATCAGCGTCGGCGGGCACAGCGCCGCCCTGCTAGACGAATACGCCAAACCAGACGTCAACCCACAATTCACCGCCCTCAGCAGCGATCTGGGTGATCTACGCATCTACCTGGACATTGGCAACAACGATTGGGTACGCGCCAACACCCTGCAATTGCACGAAGATATGGTCGCCGCCGGCATCCCCCACACCTGGGCGCTAAACGAAGGCCAACACGAAGAGGCGTACTGGTCCGCCCATTTAGACGATTACCTCGCCTGGTACACCCAACCCTGGCAGCAGACCGCCCAAACCTTGCCCGCATGTGTACCAACCCATCCAAATTGACAATAAAAAAGCCAGGCCCAACTCAGGCCTGGCTTCTCAGTCGTGAATAGATCATACCACTCATTGATTGGCAATATTGCTCAATTTTTCATTGGTAATCGGATCCAGCATCATTCCCCTGGATGCGCGCATACGCCGCAGAACCAACTGCATCGCCTCGATCTGCATAGACACCAGCATCGGATTCGTCTGAGGCTGGGACTCTTTACCGCCTATCTGACGTTTTGTTGCTTCTTCTTCACTCATACTACCAAACTCCCCTGCTTTAAAAATTGTAACCATACAGACCCTAATGGATTGCTCTGGAAAAATTAGACCTTTGTAACTTAAACCCTCAGGGTCTTCCCAGAGAAACCCGCAAAATTTTATAACTGTTTAAAGCATACATGACCCGGTTCAGCCAGACTGTCAGACCTGCTGCCGTTCTCTTGTAAACCTATTAACAGTCAAATCTCACGCATGGTGATTGGTCAGGTGTCGGCGGGTAGTTTGCGTTTACTGAGCCGAACAAGCAACAAAAATACAAGCGCGTACAGGAGTAACCACAATAAAACTTTCAGGGAACGAGAAGGGATTAATACAGCAATGAGGCCGAAAACGGCCGTTACCACATAATACCCCACCACAATCTGCCGCGTCGGCATCCCCCCATCCGAAAGACGAAAATGCAAATGATCGCGCCCGCCTTGCAGCGGATTACGCCCTTGCCGCCACCGGCTGATCACCAGCCACGCCCCATCCAAAATCGGCACCGCCAACACCAACAAAGCCGTAGACAACTTCGCCGGCGACAAAATGGACAAGGTCGCCATCTGGTACCCAAGCAAATACGCCCCGCCCGTCCCCAAAAATATCCGCGCCGGCGCAAAATTAAACGGCAAAAAACCCAACAAAGCCGCTGCCAAAATCAGCGGGAACAAAGCAACCGTTTGCTGCCCCAAGGTATGGCTGTGCCAGGCGAACAACAGCGCCGCAATCGCACAAACCCCGGCAGCCAAACCATCCAGGCCATCCAACCAGTTCACCGCGTTGATCATGCCCATCATCCACAACAACGTCAGCAGCAAGGCCAACGGCCGCCACACCCACACCAATCCTGTCGCCGCATCATAGCTAAAAACCCAAGACAATGGCGGCATATTCCAAAGCCCCGGCGCAGGCAGCGGATTGCTAAACACTTCGATAAAAATGGTGTGGCTCATGGCAATCAGCGCGCCAACCGCCTGAATGGTAAATTGCGGAATCGGCGCTAATTCCCAGCGATCATCGACAAATCCACCCAAGGTAATGACCAGGGTTCCCAAAACCACGCCCCGCAGCCGCAGGGCGTCCGCCGGTTGCAGGGGCGGCAGCAGCCAATAAACCAGCAAGACGCCCACCAGCAGGGCTGCCAAAAGCGACAGCCCGCCTAACTTGGGAATATCACCCTGATGCTGCCGCCGGCCGCCCGGTCGGGCGACGATCTGCCAGCGCCGCGATACTTGCTGCGCCACCGGCGTCGCCGCCAACCCAACGGCCCAAACCGCCAGGAAAACAAGCACATAAACCATAAAACGGGTCGCTTTCGCCTGTTAACAATGAACCGTTGTATCTATAAAAACCCTAAGGGTTTTGCCCCGCCCAGAGCAAAAATGCTCCAGGTTAAACCCTTAGGGTTTGTGCAGATACGCACAGCCGCCCGACAAGGCGTTCATTGTTAACCGCTAAATGTTTCTTAACCTGTGCCAAATTGGCGGTCGCCGGCATCGCCGAGACCGGGCAGAATAAAACCTACGTCGTTGAGGCGTTGGTCTATTTTGGCGATGTGGATGGGCACATCGGGATGGGCTTCTTGCAGCCGTTGGATGCCGGTTGGCGCAGCCAGGATACCCACAAATTTCACCCGTTTGGCTCCCCAACGCTTGAGAATGTCCACCGTCGCCACAGCCGAGCCGCCGGTCGCCAGCATGGGATCCAACACCAGACACACTTCCACCGTGGGCGATGTGGGCAGCCGGTTATAGTAGGAAACCGGTTTAAGGGTTTTTTCATCGCGGTAGAGGCCAATGTGCCACACTTCCGCGCCGGGCATCATTTCCCAGATGCCATCGACCATGCCCAAACCGGCGCGCAGCACGGGAACCAAACCCACTTTTTCGGTCAGGTCGTAACCAACGGCCGTTTCCATTGGCGTTTCAACCTGTATTTCCGTTACCCCTAAATCGGCCGTCGCTTCATAACACAACAGCATGGCCAATTCCCGAATCAACTCGCGAAACTTTTTCGCCTTCGTCCGCTTGTCGCGCAGCAGAGTCAACTTGTGTTTCACCAACGGATGTTGCGATTCGTAAACCATAATCCCTCCAGATTGTTGTATTGGGCAGCCGCCTTACCATGCTTCCGGTTACGCATTACGCTGCACTTGACGTATAATCCCATGCAAAGAGCTTACAGGCAACCAACGACTCATGACCGATAATCCAACCCCCAACCGACATATTTCCCCACAGCGCAAGACCGAAGATCGCGGGCTGGATGGCCTGATCCGCCCCCAACTTCTCGCCGAATTTACCGGCCAGGAAAAGTTAAAAACCAACCTGGCCATCCTCATTGAAGCGGCCAAGGCACGCCAGGAACCGTTAGACCATGTGTTGTTTCACGGGCCGCCAGGGCTGGGCAAAACCACTCTGGCGCATGTGGTAGCCAACGAGATGAATGTGAACATTCGCATCACTGCCGGACCGGCCATCGAACGCGCTGGCGATTTGGCTGCCATTCTGACCAACATGCGCGCCGGTGACATTTTGTTCATCGACGAAGTTCACCGCCTGGGGCGGGCTGTTGAAGAAATCCTTTACCCGGCGATGGAGGATTTTGTGCTGGACATTATTGTGGGGAAAGGGCCAGGCGCGAAGAATGTGCGCCTGAAGCTGCCTAAATTCACAGTCATTGGGGCCACCACCCGTCTGGCGCTGCTGACGGCTCCTTTGCGCGCCCGTTTTGGGGCGGTTTATCGCATGGATTTTTATGAGCAAACGGCCGTCGAGTCCATCGTCAATCGCGGCGCAGGCATTATGGGCGTGGCCTGCGACGCCGCCGGGGCCAGCGAAATCGCCCTGCGCTCGCGCGGGACGCCGCGTGTGGCCCTGCGCTTGCTGCGCCGGGTGCGCGATTATGCCCAGGTGCGGGCCGAGGGAGACATTACACAGGAAACGGCCGTGGCCGCCCTCAACCTCCTGGAAATCGACAATCTGGGACTCGACGACCTGGATCGACGCGTTTTACGCGCCATCATCGAGAAATTTGGCGGCGGTCCCGTCGGGCTGGATACCATCGGCGCATCCATCAGCGAAGAAGCCGATACCATCATGGACGTGGTGGAACCATACTTGCTGCAGCTTGGCTTTTTAGAGCGCACCGCCCGCGGCCGGATGGCCACCCCCCATGCCTACAACCACCTGGGCATCCCATTCGCCAACCGCAAACAAGACAACAAACCCAACCAACCCACTCTTTTTGGGAGCAACGACGCCACATGATCGAATTTGGCCGCATCATGGTGATTCTAGGCATCACCCTTGCCCTCATCGGCGCTATCATCCTGGCCGCCGGCCGGCTGTTCCCCTGGCTGGGCAATTTGCCCGGCGATTTTAATTTTCAGGGGCAAAACTTTAAGATTTATTTCCCCCTGGCCACCATGCTGCTGATCAGCATCCTGGTCACCATTCTGCTAAATATCCTCATCCGCATCTTCCGCCGCTAACCGGCGAAAAGATAAAATACCTACCATGAAGACCAACGATTTTAATTACAACCTGCCTTTGGAATTGATCGCCCAACGGCCGTTACCCCAACGCGACGCCAGCCGCCTGATGGTTTTGCACCGCGCCGACGGCCGTCTGGAACACCGCCGCTTCACCGACCTGCTCGACTACCTGCGCCCCGGCGACATCCTGGTCGGCAACAACAGCCGCGTTATACCGGCCCGCCTCTTCGGCCAAAAGCCTACCGGCGGCAAAGTGGAAATATTGCTGCTGGAAAATTTGGACCCAACCCGCTGGAAAGCGCTGGTCGGCGGCAAAAAACTGAGCCTGGGCGCGGAAATTTTGCTGGAAAACAAAGACGGCCTGTTAACCGATGTGATGGCTGCGGTCACGGCCGTTCTCGATGGCCCCCAGCGCGAACTCACCTTCAGCCGCCCCATCGACGACGACCTGGACAGCCTCGGCCACACGCCGCTGCCGCCCTACATCCACCAAACGCTCGACGACGCCGAACGCTACCAGACCGTTTACTCGCGCCCGCCCGGCTCCAGCGCCGCCCCCACCGCCGGGCTGCATTTCACCGGCGATTTATTGATGGCCCTGCGCGACAAAGGAGTCTTATTCGAAACCTTAACCCTGCACGTTGGCCTGGACACCTTCAAGCCGGTCGAAGCCGATCAGGTAGCCGATCACGTCATCCACAGCGAATGGGCCAGCCTGACCACTGAAGCCGCTCGCCGCATCAACGACGCCAAACTGGCCGGCGGCCGGTTGATTGCCGTAGGCACAACGGCCGTGCGTACCCTGGAAACCGCCGCCTGTCGTTCGGCCGGCATTCTGGGCACACTGCAAACCATCAGCGCCCGCGACGCAGCCGGGGAAACCAGCAATATGTGCCCCTGGAAACCGGTCGCCGCCTTCGAAGGGCCGACCGACCTCTTTATTTACCCCGGCTACAAATTTCGCGCCGTCGATGCCCTCATCACCAACTTCCACCTGCCGCAATCCAGCTTGCTGATGCTGGTATCAGCGTTTGCAGATCGGGTCCAAATCATGCAGGCGTATGGCACGGCCGTTACTGACCAGTACCGCTTCTTTTCCTTTGGTGACGCCATGTTGATGGTTTGAACGGCCGTTTGTGACTATACAGACCCCAAGGGTTTGCTCCTGAGAATTTGGGTTATTTGAATATCAAACCCTTGGGGTCTTGCCACAGTTCTAACGAATCGGTGGGGCAATGCCCTCGCGCAAAAATCTCTGCACCTGGATAACTTCCAGCTCTATCGTCAATTGCGGATCCACATTCTGTTGTACATCAGCCACCACAGAATCAAACGACGGCGGATCACCCGGTCCCGTCACCGTAATGTCGGCCACGCTGCCAGTAATTTTCACCTCGCGCACTTCAAACTCTGTCCCGGCCAACCACGTCTCCGCCGCCCGCCGAATCTCTAATTCCTGGCGCGACTGCCAGGTCACTTGCGCCCCGGTGGCGCTTAGCGGCACAGCCACTAACAAAGAACTGATGATGATCAGGATAAACGCATTCCGCCGAGCGTTACCCCGAAGCTTCACAGTCGCCGCACCGCTCAATCCCAAAATGGCCAACACACCGCCACCGGCCAAAAGAATCGCCAGCATATTGGTCAAAAACAGCAGCAACGCCCCCCAGGCCGCGGCCATTTCACCATACGATAAACTAATGCCTACCACGCACAGAGGCGGAACCAGGGAAATAGCAATCGCCACACCGGGCAGCGAATCGGCAATGTCATCCCGGCTCATGCAAAATGCGCCAGCCGCTCCCGATGCCAGCGCGGCGATCAGGTCCCACATCCGGGGCGACGTGCGCGCAACAATCTGGGAATTGGCGGCAAAGGAAATGGCGTCGGGATACATCAGGCCCATCAGCGCCGACAAACCGATGACACTGGCGATGCCCAAAGAGACTAAAAATAAACTCTGAATCGCCCGCCCCATTTGCCCCATCACCAGCGCGCCGGCGGTTGCCATGATGGGCAGCATGAGCGGCGCAATGATCATCGCGCCAATCACGGTAGCTGTAGAATCGTTGATCACGCCTACCGTGGCGATCACGGTAGCTAAAAACAGGAGTACGCTAAACCGTTCCAGATACGGCCGTCTCCGATTCCCCTCAAAAAACAACTTATTCTGAAACGCCGGCACATCCTCCGACCGAAATTGATTTTCACGCAGTATGCTAGACCACATGCTCATGTATCACCGAACGCCTCCTTTCGCGCCAGTACATCATCCCCAAACCAGTCGCTTATTCAGCCGATTCGATGCCGAAAGCCGAACGAAGCTCTTCTTCCGCAGCAGTAGATAAATTAGACGTAACGAGTTCAAAGGAAAGGGCTTTTTCTTTAACAGCCGGAATCACCTTATCCATCACCGCGTCACTCGTCATCAAAAACAACGCCGACGTACCCTCCGTCACCTTTTCCCGCACCGATTTAATAAACCCATCGTCGATGCCGAAATCGGCGAACTTACCCGCCAGCGCGCCCATCGCCGCCCCAATGGCCATGCCAAAGAAAGGTACAAAAAAGATGAGACCAAAAAGTACCCCCCAAAATGCGCCATCCAACGCGCCCAGACCGACCATATTGGCCAACTGCCGGGTTTTGGGCGCTTTTTTGCCTTTTTCCCAGGCTACGATCGCTGCATCTTGCAGCGAAATCAGGTTCTGCTTGGTCAGGCTTTGTATCAAATCGAGCATTTCCTGGGCGCCTTCCGGAGTATCAAACTTCAAAACTGTAATGGTTGCCAATTTTCAATCTCCTTTGTATTTGATTTTACGGCTAACGGGGGTTTGGCCAGATTTTCATCTGACCCAAACTGACTCAGTTACTACAATCAACAATGATATAACAAAATAAAACAAGGACGAATTTTCATTCGTCCTTGTCCATCAACCTAATATCCGCATCGCCTGAACCAGTCAGGCTTCACCCGACTACGCCGTTTGTTCGCCTTGTTCCTCTGGCAGCGACGGCGGCGAAAAATCAATTTCCAGCGCGCCATTTCGCAGCACGCCGCCTACCGCTTTTCGCTTGGCCAGCACCCCTGGCAAAATCATTTCCCGCTTAAAATTGCCGATGGTGATGAACATTTCGTCGCCGCGCTTGCGCAGCCGCACATCGCCGCTGGCCACAAACGACATGGGAATTCGCAGGCGGTAGCCGCCATCCGGCAGTTCGATAAATTCCTGCACCGCGCCGCGATAAAAAACCTGCCCAGGGTCTTCGTTGCCAAAACAATCGAAGGCCAGCCGTGAGAGAGCCGCTACGCCAACCACTTCGTCGGCATAGTAAGGGGCGCGCCACAAAGGCAGCGGTCGAAAATTATCTTCAATCATTTGCAGGTATTTGGCCTGAAGCTGCCGCCGCTTGTGGTAAAACTCGCCTTCCTCAGCGTTTTCACCCAAAATGCGGTTGATAATCACGCTGTCTACCGGATAGTTGAACAAGCCCAGATAGCTGATGGCCCGCTCCGCTTCGCGTACGACCATTTTTTCTGGCTGCAAGACTACCCGGTAGCTGCTAATTTCCGGGTTGCTCAATGTCTTACGTAATTCGCCGGTCGCCTCGTCGAGTTTTTCTAACGCCTCAAAAATTTCGGCGGGACCGCGAATGATGCGCCCGGCGAATGGTTTTAGGGCTTTGATGACGTTGGTTTCAAAGCGGGACAGGTGTCCGGCGTACCAGCGAAAGGTGTCGGGCATGGTCAGCAGGCGGATGGTTTCGCCGGTCGGGGCGGCATCAATGATTACGCGGTCGAAATTTTGTTCCAGGGCTTGTTTGTTGATATGCAGCAAGCTGACAATTTCGTCCATGCCCGGAAAGGCGGACAACTCGTCGGCGACGACGTTGCTGATGCCTTTGCCGCTGATGTTTTGCGAGACGAAGGATTGCAGCGTGCCCCAATAGTTGTGAATGTCGGCCACGACGCTGATTTCTTGCGCCCACAGGTTTTCGGCCAACTGCACGGGCACGGCGTCCAGGGGTTTGTCGAACGAGTCGGCCAGACTGTGGGCGATGTCTGTGCTGGCCACCAGGGTTTTGTAGCCTAATTCGGCGCTGCGCACGGCCGTTGCCGCCGCCACCGTCGTTTTGCCCACCCCACCTTTGCCTAAATACAAAATAATGCGCATGTTTTGCTCCAATATACAGGTTTGTCAGCCTACTGTACGTCTTGCCGCCGGACTGCGTTGCAGCGGGATACGGCCGTTACGGATATACCACGCCTCTCCAAATCCAGCAACAGACACATACCCTCATTGCCCCACTCCCCCGCCTATCCTATAATTATCTAGATCACTCTACCTTCCCAACCAAAATCAATTGACAGACAAGGATCGGCCCACAGCCATTTTGCAGGATTGATTTTCCCGGTTCAGCCCTTCCTCGTCCATTTTACTGATGACAGCGGCTTACTCGCCGCTGCCCCATTAAGGAGAAAAAACCATGCGTACACCCATCATTGCGGGTAATTGGAAAATGAATAAAACGGCCGAAGAAGCGGTCGCCTTTGTGGAACAAATCCGCGAGGGCCTCAACGCCACCAGCGGCGTCGAAATCGTTTTATGCCCGCCGGCCCTGGCCATTCCGGCCGTAGCCGCCAGCATCAAAGGCACTAAAATCGGCGTCGGCGCGCAAAATATGTACTTCGCCGAAAGCGGCGCCTTCACCGGCGAACTCGCCCCCAACATGCTCACCCCCTTCTGCCAATACGTCATCCTCGGCCACTCCGAGCGCCGCGCCTACTTCGGCGAAACCGACGAAGGCGTGAACAAGAAGATTAAGGCCGCCCTGGCCCACGGCCTCACCCCGATGGTCTGCGTCGGCGAAACTTTGGAACAAAACGAAGCTGGCGAAACCCACAGCTTTGTCAGCGGCCAGGTGAAAGCCGCCTTCGCCGGACTTTCGGCCGAGCAAGCCATCGCCTGCGTCATCGCCTATGAACCCATTTGGGCCATCGGCACCGGCAAAACCGCGACCGTAGAGCAGGCCGGGGCCATTATCGGCGGCACTGTGCGCACGGCCGTAGCCGAAATCCTCGGCAACGACGTAGCCCAACAAGTGCGCATCCAATACGGCGGCAGCGTCACCGAGAAAAACATCGCCGAACTCATGGCCCACCCGGACATCGACGGCGCGCTTGTCGGCGGCGCCAGCCTCAAACCCACCTTTGTCGAATTGGTCGCTAACGCGGCTTAATCCCTGGCGGAACACGGGCAACGGCCGTCACCCGTGTTCCGCCATGCCTATCCTCCATGTCCCTGGACCTTATGCCCTTCATCTGGGTCACACTGGCCTTCGTCATCCTGCTGATTTTGCAGCGCTGGATCCATGCCCACCTGCATGGCCTCTCCTTGCTCATCACCGGCCAGCCGCAGTACGCCGTCATTTTATACGCCATCGTCTTACTGCCGGGCGTGCTGCTGCACGAGGTCAGTCATTGGGTAGCCGCATCGCTGCTGGGCGTACGCACCGGCAAACTGTCCCTCTTCCCGCGCGTCCAGCCCGATGGAACCATTCAACTTGGCTACGTGGAGTATTACAAAGGGCGCACATTGGGACCCATCCGCGAAAGCCTCATCGGCGGCGCGCCGCTTATCAGCGGCACCATCGTCATTCTGCTGATTGGTTTCCGGGTGTTTAATGTGGAAGGGCTGACGGCCGCGCTGCAAACGGGCGACGTAGACCAGTTGACCCTGGCTCTGGGTACAATCATTCAGACCAATGATTTTTTCGTCTGGCTGTACCTGTTGTTTGCCATTTGCAACGCCATGATGCCCAGCGCCTCCGACCGCCGCGCCTGGCCAGCGTTTGTGCTGACTATGATCGTCGTCGCCGGCATCGCCTATTTTTTGGGCATGACCGATGCGGTGATGGCCAATCTGGCCGGACCAGTGGTGACGATCTTTGGTTATCTGGGCGTGGCATTGTCGATGGCCATCGCGGTCGATCTGGTTTTTATGGCGCTCATTGCGCTGCTGGAAGCCATCGTTGGTCGCGTAAAAGGCGTCAGCGTGCGCTACAACAGCAATTCCGATGCCGCTTCCTCCGCAAAATAACCACCGTTGACAGCTATGGTCTCTATTCTCATCACCGCCTACCGGGAAGCCGCCACCATCGGCAGGGCGATAGAGGCGTTTCTGCCCCAACTCGCCCCGGAAGATGAGGTGTTGGTGGTCTGCCCGGATGAGGAGACAACGGCCGTTACCCACCTCTACGCCGCCTCTTACCCCCAAATCCGCCACATCCGCGACCCGCAGCAGGGCAAACCGGCCGCCCTCAACGTTGGGCTGGCCGCCGCCCGCGGCGACGTTGTCGTCTTCAGCGATGGCGACGTGTGGGTGGACCCGGATGCTCTGGCCCCGCTGCTGGCCCACTTTGTTGATGAAGGGGTGGGCGCGGTGACCGGACGGCCGTGCAGCGCCAGCCCGCGCACTACCCAACTCGGCTACTGGTCCCACCTGCTCACCGACGGCGCGCATCAGGAACGCCTGCGCCGCGACACCGCCGGTGACTTCCTGCTCTGCTCCGGCTACCTCTTCGCCGCCCGCCGCGCCCTGCTGCCGCCCATCCCCGAAGACGCCCTGGCCGAAGACGCAGTGATTTCGCAGATGATCGCCGCCCAGGGAAGGCGCATTCGCTACGCGCCAGAGGCGCGGGTTTACGTGAAATACCCCACCACTTACGCCGACTGGCTGCGGCAAAAGGTGCGCTCGGCGGGAGGCTACGCCCAGGAGATGGTGCGGCAGTCGCCCTATCGGATGCGCTCGGCGCGGCTGGAGGCGCTGCACGGCACGCGGTTGGCGCTGCGCTACCCACAATCGCTGCGCGAATTTGGCTGGACGCTGGCGCTGTTTGCCGCCCGACTGCATTTGTGGGCGCTGGTGGTCTGGCAGGTGAGGGTAATGCAACGGCCGTTAGCCCAACTCTGGCAGCGGGTGGAGACGACGAAGTAGGAACGGAACTTCAACTGTGGAGCGTGGAAACTTCGTTGTGGAGCGTGGAAACTTGACTGTGGAGCGTGGAAACTTGACTGTGGAGCGTGGAAACTTCGTTGTGGAGCGTGGAAACTTCGTTGTGGAGTGTGGAAACTTCGTTGTGGCGCGTGGAAACTTCGTTGTGGAGTGTGGAAACTTCGTTGTGGAGCGTGGAAACTTGACAGTGGGGCGTGGAATCTTCGTTGTGGAACGTGGAAAATTCGTTGTGCCTTGATCAGACCAGAAACATAATGTATATTGCAATGTATACCGACGATTATCTGGAGGCCGCTCATGGGCACAAAAATTCGCAAACAAATCTACATTGAAGCGGATCAAGAGTCCCGCCTGAAACAGCTTGCCAGTCTGACCAATCTCTCCGAAGCCGAAATTATTCGGCAGGCCATTGACCA
>JAGOMA010000052.1 GCA_017993775.1 Chloroflexota bacterium | reverse complement strand
GTGGGCAGGGATGAACCAGGGGTATTAAGAACGGCCGTGCAAGGTCGCAGCGCCTACCTCAAAATATCCGATGGCTGTAGACGGCCGTGCGCCTTCTGCGCCATCCCCCAAATCAAAGGTACCCACGTCAGCCGCCAACCCCAGGCCATCCGCAACGAAGCCCGCCGCCTGCAAGACGCCGGCCTGCAAGAACTCATCCTCATCGCCCAGGACACCACCGATTACGGCCACGACCTGGGCCTGAAAAACGGACTGAGCCAACTGCTCAAAGACATTGCCCAAACCGCGCCCGACATCCCCTGGATTCGCCTCATGTACGCCTACCCGGGCTTTGTCACCGACGAACTCATCGAAACCATGGCCACCACGCCGCAAATCCTCCCGTATCTGGATATTCCCCTGCAGCACGGCCACCGCGAAACCCTGAAGCGGATGCGCCGCCCGGCCAACATCGACTGGGTGTACAGCACCGTGGAAAAACTGCGCCGCGCCATGCCCGACATCGCCATTCGCACCACCTTCATCGTGGGCTATCCCGGCGAAACCGACGAGGAATTCGACGGCCTGAAGCAGTTTGTGCGCGACCTGCAATTTGACCGCGTGGGCGTGTTTACCTACTCCTACGAAGCCTCGACGCCTTCAGCCACCATCTCCTGGCAGGTTCCCGAAGCCGTTAAAGAAGCCCGGCGCGACGAGCTGATGACCATTCAGCAGCACATTTCGCTGACGCGCAATCAGGCGCAAGTTGGCCGCACGCTGCCCATTTTGGTGGAAGGGTATGGCGACAACGTGAGCATTGGCCGCACCTACCGCGACGCGCCGGAAATTGATGGGCTGGTACTGGTACCCGGCGAACTGCCGCTGGGCGAAATGATTCCCGTGCGTATTGATGGGGCCATGGTTTACGATCTCACCGGTACGCCTGATTTGAACGCCCCGCAAACAATTAGCCTGGGGCAGATAACCACAACAAATTAAAATGGCTCGCAACCGATTTGAATGGACGATTTGGATTGTGATGGCTGCTTTGTTAGGCGGCGGCTGGATTTTTGCCTCCAAAGAAGATGTCAAAGAACCCCGAGTCCTCAGCCTGACGGAAGCGCCGATTGTGGGACACCTGGCGCCGGATTTTACGCTGCCCACCACCTATGGTGAAAGCCACACCCTGAGCGATTATCGCGGGCAGCCGGTTGTGCTGAATTTTTGGGCGAGCTGGTGCGGGCCATGCCGCGTAGAAATGCCCTTTTTTGAACGGACGCAGATGAAGTATAACGGCCGTGTCGCCATCTTAGGCATCAATCAGGGCGAATCCGCCGACATCATCCGCGATTTTGGCAACCGGCAGAGCATCGACTATCCCCTGCTGGTAGATGAAAACAACGACGTCAACCTGCGCTACACCATCAACAGCCTGCCTACCACCATTTTTGTTGGTCCCGACGGCGTGGTGGATGAAGTAGTCGTCGGCATTGTCAGTCAGGCAGTATTACAAGACCGCATCGAAGGGTTACTGGCCGAAACGCCTTAAACGGCCGTGCCAACCACCCATTAGCTCACGCAACCCTACCTCTACCTCAACTCTTTATGTATCCAACACTCAACCTCGGACCGTTTGTTTTTCCCACCGCCGGCATTGTCTATCTCCTGGGCGTGTGGTTAAGCCTGACACTTATCGAACGCGCCGCCAAACGGTTTCATCTGAACGTCGAAGCCACGTATGGCCTGGTCGTCACGGGACTTATCGCCGGCTTCCTCGGAGCGCGGCTTTTATTTGTGGCGGAATATTGGGCGGCTTTTCAGGAAAACTTGCTGGGCATCATCTGGCCGCTGACCAGCGGCTATAATTTGTGGGGCGGCTTGTTTTTTGGCGCGGCAGGAGGGTTTTTTTACGGCCGTTACAAACGCCTCCCTCCCTGGCCGACCCTCGACGCGCTTACTCCTGGCATCCTCACCGCCTTCCTCACCATCAGCCTGGCCGATTTTTTGGCCGGCCCCGGCTACGGCATTTTAACGCGCATGCCCTGGGGCATTTCTGTCTTCGGCATTCGCCGCCATCCCGTCCAACTGTACGAAATCATCCTCGGCCTGCTGGCTCTGCTGCTCTGGTGGCGCGTCAGCAGCGCCCAGGTCCGCGAGCTGAACAGCCAAACCGCCGACCGGCGCACCTTCCCCGGCCAATCCTTCCTGCTAACCATGAGCCTCTACAGCGCCGGCCGTCTCTTCCTAGATATTTTCCGCGACAACGCCTGGATCACAGCAAACGGCTACCACATCATCCAAATCATCACCCTGCTGGCGCTGCTTGGCTGCCTGGTCTTGCTGGCGCGCCACGACTCACAGAAACCGACAACCGGCGCACAAAAATCTCTCCCTGAGTAATCAGCCGTTCTTCCCTGGATTAGAAATCCAACCTCGTTTTCCTGAACCAATTCCCCCGCCGTTATGGATCTTGTCACCCAGCCTTGCCTGCGTTACACTCTCGCCATGCGCACTCGCACCAAACTCCTTTTCGGCTCGCTCCTGCTGATCATCCTGATCATCGCCTTATTTTTCCTATTTCGGCCAGAAGGCCGCGCCGAATTTGGCCCAGCGGCCGCCATTTGCCCCGGCCCAGATCAGTTTGGCTACACCTGCACCACCGCCGACGGCTACGCCTACATCGACGCCACCCAGGACACCGGCCTCTACGAAGACGATGGCATCATCAGCCTGGACCTGCCCTTCCCCTTCACCTTCTACGGCACGACCTATACCAGCGTGCAGGCCAGCAGCAACGGCAACCTGCAATTTGCCAATAGCAACCCCTTCTACCTTAACGACTGCCTCGCCAGCGGCCCACTAACCGGCATGGGCGATATGCTCGCCCCCTATTGGGACGATTTAGACCTGACAACATACGGCTTTTTGCAAACAGAAGTTGTCGGAACCACACCCAAACGAGTCTTTGTGGTGGAATGGGACAGCGCGCCCCAATATGGCGGCAGCGAAGACGACACCCTGACCTTTGCCGTGCAGCTATTTGAAGATACGCAAGCTATCGTCTTTTTATACAAAGACGTGACCACCCAATTCGACGGCAACGGCCGTTCCGCCACCATCGGCCTGCAAAGTGAAGCCGCCAACATCAGCCTGCAATTTAGCTGCAACCAGACGGCCGTCAACGACAACACCGGTCTGCTCTTCCCTTACCCGGCCGCCCCCAACCCGGATGTCGGTCAGGCCGCTGCTCTCTTACAAACCCAGCCCATCGCTCCGCTGGTGAAAGGCGAAGTCACTACCCTGTTGGCTTCCCTCAACCAACGCGGACCCGCCGCCCTGGCCCCCTTGCAGCGCCTCTGGCTTAGCCAAACGCCGCAGCGACAAAGTGACTGGGCCTGGGTCGATTTAAACGGCGACGGCCGTGACGAACTCATCCTCATCTGGCGCGGTCCCATCCGCCAACCTGAGCTGAACGAACTCGTCGTCCTCACCCCGGATACTGACGGGCAAATGAGCCTCTGGCTCGACCAACGCCTTGCCAGCCGCGCCGACGTGACCCCCAGACTCACCTTCGCCGAAGCCGCCGACCTCACCGGCGACCTGGCCCCAGACCTCCTGCTCACCGACCCCGACAACGGCTACCAATTCGTTCTCACCTCAGCCCTCGGCGACCTGGCCTTGCTGCCATTGCCGGATCGCTGCCAGGGCGGCTTGCGCCTGCTGGCACAGAACGGCACTCCACACCTACAAATCATCCGCGATGGCTGCACGACGGAAGGACGCACGGCCGTAACCTGGAACGGCCAGGAATTTGTCGGCCAAACCCCCTAAACCCAATCCCCTGCCCCCAACCGCCGTTTTCCACTCCGCTGAAAATAGGACACGAATGAACGCGGATAAACACGGATCAAAATCTGCGGCATCAGCGCAATCCGCAGATATTCCCCCGCAGTGGTTGGTCGGCTCACTCATGAAATCTCCTGTAAATTTCGACTTGCCAACTCAAGGCGAAAACGATACTATGCACGCCCAAATAAAACCAGACCAAATTAACCAGGATTTGGAGAATTGGAGAGATAGGATGTTCGAAGTCAATGGCGTCTATGCTAACCGCATAGGCAAATACACTGTACTAGAAATTAATTCCCCTAAAATGCGCGTCCGTTACGAAGATGGCAGTCAGGCCGAACTAAACATCAACGTACAGGCACGAATCTGGGAAAACATCGCCGCCGAAATGGAAGCCCAAGAAGCCAAACGCAGCGCTCGCGCTGCCCGGCAAGGCGGAACCATCAACCAACATTTTCTCAAGATTATCAGCTTACCGGATACCGACGATCTCACCTTCCCCGGCTGGCCAGAACGGGTCATCCTGGCGGCAACGCAAGAAAATGTAGAAACCGTCAAGAAGGGCGATCGAATTATCGTATACCTAATCGAACCACAGATCTTTTTCGCCGTCGCCACCATCACCAGCGATCCCTTTGAAAACAACCCCAAAGAGTATTTCTTCAACGTGGATCACAATCAGGCCCATTTCTTCTCCATCGACATTGATGCCGAATCACACAGCTTAAAGCAGGCTGTTTCTATCGACAGCGTGGAATTGGAAAGCTATCCCAACCTCATGAAAATGCGCCTCCAGCCAGAATCTTTTCTCAAAATGAGCGAAGACGATTTTGAACTGCTGGCCGAACTGTTAACCGAAGTCAGCGAGGATGACGAAGAAGATTTGGAAGATGAAGAAGAATACGAAGAGGAAGACATCGAATAAATGAGTGATGAATATATTTTAGTTTGTGTGGCCTGGCCCTATGCCAACGCCGACATTCACCAGGGCAACGTAACCGGCTCATATTTGCCGGCGGATATTTACGGCCGTTTCCACCGCCTACAGCACAACCACGTCCTCATGGTCTCCGGGTCCGACAGCCACGGCACGCCCGTCACCGTCAAAGCCGAAGAACTGGGCAAATCCGTCGAAGAAGTCTTTGGCTACTACCACGACCGTTTCTTGCAGCTCTTCCAGAAAATGGGCCTCTGCTACGATCTCTTCACCCACACCGACACGGAAAACCATTTTCAAGTCTCGCAAGATATCTTCCTCTCCCTGCTGGAAAACGAGTACCTCTACCGCAAAGTCACCAAACAAATGTACTCGCCCATCACGCAAAAATTCCTGCCCGACCGTTACGTGGAAGGCACCTGCCCCAAGTGCGGCTACACGCGCGCCCGCGGCGACCAATGCGACAACTGTAACACCCTGTTTGAAAGCGCCGCCGAACTCATCCGCCCACACAGCAAAATCGACGACACTGCCCTGGAACTGCGCGACACCGAGCATTTTTTCCTCGATTTGCCGGCCATCGCCGACGATGGGCTGCAAGCGTGGCTGCACAACCATGACAAAGCCCATTGGCGCTCCCAGGTCATCAATTTCGCCCGCAACTTTGTCGACCAGGGCTTAATCGGCCGCGCCGTTACCCGCGACATGGATTGGGGCATCCCCGTGCCCGTCGAAGACTCGTCCGGCAAAGTGCTGTACGTCTGGTTTGAGGCGGTGATTGGGTATCTGTCGGCGGCCATCGAGTGGGCCAAAAACAACGGCAGGCCCGACGCCTGGCGCAACTGGTGGCAAAATCCGGCCGCCCGCACCGTCTATTTCATCGGCAAAGACAACATTCCCTTCCACACCGTCATGTGGCCGGCCCAGCTCATGGGCGCAAAGGGCCTGTACTCCGACGACAAATCGGCGCACCTGAACCTGCCCTACGATGTGCCGGCCAACGAGTTCATGAACATGGAAGGGCGCAAAATCAGCGGCAGCATGAATTGGGGCGTGTGGATGCTGGACGCCTTGGAGCGCCACGACCCCGACCCGATGCGTTATTACCTGACGGCCGTTATGCCCGAAAGCCGCGATAGTGATTTCACCTGGCAGGGCTACGTCGAACGCAACAACACCGAACTGGTCAACAACTGGGGCAACCTGGTCAACCGCGTGCTAAACATGACCAAACGCTACTTCAACGGCATTGTGCCGGACCCCGGCGAACTCACCGCCCAGGATCAGGAACTGCTCACGGCCGTTGACGAAGGGTTCGAAACCGTACGCCAGCTCTACGACGGCTGCAAATTCCGCGCCGTCGCTCAGGAAAATCTGCGCCTCTCCACCCTGGTGAACCAGTACCTGGAAGAAACCAGCCCCTGGACCACCGCCAAAACCGACATGCAGGCCACGGCGCGGTCGCTGTACACGGCCGTGCAAGCCATCAGCGGCCTCAAAATCCTGTGGGCGCCGATTCTACCCTTCACCAGCCAGCAGGTTCACGAGATGCTCGGCGAAGACGGCCAATTGTTTGGTCAGCAGAAGGTGGAAACCTACCAGGAAAACCGCAAAAGCCACGTAGGATTGACGTATGATGGCACAACGGCCGTAGGCGATTGGACCCGCCGCGAAATCCCCGTTGGCCGCCAACTGCCCACGCCCCGCCCCCTCTTCAAACGCCTCGACGACAGCGTTGTCGCTGACGAACTCGGCCGTCTGGGCAACCCCAGCTAACAACAACCAACACATCACACTGAACGGTTAACCGTTCTTCGTTAAAAACCGCCGTGTCCCGGCGGTTTTTTTGCTGCTCATCTGAACAGGTCCTCCTCCCCGTTTCGCCATTGACAATTTTTCTCCTCCTGGCTAAACTTACTTTGTAAGGTCACTTTACTTACATTTTCTCAAGGAACCAGGCCATGAAAAAAGCTACCCGCCAGCAAAGCAAAGACCACAACACCCGCCTCGTCCTCAAAACTATCTACGACGCCGGCGACATTAGCCGCGCCGACATCGCCCGCGCCACCCGCCTCACCCGCCCCACCGTCTCCGCCATCGTCACCGACCTCATGGACAACCAGTTTGTCATCGAGACGGGTCAGGGGCCATCGGCCGGGGGCAAACGCCCCACCCTGCTGCGCGTGGCTGAGGACAACTACCACCTGCTGGCTGTGGACCTGGGCAGCCAGGAATTTCGTGGCGCGCTCATGAATCTGAGGGGCGAAATGCGCCATCACCGCGCCCTTCCCGTCAATCACCAACAAGGCGAGGCTGCCTTGACGCTGGTGTACACCCTGCTAGATCAGCTCACGGCCGTTTCCCACACCCCCCTCCTGGGCATCAGCATCGGCACACCCGGCCTCGTCGACGCCCAAAAAGGCATCATCCGCCACGCCGTTAACCTGAACTGGGTCGATCTCCCCCTGGGCCACCTCCTGGCCGCCCGCTACCGCGCGCCCATCTACCTGGCCAACGACAGCCACATGGCCGCCCTGGCCGAATACACCTTCGGGTCCGCCCGCGACGGCCGTCACCTCATCGTCATCAAAATCGGGCGCGGCGTGGGCGCGGGCCTGGTGCTTAACGGCCGGCCGTTTTACGGCGACGGCCTGAGCGCCGGCGAAATTGGGCACGTGGTGGTGGATGATGGACCAAACGGCCGTCCCTGCACCTGCGGCAACACCGGCTGCCTGGAAACCATCGCCAGCGCCGCCGCCATCTTGCGCCAGACCCAAACAGCCACCGGCCAGCCCGACCTCACCTGGGAAGATGTAGCTGCGGGCTATATTGAAGGAGAAACGGCCGTCACCGCCATCGTCCATCACGCCGCCAACGCCCTCGGTCAGGCCATCGCCGGGCTAATTGGCAGCCTCAACGTGCGCCACATTGTCCTGGCCGGACCGGTTGTGGCGCTGGGCCAGCCCTATCTGCAAGCCGTCACCGCCGCCGCCCGGCAGCACGTCATGCCCACCCTGGCCGCCGACACGCAAATCAGCTTTGCTGCCCTGGGCAGCGACATCGTCATTCTCGGCTGCTCGGCCATGATTTTGAACGAGGAACTGGGCATCATCTCATGAACACCCCCCTCCTGGCCGCCCTGGCCGGTCTACGGGCGCAGTCGGCTTTGCTCCCAGAACTGCTAAACGAGGATAAAATTATGCTGCTGCCCGCCGGGTACAATCCGGGCACGTGGGGCGCGGTACTTTTGGCGCGTGAGATACTGGAGACTGGAGACTAAGGATTGGAGAAATGATGCTGACGCGGGTAGGAACGGTTCCGCAGCGGGTAGGAACGGTTCCGCAGCACGTAGCAACGGTTCCGCAGCAGGTAGCAACGGTTCCGCAGCACGTAGCAACGGTTCCGCAGCACGTAGGAACGGTTCCGCAGCAGGTAGCAACGGTTCCGCAGCAGGTAGCAACGGTTCCGCAGCACGTAGCAACCGTTCCGACGCTCGCTGCAAGCCCTCTCCACCCTCCGCGCCCTCCGCGCCCTCTGCGCCCTCTGCGCCCTCTGCGGTTAAATCTCTTAATTTTGGAAGTGAATGATGCAATACGGCTATTTTGACAACGACCATCATGAATACGTCATCACCCGGCCCGACGTGCCGGTCTCGTGGACCAATTATTTGGGCGTGGAAGATTTGTGTACAGTGATCTCACACAACGCGGGCGGCTACACGTTCTATAAATCGGCGGAAGACGGCCGTCTCACCCGCTTCCGGCCCAACGGCGTACCTCTGGACCGGCCCGGCCACTATATCTACCTGCGCGACGACGACACCGGCGAATACTGGACCCTCTCCTGGCAGCCGGTCGGCAAAGATTTCACCCAGGCCCAATACGAAACGCGCCACGGCCTGTCCTACTCCCGGTTTGCCTGCAACTACCAGGGCATCGCCGCGTCGCAAACCCTTTTCATCCCCCTGGGCGACGACGTGGAATTATGGGACGTGGTAATACGCAACGAATCGGGCCGCCCGCGCCGCCTGAGCGTCTTTTCCTACGTGGAGTTTTCCTACGGCCACGTCACCATCGACAACCAGAACTTCCAGATGAGCCTCTACGCCAGCGGCTCCAGCTACCGCGATGGCGTCATTGAGTACGACTTCTTCTACGAACCGGACACCTTCCGCTTCATGACGGCCAATTTCACCCCAGACAGCTACGACTGCCTGCGCGACAGCTTCATCGGGCCGTACCGCACGGAGCGCAACCCGCTGGCGGTGGAACGGGGTCAGGGCAGCCGCAGCGCCCAACTGACCGGCAACCACTGCGGCGCGCTGCACAAGCGGCTGGAACTGGCGGCAGGCGAAGAAGCCCGGCTGGTGTTTATGCTGGGCAACGGGCCAGATGCCAAAGCGCGGCGGATCAGGGAAAAGTATGGGGAGGGAACGGCCGTTTCCCAAGCCTTCGCCGCCCTCCAAACCTACTGGACCGCCAAACGCGCCAATTTCCAGTGCCACACCCCCCACCAAGGGCTGAACACGATGGTCAACACCTGGAACCTCTACCAGGCCGAAACCTGCGTCACCTGGTCGCGCTTTGCCTCCTTCATCGAAGTCGGCGGGCGCACCGGCCTGGGCTTCCGCGACACCGCCCAAGACGTGATGAGCGTGGTCCACAGCAGCCCCGCCCGCGCCGAGCAGCGCATCCGCGAACTGCTCAGCGGGCAGGTTAGCGCCGGCTACGGCCTGCATCTGTTCGATCCCGAAGTCTTCAAACCGCGCCAAAAACCGGTCAGTAAAGTCAAACTGCCCACCGTCGTGCCCATGCCCGACCCCGCCGACGTGATCCACGGCCTGGAAGACACCTGCGCCGACGACCACCTGTGGCTGGTCGTTTCCATTTGCGAATTTGTGAAAGAGACGGGCAACCTGGCCTTCTTCAACGACTTCGTGCCCTTTGCCGATGGCGGCGTGGCCACCGTCTACGATCATTTACGGCGCGCCCTCGATTTTTCGGCGCAGTACGTGGGGCGCACCGGCATCTGCCAGGGCTTGCGCGCCGATTGGAACGACTGCCTGAACCTGGGCGGCGGCGAGACGAGCATGGTTTCGTTTATGCACCATTGGGCGCTGCAAGCCTTCATTGCCGCCGCGCAAGCCTTGGGGCGCGACGAAGACGTGGAACAGTACACGGCCGTTGCCGCCATCGTCAAAGAGGCATGCGAGCGGGAATTGTGGGACGGCCGTTGGTACATTCGCGGCTTCACCAAAGACGGCCTCAAAATCGGTTCCCACGCCAGCGCCGAGGGCAAATTGTTCCTCAACGCCCAAAGCTGGGCGGTGCTGTCCGGCGTGGCCGCGCCGGAGCGGGCGGCGGCCTGCCTGAACGCCGTGGACGAACACCTGTCCTCGCCCTACGGCCTGCACCTGCTCTGGCCCGCCTACACCACCCCCAACGACGACATCGGCTACGTGACGCGCGTCTATCCCGGCGTGAAGGAAAACGCGGCCATCTTCAGCCACCCCAACCCCTGGGCGGTCATTGCGGAGTGCATGGTCGGCAACGGCCGTCGCGCCATGAAATACTACGACGCCATGCTGCCCTACAATCAAAACGACCGCATCGAAATCCGCGAAGCCGAGCCATATTCTTACTGCCAGTTCATCATGGGGCGCGACCATTCGCGCCACGGCCAGGCGCGCCATCCCTGGCTGACAGGCAGCGGGGGATGGTTTTATACGGCCGTTACCCGCCACATCCTCGGCATCCAGCTCCGCTTCGACGGCCTGGTGGTCGATCCCTGCATCCCCGCCGACTGGCCCGGCTTCACCGTGCAGCGCCAATGGCGCGGGGCCACCTTCCACATCACCGTGCAAAACCCAGACGGCGTAGAGAAAGGCGTCCGCTCTGTCACATTAAACGGCGAACCGGTTCACGGCCCCATCCCACCGCAGCCCGCCGGCAGCCTGCATGAGGTAGTAGTGGTGATGGGTTGAGCGCGATGCAGATTGGAGACTGGAGATTTTACGCTCCTTTGCGTCTCTGCTCCTTGGCGCCTCTGCGTTAAAATTCTTCGGAGACCCCTATGTCTACAACTGACCTGAAAGTCATCATCCTGGCGGCGGGCGGCAAAACAATTGGCGAACCGCCGGAGTTGATGGTGCTGCAAAAGCTGGGCGAGCAGCGCATCCTCGACTACGTGGTAGACAAGGCGCGCCGTCTGGCCGCGCCACAAGACATCCTCATCGTGGTCGGACGACACAAAGAGGCGGTGATGGCCTATCTTGGCCCGGCTTATCAGTACGTGGAACAGCCAGAGCCATTGGGCACGGGGCACGCGATGTTGCAGACACGGCCGTTTCTCGCGCACTTCACCGGCAATCTGCTGATTTTGTACGGCGACACGCCCTTATTCCGGCGGGCTTCCATGCGCGGGCTGCTCAACCGCCACCGGCTGAAGGGGGCAAGCCTGACGATGTTAACGGCCGTAACCAACCATGATTATCCGTACGGCCGTATCATCCGCGATGGCAGCGGCCGGATCATCGACATCGTCGAAGCCCGCGAAGCCTCGCCCGACGTGCTGGACATCCGCGAACTGAACGTCGGCGCCTACGTCGTCGGCGCGCCCACCATCTTCCCCGCCCTGGCCGCCCTCACCCCCTCCCCCGCCGACGGCGAATACCGCCTTACCGACTGCGTCTACCAGCTCATCCGCTCCGGCCTGCGCGTGGACAGCTACCAGATTTACGACGAAGACGAAATCCAGGGCATCAATACCCCCGCCGACCTGGGGCAGGCGGCCTTCATCCTGCAAAAGCGCCTCTTCCGCCCCCGCCGCCACGAAGAAGAAAACCGCGTTGCCTTCGGCACCGGCGGCTGGCGCGCCGTCATCGGCGAAGGCTTTACCCTGCACAACGTGCGCCGCCTGTGCCAGGCGCTGACCAACGAGGTCACGCGGCGCAGCCTGGAGAAGCGCGGCGTCGTCATCGGCTACGACCGGCGCTTCCTCTCCGAACAGGCGGGCGAAGCGGCCGCTGAAGTGTTCGCCGGCAACAACATCCACGCCATCCTGCTCAGCGAAGACGCGCCCACGCCGCTCATCACCTTCGCCACCGACCTGCTCAATTCGGCCTACGGGCTGGCCTTCACCGCCAGCCACAACCCGCCGCAGTGGAACGGCCTGAAGGTGTTCCACGGCGATGGCTCGCTGCTGCTGGATGAGGAAACGCGGCAAATCGAGGACGAAACCAACGCCCTTAGCCTGGACAACGTGGTCAAGCTGCCGCTGGACGTGGCCCTGGCGGCGGGCATCGTGCAGCGACGCGATTTCACCAACGAGTACGTGGACGCGGTGGAAAAATTCATCGACCTGGAGGCGATTCGCGCCGCCGGGCTGAAAGTCATCGTGGACCCGATGTACGGCGTGGGGCAGCTCACGTTGGGCATTATTTTGACCGAGGCGCGCTGCCGCGTCACCTTCATCCACGAGCGGCGCAATCCGCTGTTTGGCGGCCGTTCGCCCGCGCCCGATTTAGAAGCGCTGCGCCTGCTCAGCACCCACGTCGTCGAAGATAGCTACGATTTGGGCCTGGCCACCGACGGCGACGCCGACCGCATCGCCATCGTGGATGAAAAAGGGCAGTACGTGACGACCAACGACATTTTGCTGCTGCTTTACTACTACCTGCACCAGGTGCGCGGCGAGCGGGGCGGCGTGGTGCGCAATCTGGCGACCACGCATTTGTTAGACCGGCTGGCGGCCCATCTGGGCGAAATAAGCCATGAAGTGCCGGTGGGCTTTAAGCATATTGCGGCCTCAATGGTGACCCACGACGCGCTGCTGGGCGGCGAATCGAGCGGCGGGCTGACCATTCGCGGCCACATTTTGGGCAAGGATGGCATCTTCGCCGCCGCGCTCATCATCGAGATGCTGGCAAAAACAGGCCAGACCATCTCCGAACTGCGGCGCACGGTTTACGGCCTCACGGGCACACTCTACAGCCTGGAGGACAACGTGCCGGCCACACCGGCGATGCGGGTGCTGGTGCCACGGCGGGTGGGGGAAACGGCCGTAACCCACATCGCCGGGTACAAAGTGGAACGTATCTCCCACCTGGACGGCATCAAGTTTTACCTGGAGAACGACAACTGGCTGCTGCTGCGTTTTTCGGGCACGGAGCCGGTGCTGCGCCTGTTTGCCGAGGCGGATTCGCCGGAGAAGGCGCGGGAGCTGCTGGATTATTTGAAGGGGTTTTTAGGGACTGGAGACTAGAGGCTGGAGATTGATGTGGGAACGGCCGTTGCTATTTCGGGTATAATGGGGGCATGAAATCGCTGGCGGAGATTAAGCGTATTTTGGCGGCGCAAAAGCCCTATCTGGCCGAAACGTATGGCGTCAAGGAAATTGGCGTCTTTGGCTCATACGTGCGCAATGAGCAGCGCCCAGATAGCGATATTGACATTCTGATTGAACTGGAACGGCCGTCAAAAATTAGCCTGATAGGACTAATCGAACTGGAAGGCTACCTGAGCGACCTGCTGGGGATGAAGGTAGACGTTGCGCTCAAAAAGAACCTCAGGAAGCGTATCGGCCAGCGCATCCTCGCCGAAGTCGTGCCGCTATGAGCCATGAATTCCTCGATTACATCGAAGACATTCTGGATGCTATGGAAAAGGCCAGCATCTTAGCGGAAGGCATCACTTACGACACTTTTGCTTCTGATTTTCGGATTCACTTTGCCGTGGCCCATGCACTGCAAATCATTGGCGAGGCAACGAAACGACTACCACTGCATGTGCGCGAGGGCTATCCTGAATTACCGTGGCGCGGCATGGCCGGTATGCGTGACCGCATTGCGCATGGTTATGATCGGGTAGATTTGCAAATTGTTTGGGATGTTGTCGTGCAGGATATTCCACAGATCCAACCCCAATTGGCACAAATCTTGCGGGATTACGAGGCCTGAGCAAAGTCTTTGGCCTCTGAAAATATCTTTTCTCCCCTCCCCTTACTTTTCTAATTTGCCCTTCAACCTGGCCAGGCGGTGTTCCAGTTCCGGCCGGACAAGTTGGGCGCGGGCAGGCGACCAGCTCTGGCAAAGGGCCAGCGCCTGTTCGGTCCAGCGCACGGCCGTTTCCACATCCCCTTCTTGCCACTCATAATGCATCGCCAGTTCCACATGGGCGGAGATGTCGTCGTAGGTGGTGGCGGCGATTTGCTGCCAGCAGGGCACGGCTTCCGCGCGACGGCCGTGTTTTTTCAGCAGACCACCCAATTCATGCAGCGTGCGATGGTACAAATCGAGCGACAACTCTCCGGCCAAAGCCCAGCGCAGCGTCTGTTCGGCGGCATCCGGCTGGCCGAGGGCGGCCTGCCAGCGGCCCAGGCTGTACAGGTCGATGGGGTGATCGGTCACTTCGGGCCGGGCGAATTGGCGCACCACCCGGCTGGTCAGCGTGACCATCGACACCATGTCGATCTGGTTGTGGTAAAAAACGCGGCGCAGTTCGCGGGCGTCGCCGCTGCGCAGGTAGTTGGTGTAGAGCGTGGGAATGAGCCAGCCGGGCACATCCTCCTGCGTGCGCCGTAAACCTAGCAAGGATTGCTCCAGACTGCCCAGGGCGCAAGATTCGAGCCGCTGCCGCCACAAGCGGCGCGACGGCGGCAGGAGGTCGATATGGGGTTTCTGGCGCAGGTCGGTGGGCATCCGGTTCATCAGGTAGCGGGTGTCGAGCAGAGGGACGTCGAAGGAACGGCCGTTAAACGTAATCAGGCCCGCTTTGGCCGACAGCAGCTCGTCCAATAGGAGCAGCATGGCCGGTTCGTCGCCGTGGTCGCGCAAGAAATATTGGCGCACCACAAACACATCGCCCGACGGCCCGGTCTCAAAAAAGGCCACGCCAACCATGAAAGCCAGCGTGCCGGCCCCGGCCAGCCCGGTGGTTTCAGTATCTAAAAAGAGAAAATCGCGGAAATCGAGGTCGGCAAGGCGCGGGTCGTGGGTAAAAACGGCCGTCTCCGCCGGTGACAAATCGAGCAAATCGCGCAGCGTATCTTGCCCATGCCGGTAGGCGAGCGGGTAGACTTTGTCCAGAATGTAACAGGCCCCTTCGGCCGTCTCTTCGCGGCGGATGCCGGGGATAAGGGTGTCGATGGGTTGGGGCGGATCGAAGCCTTCTTCGTAAGGATCGACAGGGGCGGCGGGCAACGGCCGTTCCGCCGGCGGCGGCTTAGGCGGCGCGGACTTTAAGTTCCGCGCGCCTTTGGTGACGCCCAACCGGCGCAGCCTGGCTTGAAAATTCTCGTCCATATGTTCTGATTGTAAGGATGTTGCAGGTGAATGACAACTAATAACCGGCCAAATTCACCGCGAAGATCGTAAATTTTAAGCTATACTTCCAGCGCAACTGGTTAACTGACAAAACCTATCTCACCGCTAAGGGCGCAAAGGAGGAAACGCTTTTAAAATCTTTGCGATCTTTGCGTCCTTTGCGGTAAAAAATAAAATCTATTGGTCAATCAGCCAGCGCAAAGTGACTTATGAAAATTTATCTCGCCCGACACGGGCAATCACGTTGGCAAATTGAACGGACGGATGGGGACTGGAACAGCCCTCTCACGCCGTTAGGACATGAACAGGCGCAGCATTTGGCCGGCTGGCTGGCCAATGGGCATCAGGTTGACCCGGAAACGCGGGTGGAAGTGGGAGCTGTTTACAGCAGTCCCTTGCAGCGGGCGCAGGAAACGGCCGTCTACACCGCCAACGCCCTCCAACTCCCCATCCACACGGACGAAAATCTGGCTGAAGCCACCTTTCTCGTTTCCGACCATTTGCCCACGCAGTTTTCACCCTTCCAACCGCCAGAGCCATTTCGGCCGTCGGCCGATTATGCGGCTCTGAAAACGCAAGCGCAGACGGCGCTGGCCGCTCTGATGACCGGTGCGGAAGCGCACGGCGGCGCGGTATTGGCCTTTACGCATGGCGGGCTTATCTCCACCATGCTGCGCCAGGTGGTAGGCAGCGACACCGTTTCCTTTTGGATTTATAACACCGGCATCAACCTGATTGAATGGAAACGAGGGCGCTGGCATTTGCTGCACCTCAATTTATGGGACCATCTCCGGCCGGCAATACGCACGTATTAGGACGATTTATGACGCTTTTACTCGGCATGGTATTAATTTTCGGACTGGTCATGGTGGCTAATTTTGTGACGCTGGCCCAAAAACCACGACTCAACAAGCTCTTCGATTTGTTCCTGCTGCTGATCAACCTGCCCATTCTATTCATTGGCGCGCTGCTTTTAGCGTTTCCGTCTGACCTGCTGTCGGCGTTGATGCAGGGAGGCGGCCTGCCAGCGCTGAACTGGTCGGCGGCCGGTTGGACGTTGGCCGGCATGGGCTTGTGGGGAATTTTGGTAAGTTTGCGGCCCATACGGCGCGTTCTTGGCCGAATTTCCCCGCTGGACGCCGAGCTGCCGATGCACGCCCTGGCGCTGGTGTTGAGCGGTTTTCTGGTGGGGAACACGATTTTTTCGCTCACGCAGGGCGGGCTGGAGGAATTGGCGGCCACGGCCGTTTCCGCCTCCATTTTGGATATTTTGTTCATGCAAGCTCTGTTTGTCGGGGTGGCGCTGTTAGGAATTGGCCTCTATGTTCGCCGCACGCCGCCAGAGGCGCGCCAGCGGCTTGGGCTGACACGTCCGACAGGGTCGCAGCTGCTGACCGGCATCGGCTGGATTGTGGTGTTGGTTGTGCTGCAAGCTCTGGGCGGCGCCTTATGGACGCTGATTGACAGCTCTCAGGCCAAGCTGGTAGAAAACATCAGCGGCGAACTACTGGGCAATATCGACACGTTTGGCGAATGGCTGCTCCTGGCAATGGCGACAGGGTTGGGCGAGGAACTACTGTTTCGCGGCGCGCTCCAGCCCGTCTTTGGACTAGGATTTACGGCCTTGCTGTTTGCGTTTGCCCATGTGCAATATGGTCTTACGCCTGTGACCCTGGTGGTGTTTGTCATCGGGATTGTGCTGGGGCTTATTCGGCGCAAACATGGCACGGCCGTTTCCATTTTTGTTCATTCCGGCTACAACTTCGCTCTGGGCATGATCAGCCTGTTGGCTCTGCAATATGCGGACACATTGCGATAAGCAGGTTCGGGCAAAATTGGCACGGCAAGATCATTTTTGTTATAATGCCGCCGCATTCGGGGCATGGCGCAGCTTGGTAGCGCGCTTCAATGGGGTTGAAGAGGTCGTGGGTTCGAATCCCGCTGCCCCGACTGGCGAGAAACAGTAAAACGCCGCGTTCATAAGCGCGGCGTTTTCTATTTCCCGCAGTCATCAGAACGGGCGCCGGAAACGGCGGCGGCTCGTTCTCGTTTCATGGGAGACGACATGAGCATAAGCTCAACACCATCCCTGAAAATTCGCAGATTTCGCCGATGACGCAGATTTTTTCTCTGCACCTCCGCGCCTCTGCGCCTTTGCGTTAAATTATTTCCGAAGGAGTCGGCATGGATACGCACACAGAACAAGGCAGCAATGCCAATAGCAAAGCCGTTCGTTTACAACGCCGCAGCGCGCTTGTATTTGCTGTTTTGGGCATATTGCTTTGTACGATTTCTTTAGGCGCTGAGCTGTTAGGGTTGGAATTTACGCCCGGGTTTGGCGCGGTGCAAATGATGCAATTGTTATTAGGCATTACTTGCCTGACGGTCGCCGGGTTTCTTTACCTGCGCACGCTGCATGCGGCGAACGCGCCACGATCGCTGCAAGCAGATATTGGCGTACGGCTGGCGGCGACCGGTCTGGTGTTTATTTATGTGGCTGGATTTGCTGATTTAATTGGGATTGGCACACATGTGGACCCGAAGTTTGCACGGCCGTTTGTCGGCCCGCTGCAGTTGGGGGGGATATTTTTGGGGACCCTGTCCATCGTGATTGGGCTGTTGCTCTACCATTCCAGCCGTCGCTTGCGCGGCACTTCCTCGATGGAATTTTTAATGAATGGCAAAAGCGAGCATACAGACTAACGAAACGAACCACCGCCTGAAACCTGGCAAGACCCCAAGGGTTTAATCCCCAAACAATCCAAATTCCCACAAAAAAACCCTTGGGGTCTGTATGGATAACTCCGGCAAGACCCCAAGGGTTTAATACTCAACTAATCCAAATTCCCACAAAAAAACCCTTGGGGTCTGTATGAATAACTCCGACAAGACCCCAAGGGTTTAATACCCAACTAATCCAAATTCCCAGTATCAAACCCTTGGGGTCTATTTAGATACTAATTGTTGTCGCCCCTACCCACGCCCCTTACCGCACCAGAGACAGTTGGAAAGGTTGGTTTAAGACGGTAAAGACAAATGTGTCTGCGGGTGGGCGCTGGTAGGTGACAAAAAATTGCAGGGTTTGCCCCGGTGGTACATTCCAGGGGAAAGCCGGGTTCGTAGAAAGCAGTAAAAATTGGGAGCCATCCGCCGTCACCAAAGACAAATCCGACTCGGTAACAATCACCGGCTGCTGCCCCAGGTTGGTAATCTGCCCTTCCAAAATCAGGGAAATTTGGTCTGCCGAAATGATCGCCCCGGTCAAGGAGATGTTGGTCTGGGCTAAATCGCCGCTGCCGCCGGCAAAGGGAATGACGACCTGAATTTGCGCGCCGCTTTCGATGTCCGCCAGGACCCACTGCAAGGTGGGCGTGTTCAGTCCGACAGGCACCTGATAGCCGGCAGTGGCCTGGAAAGATTGCCCGGCGTTCAGGAAGCCGCTGAGGCTGGGGAAGTTGCCCGATTGGCTGGCCAGCGGGTTAACGGCATATTGGTTGCCCAGGTCGTCGGTGAGGGTGAGGCGGTAGCGGTTGGAATCAACCGCTTTTAAGCCGACGTTCTGAATCTGATAATCGACGCGGAAGAAGGCAAAACCGGCCGGCGCTTCGGCGCGGCCAGGGTCATAGGCTGTGCCGGTGACGGTGATTTGCAAATCGCCTAACTGCACAGATTCGCCTAATTCGACGGTGTTGGGCTGGAAATTGCCAGCGGTATCGGAGACGACGTAACGGCCGTTTACCACCAGCCGGTTTTCGCTGCCATTTCCCAGCAGGACAATCGTCGTCCCTGGCACTTGCTGCGAAAAAATATCGCGGTTGTTAATGGGCACTTCGTCGCGGCTGTTAAAGGAGAAGGTGTAGGTCAGGCCACCCTGAGTAACCATTTCGATTTCATCGCCAACTTCTAGTTGCTCTATCAGCGCCTGTAAATCGGCTGAGTATGGCAAACCAAAGACGTAATTGACAATGGTGCCATACACCCAAACGGCCGTATCATCCGCAACATTCGGCGACCAGATGCCATCTGCGCCGACCACCTGGGGCTGCACAGTAAACGTCTGCCCGCGCAAGGTCAGGGTGGCAGGCATATCCAGCGTCACCGAGATCGTATCCGACGGGCCAACCCCTACCACCAACGGGTCTTGACTAGAAATTTGTGAGCCGACGGCCGTGGGAAATGGCGTCGGCTCGCTGCCGCCCGCAAACAGTCCCCTGCCTTCACGAAAAGACAACAACATCAACACAGCGATGAGACACAAGGCCACAACGCCCATCATCACGATACCGGCAAACAATGCCAACCAACGATTGGCGCTGACCCAGGTCTTAAAAGACCCAGTAGAAGATGAGTCTTGCGGTGCGTTTTGCTCAGTTTCCTGTGGCTCTAACTCTGGCGACATAGGTTTCGTCCTGACGGCAAATCGGTCTGTAAAGGGGAAGCCACGTTACGGAATGCCTGCCGGTAAGGGCTGTGGGGCAACTCGGATGAGGACGGTCGATTCGTCACCGATCACAACCTGGCTGTAATTCAAAAATGGCACAACAATACGCAATGCGCCGGTCGTTTCGATTCCATCGAAACGGATCATGCCCGCTTCATTGGTATAGCCAAAAGCCAACAACTGGCCCGTGCTGTTTTCATAAAGGGCCACGGCCGCGTCGACAATACCTTCTGTCAGTTCCGGCATGAAATTATTGTTGCTGTCGTAATACAACGTGACATTAACCACGACCACACGCTGCCCGCCGGAAGGGGGAACGGCCGTTGGCAAAGGTTGAATCTGCACAGACGGCGGCGGCGCTGGCGTCAGGGTCTGGAAAATAGACGTAAAGTCAATCGGCGTGACGGTGGGGAAGGCCGTGCCGCCAAATGGCGTGGGCGTAGCCGGCAATGGACCGCCCGTACCTGTACCGGTTCCGGGGAAAAAGGGCACGGAGGTCGGCGTTTCTGTTGGTGTAGGCGTGGGAGTCACAACTTCCTCAATACACACCAAATCATAGGTATGTAACGGCGATTCATCATAGGGCGGCGGATTAACCGGACCAACCACCACCGACAAAAATCCGGTATACGGGGCGCGAATGCTCAATTTGCTCCCCCGATCGCCTGGCGCTTTGTCGTCGTTGCCCAGATTTGGATAAAAATCGTTGCCGTTTTGATCGTAGAAGATCATGTTTGTATCGGCGTAAGGCGAAAGATTGAGCGTTTCACAGGTGTATTGCATGCCGGCCTTCATCCATAGTCGGAAGAAATCGGTATCCTGCGAACTGCCCAACGTCGGCACAAAACTGAGGTTATAGACCAGGCCAATCCCGATGGTACAGGCGTATTGCAGCGTGCTGTTATATTCACAAGCATCGGCTCCGGCGATTGGCGTTTGGGAGGGCGTGGCCGTTGGCTGCGCAATTTCCTGTACGTCCAGGCAATACGTTTTGCCGGTTGGATCTGAGGGATCGCGGTTTTCTACATAGGCGTAATAAAATCCCTCCGCCCCGGCGGCGATTTCTACCATAGAGCGCCTGGTGGTCACGTCGATGTCATCATTGACGCCCATCAAATTACCCTGGGTATCGTAGATTTTTAGCAATGTATCAATGCCCACCAGCAGGTCTCGTGTTTGAATTCGGTAACGTGACCCGGCTTTGCCATAGAAGCGATAATAATCCACATCACCAGTGGGCCAGAACGTGGCGTTGCATGTGGAAACCCCTACGCCGATAGCCCGGGCCTCGCGCAGGGTGTTGTTCGGTTCGTAAGCGTCTAGCAGGATAACGCCGCCAGGAGTGGCTGTAGCCTGGGCAGGCAGATCGTTGTCGATGATGTTGATTTTGATTCGAGATGGATTGCCTAAGGTGGCATTGACGGGATTGAGCAGCTCAATGTAGAAAAATTCTATCGGCTCGTCAACGTTGTCGTCGATGATGGTGATGGCAATGGTTCTTGTGGCCACGTTGGTGGGAAATTCCAGAACGCCGCTGACGTTGGTGTAATCGCTGCCGTCGCCAGTGGCCGTGCCGAAGTAGGAATTGTAGTTGACGCGCACCGTATCCGTGGCGGTGATCAGGCTGCGGGAAACAGAAACCTGAACGGTTCCCGCGTTTTCGTCGAAATCTACGGAAGCGGCGCTAAAAAATACGGTGGGCAGGGTTTGGGCGGAAGCGACAGGGATGGAGGGTTGGGATAGTTGGATCATGAGTAAGACTGCCAGGAATAATAAAGTCAGTCCACCAGTTATTAAGGCCCGATTGACACGACGCCATTGGGATTGATCCATAAATACCTCGCTAAAAGATTGTAGAAATTATAAGGAGTGTATAGGTCATTAGCAAATTTACAAAGAAAACAAAAAAGCGCTCCTTAACGTGGGGCGCTTTTAGGATACGGCCGTTCACTTTCATTCCAGGTGACGGTTAGCTTTTGCCAATGGGATTTTCCAACACTTCATCAACCAGGCCATACTCTTTTGCCTGGAGGGCTGTCATGTACAAATCACGATCAGTGTCTTCGGCAATTTTCTCGACGGTCTGGCCGGTATGACGGCTCAGAACTCCATTCAGGGTGGTGCGTAAACGCAAAATTTCTTGCGCCTGAATGGCGATGTCTGAAGCCTGTCCCTGCGCGCCGCCCAAAGGCTGGTGCATGTGGATGGTTGTGTGCGGCAGCGCATAGCGCATCCCTTTGGTGCCGGCCGTTAACAAGATCGTGCCAAAGCTGGCCGTAAACCCAACGGCTACCGTAGAAACCGGGCATTCCACCTGCTGCATGGTATCGTAAATGGCCATGCCGGCGTAAACCTGTCCACCTGGGCTGTTGATATACATGCGAATTGGTTTTGTCGGGTCTTCGCGGGCCAGATACAACAACTGCGCGACTGTCAGGTTGGCAATTTGATCATTAATCGGCGTGCCCAGGATAATGATGCGCTCCTTGAGCAGCAGCGAGAAAATATCAAACGCACGTTCCCCACGCCCGGTTGTTTCGATGACCATAGGAACCAGTGAGGTTGGTATATTCATTTGACGTTCTCCTTCACTTGGCATCCGTTTCTCCAATCAGGCGTGACGGGGAAAATGATGCGCGGATGATAAAATGTTCTTGCGATAGTCGCGCAGTCTACTAACGTTTTATAAGATTTGTATTATTCTTCTTCGTCGTCGGCCGCGGCATCATCAATCTCTAATGAAGCCAGATCGGGCGCTTCGCCAGCCAGAACCGCTTTGATGCGGTCGTAGGCTTTATCCATCAACACTTCGCTGCTGATCATTTCGAAAGCATACCCTTGTTGGTAATACTCGCGCATGCTGTTTCTTAGCTCGTCGTTGTCGCCAAACCCTTCCAGGCGTTCGTCGACGCGCGCGTCGATGTCTTCGGCGGTGACGCGCAGTTTTTCATCGAAGATGAATTGGCGCAGAACCAGTTGGCGTTGTAATCGCTCCACGGCCGTTCCCCGAAAATCACTGCGCATCGATTCTTCATTCTGTCCCTGAATCTGCAGGTAATCGTTCCATTCCCAGCCAGACCGGACAATCTGGCTCTTTAGCGATTCGACCATGGAGTCCAGTTCCATTTCGACGGCTACAGGCGGGAAAACGATGTGCGCGTCTTGCAGCAGATCGTCGATCATGCTCTCGATCAACTCGTTTTTCGCGGTATTTTCCGCTTGCTTCTGCAAATTCTCGCTCACGGCCGTTTTCAGTTCGTCGATGGATTCGTAGGAGCCCTCCAGCTTCGCCAGTTCGTCGTCCAGTTCAGGCAGGGTACGCTTCTTCACGTCGAGTACCGACACGGCGAAGGTCGCTTCGCGGCCAGCCAGGTCCACATCATCAAACTCTGGCGGGAAGGTGAAGTTGAAGCTTTTTTCATCGCCCACAGACATGCCCACGATATTTTCCACAAACGGCGTGCCGGGGAAAATCATGGTATCGTCCATGAGAAGCTCGGTCTGCTCTTCATTAAAGAGGATTTCATCTTCGGATTCGGCGGCGGGTTGGTCGGTTACGGCCGTTTCCTCATCCCCTTCTTCTTCTTCTTTTACAGCCGGCAGCAAGCGTCCCAACCCCGACAACGTCACCAGATCGCCGGCTTCCACCGGCCGCTCGACAACTTCGACGCTCTGATGCCGCACCCGGACCTGCTCTAACGCTTCGGCCACGGCCTCATCTGTCACCTCAACGTCGGCCACGTCGCGGCGCAGGTCACGATACTGCCCCAGCGTTACCGCAGGTTCCAACGGCACGGTAAATTTATAAACCAGGGGACTAGACTCCACCTCATTTAAACTGGGCTGACCATATGGTTCAAAGCCATTTTGTTCCATCATTTCTTCAAAAACGGCCTGCACCATATCTTCAATCGTTTCCGCGCGCAGTGTTTCTTCCCCAATGCGGCGCACAATCACTTGATAAGGCGCTTTGCCTTTGCGAAAACCAGGAATGTAAGCATCTTTGGACAGTTTACGCGCGGTATTCCGCATCGCTTTTTGTACGCGCTCTTCCGCAACTTCTACCGTAACGACAAGCTGTCGTTGATCGTCTTCTTCTGTATGAATCGTCAGGGTCACCGGTGTACCTCTCTCAATAAATTTCGTTAACAAAAAAAAGCGCGTTGCCTGGGCAACGCTGCAAATTTGAAAATGGGGATGGAGGGACTCGAACCCACACGCCTTGCGGCACATGATTCTAAGTCATGCGCGTCTGCCAGTTCCGCCACATCCCCGGCGAAGGACGATTATACCACTGGTAAACGCTTTGCCAAACACCCTTTTGATCTGCCAGCAATTCTCAATTTAACCAGAAATGTGTCATGCTGAGGTCCTCCGAAGCATCCCGTTCTCCTGGTGGAGCGGGATGCTTCCCCATTCGACATTGCTCAGGGCCGAAAACTCCGCTCAGCATGACAGTTCAGCGTCAATTGCGAAGAAATTACCTTGTTCGCACGAATGCCTGATCTAAATTGAGAATTGCTGCGTTTCCATTTCAAAACCCACCCTCAACCCATCACGCGCCATTTCAGGGGGAAACGGCCGTTTTAATAACCAACCATTAACAGAAAACAGTCAACGAAAAACCAGGAACGGCTTTCACAAAGCGCAGACCAGTGAATCGCTTTATGTTATCATTCAGCCATGGATAGGGACACAAATCATCTTAAAGTTGATAAAACAACAATAGTCATTTCATCCCTTGATGAACCTATGAATGAAACGGCTTATTGGTCAACCAAGACCCCACCAGAGCGATTGGCTGCTCTTGAAGTAATGCGCCAAATCATATATGGCTACTATCCAGCTTCCACCAGACTTCAAAGAGTTCTTACAATTAAAGACTTAAATGATTTGGAAAATTTGCCATAAACACGGCCGTTTTAACAACCAACAGAGAACAATCAACGAAGAACTAAACACGGCCGTTTCCCCCCAAAGATTAAAGAATAAAGATTAGCCCGACTGCCTGATGGTTGGAAAACGGCCGTTACCCCTGTTAGGCGTTTTGTCTCTAACTCTGACCCTCGATTAACGAGGCAACAAGTGACGTACACCCCGCTTAGCCAAAAACTGCCTGAGATTCTTTAATAAACGCAATAAAGTTAAGACATCTCACCTGTACTTCGGGAAACAGGCAAACTCTGGGAATTTTACATTTCGATAATTCGTTTGGCAGGTTATTTTGCATCCCCTCGTTTGAAACCAACGGACTTTGATGCACTTTGGCTGTGGCAACAATAAAAATATCGTTTTCACCAACACCCTTGGGATGGTAACTGTCTCCTGCAATGCCCAACAACCCTTTGATGGACATAGCTTCAGTTATGACGGCATTATTAACAGGCAGTTGTTGCAGGTTATGCTCTCTAAGCCACCGGCCACAATCTGGTATTTTGGCGTTTACCTCTTCATACGCCACACCCGGCATAACCAAATGATTGGCTTCAATTTGTGTTGCCATCCAGTTCCATAAAGATGGGAATTGAGTTGGGGGGTAGTTGTCCCAGCCGTATATGATTGAGGAAGCATCAAAGACCCACACAATGATGCTCCAATTTGTGCAGGTCTTGAATTTTCAGATTGTCTAAATAGCTGCTGGCTTTCGCTAACGTGATATGTTGGGCATTGAGTGCATCTAAAACAGTACGCACATAAGTATTGCCAAACACATGTTTGGGTTCCCGATACCGATATTGGCGATTACCGCGCCCCTCAGGGGCCGTGCGCGCTTGTCGCCACCATTGGCGATAAGCTTGATAATCGCTTAGGGGAAGACGCCCAACGTCTAGCAACCTGCGCAAAATGACTTCACTACTGACGCCCCATGCCCGGCGTGGTTGAGACAGCCACTCGTCATAGTGGGCAGCGTCATCAGGGCGGTCGCTGTCTACAATCGTCGCTAAAAAGGGATCGGGCACCAGTAACTGCCCGGCAAAAGCATTGGCTTCTTGTTCCTGGGCAGTGTGAGGATCGGATATATCCTGCTCGTCATCAATGACACTGCTCTGATGGAGGAGCAAGTGCGCTAACTCGTGCATCAGCGTAAATGTTTGCCGTGTTTCCCACCTTTGTTTTTTGATGACAATAATAGGGCAGCTTGGGTCGTAGAGGGTGAACCCCAAGGTGGGATCATCTTTCGCAATTTGCCATTTGCCGCTGTAACCATTGCTCCGAAAGACGAGGATGCCTTTAGCTTCCACGGCCGTGCGGTACGTCTCGAAGTTGTTTTCAGCGGCAAGACCTAGCCACTGCCGGACAAGACGCGCCGCTTCTGGCAAGTTGGTTCTTGGTAGGTCGGGAGGAACAAAGTGGATCCAATCAGCATCATCTAACTCTTCACGCAAACTCAGGTAGATTTCTCGTTGTTTTTCGACTCGTTGTATAAGCGCTTTTAACTTGGGAGATAATGCTGGTTTTTGGTTAGCCAGGGTACGAAATTGGGGGGTATGAAGTTGGGCATTATCCACCGGCCCTTCTTCTAAAAAGAACAGCACGCCGCGCCCAAAATAATCGGCTATTCGGCGTAGTTGGTTAAACGTCAGACCATCTTCCCCGGCCATAACCGCTGCCAAACGCACAGGAGCAATCCCCAGTTCATCGGCAAGTTGCTGGGGGGTAATGCCTTGGCTATCAAAGCACCAGGCAAGGCGTTTAGGATTGATAGCTTGAATGCGTTCCATACACAACATTATAGGGGTTTGGGTTAAAATTTGCACCCTCTTTTATGGGGTAGGGACGTTTGGCTCTCCGCCTTCACACCCTGGTTATAGTCGCCAAGCCTAGAATTTCAAGCCATTCACCAAATCGCTCTCAACGAAGAGATAGTACGCTATCTCATCGAAGATGATTTTGATTGGTAAGCCCCACGCGCCCAAGACAAGACCTCCGAGGTTTCAAGCGACTTGCAGTCGCCAACCTCGGAGGTCTAACGGCGAACGCCTAGCATAAAAAAGCCAGTTCTAAAGACTGGCTTTCCTCTCAAATAGGTTGCAGGAAAACGGTCGTTAGGGTCTCGTCGAAACCATCAACACTATAGCCTTGATGGGTAAATGCCCATCAGACCTATTAATATTTTAACTCTCTGATAATCGCGTTTATTGCAGCTCTGTACTCTAAAGAGACCTGACTTGGCCAGGGTTGCTGCTCTAAACGCCACCTTCGAAGTTGGTCGCGAAGATAAGGAATTGATTCCTGCTCCCGTCCCAATGATTGCCAAATTTGCGCTACCTCATGAGCCAATACACGGTCGAAACCACCGAGAGCGTATAGCCAATGTAATTGCAAAGTAGAAGATACGCCCGTACGTGTAAATGCTGGTAATGCTCTTAACAATCTTCCAAACTCGTTTTGTTTTATATCCCCGTACAACAATTCATAACACACAGCCAAAGCACCCCATAACTGAGTATAAAGTGACAGCTTGTGATTAATGAATTCACCTACTTTTAGGCGCAAATCTCTTTCGGATTGATCGGAGTGCCATATTCGCTCTAAACTTGCAATTGGACTACCCTCTCGCCAACTCGAAATTGTTTGAAACATACGCTCAAGATCAAAGTCAGTCCCGAATAACTTTCCATACCAAGCACGATAGACACAACTTTTTAACGCCTGCTGAACCAATTGATCTGCCCAAATCATTTGACCATATTCGCCTCGAATAGCCATCTCTGCTAGGTCAATAGTGCGGAATTTTTCGAGGAATAATTGCAAGATTTCCAAAGGTAATCCAGTGCGTTGTACCATATTTGGCAGGAGTGGATCCATACTTTTCATAAGGTTAGTTACATTCTGGCCAAAAGAGCGCAAAACCGTCGCTGCATCCTGAAGTTCTGATTCGGACATACTTCGTACGGAGGGGTACGAGCGAATTTGAGCAAATATCTGATCTTCCTCAGTATTTTCAATTGGTAGATTATCCAATATTAAGGATTGGAGGATTTGAATCTGTGAAAATTCAAGGCTTCCAAGTTCAAGTGGGTAATCAGGTTTATCAATCTTTGCTTTTACACAATCGCCTAAGAATTTAGCAAATCCTATTTTTTCTTGAGCTTGTGTTATGTGATGGAAAAAGTAACGGCGGGAATTATCCAACGTTTCTTGAGGTGTACTTGAATTTGTATTAACAATTAAACCAATTCCATCAGATACATAACCGGCACGTCCTGCTCGTCCAATCATGTTCATGATTTCCCGTGCTGGAAGAGGTTTTTGATGATTGTTTTCACGGCGATGGGTGTACGTGACAATAGAAAAATCGAAAGGCAAGTTAACTCCTTCAGCAAGCGTTGGTGTGGCCACAACTGTTTTTACGACATCATTTCGCACCCATTTTTCGGCGGTGATCTGTTCAAGCTTTGTCATTCTCCCATGATGGGGCACCACTCCTTTTTTACCCGTCTCCATAACAACAGAATCACGACCAAGTTCTAATTTTATTCGCATGACATCTACAAGAGGTAAATCCACATCTTGCTCCTGTCTCATTGCTATTCTGTGTGCCTGTGTTTCTGTGGATCCCACTGTATTTACAAAAATAACTGACCGCAAATTGGAATTGGCTAAATCTCTTGTAAATCTTTGCGCAATTTCTGTTGGCCCAGCCCCGGTCGGAAGGGTCTGTTTAGATAATAGCCAATAAGGAGACTTTGTCTTACCCTCTGGCGCTTGCAATCCCGGAGGGAAGAGTAGCATGGCTGGATGATCCCGTTTGTCATTTGCAGGTCTAATATTGGTTAGTGTGCCATAAATTTTACGCGTAAGCCGATTGTCCGATGTAAGTTCTGTTGGTTCTTTTGAAGTTAAAGCCGTTAGAAAAGCCAACATGGAATATTTTAATTCCTGAAATGCGGTCATTAATACAAAATTGCAATCTGGTAACAAATTCTGTACCTTCTTTAATACAAATTCTGTTGTTGTTCCGCGAGTTTTCTCCAAGATTTGAGCCTCATCAACAATAACAAGCCCTACTTTGCTTATAGCTTCTGAATTTGCCCGTAACAAAGCGTTAAATCTCTCAGGAGTTGTAATAGCAACATGTTTTTGCCCAGCTAATTCTTCATCAAATAAAGGGATAGGGTCTTCAGTAGTTGGTAATTCTTCAACCGTAACATGTAAGGATTGAAATGCTGCACGTATTGAAAGTGTAGTTTGCCTTACTAATGCACGTGTAGGAAGGAGCCACACCACCTGCTTGTTTTCTGCTAAAGCTAAAGCGGTGCGCAATTCACCAATAATCGTTTTTCCAGATCCAGTCGGTAAAATAACAAGAAGATTGTTGGTGCCCCTGAGCCATTCAAAGTTATTTTTTTCTCCAGCTTGTTCGTTGGTGAACGTAGTTATGCCTCTTTCTTGTAAACGCCTTAAATAGCGAGTCCAAAAGTCAATAGCCTGGGGTTTAACGAGGCGAGACGCTAGCCATTCTGTTTCTGAGTCACGTCCCAGGCTTGATAAAAGCACATCACGGCGCTGGCGAATTTGTTTGGCGAGTAGGTTAATATGCTGACCTTGTGTATCTGTTGGTATATCATCTGTTAATAGCCATTGTTCGAGCCGCCCAACAGAATTTGTCCTATTTGTGTCTCGGTAAAATTTTTCTAACACTTCATAATCAGATAAATATAAGTTGAAATCGCCCGTTATTGACTTTGCTATTTTTTCAAGTTGCCTTAGGCTGCTCAATGCCTGTACCCGATACCCACCTGCCAGATAGTGCAATAAAGCCAATACAAGCCGATACCAATGATCATTGGTCAAAGGATCCTCATTTTCGTTAATTCTTTTTTCAGCTAGAAAGCGTGCAAGTAAAGCACCTGATTGCTCAAAACCCATTGCCACCAAATAATGAAGACCATCCAACCCAGAAGTTGTTTTGGAACGAACAATACCGTCACTAATCAAAAGCAATCTTACTGTTAACTGAAATAGATCGGCTTGAGGTATTACTCTAGCATCAAGTCGTCTCCCCAATATGCCAATAAAACAAGCCATTGTCTCTTCCAATAGGGTGATGGATTCTTGCTCTATATTGGCATGTTGGCTTAAATGCTTTAGATGTTCTTGGAGGTTATATGTATACATTTTTTAGGTAATAGATGGTTAAGGCGAATTATGATTACTTGTCGAGTTTTTTCAGCAAGCTCTTTCCATTCCTCAGAACTAATATAAGTTGCAATTCTATGATTAATATTAGGTGTGATATGTTCATAACCTTCAAACACATCTTCACTTGCATACTTTTCATTAGCTACAACAATGGCATTATAGGAGCACAAGTTCTCTTGAAGGGACATTTTAAATAATTGTTGATTAGTGACTTGTAGTAAACGGCACAAATTTGATAATTCCCGCTGGAGCCTTGCACTCCCCCAATTTTCGTTAGCGGTTAACCAGAATTCTTCTAGTTGCTTAGGATTATTCCGATCATGTACTTTTCCATTGATTCGAAAACTTCTTGTTCCTACTTGATTTCTTGGGTTTTTAGTTGAACTTTTCACAGATTGAAGTTCTACATAATTACTTTGACCAGTTACAATAAATAATCCATCTGGACCTTTATCCCTCGACTGAATATGCGGTAATTTGCCTGCAAATTTCTGTCCGTCCGAATAATTTTGTGCTTCATTTGCAAGCCTAACCCAAAATGCTAAATGTTCAGCCAATGAATCCCGAAAACCTTGTTCTTCCTGAATAACATTGGCTACATCTCTATCTATTAAGCCAGCAGGTCTATCGATACTAGTTGCATCACCAAAATTAGTAAGGCCATAAATTTGCTCATCCTCGCCAAATTCGCTAGTAAGAAACAATACGCTAAGATGCTTTTCAATTAACCCGTTGGCATACAGCGGTTTATATTCTTCTTGTATCATCCAGTGTTTTGGGTCATAAACACAAGATACAGAAGCATTTTCCGGCCGTGGTTTCATTGTGCTGAATAACCATTTCCAAGCATCTTCCAATTCTTCTTTATCTATGAGGGGGAGAAATGACGATTGCATATATTACTCACAACTTCTTGAGTGAGCGAGTAAATACAGGTCTTCTATAACAGGTAAATATGTTCTTAACAATTTTACTTGCCAGTCAAACCAAAAAATTTTCTCGTCCCAATCTTGTTTGTCAGAAATTGGCATCTAAGTTCCCATGTAGACAACAATGACGACCTGCGCAGGATAGTGGAAGATATAAAGTTTGTCACCTGACAAAAGTCACGCCTTTCCTTCCTCTCGTCACTGGCTCCAAAACGGCCGTTTCCTCCCCTCCTCCCCCTCAAAAAAAACAAATCACCACAAAACATGCCACATCCCCATATATGCCGGCTCCCCGCCCTTACTTTAGCCTTGCGCTAAATGCGAATCGTAAGCAGCCTGTAGCTGGATCGTCAAGCGCCACTCAGCTATTTTTCTAAACTACTTCCATGAACCATAAAACCATTCCCCTCATTTTCATTCTTGTTTTATTAGCAGCCTGTGTCCCCACGGCCGTTCCAACCGGATCAGAAACGGAGCAGCCTATGGTCACAGAAACGGCCGTTGCGACGCTAACCACACCAGTTCAATTGGCACCAACAACCGTCACATCCCAACCTGCACCCACAACAACGCCATGGCCAACAGTAACGCCAGAAACGGCCGTGATGACAATTCCCTCACTACCAACAACTGCGCCACCAGACGCCTGTCCGCCAAACCAGCCAGAGAGCCTGATTCCGTATTCTCCCAATGCGATAGATTATCGTGGAAAACAGTTCGCTGAACTTCCTGCAGAGTGGGAAGATTGGGGTGGCTATACGGTAGGAAACTATCAATATCACATTCGTGAGGTTAAGCAGCAAAACAATGTGATGCTCTGGCTGGAAAAAGAGATTTGCCGCCATTATCACACCACTCACAGCAGCGCCCACCTGGAAATTACCGATGTGCTGTTTTTGCCGATGGAGGAAGACACGGGAAATGGTTTACGCTTAATCGAATCCACTTGCTGGAAAGTTGCCGATTATCCGGCTGATTCCGCAGTTGAAGAGAAAGAGAGATG
>JAGOMA010000018.1 GCA_017993775.1 Chloroflexota bacterium | reverse complement strand
CCACCAGCCTGGAAACCATCATCCTCACAGCGTTGGCCATCGATCCGGATAAACGCTTCGCCAGCGTTGGCCACATGCGCCGGGTTCTGGAAAAATCGCTGGGCGATAAAAAAAGCGCCCCCGAAGCCACCAAAATCTTGTGGAATTTGTTAGGCATTGATAACTACAAGATTACCCAGGCCATCCCCGCCGCGCCCCGGAGTATTAGCCGACGCTTTTTGGCGCATAACACCATTTTGGACCAGCCAGCCGTCATTGAAGTTCTCAATACCACTGCCGAAAGAGACCCAGATGTCGTGCAGGCATTTGACCAACGCATCAATGCGCTGTCCCAAATTCAGCACCCTCGCGTTGCCGTGGTCACCAAAACAGGCGCCACCAGCCACGATGAACCGTATGTATGTGTGGAATATTCCGGTGTCCCTCTGAGCCAAAAAGTGGCGGAATGGAATCAGGCGGGGGAGGAAAAAGAGCCGGTATTTGCGCTGCAATTGGCCGACCAAATTGTTGGCGCCCTGGCGGCCGGGCAAAAGGTTGGCCTTTTACACCACGATTTGCGCGCCGATAACGTGCTGTACCAGGCCGACGGCTCGGTGATTGTGGCCGGCTTTGAAGTTCCCCTACCGGCCTCCGCTATGCCCACCGGCAAGGAAGACAGCCAGACCTGGCTGCCTTATTATGCCCCCGAACAGTTGGCCGGCGGGGCGATCACGTTGAGCAGCAACATTTATTCGTTGGGGGTTATCCTTTACGAACTGCTGGCGGGGCAACGGCCGTTCCTCATCCCCACCCCCTTAAACAAAAACGCCGCTAACAAATCGCCCATGGCGCTGCCAAACGCACGTCTGGGCCTGTCCGCCGAAACGTATTCCCTGGTACAGGACTGTCTCCAATTCGCAGCCCAAGCACGCCCCGCCTCTCTGGCCGAAGTGGAAACGCGGTTAGAAAAAGCCATCAAAGCGGAATCGAGACCACAGCCGGCCGCCACAATCAGCAGCCAGCGCAAAGCGCCGCCATTTTTGTGGGCTATGGGCGCGCTGCTTCTGGTCGCCGCGCTGCTGTTCTGGGCGATTCGCCTGAATAGCGGTGCAGCAGGCAGCGCAACGCCCACGCCCGAGGCAGCCAATGGCGCAACGGACCTGCCGGCTGTCGTGCCGGGCAGCGAACCGTCGGCCACAATGACCAGCAGCCCGACGGCAACGGCCGTGCCAACCCAAATTCCTCCCAGCGCAACGGCCACCCAACCGCCAACTCCCACCGCCACCGCTACCACCACGCCAACACCCACACAGGTTACCTTAGAGCCGGAAACGGCCGTGTGCGCCCAAACCCCACCCGCAAATTGGGTCCGTTACCAAGTCCAGGCCAATGATTCGCTGTCCAAAATTGCCGCCGCAGCCGGCATCACCGTGGCCTACCTCCAGAATATCAACTGCCTCTCCGGCGTTATCCTGAGCATCGGCCAGGAAGTATGGGTCCCGGCCGGCGCCAGCGCCCCTGCCGCCACCAACACACCCACCAACGCCACAATTCCCCCCACACAGCCGGGGACAAACCCGGTCGAACCCACACCGACCAGCGCCCCCTCCAGCCCCACGTTAACCCCCCCGCCGCCGCCCACAGCCACACCTCCCCCCGGTTAACCACAGGTTGTCTGCCGGCACAAAACCCACTCCCAAACTCAGCCCCGCACAGTCATGCCAAAGTTAACAGTAGTTTCACGCCGTTCTATCCTGGTGATGCATGTATAATTACTAGTACTCTGATACTATTCACGCCTCCCTCATTGCTTCAACATCGTCCTGATATTGCCTGATTACCCAGCAATCCCCAGCAAGCAATCCTTGAACCTGACAGAGTTTAAAATCGGTGACGATACAGACCCTAAGGGTTTGATATAGAGAAGATAGACTTTATGGACCTTAAACCCTTAGGGTCTTTCTCGAGAAACCTGAATAGATGCCAAACCCTAAGGGCTTGCTCTTGAGCAGTTAGACCTTGTGAAGATGAACCTCACAGGGTTTTACCCGAAGCAGGCTATTTCATAAGAGGAAGTGTATTGATGAACAAACGAAACGTAAGCGTGTTAATCCCCTTGAGTTTGATTTGCATTTGCCTCAGCTTTCTAACAAGCCGGGCATCGGCTACAACAAATGATCTGCTTGACCCGGTGATTAACGAATTCGTCGCCAACCACTTCAGCACGGACACCCATGAATACCTTGAGATTTTTGGCCAGCCAGACACGAATTACGCCACCCTGACGGCGATCCAGATTGAAGGCGACATGGTGGCCAGCCAGGGCAGCGTCGTAACTGTCCATCCAATCGGAACAACCGACGCGGACGGGTATTGGACTACCGGCTTCCTCAACGCCCAAATACAAAATGGCACGCTCACCCTGCTGCTGGTAGATGCCTACACCGGCAGCGTAAACACCGATCTGGATACCAACAACGACGGCGCGTTTGACGTGACACCCTGGACCCGCATCGTCGATGCCATTGCCATCACGGACGGCGGCAGCGGCGACCTGACTTACACCGACATCTACACGAATGCCATCCTGGCGGCCAATTTTGATGGATTTCCAACTACGCCCGGCGGCGCTTCGCGCATTCCTAACGGCGTCAACACTTTTAGCGCAGATGATTGGGTGCGCAATGATTTTGATGGCGCCGGTCTACCTGGTTTTACGGGCACGCCTGTAGTCGGCGAAGCGTTTAACACGCCTGGAGCCATCAACCAGGCGGTAGCCATTCCGATGCGCGATCTGGTTATCAATGAACTGGATTACAACCAGCCTGGCACAGACGCGGCCGAATTTATTGAAATTTATAACGCCGACACTGTCGCCGCAAATCTGAAAGATTACGCCATCCAGCTTGTGAATGGCGCTGACGGCACAGCCTACGAGGCTATCTCGCTGCCCGACCTGGCGCTGTCGCCGGGGAGTTATTTTGTGGTTTGCGCCAACGCCGCCAACGTGTTGAACTGCGAACTGGATGTAACTCCGGACACCGATCTGATGCAAAATGGCGCGCCAGACGCCGTGGCCCTGGTTTTAGGCAATCAGATTGTGGATACGGTCAGTTATGATGGCGATTCGCCAGCGCCGTATACCGAAGGGTCTGGCGTGGGGTTGGTAGACCCTGGAAACGTGGGTGACAATTATTTGGGACTTTCACGCGCGCCGAACGGCCTGGATACGCAGCAGAACAACAGCGATTTTGGCGTTTACTGCATCACGCCGGGGTTGGCGAATGGCACGGCCGTTTCCCCCTGCAGCGCCCCAACCAACCCCAAACTGGTCATCAACGAAATCGACTACGACCAACCGATTGCCGACGTGGCCGAATTCATCGAACTGTTTAACGCGGACAACAGCCCGTTTGATCTGGGCAGTTTCAGCCTGCGACTGGTTAACGGCGCGAATCAAGAAATTTACCAGACCATCACCCTGCCATCTGTTTCCTTAGGCGCGGGCGATTATTTTGTGGTCTGCGGCGATGGCGCGCGCGTGGTAAACTGCGATCTGGATGTGCTGCCGGACACCGATCTGATTCAAAATGGCGCGCCGGATGCGGTGGCTTTGATGATCGGGGATCGGGTGATTGATGCAGTGTCTTATGAAGGCGACGTTGCTCCGCCCTATGTGGAAGGGTCCGGGGTAGGTCTGGTGGATGCGGCCACGAATGACGCCGATAAGTTCAAGGGCATTTCCCGCTTTCCTAATGGGACGGACACGGCCGTAAACAACACCGATTTCAGCGCCCGCTGCATCACCCCCGGCCAGGCCAACATCGCCCAAACAAGCGCCTGCACGGATCCGGGGCCAACGGCCGTTCTCACCTTGCGCGCCACGCCTACCACCGTTCTGGAACCGGGCGGGCCGGTTACCTTCACCGTGCGCGTCACCAATACCAGCGCAGTCAGCGTTACCATCACCAGCCTGGTAGACGACATGGCCGGCAACCTGAACGGCCAGGGAACATGCGTGATCCCACAGACACTGGCCGTCGCTGGCAGCTACGAATGCCGCTATATGGACAACGTCAATGGCACTGGCGGGCAAGTCGTTACGCATACGGCAACGGCCGTAGGCCAGGACATCGCCGCGCACACCCTCAGCGCCAGCCAGAGCGTCAGCGTAACTATCAAAGAGCGCTACCTTATTTACCTGAGCGCCATTTTCAACAATTTCACATCAAGTATTGAGGAACCCAACAACGTCTGCGAGCAAGCCTACCCCATCAACATCGACCAAACCTACAATTTCCTGGCCAACGACAGCGAAGACTGGTATCGCTTTGATCTGGTCAGTTCGACCACGGTGGTCGTTCGGCTGACCGATTTCACGCCGCAGTTAGGGCAAATTGTGGTTTACACAGGCACGGTTTGCGGCAGTTTAACCACACTAGGCAACGATGGCAGCCAATCCACAACCAAAACGGTGAATTTGGGCGTCCAACCTGCCGGGCGATATTTCGTCCGGGTGATCAATGACGGCGCGTCCAATACCACCACCCCCTACCAACTGCTTATCGACACACCCTAACCAGCACGGGCCAGAAAGCCACTCCGGCTGTTCTGGCCCTCATTTATTTCAGCACACTCGGCAGAAAAAGCTTATACACGATCACCGGCTCTGGATTACAAGCCGTGCTGGCGGGCAGCGCGTTATACATTTCCATAAACGCCCGATAATAGGTCTGGGCATCGGCAGCGCTGTGGATGATCAGCAAATTTTCGTCGTTGCTCTCGTCGCCGGCCGCAGACCAGTTCATACTCCCCGTAATCACCCGTGGCTCCGGACCGATGGGATCAATCACCATGTACTTGTTGTGCATGAGGCCCGGCAGGTTTTCAAACTTGATGGGCATCCCCGCCTGACACAATGCCTCATCATCTGAATAGGCATTCGACGCGCCCAGCTTGTCCCACACGCCCCGAATCACCACGCCTTCCGCTGCTTTCGCAATAAGCGCGTCGCGCAAATGGTCATCGGTCAGAAAATAAATGCTGAAGTAAATGGTTTTTGTCGCCGTGGCGACCTCTTCCAACAGGGCAGCCTCCGCGCCGTTCTTGGGCGAGAAGTAAAGTTCGATCTGCACATCGCCATCGGTGATGATGTGGTCTGTTTGGGGCAGTTTGGCGGTGCTGAAGCGATGATCGACAAACATTTGCTCGAATTCGGTGAGGTACATATCGGCCAAGGCAGGGGAGGTGAAAACGGCCGTATTGTTATGATTCAACGTAAAATCCCCGTCCGTCATATTGGCCGATCCCGTCCACACCACAGCGCCATCCACCACAATAAACTTGTTGTGCATCAACGAACCGGGGCGGTTGTCATCGACGATGGGAATACCGGCGGCTTCCAACGCCGCGTAAAAAGGAATGTAAGAACTGCTGATATACCGCGCCTCGTCATCCGTGACCAACCGCACAGCCACGCCCCGCGCCTGCGCCGCCAGCAGCGCATCACGCACCGAGGCGCGATTAAACCCGTAAATCGCCGCATCTACGGAGACCTGGGCCGAATTTAAGAGATCGAGCAAAACCTGCTCCATCTCCGTTGTCTCTGGACTGGTTCCGGTTGCCGTCAGATTGTGCGTGAAGTAAAGGACAAAGCTGTTGGCGCTGGCGTTTAGCCTTTGGGCTAACACAATGGCAAGCAGCCCGACAATCAGGCAGCTTGCGGCAATGCGCAATATTCGGTTCATAGCGGGGTTTCGGTTTCCTCGTAATCGTCCAGAGGAAACGGACGACTACTTTTCAATTCCCGACGATTGTAGGGGGCCAAACTTGCGAGTCGCCTTATGCTCAGCCGCGCAAGCCACGCCGTGAACTTTGCCGCTTTTGACGGATAATAGAGCATGGAAAGACCCTAACGAACACAGATTGAATACCTTGCAAGAGAGTGGAGACGGGAGATTGGAGAGTGGTTCACTCTCCACTCTCTACTCTCCAGTCACGAATGTCAGTTTCACAGGTTATTTTGTCCACGTTTCTTTGGGTCTGTAGAAATCTATTTTCAAGAGAGGAGGCCGTTGTGGCTAATTTGGCAATTGTGGTACACGGTGGGGCAGGAGCCTGGGATATTGAGTCGGAGCGGATGCAGGTTGGCTTGGCTGCCTGTCGAGAAGCGGCGTTGGCCGGCCATGCGGTGTTGAAAGCTGGCGGCAGCGCGTTGGATGCGGTGGAAACGGCCGTGCACATTCTGGAAGATTGCCCCGCTCTGGACGCCGGACGGGGCAGCTACCTGAATACAAAGGGCGAGGTGGAAATGGATGCGCTGATCATGGACGGCCGTTCCCTCAACATGGGCGCAGTTGCCGCCATCCAGCGCGTGCGCCATCCCATCAGCCTGGCCCGCCGGGTGATGACCGACACCGAACACGCCTTTCTCGTCGGCCCAGGAGCCGATACTTTCGCCGACCAAATCGGCTTCCCGCGCTGCGCCACGAAGGATTTGATTGTGCCGCCCGAAGCCAACGGCTCCGCGCCGACCAACCCGCTTGCCGGGCCTCTGGGCGACACCGTGGGGGCAGTAGCCTTCGACATCCACGGCGATCTGGCAGCCGCCACATCCACTGGCGGCACGCGCAACAAAATGCCTGGCCGCGTCGGCGACAGCCCGCTGGTGGGGTCTGGCGGTTATGCCGACAATTGGACGGCGGCCGTCAGCGCCACCGGGCAGGGAGAAGCCATCATGAAGGTGGTGCTCAGCAAGCGCGTCTGCGATCTGGTAAGCGACGGCTTGTCGGCGCAGGCGGCTTGCGAAGCGGCCATTCGCCTGCTGGAGGAGCGGGTTGGCGGCGAATGCGGCCTGATCGCCATCGACGCGCAGGGGCATGTGGGCGTGGCGCGCAATACGCGGGCGATGCCGTATGCGTTTGTGATGGGGGAAGATGAGGGGGGGATGGTAGACGGCCGTTGACCTTTTTTTACAACCAATTTCTAACCACATGAAAGGCAGTCACTATTAAAATTGCACTTTATATTCATTCGCACACGACCAATCTAGGGGAAAAATGAAAACACGATTTTTTACGTTTCTTTTCGTTGTTTCAGGGTTTGTTTTATTTGTCGTCCCAGTATATGGTGCTAACATTTTCACAGAAACATTCAACAGTTTGATTGCGGGAACACCTATCTCAACCGTTAACACAAGCTTCGATTATGTACGAATCGGCTCTGGAGGTGGTTCAATAACGGCCGAACAAGCCGCCAGCGGCGAAATGCATATGCGCCTGGGAGGTGCTTCAGGGAGTTCTCTCAACGGTGTAGGAATCCAAAATAGTTTTGGGGGGTCAAATGTTGTCACGCTAAACTTCCGAATAAGATTGGAAGATACCTTAGGCACCGTCTTTGTTGGCATGGGCAGCGGAAACACATTCACGACAAACAGTACTTTTGCAACCGCTGATCTAATGTGGGGAATTCAAAGCAATGCTGGATCATTACAATATCGTACAACTACTTGGAACAATTTAGGGCAAAACCTATCACCTGGATCCAATTACGAATTTCACATCGTAGCAAATCGGAGCGGCACAACAATAAATTACGGATCTTATTCGGTTGCTAATGGCACAATGGATCTTTTCATAAATGGCACACTTGTTGGCAATGATATCGCCATTACCAACAATCAAAATGTATCAGGCTTCCGCATTTATCAAGTTAATGGATCTTCTTACGCTCGAATTGATAGCATTACAATTGATAATACCGCGCTAGAACCATATGCCCCCACGGCCGTTTCCCTCCAATCTTTCACATCTGTCAATAGTCAAAACACCCCTTTGATTCTATTGGGCATGATTTTAGTCATTTTGCTGGGCGGCACGGCCGTTCTCTACCGTCGTCAATATCGATTTTCATCTCATTAAACAATAAGGTTCATACAATGAAATCAAAATACTTTGTCATCGCTCTTCTCACCACACTCGGGTTTTTAACGGCCGTTGTCGCGTCAACCTCTGCCGCAACTTTCATTAACAATCTCACAGCCGGCGGCGCGTCACCCAATTCACCAGTCAATCTAAACCCCGGCTGGCTATTCTGGGTTCAATCAGACACCGTCAGTGGTGACGCCATTTGCGTTGAAGTTCATCCCCAAGGGGATGCTGGCAATTACGTTCGGGCACAATGTTCTTATGATAACGTTAACGGTCCAATAAATTCTAACTGGCGCTGCGAAGTGTTTACAGGCGGCGTACCGTCAACATTCCAAAGCAAAACTATCGAATACCAATTCCATACTGCTGACTATGGCACCAATTGCCAGACAAACACCTACTTGTTTACTGGTTTTAATTGGACCTTCACCACCGGCCCCACGGCCGTTTCCCTCCAATCCTTCACCGCCCACCACCCCACCCCTACCCTGCTCATCCTGGCTGCCCTGCTCGCGCTGGGATTGGTGGGCGGAACGGCCGTCTCCCGCCGCAAAACAAGCCGCAAAGTTTAACCAACGCACAAAAAAAGGCCGGATTCCCCGGCCTTTTTACTTTCAACCCACAACTCCCCCCAACCGCCTACATCTTCTCAGCAATAAACGCTTCCGTCTTCGCCCGCGCTTCATCGTCGGTAAACTGCTGCGGCGGCGACTTCATGAAATAGCTCGACGGCGCGATCAGCGGACCGCCAATACCCCGGTCCAGAGCCAGCTTGGCGCAGCGCACCGCGTCAATCATCACCCCGGCCGAATTCGGCGAATCCCACACTTCCAACTTCAGCTCCAATTGCAGCGGCACGTTGCCAAACGCCCGGCCTTCCATACGAATATGGCACCATTTGCGATCCGTCAACCACGGCACATAATCGCTCGGCCCCACATGCACATTGTCCGCACCCAAATCATACGGCAGTTGGCTCGTCACCGCTTGCGTCTTAGAAATTTTCTTTGATTCCAGCCGATCCCGTTCCAGCATATTGTAGAAATCCATGTTGCCGCCAAAATTCAACTGATACGTGCGGTCAATATGAATCCCCCGATCCTTAAACAAATTGGTCAGAACCCGGTGCGTAATCGTCGCGCCCAACTGGCTTTTGATGTCATCGCCGACGATGGGCAAGCCACGCTCCGCAAACCGCTTGCTCCAATAAGGCGAACTGGCGATAAAAACCGGAATGCCATTCACAAACGCACAGCCGGCATCCATCACCTGCTCCACATACCACTTGGTGGCCATTTCCGAGCCAACCGGCAGGAAATTGATCACCACATCCGTGTGGGTATCCTTCAAAATTTTGACGATGTTGTCCGTGGGGCCTTCTGCCTTTTTAACGACAGTGCTGACATATTTGCCAATGCCATCGTGGGTCATCCCCCGCGAAACCGGCACATTCAGATAGGGCACGTCGGCAAATTTGATGGTGTTGTTGGGATGCGCCCAAATCGCCTCGCTCAAATCTTTGCCGACCTTGCCTTCCACTACGTCAATCGCCGCCGAAATCTCGATATCGCGGACATGATATCCGCCCACCGTGGCATGCATCAGGCCAGGGATTTCCGCGTCATCAGGCGCGTCTTTGTAATACTGCAAACCTTGAACCAACGATGATGCGCAGTTACCGATGCCGATAATGGCAACACGAACTTTTTTTCTTTTTTCAGACATTCAAAATCTCCTCTATGTTGTTCGAACGCTCAGAACGAGCTTCGTGAGTATAAGACAAAAAACGGTGACCGTTCCGGGTCACCTGATTGGTATCAGAATGGTAAGTTTACCCCAAATCTCAGGCCGCCGCCCTCCGGCCACAGCCTCGCCCACTTCATCTTTAAACCGGGCGATGAGACGGCGGGAAATGCCTGATTCGGTGATGATGTCTGCCAGACGGCCGTTCCCATCATCCCACCACGACCGAAATACGGCCATCCATTCTAACACAATCACCGGCACAAAGATGCTGATTTGCCGGGCCAAATCCAGAGAAACAAAGGTTGTCTTAAGGATTCGTGGGCGGGGCCGGCCGCCGGAATCGGTTTGCCAGAAGATAGACACCGGCCAACAGCAGCAGCCCCCAACCGGCCAACGACAGCACACGGCCGTTCGCCAAACTTTGTGAGCGAAAGGTAAACACCACCTCATGCTCGCCGGCCGGAACCAGCACCCCACGAAACAGCCCATCGGCCGGGATGATGGCCGCCGCACGGCCGTCCAGCGTGGCCTGCCAGCCGGGGTAATCGGCGTCGGTGAACAGCAGCAGACTGGCCTGCGGCGCGTTGGTCTGCACCACCACCTTTTCCGGCGCGTAAGAGATGATCTGCGCCAGACCTGACAGGTCTTGAAGACCTGTCAGGTCTGGGAGGTTTTCACCTTCGCCCAGCAGCACGGCCGTCTGCCGGGGATCAAAGTCCGGCGCTTGCATGGCGGCCAACACGGCCGTTTCGTCCGGCTGCCACTGCCAATTCGCCAGCAAGACAGCACGCGGCAGCACGTTCAGATTCTCGTAGATTTTCACGTCGCCGGAATGGATGAGGCGGTAATCGCCCAGGGTCAGGGACATAAACGTGCCCTCGGCGGCATTGACCATCGTCGCGGCCTGCACCTGCCAGGGCGCAGCCGGCGCGGCGTGCATGGTAATGGATTGCGGCACGGCCGTTTCCCGCCAATCAAACCAGACCAGATCGCCATCTACGGCCGTGGGTTCCAGGCGCGTTTCGCCCACGGCCGTCGTAATCACCACCGCGCCCGGCGCGCCGCCGGACAGCACCGCCAGCCCATCGGCGGCGAAGGGCGGCAGGTAGGCGATTGCCCCCATCTCCCCGGCGGCAATGGCCTGCGGGTGCTGCAAATCGAAGAACACGTCCAGGCCAGCCGGGCTAATTTTGCGCCACTGGTCGCCGGTTTTGTCGGTGATGAGGTAACGGCCGTTAAACAAATCCAGCCACTTCGCTTCTGGCACAGCGTCCAGGTGTTCGCGCAAACGGCCGTCGGTGGTCACCTCGCCCTGGGGCAAAATCAGGCTCATCAGCTCGCTGTAGGTCCGCAGAGGCAGCACGCCGCCGTCAAAACCATCCACCGACGCCAGACCATAAGCCAGCGGCAAATTGGGCGCAATAATCTCTTTTTGTTTGATGGCCACAACGTAATCATACAGCGCCGCCGCGCCCAACTGATCCGCGTAGATGCTCTCTATCTCCCCCAAATCCCCCGGATCAAAAAAAATAGCCGACAAACTCAACATCCGGTCCGGCGGTCCGCCGCACTCCCCACTCCCCACTCCGCACTCCCCACTCCGCACTCCCCACTCCGCACTCCCCACTCCGCACTCCCCACTCCCCACTCCGCACTCCCCACTCCCCAACAGCCTTGCCGCCGGGGGGCGCAAATCGAACCACGCCTCCGGGGTGGTGAGGTTGTTGTAGGGCAAGCTGCGGGAAGCGAGGAACAGCACGAGAACGGCCGTGCCCGCCAATCCCCACGCCCCGCGCCGCCAGCGCAGCCAACCCGCCACCAGCGCTAACTCGCCCAACCACAGCCCCCAGGTCAGAGGCGACGGCCGTTCAAACGGCGCTTCTGGTCCCATGGGCAGGAAACGGCTCAACCATCCGGCGGCGATATTCCAGGCCATCAGGCCAATTACCAGGATGACGGCCAGGCGCAGCGGCCGTTTCACGGCTTCCCAACGGCCGTCTACCGCCATTTGCAGCCCCGCGCCGGCCAGCAGCGCCGCGCCGAGGGCGTACAGCGCCAGCCAGCGGGCCGGCACACGAAACAAATCGAATCCGGGCAGCCGCGCCAGCAGCCAGTAGAGCGGATTAAACACACCGAGCGCCAGAAACAGGCCGACGGCCGTTAACGCCAATGCGGCCAGCACGCCCGGCCGCCGCCGCCACTGCCACGCGCCCATCACCGCCAAAACCAGGGCCGTAATGGGCAGAAAGGCCACGTATTCAGAGAACAACGACTGCCCAAAGGCGGGCAGCAGCGACCGCCCAATCAGCAAGGGATGCCAGGAGAAGGACAATACTTCGTTGGGCGTCAGGCCGCCCTGGCGGCTGGATAGAGAGGTCAATTCGAGTGTGGGCAGGAGCTGCACGGCCGTTAGCAGCAGGGCCAGAAGCACGGCGACAAGAACCAGGAGGAGATTAGAGATTGGAGATTGGCGATTGCGCAATCTCCAATCTCTAATCTCCAATCTCCAGGCCCCAGTCTCCAGGCCCCAGTCCCCTGCCGCATTCGCCAACACCCACACGCCCACCGCCACGCCGCTGATGAAGGCGGTTTGGGTGTGACCGGCGAGTAATTGCAGGGCAAACAGCAGGCCAAGGGCCATGATTCGTGTAAGGCTGTCTTGCCGGTTGGGGCTGCGGCCTTTGGGCAGCGCCACCAGCAGCCAGGGCAGCCAGGCCAACCCCTGCACCTGGTTCACGTGTTCGACCTGGGCGGTGAGATAGCCGCCGAGGGCAAAGAGAACGGCCGTGAGCAACCCCGCCAGCACGCCCAGCCCTAAACGCCGCCGTCCGGCCAGATAGGCTCCCCAACCGCCAATGATCAGATGCAGCACAATCGACGCGCTGACGGCGTAGGGCGTGGGCCGCAGCAGCCACACCGGCCAGTTGAGCGGGTAAAAGAACCCCACCTGGCTGTTGGCCAGCAGCGGCACGCCCATGAAAAGAGACGGGTTCCAGAGGGGCAAACGGCCGTGCCGCAAAGCCTCCGCCGCCGCCTGCCAGTAGGGGTAAAAATAAAGAAACGTGTCGCCCCGCGCCAAAATCAGGTTGCTAAAAACCATCTTGTTGAAAAACAACAAAACCAGCCCCACAATCGCCAGCCAGGGCCAAAAGCGCGTTAGCCTTTGTTTCATCGCTGCGTGTTCGTCATTCATCGTTCGATTCGATAGAGCTGCATCGTCGTCGGGGCCGCCGTGGAGATGGGTTTCAGTTGGAAACCGGCGTCGGCCACCGCCCGCCGGAATGGTAACGCAGGTTCGCCCAGCGGCAAAACGAGGTAACGCGGGCTGCCATCGTCGCCGAACACGGTCAAATCTTCGGCGAGAACGGCCGGGTCGGGCAGCCAGTTCACATACACCCGCCGCCAAAACAGATGATACCCCCACTGCCAACTGTACCAATGATCATACAGGACCGTGCCGTAGGGGGCATCATCCAGCAGGGCAGCGATTTGCGCCGCGCCGCCGTCGGCCTGGGGCTGCCCGCCAATGGGGTAACGGCCGTTGCGCCCACCCCAGGCGGGAAGCAACAGGGTAATAAGAAGCAGGAGTTCGAAAAGGAGGAGTGCGGAATGCGGAGTGTGGAGTGCGGAGAGGCTTCGCGTGATTTGGGTCAGCAGCCGGGCGACGAGCAGGGCTGCCAGCGGCAGCAGCGGCAGCAGGTAGCGGTCCCAGACGGGGACGGCGAGGAACCAGTGCAGCAGGAAGTAGGCGGCGATGAAAAGGGTGAACAGTTGGTCGTAGTGGCGGTGGCGGGATTGGAGGTTGGAGATTGGAGGTTGGATGTAGAAGAATGTGGGGAAGAACGGCCGTATCACCGCCGCGCCTACAATCAACGCCCAGATGGGCGAGACAAACAGCCAGCGCCACATGCGCAGCCAGGCGGCCAACCGGGGCCACAACTCCCAAGACCAGATCAGGCGCACGCCGCCATAATTACCCATCTGCGCCGACCAGAGCGCGAGACCGCCGCCCCGCACCGCATCCCAGGCCAGCAGCAAAGCCAACACCGGCAGCAGTCCTAAAACAAAACGCACCCAATCGCGCCGCCGCCAGCCTTGCAGCCAGCCCAATCCCAGCAGCAGCGGCAAGAACAGCCACGCCTGATATTTGGCGGCCACCGCCAAACTGAAGAAAAAAGCGGCCAGAAATGCCTGCGGAACCGTTGCTTCTTGTTCCTGGGTCGCTGCTTCTTGCTCCTGAGCTGTTGCTTCTTGCTCCTGGGTCGCTGCTTCTCGCTCCTGGGTCGTTGCTTCTCGCTCCTGGGTCGCTGCTTCTTGCTCCTGGGTCGCTGCTTCTTGCTCCTGGGTCGCTGCTTCTTGCTCCTGAGCCATTGCTTGAGCCTCCTGAGCTATTTTTCTGTGGCGCGGAATCCTTTTTACCACGGCCGCGAAGGCGACAACCAGCCAAAAAGTCAGCAGGGGGTCGGTGAAGGCGGTGGCGCTAAACTGGATGGCGAAGGGGGAGAGGGCGAGGAGGAGGACGGCGAGAACGGCCGTTACCTCATCCCCATACAGCCGCCACGCCCACACCCCCACCAGCGGAACCAGCAAAATCGAGGCGATGAAATTGGGCAGCCGGGCCGCGATTTCCGTGGGGCCAAGCACCGGGTAGAGATAAAACAAGGCTTGCAGATAAAACAGCAGCGGAGGTTTGTCGATGGCCTGCGTCAGCAGGAGCGGGTCGCGCCAGGTGGCGATGTAACGCGCCCAGGTGGCAAATAGGGCTTCGTCGGCGTGGAAGGTGTTGGCGAAGAGAGCATGGAACCGGAGAACGGCCGTGAGGCCCACCGTACTCCACAAACCCACTTTAACACGCCAGTTCATAGGTCTGGCAACTTCTCGGAAGTTGCTGAACTTCCGAGAAGTTGTTAGTTATTCAATCCACAAAACGATACTTGATGAGGTAATAGAGCGCTTTCGGCCCTTCGCGCCAGGGATTGAGCTTTTTGCCTTCTTCGAATTCACGGCCGTTGTAGGAAATCGGCACCTCATAAATACGATGGCCGCGCTTCAACACCTTAGACGTAATCTCCGGCTCAAACTCAAACCCGCGCGAGCGCAGCGGAATATCGCGCACCACATCGGCGCGGAACACCTTGTAGCAGGTCTCCATGTCGGTCATGATGGTGTTGTAGAGGATATTGGTCACCAGGGTCAAGATTTTATTGCCGATCATATGCGTAAAAAACATCGTCTTGGTGGGTCCGCCGCGAAAGCGCGAACCATATACCACCGCCACCTTGCCCTCGCGGATAGGGCGCAGCAGCGCTTCATAATCACGCGGATCATACTCCAGGTCGGCGTCCTGAATGAGAAAAATATCGCCGGTAGCCTCTTTAAATCCGGTGCGCACGGCCGCGCCCTTGCCCATGTTGCGTGTGTGCAGATGGATGTGAATGATGTCGTCTAATTCGGCCAGAGCGGGATATAAATCACGCGTGCCGTCGGTAGAACCATCATCGACGACGACGATTTCATCCGCCTGTTGGACGGCTAACACGGCCTTCACGGCCGGAATAAGCGTTTCACGCTCATTGTAAACAGGTATAATCACAGAAACTTTCATCAGGTATTTTCCCTTATCGACTGCGTTGTCGCTTGTGTTGACGGTTACAAAGTCGGGGGATTTTATAACAAACTGGCAGGTTGGTAAACGATTATCAGGCTACGGAAAGGCCACTATGATGACATTAGCACCTATAAATAACTTAATTTTAGACATGGACGGGGTATTGTGGCGCGGCGATACGCCGATGCCTGGCCTGGCAGACTTCTTTGCCACGCTGCGCCGCCGGGGGATGGGTTTCGCGCTGGCAACGAATAATGCGACCAAAACGGCCGTCATGTACACCGAAAAACTGGCCCGCTTTGGCGTGGATGTGGCTCCGGAACACATCGTCACTTCGGCGGAGGCGACGGCCGCGTTTTTGCGGCAGGAATATGGCAATGGAGCGGCGGGCGGCACGGCCGTCTACGTGGTCGGCGACAAAGGGCTGCACGACGCCATGACGGCCCAGGGGTTCACGATTATCACGCCGGAACAGGCCAAAGCCGGGGCGCAGGCCGTCGTGGTTGTGGCCGGTTTCTCGCGCACGGCCACTTACGAGATCTTGGCCATGGGCGCGCACCTCATCAACCAGGGCGCGCGCTTCATCGGCACCAACCCGGACCCCTCCTTTCCCAGCGAAATCGGGCCGCTGCCCGGCGCGGGCGCGCTGCTGGCCTTCATCGAGACCGGAACCGGCGTCAAACCCACCATCATTGGCAAGCCCGGCCCGATCATGTTCCAGCAGGCGATGCGCCGCATGGGCGGCACGCCGGAAAACACAGCTATGGTCGGCGACCGGCTGAGCACGGACATCCTGGGGGCCAAAAACGCCGGATTGCAAACGATTCTGGTGCTGTCGGGCATCAGCACGCGGGCAGACGTGGCCGAGCAGGGCATTGAACCAGATTTTATTTTTGCGGATATTGGGGAGATAACGGCCGTGTTGTCTCAGGAAGCATGATGACCGAAAAAACCAACCTGTACGATTTAAGTTTTGAGGAACTGACGGCCTTCGTTACGAATCTCGGCCAGCCAAAATTCCGCGCCCAGCAGGTGTGGGATTGGCTCTACAAGCAATTTGCCCTGGATTTTGAGGCCATGAGCAACCTTTCCAAGCCGCTGCGCGCCCAATTGGCGGAACAGGCCACACTGCACATCGGGGACATTGTGGATGAGCTGTATTCGAGCGACGGCCGTACCAAAAAAGTGCTCTTCCAACTGCCCGACGGCCAGTACATCGAAACCGTGCTGATGACCTACGACAAACGGCGCACGCTGTGCATCAGCACGCAGGCGGGCTGCGCCATGGGCTGCGTTTTCTGCGCCACCGGCCAGATGGGCTTCTTCCGCCACCTCACCGTCGCCGAAATCGTGGCTCAGGTGTTGTATTTTGCCCACGAGTTGGCCCAGTCTGGCGAACATGTGACCAATATTGTGATGATGGGCATGGGGGAACCGCTGCACAACTATGAGAGGACGTTAACGGCCGTAGACCGCCTCACGGACCCCAACGGCTTCAACCTGGGCGCGCGCAAAATCACCATCTCCACCGTCGGTCTCGTGCCCGCCATGCGCCGCTATGCCGACGAACAACGCCAGACCCCGCTGGCCGTCTCCCTGCACGCCGCCACCGACGCAGAACGTGACAAGCTCATTCCCGTCAACCGCCGCTGGCCCATCGCCGAAGTGCTGGACGCCTGTCGCTACGTCGTGGAAAAAACAGGGCGGCGCATCACCTTTGAATGGGCGCTCATCAACGGCGAAAACGACACCATCGAACAGGCGCAGGCGTTGGGCAAGCTCATTCAGGGCATGTTATGCCACGTCAACCTCATTCCGCTCAATCCTACGGAAGGGTACGGCGGCGCGCCCTCATCGGTGGAGAATGTCGATAAATTCCAGGAAGTTCTGGCAGCTTACGGCGTCAGCAGCACCGTGCGCGTGCGCCGGGGAATTGACATCCAGGCCGGATGCGGGCAGCTCCGCAATCGGGTCATGAAAAATTCCCGCGATGTGCCGCCCCCTTCTATTGCCTGAATTCGTTGATCAGATAAATTCGGTCCACTTCATCCGGGCCGGGCAGGAGCGCGCCGATCCAGACGACAAACATGGTTGCTTTGCCGTCTACCACGAGTTCGTTTTCCATATACGGGATCAGCGGTTCTTGGACAGGCATCCAATACTCATTGCTGCCTTCGCGCACAAGAACCTCGTGTTGAAACAAGGGAATGTATTTATCGGCAAGGTTGGGCAAAAAGGCTTCAGCCCAACGGGCAATTGCAAACTGGCGTTCTGGAGCAATCTCCCGAAATTGACCGGTATACAGAACCTGAACCCGTGACGGGAATTGATATTCTTCTGAAAACTCCAGATAAATAGACGGAAATTTGGCAGGCGCTTCGTCTAATAGGTCTAATAAGGGGTCGGTCAATTCCTGTAAGTTTTGCAACGTACGCACCTGATAACGATCCCAAGTGCTGGTAGGTTCAGGGGGCGTGGTCGGTTTGGGAGTGGCACTGGGGCGAGGTGTGGACGTCATCGTAGGCGAGGCTGTAGCGCTGGCGGTCACCGTCGGCGCTTCGGTTGGAGTTGAGGTAGGGGTTGCCGTATGGGTTGATGTTGGTGTTGGTGTTGGGGTCGATGTTGATACGGCCGTTAACGTTGGCGTGGGAGAATTGAAGGATACGGCCGTTTCCTCTCCCCCACCACAGGCAGATAAAAGTAAACCGCCAATTAACCACAGAACCACAAAAAATCTGGACTTATCCATAGCCCCTCCCAAATAAAAAGTGCCGGAGATTTACGACTTTAAATCCCCGGCGCCAAGTATATCTGACTCAATTACGCCATAAAAGGCAAGTTTTCGCCTATAGCATAGGCCCAAGAACCGTCAAGATCAACCACACCCCAAATACCAACAGGGGTTATCCTGCACGCCATTCACGCGAATCTCAAAGTGAATGTGCGGACCGGACGAGTTGCCGGTGTTACCGCTCAGCCCAATTACATTGCCTTTGTACACAATCTGCCCCGGCGTAACGCTGATGGCGCTGAGATGGCCATAGAAAGTTTCAAAGCCATTGCCATGATTGATAACAACCAGATTGCCGTAACCATACACATTCCAACCGGCGTATGTCACCGTGCCGGTATCGGCCGCAACCACAGACGAGCCTTCGCCTAAAGCAATGTCAATAGCCGGGTGGCCATACCAATAAAATTGGCTGAAATTTCGGCCGCCAACCGGATATTGGAACGTGCCGGTTCCAACGATCAACGGTTTGATACTGCTGCCTTCTCGGGATGTGCCGCCCACGGAAGCCAGGTCCGGCGGGGTCCAGACGAACACCTCGCGCACTGCGCCCGGCACCATAACCTGCGTTTCCGGGTAGAGGCGGTAAGGAAATTCCAGGTGATTGTCTGCGTAGGCGATGATGTCTTCGACGCGAACGTCGTATTCTTCGGCGATGCCTTCCAGCGTGTCGCCCGGCTGTACGTCATGAAGTACGCCGTCGATGGGTAGAATTATTAGTTCCATGTCCGTTTGCAGCAAACTGGCTTCCTGGCTCAAATGAGGATTACCGCCTAACAACGTCTCGGTTTTAATGCCAAAACGCTCGGCGATGCCGTTGGGGGTGTCGCCGCGTTTGACGACGTAAGTCTGGAATGCGTGCGCGGGTCTTTCTCCCTGAAAAGTGTGGGGGTTGGGGTTGGGGTCCAGACTGCCATCGCTGATCACCGGCAAATCACCGGTGGCAAAATCAAAGGCCGGTTGTTGGTCGGCGGCATTGGCGGCGGTAAATGAATCTGTGGCGAGTGATGGGGGGGTGGTAACGGCCGTTTGCCCCTCAGTTTCGCCCAACCCACCTACCAGACCAGTGCGCCAACCGAAAAAGAGAACGGCCGTAACAATCAACAAAACCACGTACCCGCCGCCTCTTTCTACAAGATTTCTTTCTTCATCCATAATTTTCTTCCCTTAAGCGACCGGATGCTATCATAAAGCCATACAAGCGCAAAAGCGGGTCAGGGAGACCTGACCCGCTTTCTCAACATCCATTCACAAATAAGAACGGGAATTTTTGCTAGAAAAACAACCGACTACATCATATCTTTAGTCAGCGATTCCAGGAATTCATAATTCGTCTTCGTGCCTCGCATCCGCTGGAAAACCGCCGAGGTAGCACTGCTAATGTCGTAACCGGGCGTATCCATCAGATGTCCCAACATCCGGCGCATCGTGTAAACACGCGCCAACTCATCGCCAGACAGCAGCAAATCTTCGCGGCGGGTGCTGGAGCGCTCGATGTCGTAGGCTGGGAAAATACGGCGTTCTTGCAGCCGGCGGCTGAGCAACAGTTCCATATTACCGGTACCCTTGAATTCCTCGTAAATCACATCATCCATACGGCTGCCGGTATCGACCAGACAGGTAGCAATAATGGTCAGGCTGCCACCTTCTTCTAAATTACGCGCCGCGCCAAAGAAACGTTTAGGCGGGTAAAGCGCCGATGGATCCAAACCACCAGACAACGTGCGCCCGCTGGGCTGCACCGTCAGGTTATACGCACGCGCCAGACGGGTGATGGAGTCCAGCAAGACAACCACGTCCCGACCGCCTTCGACCAGGCGTTTAGCGCGCTCCAGAGCCATTTCCGCCACTCGGCAGTGCTGCCGCACCGGTTCATCGAAGGTAGAGCTAACCACTTCACCCTCAATAGAACGCTGCATATCGGTCACTTCTTCCGGCCGTTCGCCAATCAGAACCACCATCAAATGAAGGTCGGAGTAATTCTCCAGCAGCCCATTGGCCATATCCTTCAAAACCGTGGTTTTACCTGCTTTAGGCGGCGATACAATCAACCCACGCTGCCCTCGCCCAATTGGAGATACCAAATCGATCAGCCGGGTAGAGAGGATATTGGGATTTGTTTCTAGTTTTAATTTCTGATCGGGGAATATAGGAGTAAGGTGTTCGTAACGAGGCCGCTTTTTGGCCAGATCAGGGCTCATCCCATTAACCGATTCAACGCGCAGCAGGCTGTAATATTTTTCGTTTTCTTTGGGAACACGCACCTGCCCCAACACCATATCGCCGTTGCGCAATCCTAGTCGGCGAATCTGCGAACTGGAGACGTAAATATCGTCGGTTCCCGGCAAGTAATTCTGGGAGCGCAAAAACCCCATGTTTTGTTTATCGTCTTCGACAATTTCCAGCACGCCGCCACGAAAATCAAAACCTTCAGCTTCAGCATTCACTCGCATAATGTGATAAACGAGGTCTTGCTTTTTCATGGTGCTAAAACCGCTTACATTTTTTTCACGAGCGATGTCCCGCAGCTCGCCTATTTTCATTGCTTCAAGCTCTGCAATATCCATCCTGTAATCTCCAATTCACGTTATCGGCGATTGGTGGCAACACACCACCTTCATTGAATGTGGGCATCACTTCATTGAATTCGCCAGATTTTGGGGAACCTAATTCTTGAGGTAAGAAGAGCAAACTGTTTGCTCCACAAAACCATCTTGTGGTCGTTAGTATTTTAAGTAGTAAGATACTCCGAATGTATAATGAAGTCGCTCATCCACCCTATTTACGCGCACTTTTTCGCCGTTATTAATCATGATGGGGGTTTAAAAAATCAAATACCCTGATGAGGTTGGTTAACCTGTTTTCTTGAAAATCTTCAGTGGTGAGGATTTTACACGGAAACCACTCTGGTGGTGAAAAAAAGTATAACATGCCCCCTAAAGCGCGTCAATGAATTTATTCTTTTCTTAGGAACCCGCCGTACACAAGTCGTCTGGTGGAAAGCAGAGGCATTTGGCTGAATCAAGGGCATTATTCCAGAGTCAGATGAATCCTTATGGTTTGGGGTGTTTCGTGGTGGTCAGGAACTGAAGCTTGGGTCTAATTCCATTTTCTCTTCGGCAATAAATTGTTCCACTTTTTTGACAAGGGAGCGATTCCCGGCAAAAAAAGGTGTTCGTTGATGGGTGTGTGTTGGCTGAATGTCCAGAATTGCCTGTTGGCCGTCGGAAGCGCAGCCGCCCGCCTGTTCCATCAGGAAAGCCAGCGGTGCGGCTTCGTATAAAAGGCGGATTTTGCCATTGGGTTTACCAACCTCAGCCGGATAACAGAAAATGCCTCCGCGCAGTAAATTGCGGTGAAAATCGGCCACAAGTGAGCCGATATAGCGGGATGAAAGGGGCGGCGGCGGGTCTACTTCCTGCCCTTGCAGCCAGCGCAGAAATTTTTGCATGCCGGGGGACCAACGGCCGTAATAAGACGTATTCATGCTAAAATAACCCGGCGACTCCGAAATGGTCATGTTTTCATGCGATAACAAAAACTCCCCAATCTCAGGGTCTAAGGTAAATCCATGAACGCCCCGCCCTGTGCTGTAAACCATCATTGTGCTGGAACCAAATAAAATATACCCGGCGCCAATAAGCTTACGCCCCGCTTGCAAAATATCTTCTTCGCGCCCACGCTTTTCCATATCCACACAGCGGTAAATACCAAATACTGTGCCGATACTTACGTTAACGTCAATATTGGAAGAACCATCGAGCGGATCGAACACCAAAACATACGAGCCTTTGGAATATTGCTCCGGAATGTGCAGCAATTCCTCGTGCTCTTCAGAGGCCATAATACACAAACGACCGGTATGATCACACAGGCGAAAGATGACCTCGTCGGCATACACATCCAACTTTTGTTGGTCTTCGCCCTGAACATTTGTCGCGCCCGCTTCGCCTAATATCTCTGCCAGCCCGGCACGATTTACTTTATGAGCAATGACTTTTGCCGCTAGAGCCAGATCGTATAACAGTCCAGTAAAGTCACCTTTCGCATATTGTGGTTGATTATCAAGAATAAAACGTTCAATTGTGGTGATTTTTGTCATGACTTGCACTCCTGAAAATGAGTGGGTGTTGGGTGTTTGTGGGAAAACAGTCAATCCGCCATTCGCTTGAGATGTGCCATCAGGCGGTCGGGAACATCAAGCAAACAAAATAACCAGATAATAAGCCATCGTCACAGACCAAAGCACTGAATCAATACGATCTAATGCGCCGCCATGGACACCAAAAATGTTGCCGGAATCTTTTATTTTCGCTTCGCGCTTGAGCAGTGAGATGCCTAAATCGCCTAGTGGGCTGACAATTGAGGCCAACAAACCTAATATAAATGCTGTCAAGAATGGCAGTTGCAAAAAATAAGCAAAAACAAGGGTGATGATCGTCCCTAAAACGATACCCCCAACATACCCTTCCACAGTTTTGTTGGGGCTTAAGCGGGGAGAGAGTTGATGGCGGCCCAAAACTTTGCCGGCCATAAATTTGCCAACGAGGTAAGCGCCAGAATCGGCAGCCCAAGTGCTAACCAGAGCCAGGATAGTCCACTGCCAGGGGCTTGTTTCGACGCCGCGCAGCCGGAGAAAATGGCCGCCAATCCAGCCCAGCAGCACAACCCCGCCCAACATGGCCATCCAGTCCATGGGCACTGTGTCACTCAGGCGTCGCTCGTAAAGCCAGAGAACGTAAGCAAGAATGGCCAGCAGACTGACGATGATTGCCGGCTCAACCAGTTGGAGTTGAGGCCACTGCCCATGGAGTAACTGCGCAAGCACGGCCGGAATGAGTAGCCATAACGAAACATGAAGCCCCATGTGGCGCATCATTTGACCAAATTCGTAGGTGGCCAGGAGCAGGATGACCGCAATTGGCAAGAAATAAAACCAGCCGCCAAGATAGACCAGATATAAGGCAAGGGGACCAAGGGTAAGGGCGATGAGGGCACGCTGCCACAACATAGGTCTTTAGACTCCGGGTTTACGTTTCTTCCGGCACCAGTCCAAACCGGCGCTCACGTTGGTTGTAAGCCACAATGGCTTTGTAGAGTTCTTCTCGGCCAAAATCGGGCCAAAAGGCTGCTGCGGGATAGTATTCGGCGTAGGCGGCTTGCCAGATCAGGAAATTACTGATTCGCAATTCGCCGCTGGTACGGATAACCAGATCGGGGTCTGGCAAACCGGCCGTAAACAAATAAGAACTAAACAGATCTTCGGTCAGATCGTCGGGAGAAACGCCATCGTCCAGAATTTGTTTGATGGCGTGCAGAATTTCGGCACGGCCGCCGTAGTTAAAGGCCACATTGAGAATGAGGGTGTTGTTATCTTTGGTTAGCTCGATGGCGCGGCGAACTTTGTCCTGAAATTTCGGATCGATGCCGGTGAGATCGCCCAAATGATGCAGGCAAACCCCCTGGGCAGACAGGTCGTTAATTTCTTGATCCAGGACGCGGGCAAAAATGCGCATGAGGCCGCGCACTTCTTTTTCAGGGCGGCCCCAGTTTTCGGTGGAGAAGGCATAGATGGTGAGTATTTTAACGCCAAATTCAACACAGGCATTGATGATTCGGCGGAGGTTTTCTGCGCCCTGTCTGTGTCCGGCCTGTCGTGGTAGACCACGTTGACGCGCCCAACGGCCGTTTCCATCCATGATAATGGCCACATGAGTTGGCACAACATAGCCAGTGAGATCAAGAGTTTGCTGCGACCTGGCTGCCATACGTTACACTTCCATTATCTCCGCTTCTTTTTTCTCGCCTATCACGTCAATTTCTTTGGTGTATTTGTCGGTGAGTTCCTGCAAGCTGTCTTGCCCACGGAAAAACTCATCTTCCGACACCACCTTCTCTTTTTCCATCTCGCGTAGATCGTTTAGGGCATCGCGGCGCACATTACGCACGGCCACTTTACCTTCTTCTACACGCTTGCCGACCAAACGGCTCAGATCACGGCGGCGTTCTTCAGATAGCCGAGGCAAATTTAAGCGGATAATTTTGCCATCGTTGTTGGGCATAATGCCCAAATCTGATTTAAGCAGGGCGCGTTCTATAGAGGAAATGGCTTTGCCATCATACGGCCGTATCGCCAACTGCTGCGGCTCCGGCACAGAAATCACCGCCATCTGGTTCAGTGGCATTTCCACACCATACATTTCCACAATAATTTTATCGAGTAAATGGGGGGACGCTCGTCCTGTGCGAAAAGCCGCCAAATCAGCCTCCAAAGACGTTATCGCGCCACGCATACGGCTCTCAGCATCTTGCAATACTTCACGAATCATCTAAACCTCCCTGAGCTTCTGTTTAGGGGTAAATAGAGTCAGGCAACCGCCGTCTCCTCAATAATACCACGACATCCGTCGTCTTCATACTTCCCGGGAGCTAGATGTTGCAAATGGTCGTACCGACTGTTTCACCCATCAGCAGTTTAATTACATTGTCGTCTTGCCACAGGTTCATGACCACGATTGGCAGGTTGTTATCCATGCACAGGGAAACGGCCGTGCTGTCCATGACCCGCAGTCGCAAATTCAAGAAGTCGATATACGAAATTTTGTCAAATCGATGCGCGTTCGGGTTCTTGTGCGGATCATCATCATAAATAGCGTCCACTTTCGTCGCTTTAATCAACACATCCGCGCCAATTTCCATCGCCCGCAATGCACCAGCCGAATCGGTCGTAAAATAAGGATTGCCCGTTCCGCCGCCAAAAATGACCACACGCCCCTTTTCCAGATGGCGCATTGCCCGCAGGCGAATATACGGCTCGGCTACAGTACGCATTTCAATCGCCGTCTGTACACGCGTCACGACTCCCAATCGTTCCAGAGCGTCTTGCAGCGCCAGCGCATTCATCACCGTGGCGATCATGCCCATGTGGTCGGCCGTGGAGCGTTCCATACCATGTTCCATGCCAGCGGAACCCCGCCACAAATTGCCAGCGCCAATCACCACGGCCACTTCCACGCCTAAATCCTGGACGTTTTTAACGATTTGCGCCACCTCAGCCGCCCGCTGAGGGTCAATTCCAAATCCATCCTGGCCGCTTAATGACTCGCCGCCCATTTTCAATAAAACTCGCTTGTATTTAGGTTCATTCATGGAATTTTTACTCGCGTAGGCAAGAATAGAAAAAAGGGCGTTCCGTTGGACGCCCTTTTTATCATCTTTCTTAAAGCGCTTCCCCTAATTCATAACGGGCAAAGCGGCGAATCTTAATGTTTTCGCCAGTGGTGCGAATGGCATCTGTCACCATGTCCTTTATTTTGATGCTGTCATCTTTTACAAAAGGTTGTTCCATCAAACAAAATTCTTCGTAGAATTTGGTCAGACGGCCGGTGACAATTTTGTCTACAATGGCTTCCGGCTTACCTTCAGCCAAAGCCTGGTTGCGCAAAACTTCCAATTCACGATCCAATTCTTCTCGCGGGACATCGTCGACGTTCATGTAACGCGGGCTCATTGCGGCGATGTGCAGGGCCAGATCGTGCGCCAATTGGCGGAATTGCTCGTTGCGGCCTACAAAATCGGTCTCACAGTTGAGTTCCAGAATGACGCCGACACGATTGCCGGGGTGGGCGTACAGCTCAATGACGCCTTCGTTCGCTTCACGGTCGGCGCGTTTGGCGGCGCGGGCAGCGCCTTTTTCACGCAGCAGATCAGCCGCTTTGTCAAAGTCTCCGTCGTGGGCTTCGAGCGCTTTTTTGGCTTCTAACACGCCAGCGCCGGTGGCCTCGCGCAGCTCTTTGACCATTTGTGCTGTGATATTCATAACTAAACCTATCTCCTAATGTTGTGCAATTGCGTAACTTCTTGGAATCCGTACTCCGCACAAAAGTAACCTAGAGTCGCCTCTGTGCGGGTACGGCCGTTCTCTAAAATTTATTCGTTCTCTTCGTCATCATCGCCAAAATCGACGATGACGTCGTCGCCGAGGTCGGCTTCAGCGTCAAAATCATCCGCGTCTTCATCGTCATCGGTGCCGCGAATTTTGGCCAATGTGGAAGCGCCCAACAAAACTTCGTCGTCGATGTCTTCAACGCCATCGTAATCTTCTTCGTAGGCGTAACCGTCGAAGTCGGTGATGGCTTCGTCGAGGGTGTCTTTGCGCATGGCCCGGCCTTCCAGGGCGGCGTCAGCCATTTTGCCGACGATCAGTTTGATGGCGCGGATAGCGTCGTCGTTGGAGGGGATGATGTAATCAATGGGATCAGGATCGCAGTTGGTGTCTACAACGCCGATGACGGGGATTTTGAGGATGTTGGCTTCGCGTACGGCCGTTTCTTCATAATTCACATCGACCACAAACATCAAAGCCGGCAGCCCTTTCATCTTGCGGATACCGCCCAAACGAAGGTTCAATTTTTCAATCACGCCTTCCAGATGCAGCCGTTCCTTCTTTTTCAGAAGCTCCAGCTCACCTGCGTCGCGGCGTTTTTCCAGCTTGTCCAGGTAAGTAATACGCTGGCTGATGGTTTGCCAGTTGGTCAGTGTGCCGCCCAACCAGCGCTCGTTAACGTAAGGCTGCTGGCCACGCGCGGCTTCATGCGCCACGGTGTCTTGCGCCTGACGTTTGGTGCCAACAAACAGAACCTGTCCACCGTTGGCAACGGTGTCACGCACCAGATTGTAAGCATCGTCAATTAAAACAATTGTCTGTTGCAAATCCAGAATGTGGATGCCATTTCGCTCTGTAAAGATATAGGGTTTCATCTTTGGATTCCACCGACGAGTGCGGTGACCAAAGTGAACACCGGTTTCCAGAAGAGCTTTCATCGAAACTACGGCCATGGGGGTATTCTCCTTTTTATGTGTTTTTCTTCCATACTCTTCAATCTGGAGCGGGACTTGCATGGCCGATTGTCATGTGTGAGGGAAAGAGGTGGCCGGGAAACGGCCGTTTTCCCCCAAACACAACAAAATGCAAGCACACCCGTACCAGTCCGAGTATGTGTAAGATGTAAAATCAATTGCCCATAATCATACGGGAACCTGCCAATAGGCAGTCTTGTGATTATAACCAAAGCCAATTTTCGCGCAAATGTGGTTCAATCGCCCCATCACTCACGCAGCTTACCTGGGCGCGATTATTTCCATCGCGTTAAGATATTTTCCCGCTGGAAAAGTTTGATGGTCAAATAAACCAAAACCACATCGGCGACCGCAATAATCAGGCCCAGCCACAACAGTATTTGTTCGTTGATTAAAATCAGACCAACCGACTGCCCCACCACCAGCAAAATCAGCGGCAAAATCACCAGCGCCGACAATTGTTCAGCCACACGGGGATCCGTTACCCGCGACGAAACCATCACCGCGACGCTCACTGCCAGCAGAGTCAACAAAGGACTTACGGCAAAAATCGCCAGCCACCACATCGGTTTCATTGCCTCGGCAAATACGACGTCACTCACCATAAACCGGGCAGCAATGGCGTAAACCAAAAATGCCAGCCACGTCACTACAACAGCCGGCACACAGGCGGCGATCATTTTCCCGACCAACAGTTCCGTGGTGGTGATCGGCGTGGCTAAAAGGGGCTCCAGACTGCGAGACGTTTTTTCGCCGACGATGCTGTAGGCGGCAATTGTCACCGGAATTGCTACCGGCAAAATCATGAACATGAGCGTGTAGAGGTTCAGCGTGTAAATTTCGGTGCATTGCATTTCTGTCAGCCCCTGGCACATATCGCCAAAAAAGGCCATCGATTCAGCGCTCATGGCGTCGCTCATCTCGCCGGAGTAACGGCTGGTAAAGTACATGGTTACCAGCGGCAGCGCCGTGAGGATGATCGGTAGGAAGGCGACGGTAAACAGCACGAGGCGATTCTTAAACACCTCGGCCCATTCTTTACTGATGATTGTCCAGATTTTTATCATGAGGATACCTGTTTGGATTTAGGCTTGCGCCACGGGCGAAAACCACGCCCATCGTTGGACTGACAACTCATCGTTATCATGCCTGATTGACTAATTGCAGGTAGATGTCTTCCAGGGAATGGCGCAGTTCGCCGACAAATTGGATGTTGGCTCCGGCTTCCACCAGCAAGCGGATTAATTCAGGGTTATATGTTTCCGGGTTGTCCAGAGCGATAACCAGTTTGTTGTCGATGGCTTCGGCGCGGTGCAGATAGGGTTGGGTTTGGATGACGGGCAGGTAAGAAACGGCCGTATCCGCCAAATGAAACACCACCTGACGGCCGTACATCTGCTCCCGCAGCCCCTTCGTCGTATCCACCACCCGCAGCCGCGTCTTAAACACCGCAATCCGATCACACAGCCGGTCCGCTTCATCCAAATTATGCGTACAAATAAAAATCGTCCGCCCTTCCCCGCTCAACTCCTCGATAAAGTCGCGCACCAGCTTCGCCGCTTCCGGGTCCAGGCCCGACGTCGGCTCATCCAAAAACAAAATACGCGGTTCGTGCAAAAGCGCCCGCGCAATCGCCAGCTTTTGCCGCATCCCCTTGCTAAACGTGCCCGCTTCATCATGCCGCCGATCCCACAAGCCCAGCATCCGCAAATACTTCTCCACCTGCCCCGGCACATCGGCTACTTCATACAGCGTGGCAAAAATCGTCATGTTGCGCCAGGCAGAAAGGCGATCATACAGACCAGGCGTCTCGGTCAGAACCCCAACATTGCGCCGTATCTCGTGATCGTCTTTGCCCACCTGATAGCCCATCACCCGCGCGCTGCCCGCTGTGGGCGCAATCAGGCTCGTCAACATGCGCACAGTTGTTGTTTTGCCAGCGCCGTTCGGCCCCAAAAAGCCAAACACCTCGCCTTCGCCAATGTCCAACGTCAGGCGATCAACCGCCAAATTGTCGTTAAATTTTTTTGTCAGATTTTCTGTTGAAATCATCTTACACCTCACGCCAAAGACCAGGTCTTAAGCAATGCCCATCACGAATAGCGGCTCTTTTCCAAAGCATCATCCGACAGTGGGCCAGATAACGGCCGTACCGGCGCGGCAGGCGGCAGCGGTTCAATTTCCGGTTCCACCGGCTCTGGCGTGCGCAGCCAGAAGATAATGCCCACACTAAGCAGCGCAATGACGCCGATCAGCGCCTCGGTAACATACGCGTTCCAGGTGGTGACGGCAAATACGGCCACAAAATTCAAGAAGGCGTGCCAGCAAATCGCCAGAAACAGCCACCGGCGCTGCCCACGCACAAACACCTGCATCACCATCAACGACAAAGCCAGATGGGCGCATACGGCAAACACGCGCTCCAATGGCCCCAGCATCACCATACTCGGCGGCGCGGCGCGCATGGCCGAAATTTGGCTTTGCACCAGGGCTGACTGTTCAGCAGGCACCAAACTTGTGAACCCGCCCTGACTGATCCCGCCTAACACGATGGCATTCAGGCCAACAGACATGCCCACGAGCATGGATTCCACGCCGCCATGACCAGCGCCGACCATCAACCCGCTGCCCCAGGTGCGCGCGTCTGTGGCCCAAAAGCGATAAGTGAGGTAACGCGCGCCTTCTTCAAACACCCCCGCAGAAAAGCCTAAAAACAGGGACAAAATGATGAGGTTGGAGAGAACGGCCGTATCCGTCGGAATCAACTGCCATTTCTGCATCACCAGCCAGTTAAAAGGAATATGCAGCAGCTGCGATCCGATAAACGCCACCATCCCCATCAGAAAAAAGCCCCAACGTATCCCACGTTTCTTGTGGATCCACCAGCCCAAAACCAGCGGCAGGGCCATCATGAACAGAGAAGCAAGGTAATAAGGCCAAAAAGCAATCATGATCATTCAACCTTTGGCTCGACCAACTTTGGGCAGCCAATGTATGCCCGACAAAGCACCTACAATACGTTGGAAGTGTATCAAAGTTCTCCTGAATTGCCCTTGACCAGCTACCACCGCCTTCACCTTCGGATTATCCGATGACTTGATTCAAGGTATAATAGTAGGTGCATCGTCAGTGCGCATTCTGGTTCACTCTGTAACCAGTGAATCAGCTTCGGAGAACAAACCCATGAACGAATCAGCCAGCAGTTGGATAGGCCAGCAGATCGGACCCTACGTCATTCAAAAACTTATTCGTCAGGGAGGCATGGCCAATGTCTTCTACGCCCTGGATCAAGGGCTTGACCGCCCGGCGGCGATCAAGATCCTGTTCACCGATCTCAGCACAAACACGGCCCTGGTTGAGCGGTTCAAGCGCGAAGCCCGTTCTGTCGCCAAACTCAACCACCCCAACATCGTCCAAATTTACACCACCGGAACCACGGCCGACAATCATTATTACATCGCTATGGAGTACATCAATGGCGGGTCATTGGGCGACCAGCTACGGCAGTTGAATGAACAAAAGCGTGTGCTGCGCACAGAAACGGCCGTCACCCTCATCCGCCAAATCGCCAGTGCGCTAACCGTCGCCCACCAGGCCGGCATCATCCACCGCGACATCAAACCCAGCAACATTCTCCTGCGCAGCGATGGCTCACCCGTGCTAACTGACCTGGGCATCGCCAAAATCCAGGGCGAATCCGCCCTCACGCGGGTCGATGAACTGGTCGGCACGCCTTACTACATGTCCCCAGAACAGGTCAACAGCCGCCCCATCGACGCGCGCAGTGATATTTATTCTCTGGGCATGATCTTTTATGAAATGTTGGCCGGGCATCCGGTTTTTACTGGCGACACGCCCTGGCAAGTGCTGACTAAACAGGTCAACGAAGCCCCGCGCCCCATCACTGACCTACGGCCCGACATTGCGCCGCAAACGGCCGTCATCATCTACACATGCCTGCAAAAAGACCCAAACCAGCGGTACCAAACAGCCGAAGCATTGATGGCCGCTTTGGACACGGCTTTGCTGGCGGAACAAAGCGGCGGCCCCAAAACGGCCGTGGCCACCCAAATCTACAGCGCCGGTCAAACCATCGTCGAACCGGCCGGCCCCACACCTGTCGCCGGGCCGCTGCTGGGACAATACGCCACCCCGCCTAAAAAACGCCCCTACTGGCTCCTCGTTTTGGGCCTGTTTTTGCTGATTGCCATCCCAACGGCCGTATTTCTTGCGCCGTCTTTACGCCAATTGGGCCAGAACAGCCCCACGGCCGTACCCACCAACGTCCTGGCGGCCGCGCCAACCGAAGCGCTCATCGCCGCCGTCAAAAACACCGAAACGCCAACGGCCGTGCCCACCCACACCAATCCGGCGGCTACAGACCAACCAACGGAAACGGCCGTGCCCACCGTCACCAACACCAAAATCCCCAGAGCAACCGACACCCTTCAACCGACAAACACCACCCAACCCACGGCGACACGCACGCCGGCCGCTACCCGCACACCCGCAGCCACGCCCACCCGCAGCGGCAACCCGACCGGCAACGCCAGCACTGGCGGCGGCCTCCCCTTTAACTTCGAAGCCTTTGGCGTTTGGGTGCGCGGCGATGAAGACAACGGCGCCTTCACACGCAGCACCGAACAGGCCCACGGTGGGGCAGCGTCCGGCAAACTGACCTACAACTTTGCCACCAGCGACAACAATTACGTGGTTTTCCAACAAAATAATCCAATAGACGGCCGTCCCAACGCCCTGCAACTCTGGGTCTACGGCGACGGCTCCGGTCACTTCCTCAACGCCTGGATTCAAGACGCCGAAGGGCAAACCTGGCAAGTGCCCTTCGGCCAGATCACCCACACCGGCTGGAAACAACTCACCGGCTACATCAACACAGACCAGGACTGGCCCTGGGGCCACATCAGCGGCCCCAAAAACGACACCGTCGAATACCCCATCTCTTTTCGCGGTTTCGTTCTGGATGATTTCAACAATGCCTACACGGGCCAGGGCAGCATCTACCTTGATGATCTGACCACCGCTACCCTGGACACCGTGCCCGTTACCGGCCAAAATCCGGTTCAACCCACATTCACACCCGGCGGCACGCCGGCAGCAACCGGATCACCGGCGGCTTCCGGCACAGTCGGCCGAATCCTCTACACTTCCGGCACCACCCTACTCACCACCGACCCCGCCTGGAGTGCCCCACAAGAGGTCGGCACGGTCGCCAGCAACAGCTGCAGCAGCCCTGCCAGCACCGTAACCGGGCAAACCTTTCCGCTTTATCTGGGTAACTTCTGCTACATCGGCACGGGAACCGACGTCTGCACCGCGCCTGGCGGTCAATACGAAGTCATCACGAATGCCGTCCCTGAAGGGAACTCCATCGTCGTGCGCCCCGTGGGCACACAAAACCTGATTTTTATCTTCCAGGGGGTCATCGACCGCGCCGAAGGCATTCGCTGGTCGCCTTCCGGCGATTCTTTCCTCTTTGTGGTGGGCGACGCCGTGCAGCGTGGTTTCCCCAATGGCAGCTTCAGTCAGGTAATCCCCACAGCCTATAATCCCATTTTTTCGCCAGATGGCAGCCTGATTTTGTACCTCAAGCCCATCGGCGCAGGTGTAAAGGATGTTTTTGTGTCCAACGCCGATGGCTCCAACGCCCGCAACGTAACCAACGCTGCCAATATCGACAAAACGTGCGCCGCCTGGCGCAATTAACGCCCGCCATGAAAATGAAGACCCGAAGGGTTTTGCCCCTGGTTTTAGAAGTATCTCGCTAAAAAACCCTTCGGGTCTATACCCACTTGATTGAAGGAGACGCTTACTTGGAACCTCAAGGTGTGATCATACCAACCGTAAACGAACTAGAAACGCTCATCGACAATCACGCGTTTACCCAATTACGCCAGCTTCTGATCGCCATCCATCCGGCCGACATCGCCGATTTGTTGGACGAACTGCCGCCGGAGAAAGCGGTGATCGCGTTCGAGTTGTTGTCGATTGAAATTGGCAGCGAGGTGCTGGATGAAACCGGCAGTCTGGTGCGCCAGGAACTGCTGGATAAAGTCGATGACGAAAAGCTGGCCGACCTGCTCGACGAACTGCCCACGGACGACGCCGCCGAGTTTCTGGACGACCTGCCAGATGAGCTATCTGACCGGTTAATCAAGCTCATGGAGCCGGAAGAAGCGGCCGAAGTGCAGGAATTGCTAGCGTATGAGGAGGAATCGGCCGGTCGCCTGATGACGCGAGATGTGGCCACACTGCGCCGCTTTTGGACGGTGGACGAGACTTTTCAACATCTTCGTTCATTAGATGAAGACGAGTCATTACATTACCTGTACGTAGTAGATAGGGAGGATAAGCTGCTTGGCGTTGTGCCGCTGCGCCGGTTGATCACGGCCCAACCCGATGCGACGTTAGAAAGCATCATGGTGGATCAGGTGGTATCGGTGCGGGCGACGGCCGATCAGGAGGAATTGGCAGAGATGGTAGCCCGGTATGATTTTGTGTCGATACCGGTGGTGGATGATAACGGCCGTTTCCTGGGCGCAGTCACCGTAGACGACGTCCTGGACATTTTCGAGGAAGAAGCCACCGAAGACATCCAACGGCTCGGTGGTTCCGAACCACTCGATCAGCCCTATTTTGCCGTTTCGGTATTTCAAGTAGTCAAAAAACGTATCGGCTGGCTGCTGCTTTTGTTCATCGCCGCCACCCTCACCGGCTCTGTCATTAAACTATTTGAAGTCGAACTGAACACCGTCATCTCGCTAAGTTTGTTCATCCCCCTCATCATTGGCACGGGCGGCAATGCCGGTTCACAAACAGTCGCCACCATCATTCGCGCCATCACGCTTGATGAAGTGCGCCTGGGGAATATGTGGCAGGCAGTCCGCCGCGAAGTAGCCGTAGCCATCATTTTGGGCAGCGTGATGGCTGTGGCCGGGTATCTCCGGGCCATTTTCTGGGTTTATGACACCGATCCCAAGGTCGCCTTTGTAGTCGCCCTGACGCTGCCGGTGGTGGTGGTGTGGGCGATCACCGTCGCTACCATTATTCCCATTCTGGCCGACCGGTTCAAAATTGACCCCACAGTGATCAGCGGGCCGATGATTACGACCATTGTGGACGCCACGGGTCTGATGATTTATTTTCTGCTGGCCAGAGCCATTTTGGACGTTATTTGAGGTATCGATGAACGAGCTGAAGGGGGCAACGGCCGTGCCCCAACCCCTCATCGCGGCCCTGCGTGCGGCGCAAAAAGTGGCCGTACTCACCGGCGCGGGCATCTCCGCAGAAAGTGGCGTACCCACTTTCCGCGAAGCGCAAACCGGTCTGTGGGCGCAGTATGACCCGCAGGAATTGGCAACGCCAGAAGCGTTTCGGCGCAATCCGCGTCTGGTGTGGGAATGGTATGCCTGGCGGCGCGAACTGGTCGCCCGGGCACAACCGAATCCCGGCCACCTGGCGCTGGCGGCGCTGGAACAGCTTGTGCCGCAGTTAACGCTGATCACGCAAAATGTAGATGGGCTGCACGCCCGCGCCGGCTGCTGGCAGGTGATTGAGCTGCATGGCAATATCATGCGCACCAAATGTTCAGCCGACGGCCGTATCCACGCCTCCTGGCCCGCCAGCGATGAAATCCCGCCGCGCTGTCCGGACTGCGGCAGCTATCTGCGGCCAGATGTGGTCTGGTTTGGCGAAAATTTGCCGTATGATGCGCTGGGAACGGCCGTTAGCGCCGCCCGCACCTGCGACCTGTTCCTGTCAATCGGCACATCGGCGCTGGTCCAACCGGCGGCATCGCTGCCCCTGGAAGCGCTGCAAACCGGCGCGATGCTCATCGAAATCAATCCTCAGACAACACCAATCAGCCATTATGTCACCTACATGCTCACCGGTTTAGCGGGCGAAATCCTGCCCAAATTGGTGAATTTAGCCTGGCCAGATTCCGCCGCGCCCCGCTCGCCCGAAATCTTTACATAAGCGAAGTTGTCGTTTATACTACGGGCATGTCGGGACAATCATCCAATCCTAAAAGCGAAGCGCGGGTTCCCCTTGGTCTGGTGCTGATCAGCATTGGGCTGGTTATTTTGCTGGCGGTAACGGCCGTTTGGATTCTTATCCCCACCAGCATGCCACGGCCGTTGGTAACGGCCGTCAACAGCCTGCTCCCCCAGGAAATGATGATCCCCACACCGGCAGCGGTAGCTGTGCTGCCAACGGCCGTGCCCCAACCACCCATCGAAGACGCCCCGCTCATGCCCGAAACGCCGCCCGAAACAGAAACCAGCAACGGCGCAAACATCATGACCATGGCTGAAGCCCTCAACCAGGGGCCGCGCGCCGGCATGCCCGTGCGCATTGTCATTCCAACCATCAACCTGGATGCGCCCGTCGAAGAAATTGGCGTCGTCCCGGTAGAAAGCGGCGGCGAAACTTATTATCAATGGCTGGTACCCAATAATTACATCGCGGGCTGGCACGACAACAGCGCTTTGCTTGGGCAGGTAGGCAACACCGTCCTCAACGGACATCATAACGTCTACGGCGAAGTGTTCCGCGACATCATCGACCTGGAAGAAGGCGATCAAATCATTCTCTACGACGCCAATCAAGCCTACAAATATCAAGTCACCGACAAACAAATCCTGCTAGAACGCGGCCAACCGCTGCAAGTTCGGCTGGATAACGCCCAATGGATTGCGCCCACCGACGACGAACGCATTACCCTCGTCACCTGCTGGCCATACACCGACAATTCACACCGTCTGGTGGTCGTCGCCAAACCCAGCGCCATCGCGCAAACCACTATAAATCCGTAAGACAAATGAATTTTTAGAGACAAACCAAGGAGGTTAGGATGAAGAAAGTTTGGATGATTAGTCTGGCGCTGGTGGTATTGCTGGCATTATTTGTCGGCGCGGTCAGCGCGCAGGAGAATGGCTCTATTCGCGGGGCCGTCTATGAAGATGTAAACGGCGATGGCAAATGCGTCGACACAGGCGTGGCTGGAGAAAACCCGGTGGCCAACGTGAATTTAGAATTCACCAACACCGGCGGCGACTGGAAAGTGACCCTGTACTCTGGCAGCAACGGGACGTTTGGCCTGGTAGCAGCTAGTTTTGGTTACTGGCGCGTAACCGCCCAACCGAATTCTGATTGGTTTGTAACCTCCCAAAACCCGGTCGTTGTGGCCATCGACACAGATAAAACAGTGGCCCAGAATGTGAATTTCTGTGTATCGCGTGGGTTGTATTTCCCCATGCTGCCTGTGCAGCCAATCCCCCCAATTTATACGCCGCCGGTTGTGCTGCCAGAATCTGGCGCGCCGGCAAATGCGACGGGTGGTATGGGCACGGCCGTTTTTGCCCTGGTAGCTCTTGGTCTCATGACCACAGGTATCGGGTTGGAATGGCAGCGACGTCGTAACGACTGACCCCCATCAAAATAAAAAAAAGGCGGAGTGAGTCAGTCACTCCGCCTTATACCTTCAACAACACCTTGCCCGTATTCCGCCGATCCTGAAGATAATGGTGCGCGGCTGGCGCATCATCAAAACGAAATGTTTTGTCGATATGCGGGCGAAAAAGCGCCTCGTCGTACCAGGCCACAATTTGTTTCATCCAATCGCGCTCTATATCCATATAATCCCACAAATGGCCCAAATTAACGCCTGATACCGACTTGTTATCGTTCATCAACTTAAATGGCGTATAAAAAGGAACCTGGAGCGCCGTTTTGATCATTTCCCAGCGCGAGCGTTTTTTGCCGCTGACAATGGCGCTGACGCCAAAATGCACCAAACGCCCCGTGGGCATGAGCAGGCGATAGTTTTTCTGCCAATGTTTGCCGCCCAGGCTGTCGAGCACAATATGAACCCCTTTCCCGGCCGTCAGATCGTTCACCACGCGGGAGTAATCCTGGTTGCGGTAATCGATCGCATGATCCAGACCACGCAAACGGAGAAAATCATGTTTTTCCGGCGAGGCTGTGCCATATGTTTCTGCGCCCACAATGCGACAGATATCTAACGCCGCCAACCCTACTCCGCCGCCAGCCCCATGAATCAGCACCTTATCCCCGGGGTGCAGCGCTCCCATCACCATCAACATCTGGTAGGCCGTGAGATAGTTCACCGGAAGGGCTGCGCCGTCTTCGGCGGGCATCCATTTGAATCGTTTAAAGACCTGTTTGTAGGGCACGCAAACCACGTCGCTGTAGCCGCCAAACCGCGTAATGGCCAGAGCTTCGTCGCCTTCCTTGAGATTTGGCACGCCCTGGCCGATGACGTCGATGACGCCGGCTACTTCATAACCGGGGACGTAGGGGATTTTGGGCGCGTCGGGATAGATGCCCATGCGCCCCAGAACATCGGCAAAGTTGACGCCGATGGCCTGCACGCGCAGGCGCACTTCACCGGTACGGGGAATGGGGTCGGGGCCGTCTTGAAGTCTTAATACTTCTGGCGCGCCAGCCTTGCTAATCCAAATTTGTTTCATGTGTGTCGATCCGAATTGGCTGTTATGAGGGGCGAGTATAACGGGTACGGCCGTTCCATGCCAAACACCCATGGCATCCTCAGAGCAATCGCTTATCCGGTTTTCCGGCTGCCCCGTCCGGCGGCAAAGTCGGGGACGAGTACCCGCTTTAATGGGTCCTGGTGGGGGTGTTTTTGTGGCAAGGGGAACGGCCGTTTCCAAATCATGGCAAATCGCGGCGAGTGCTTCCACCCTTTTGGTCTCATTTGTAACCAGCCAGCAGAAAGGGGAACGGCCGTTTATCATAAATATCTATCCTAACCACCAGGCCAGATTGACAAGCCCCAAGCATTATGCTAATTTTCCACCAGACTATCCACTAAATCAGCGCCCGAATCGCCCCGATAGCTGCCTTATTGGAAACGACATGCAATAGAGACGACATGCAATGGAGACGACATGCCGCGTATCGAAGCACTCGAAAACAGCTCTTCGCCCCAACGTGACAGCCTGAACCATCAGGCGATCGAAGATTACCTTAAAACAATTTACACGTTAGCTGAAGTTGAAAGTCCGGTGAGTACATCCCGGATTGCTGATGCGCGGCAGGTAAAACCTGGTTCGGTCACCAGTATGCTGCGCCGTCTGGCCGGTCTAAATCTGGTCAATTACGAAAAGCATTACGGCGTTACCCTGACCGACAACGGAGAAAAAATCGCCCTGGAAGTCATCCGCCACCATCGCCTTTTGGAATTGTATCTGATGGAGGCCTTGGGGTTTGGCTGGGACGAAGTACACGAACAGGCAGATTTATTGGAACATGTGATCAGCGAAAAACTGGAGGAGCGCATTGCCGCCGCATTAGGTTACCCCACCTTGGACCCACACGGCGATCCGATTCCCGACCGAGACGGCAGCATGATGGTGATGAATACACGGCCGTTAAGCGACGTATCTCCGGGTGAACTGGCCCAGGTCGCCCGCATTCCGGCCGACAACAACAGCGAAATGCTGCGCCACCTGGCCGAATTGGGTCTGACACCAGGCACGTTGGTACGGGTAACGGCCGTTGCTCCCTTCGATGGTCCATTCTCCATTGAGATCGACGGGCAAAACAAAGTCATCGGCTTTACAGTCGCTCAGGCTGTGCTGGTTATCGATGCCTAAACAGTCCGCAACCCGCCCTAAAAACAGAGATGATCGCACCAACTGAAGCCCTCCCCTCCCCTTCGGCTGTCGAGCAGCCAGCCCACGGCCATGTCTTTGTCGGCCGTGAGGAGGTGTTTGGCTGGCTGGAAAAACATCTGGCGCGACGTTCCCCCACGCAGCCTCTGCTGCTGGTTGGCGCGCCGGAAATGGGCAAAACGGCCGTCTTGCAAGAAATCGACAACGGCCGTCTCGGCCCACACGTTCTCACCATCACCGTCGATTTTGCCGGTCTGCTGCGCGACAGCCTCTCCATCTTCCTGCATGATCTGGCGCAAACGGCCGTAGCCAAGCTGCGGCAAAAAGGCATCGACATCCCCGAACCCAACCAGGCGGACTTTGTCGTCAATCCCTACAAATCCTTTCAAGACCATTTCTTACAGCCAGCCTTAGCCCAGCGCGACGGCCGTAATCTGCTCTTCCTCTTCGACAACCTCGACGTGGTTCTGGCCCAAATCGAAGCTGAAGTTTTCGCCCCCAACACGGTTGAAGCCTTTTATCGGCTCATCCACGCCCACGCCCACGCCTACTCCCTGTTTACCCTCACCTATCCTAACAAAAACAACAAACCAGAAAGCCTGGCCTCATTTGAAACCATCCCCACCATTGAACTGCCGCCGCTTACCCAGGCCGACGTCATGGCGTTGTTTCGCCAACCCACGCAATTCGCCACCGTTAAAGACGTAGTCGCCTACATTTACCAGTTGACCGGCGGGCATCCGGCTGAATTACAGCGCTTGCGCCAGGCGCTTGACGCTTGGCAAACCCAGTACCACATTCGCCAGCTCACAGTGGCCGATGTAGCCGCAGTCTACCAATCTATGACCGGCACGGCCGTTCCGCCCACCATTCCCCCCTTCGCCATCAACCGCAAACCGGGCAACGGCCGTACGGTCTACCGCTCTCCTTACCAACCATCTCCCACATCGCGCAACATCTGGGTCATTAGCGGCGCGCTGATGATGATCGCCGTCGCCATCGTCGTGGTGGGGCTTCTATTTCGCAACATGGCCAACCAACAAGCCGCCAATCCGCCGGCCGCAATTTCTGAAACGGCCGTCGCCCTCACCTCCGAAGCTCTCGCCGCCGCCATCATCGCCCAAACACCCACCGTTACGCCAACACAGCCGCCCACCGCCACCTTCACACCTACGCCCACAGCCACCACCACAAGCACACCCACCCCGGAACCCACAGCCAGCGCCACGCCCACCATCACCCTCACGCCCACCCCGGAAGACAACCCAACCTACCTCACGCGTGAAGCCGACGGCATGGCCATGCGCCTCATCCCGGCCGGAACATTCATGATGGGCTCCACCGACGAAGACATCATGGCCGCCTCCGATGAAAAACCCACCCATCCGATCACCCTGGGCAATTTTTACATGGATCAATACGAGGTGACCGTGGCCCAATACGCGGCGTTCCTCAATCGATTGGGAACCTACCGGCAGGCGTGCGAGGGTTTCGACTGCGCCCTGCCGCGCAATCGCACCGGCGTCATCAGCCTGCTGTTAGAAGATGATTTAGGTGATGGCAAGCTTCAGTATATCCCGCTGACCGGGTTCGCCAATTACCCCATCAACCACGTTAGTTGGTACGGGGCAAAAGCTTACTGCGAAGCCATGGGCGCGCGCCTGCCAACCGAGGCGGAATGGGAATACGCGGCTCGGGGAGACGACGGCCGTCTCTACCCCTGGGGCAACGAAGCGCCCAACGAAACACGCGCCGTCTTCAACAGCGAAAACTTCGACAACCTCAAACCGGTCAACGCCCTGCCCAACGGCCAGAGCGCATTTGAAATTTTTGGCATGGCCGGCAGCATGTGGGAATGGACAGCCGATTGGTATGGCGAAGATTATTACGCCAACAGCCCTACAACCAACCCCACCGGCCCCGAAGCCGGCCTGATGCGTGTCATTCGCGGCGGAGCCTGGCCCTTCAACATCGAAGCCGACCGCGTGCGCGCCGCCAATCGCAGCTCGCTTACCCCCGATTTCATCAGCAGCACAATCGGCTTCCGCTGCGCCCGCACCCCATAAACCTCACAAACCATGACTGCCATCTCATGACAAATATCACGTGATAGGGGTGACATTTGTCGTATACACGCATGACATTCATCTTTTAAACTTAACCGTATCTTGAGAGTAAAAGCTCAAGGTACTGAGGAAGCCCCGAGAAATTGGAAAGCCCTCCTTACCAACAAAACATTTACCGCAATCGCACTCAGACCGAATTCTGATTAGTGTTTAATTGTTTGGGTCTGGGGCGTGGTAGATGAGTCAACCGAAACATCTGAATTTTAGCTTCATCAGGGCAACAACCCCTCTGGAGCAGAAACAGACAATCAGGAAGACGGCAAGTTTTATTGCGTTCATATCTGGGCCAGCATACCTGGTTCAGTTGCAAAAAATTTGTCAATACGGGAAAGGAAACGCTAGAAGGTTACTTGGGGCTCCTCTTTTTTTTGCGGGCGATTATTCGGCGGCGGCGGCGGAAGTATTTAGTTTTTCGACCCAGGCTCGGAAGTGAGCCTGGGTTTTTGCGTCTAAAAAGGGGTTTTCCAGAGCGGCCTGGCAAATTCGTCGCGCGGCATCGTACTGCCTGCGCTGCACGTAGATGACGCGCAAATGCTCATAGGGCAGGCGGCTGGCGATTTGGTCGGCAACGGCCGTTTCATAAAACAACAGCGCCTCATCGGTGTGCCCGGCCATTTCATGCGCCCGACCCATTTGCAAACTGTGAGCCAATTCCGAGCGAAGTTGCGCCAGAGACGCATCCAGGGCATACAACCGGGCGCGCGTTTGGGGGGTGGGCGCCTGTTTTTCCAGGTCGGTCGCTTCTTCCGCCAGCCGGTTCAACACCCCCTGGCGCGAGTTTCCCGCCGCCAGTTGGCGCTCGATTTCCTGGCCAAGCGCCATTTGCGCGGCGCGCATGACCTTCATGTCTACCGCTTTGCTTTCTTTTTTCTGAAAGGGCCACCAATCGGGCATGCGCAACCTGGGTACCGGGTTTCTCTATTAGACCAATGCTTTGTACACAATTTTCGGGTACTTTTCGCGGTAGTAGTTAAACTCATGTTCGGAATTGAACAAGCCAACCAAACGGCCGTCGCTGTCCTGAGTTTGCATCATGCCGCTGTAACGCCAGGGTAATTTTCCAATTTCCTGCTCGTCGCCTTCCACAAAGCGGCACAACTGATGCGGCAGCATCTCCAGCCGCACCACCACGCCATACTCCGTTTCCAGGCGCGCCTTCACCACATCAAACTGCAATACGCCTACCACCGCCAAAATTGGATCGCGCCGTTGGGCATCTACTTCATACAAAACCTGCATCGCGCCTTCGGTTTCTAACTGGTGAATGCCTTTCTGAAACTGCTTTTGCTTGCCAATGTCCAGATTAATCAGCCGGGCAAAGTGTTCGGCGGCAAAACGGGGAATGGGCGCAAAGTTAAACGCCTTACCGGCGCTGATCGTATCGCCAATGTTGAAATTGCGGTTGCCCGGCAAGCCGATGATATCGCCGGCATACGCTTCTTCCACCACCTCGCGCTCGTCGGCAAAAAATTTATAGGGGATGGGCAGGCGGATAGATTTGCCCAGCCGGGTATGGTTCACCACCATGTTCCGCTCGAAACGCCCGCTGCAAATCCGCAAAAAAGCCACGCTGTCCCGATGTTTGGGATTCATGTTGGCCTGAATTTTGAAGACGAAGCCGGAGAATTCGTTGTGGATGGGGTCGATACGGCCGTTATCACTCGGATACGCACCTGGCCCCGGAGCAAACTGCACAAAATCATCCAAAAATAACTGCACCCCAAAATTAGTCAGCGCGCTGCCAAAATAGACCGGCGTCTGCTCGCCGCGCAGAAAGGCGTCCAATTCAAAATCCATGCCCATTTCGTCTAATAGGGCAACGTTGGTATAAAAATCATCAATTTGCGTCTCGTTCAGGCTTTGGCGGATACGGCCGTCATCCAACGTGGTGATTGTTTCCGGCGAAATCGTCTGATTGCGCACCGTGCGATCATACAAATGAACCTGCTTCGTGCGCCGATCATACACTCCGCGAAAACGATCCCCATCGCCTACCGGCCAATTCATCGGCACCGGCTGCATTCCCAGCACCGTTTCCACCTCATCCAGCAGCGCCAACGGGTCCAAAGACGGCCGATCCAGCTTATTGATGAACGTGAACATGGGAATACCGCGCTGGCGGCACACCTCAAACAGCTTGCGCGTTTGCGCTTCCACACCCTTGGCCGCATCCAAAATCATCACCGCACTGTCGGCAGCCATCAGCGTCCGGTACGTGTCTTCGGAAAAATCCTGATGGCCGGGCGTATCCAACAAATTGACCATGTGGCCCTGATAGGGAAATTGCAGCACCGTCGAGGTAATGGAAATACCGCGTTCCTGCTCCATCGCCATCCAATCTGAGGTGGCGCTGCGCTGATTGCGGCGCGCCCGCACGCTGCCGGCCAGGTGAATGGCGTTACCGTAGAGCAGCAATTTTTCGGTCAGCGTGGTTTTGCCGGCATCCGGATGCGAAATAATGGCGAACGTGCGCCGGGTATCAATGGCCTCTTGAAGGTCCATATGGAGGGTAATCTGTTGTTCCGTCATGACTATGTCTCCCAGAATCGTTTCCCCTACCTGCAAATTCGGGGGACGATGTGTCCCAAGGCGTAAAAAACGGCCACGGTAATGGTTGCCGTGACCGTTTAGGGCCGTGGTGCAGGGACAAAATATAACACGAAACCGGCGAATGGGGAACTGCGTCAAGAGAAAACGGCCGTTTTTCAATTTGCCACTTATCTTTAAGTTGCGTATGATCGCCAGACAGTCTCATCATGTTTACTATACTAACAGGAACACACGAGCGAGAACCAAACGCCGCACAACATCGCCCAGGTTCCTAAACGCAGGAGAAAATTATGACCAACGATACCCCGCCCATCAGCCCCGAGCTTTTAGAAATCTTGCGCTGCCCCAAAGCCGTCCAATCCAAAGATTACGGCGACGATCCTGGCCGCCTGGAGCTGGTTCACGGCTGCTGGCTGGTTTCGGCCGATTCCGGCCTGAAATACCCCATTCGAGACGGCATTCCTGTCATGTTGATTGATGAAGGGGAGAAATGGAAGGACACGGCCGTTGCCGACCTGCCCGTCCCGCCGCCCGCCGCCTGATCATCCCCCTCGCTTCACAGACACCATGGAGTCCTGCGACGATGAAAACCATTCTACAAATCGAAGACAACCTGGCCAACAAACTGCTGATTGAACGCGTGCTGGAGCCACATCCCTATCGCCTGCTCCACGCAGCCGATGGCGAAACCGGCGTATCTCTGGCAATCGAGCAAAAACCAGACCTGATCCTCATCGACATGGGGCTGCCAGACCTTGACGGCCAAACCGTTGTCACTCTGCTTAAGCAAATCCCAGACCTGGAAAACGTGCCCATCGTCGCCGTTACGGCCTGGCCCACCGAAGTTGCCGAAGACATGGCCAGACGCTATGGCTGCGATGGCTGCATCACCAAACCCATCGATATCAGACAATTCCCAGGGCAAATTGCCGCCTTCTTTGCAAATGACTGACGTGATGGTTCCAAGACGTACCTCCGCCATCTGTCTGAGGCAGGCATGAAGTTAGTACCTGCCAGCGACTTTTCTTACGAACAACTTGTAGACGCTTACAACCGGACACGCGTTGATTACGTTGTGCCCATGCCCATGAATGTGGCGCGTCTGCAAGAGTATGCCCGCGTCTATGATGTTATCCTTTCCCGTTCCACTGTGGCGATGAACGGCGATGTGATGCTGGGATTGGGGATGTTGGGCGCGCGCGACGGCCGTAGCTGGATCACCCGTCTTGGCGTCCTGCCAGAAGGACGGCGTCAAGGAACCGGCCAGGCCATCATGGACGAACTCATCCGCCAATCACACCTCCTGGAAGTCGCTACCATCTGGCTAGAAGTCATCAAAGGCAACGCCCCCGCCCACGCCCTTTTCTGCAAATACGGCTTTACCGAAACGAGAGAACTCATCGTCGCCCGCCGCGCCCCCAACCTGCACGCCGAAATCCCCAACGACATCCGCGTCAAAAGCGTCACCCCCCTGGATCACGAAGACGCCATCATCCTCTTGTCCCATCGCCGCCAAAAACCCAACTGGCTCAACGAAATCGAATCCTTTCACCACGTTAAAAACCTGTCCGCCCTCGTCATTGAACTGCTGGATGGCGGCTGCGGCTGGGTAACATACCACGCCGGCCTCCTGCAACTCACCCGCGTCTGCGTAGAAGTAACGGCCGGCGACCCGGCAGAAGTGACGGCCGCCATCCTCCACATCCTGCACCAACGCCACAAACGACAAGACACCATCACCGAAAACCTGCTCGATGACGAAATCTGGCAAGGATTCAAAACCGCCGGTTATTTCGAAGCCTTTCGCCGCATCGAAATGAAACGCCCCATCCACCTCGCTAACCCATAAACAACATCAGGTAGATTTCCCATGAACCAACCAACCGATATTGCCCTCGCCGCCAGCCGATTGGCCGGCATTGTCAAACAGACCCCAGTCATGACGTCGCGCACGCTCAACCAACTAACCGGCTGTGAGATTTATTTGAAGTGCGAAAATTTCCAGCGTGTGGGCGCGTTTAAGTTTCGCGGCGCGTACAATGCCGTCAGCCAGCTCAGCCCGGCGGAAAAAGCGGTCGGCGTCATCACCCATTCCAGCGGCAACCATGCCCAGGGGTTGGCCCTGGCCGCCAAGCTGCTGGGGGTCAAAGCTGTCATTGTCATGCCGGACAACGCTCCCGCGATTAAAAAAGCGGCCACGGCGGCATACGGCGCAGAAATTGTGAGCTGCACGGCCGTTACCCGCGAACAAGTCACCGCCGACCTCGTTGCCCAACACGGCTACACACTCATCCACCCCTACGATAACGACCAGATCATCGCCGGACAAGGCACAGCCGCCTGGGAGCTTTTCGCGGAAGTCGGACCATTAGACGCTCTCTTTGTCCCCGTCGGCGGCGGCGGGCTGATCAGCGGTTCGGCGCTGGCCGCCGCGGCGCAATCGCCTGGCTGCCGCGTGATCGGCGTCGAGCCGCAAGCTGGCGACGACGCCAACCGTTCCTGGCGCGAAAACCGCATCGTCGCTCTGGATGATGCCCCCGACACCATCGCCGATGGGCTGCGCACCCGCTACATCGGGCAGCGCAATCTGGCCATCATGCGCCAATATGTCAGCGACATGACGGCCGTTTCCGAAACCGACATCCTGGCCACCCTGGAATTCCTGTGGACACGCATGAAACTGCTCGTCGAACCCAGTTCGGCCGTTGCCCTGGCTCCGCTGTTCACCGGCAGTTATCCGCTCCCCGGCCAGCGTGTGGGCGTGCTGCTCAGCGGCGGCAACGCCGACATTCCCGCCGTCGCTGCCCGGCTGTGGGGCGGCAGCGCCATTGCCGCCGAACCCGGCCAGACCTCCACCTTCCGCCGCCCGGCGGAAAAACGACAAAAACGGCCGCGCGTCCTCATCTGTGATCCGTTGGATGCGGCGGGCATGGAGATTTTGGCCAAAACGGCCGTGCTCGATGTAAAACCCGGCCTCTCCCCGGCCGAACTCCTGCCCATCATCGGCCGCTACCAGGCGGTTATCGTCGGGCAGGAAACGCGCCTCAGCGAACACGCCATCGAACAAGGGTACAATCTGCGGGTCATCGGCTGCGCCGGGCCGCGCCTGGACAATATCGACGTCAGCACCGCGCGGGCGATGGGTATTGCCGTGGTCAACGTGCCCAGCAGCAGTTCCGTGGCCATTGCCGAGCATGTTCTGGCCTGGATGCTCACCCTGGCTTCGCGCTTCGCGGACGGCCGTCTCGCCGGCAAAACCCTGGGGCTGATCGGATTTGGACAGGTCGGGCGGGAAGTGTCTCGCCGCGCCCGCGCCTTCGACATGCGCGTCCTCGTCAACCAGCCGCGCCTGACGCCCGAACTAGCTCTTTCCGCCGGCGTGGAAGCCACCGACCTCATCGCTTTGCTGCAAGAATCTGATTTTGTCAGCCTGCATGTGCCCTTCAAAGCAGAAACCGAAACCATCATCGGCGTGGATGAGTTGGCGCTGATGAAACCATCCGCCAGCATGATTAATCCGGGCCATACGGATCTGATCGATGAAGCCGCGCTGCTGGATGCTTTGGCAAACGGCCGTTTATCCGACGCCGCCGTGCCCGAACTGCCCGCCGAAGTGGGCGAAGGCGGGGAAGCCGCCCGCCATCTGCGCGCCTATCCGCGAGTGATGGTTGTGCCCCACGTCAGCACCATCATCGGCAACCGCCAGCGCGACGCCGCCCTCACGGTGGCCCGCCAGATCGCCAACCTGCTGGAGAAAAAGCAGCCCGGCGAAACGCTCTCCCTGGAGCTTGTGCCCACGCATCTGGTCATCCCCCACGAGCAGGTAGACGAAAAACGAGTCGCCCGTCTGATGGGCCGCCTGGAAGAAGACGGCCTGCTGGTCAATCCGCCGGTGACGACTTTTTGGAACGGCCGTTACGTCGTTTTGGATGGCGCGACGCGTTCCACAGCTTTCAAATGGCTCGGCTACCCCCACCTCATCGTCCAGGTTGTCCCGCCCGACGACAACCGCTTTGAACTGCACACCTGGTACCACGTCATTTCCAGCGGGCAAAAGGTAGCGAAACGGCCGTTTGCCGAACTACACGATCACCTCGCCGCCATCCCCGGCCTGATCCTGCGCCCCCTGCCCGTCGCCGACATCCACAACATCTTCGAAGACCCAGCCACCCTGTGCTACTTTTTGGATCGCGAAGGCGAAGCCACTGTGGCGCAAGCCGCGCCCGACCTCCCTCGGCTAACCGTGATGAATGAATTGGTGGCCAGTTACACGCGCTGGGGCAATGTGGAACGCACCCTGCTAACCGATCTACCACGCCTGCTGGTACAATTTCCACAGATGACGGCCGTTGCTGTCTTCCCCCAGTTCAAGCCGGAAATGATTTTCGATGTGGCCAGCCGCGGCGAACTGGTTCCCGCCGGACTAACCCGATTTGTCATTCCCGGCCGCATCCTGCGCCTGAACGCCGACTTGTCGCGCTTGAAACAAGACGAGCCGCTGCCCGCCAAACGCGCCTGGTTCAATCAATTCCTCGAAGAAAAGCTGGCCCACAGCCGCCTGCGTTACTACGAGGAGCCGGTCATTTTGCTAGACGAATAACAGTCGGGCAGGCGCTAAGATCGGCCTACCAAAACGAGAAAAATGAGGCTTGACGCGGGGAACGGCCGTGTGCTAAAGTAAGCGATGCGCCACTTTAATGCGCAAATTCGCACGAAAAACGGTGAACAGCATGGTTTTTAAACGTATTCGTACAAATACAGCAGGAGACAACCCATTTCCTTGCCTTAGTGTGCCTGTTGGCCGGTAAATTGACATAAACAAAACGTCAAGGCCGCAGCGCACAAAAGCCTGCGGCCTTTTTATTTTCTCAGCGCGTCATAACCCAAACGCGCGGCTGAAAAGGGCGCAGGATCATATCCGCAGCGCCCTTTTTTGTTGGCTGGAAAGCGGCGCACATCATTCATCAACCGTCATACGGGGCCACTCAACGACACTCGATGCCCCTGACAACAGGAGTAACCATGATTCAAGCAGTCATTTTTGATATTGGCGGGGTGCTGATACGCACCGAAAACCATCACCCGCGCCGCGAATGGGAAAAGAAACTGGGATTGGCAGCTCGCCAATCCGAGGACATTGTTTTTGGCAGCGAGATGGGCGCAAAGGCGCAGCGCGGCGACGTGACCGACGAAGCGCTGTGGACCTGGGTCGGCCAGCAGCTGGCGCTGGACAAAACCGAACTAGCCGCTTTCCGGCGCGATTTTTGGGCCGGTGATGTGTTGGATGTGGCGCTGGTCGAGTTTATCCGCAGGTTACGGCCGCGTTACCAAACGGCCGTCATCAGCAATGCCACCGACGGGCTGCGCGCCTCACTCACCCACCAGTTCCACATCGACGACGCCTTCGACCTGATCGTCGGTTCGGCCGAAGAACGGGTGATGAAACCCGATGCCCTGATTTTCGAGCGTACCCTGGCGCGTTTGGGACGGCAGCCACAAGAGGCCGTGTTTGTGGATGATTTTGCCCACAACATCGCCGCCGCCCAGGCGCTGGGTTTGCATACAATTCACTTCCAACCGAGCACCAACGTGCCCGCAGAGTTAGCACAGCTAGGCGTAACGCCATGATTTAGATGGAGAACCAAATGATTACCGAACAAGAAAACACACTCGTATTACCAGCGGGATTTACCGCTCGGCCAGTGGAAATGGCAGACATCGAAACGGCCGTTTCCCTCTTCAATGCCGCCGCTATGGTCAAACTCAACCGCGAAAAATTCAGCCTGGAAGACATCCGCGCCGAATGGCAGCGCGAAGACTTTCACCTGGACACCGCCACCCGCGTGGTGGTCGCCCCGTCGGGCGAGTTGGCCGGCTACGTAGAAGTCTGGGACACCCACGCCGTACCGGTGGCGCCCTGGGTTTGGGGGCGCGTGCATCCAAAATTTGAAGGTCTGGGCGTTGGCTCCTACTTGCTGGCCTGGGCCGAAGAACGGACACGGCAGGTTATTCCCCGTGTGCCCGCCAAGGCGCAGGTGGTTATGCGCTGTGGCGCGCTCAGCACCCACGAGCCATCCAATGACCTGCTGATGGGGTATGGCATGATGGCTACCCGCTATTTCTGGACCATGCGTGTAGACCTGGACGAGGAACCGGAAACGGCCGTCTTGCCCCCCAACATTCGCATCATCTCCCTACCAGACCCGGCCGACCTGCGCCCGGCGATGCACGCCACCGTGGACGCCTTTCAGGACCATTGGGGGTTTGTGGCCGCGCCGGAAGAACAAGAACTACATCAATGGCAACAGTGGACCGGCACGGACTCGCTTTGGGACCCTGCGCTCTGGTTTTTGGCCATGGACGGCGACAAGGTCGCCGGCGTTTCCCTGTGCCGGATCGACGCGTATGAAGACCCGGCTATGGGTTGGGTAAACACGTTGGGCGTGCGACGGCCGTGGCGGCGCAGCGGCTTAGGTTTGGCCCTTCTGCGGCACTCCTTTGGCGAATTATACCGGCGGGGCAAACGCGCCGTCGGGCTGGGCGTAGACGCCAACAGCCTCACCGGAGCCACCCGGCTGTACGAAAAAGCTGGGATGCGCGTTATCCACCAGATGAATAATTACGAAAAAGTGCTGCGCCCAGGTCTAGACCTGCGCCTGCAAAATCTGACCGATTAAGACGAGTAAAAGAAAAATACCTCCTGCCGATTAAACAGCGGCAGGAGGTATTTTTGTTTAGGGATAAACTGCCAACGGTAAGTAAGTGTGGCGGGGATTGATGAAAGTGACGACCCTCTGCTGCCCCACGGCCGTTATCCCACCAGCGGCCGCCACGCCATACGCCTCGTTCCAAACCGTGTGCGTAATTGCCGCCGACCACTGTACTTGCTGCGTGCTGTATGGCGCGAGTTGGGGCAAGTCCCAACGGATCGTCTGCCCAACCAGACTGCCGCCGCCGACATAAGCCGCGCCGACCGGCAGCGTGTTGGTGATGGTCAGGTTGGTGGCAGTCAGAAAGCTGGTATTGGCCACCGTCAGGGTGTAGGTGAAAGGGACGTTGGAAACGGCCGTTAGCGGCGCAGCCAATTCAACCGAGAGATACTGGGGAGCAGTCGAGTCGCTGAGCAAATAAATGTGGCCATCGGTGATGTTTGCCAGGTAAATTTCGCCATTCACGTCCTCACCAAAAGTCGAAATGCGCAAAGGCGAATTCAGTAATAACTCATTTTGCCAGACGCCATTTGTCTGGCGCAGGCTCCAAAGTTCGCCGGTACAAAAATCGCCGTACACATACGCCCCAACCAGCGCCGGATACCAATCACCCCGGTAAACAAAGCCGCCGGTAACGGAACAACGGCCGTTGGGGCTGGTATGCGCGTACTCGGCGATGGGGAAGGTGTAGACGGCCGTGTTCGATTCGCAGCCCGCCAGATTATAAGGATGCGTCCCTTCATAACAGCGCCAGCCATAATTTTGCCCGCCGCTGCCGGCCGGTTGGTAATCAATTTCTTCCCACAACCCCTGCCCCACATCACCGATAAACAGATCTTGCGTGACGCGATCAAACCCGATGCGCCAGGGATTACGCAGCCCAAAAGCCCAGATTTCATCGCACGCGCCGCCCGGCCCATCGCGCAGCGGGTTGTTGGCGGGGATGGTGTAAGCGGCCTGGCTGCCGCCGCAGTCAGGCGGCAGCCCGCCGCCATCCACATCCAGGCGCAGCAGGGAGCCGAGCAGGGTGGCGTTGTTTTGCCCATTATTTTGCGGATCGCCGCCGCTGCCGCCATCGCCAAAAGCGGCATAGAGCAGACCATCTGCGCCAAAGGCCAGGTCGCCGCCATTGTGGTTGGTAAACGGCTGAGCCAGTTGGAGCAAAATCAGTTCGCTGTCAGGGTCGGCGGCGTTGGGATCGGCGCTGACCTGAAAGCGGGAAAGGCGGCTGTAAAGTTGTTGCGTAACCGGATTTTGGTAAATATAGTTGACATAAAAATAACCGTTTTGCGCATAATGGGGATGAAACGCCAGCCCCAATAAACCGGTCTCGCCGCCGCTGCTGACGCGATCTCGAATGTCTAAAAAGGGCACGGCCGTATGCGCGGCAAATGGGCGCGCCAACGACTGAATCAGCCCGCGCTGTTCGACGATGAACAAACGGCCGTCACCGGCATGGGCAATGTCTACAGGAGTGGTAAATGCCTGGGCGGGGTTGATATCGAGCAGGGTGACGGCCGTTGGCCAGGCCGGCTGGGCAGCGACAGACCTATTGAGCATAAGGATAAGGGGCAAGAAAGCCAGGAGGGAAACGGCCGTCACTCCCCATAAAAATTTCGGCCCCCGACCAACCTGGTAACGTGTGTACATCATTGTGCAACCTTCCTTTTCGTTCAAGCGCATGGGCAGACAGGCCAACGGCCGTGCCCTTAAAAGCGAAGCGACAACCCTTCCAGGCCTAGCCCCTTTGGCTGTGGGTACAACAATACAAACAACAGTAGCATACAGGGTCAGGATTAATAGAAAATAAATTGACAAATTATCTACAAATGGTAAAATATAAATATATGTACAGTTTTTGTAAAACTTTCGAGGTGATTTATGAGTAAAAAATTGCAGGTCGGCGACGCCGCCCCCAACGGGATTGCTTTGGCAGAAAACGGCGAACCGATTGAATTGAGCGGGCTGTGGGCCGATGGACCCACTTTATTAACTTTCTTACGCCATTTTGGTTGAATTTTCTGCCGTGAATGGCTGGCTCAGTTAGAGCTATATCGCAACGAAATCGAAGAAGCGGGTCTGAAAGTGGTGGCTGTAGCCCTCGGCGAACCCAAACATGCCGAGCGTTATTGCGGCAAACTGGCTCCCAGTATCGACTGCTACTGTAACCAGACAGCCGACGTATACGAAGCCTATGGTTTACAACGGGCCGGCATAGCCAGCCTGCTTAATCCGGGCATGGCCAAAGCCACGCTGCGCGCAGCATCCCAAGGGCATGTGCAAGGCAAAGCGACCGGCGATGTAAAAATGCTGCCGGGCACCTTTATTGTCGATACGCAGGGGATCATCCGCTATGCCTACTACAGCAGCCATGCGGGCGACCATCCAGACCTGTTGGAATTGATGGGTAGAATCACTATCAAAACCGCGGCCGAAGAATAACAAAATGCGCAGCGCGTCGTGGTGAACCGACGCGCTGCGCCTACCGCTTCAGTTATGGTCTTATTAAGACTGGTCCAATCTGGTAGATTGGGCCAATCTTGCCGGAATAAGTACAGTGTTTACATAACTCTTAGCCGATGAATGGCGTCTTTGGTACTGGCAAAAGCCAGCTCCGGCAGATTGTCAAGCGCAAAAAAGGCGGCCGCAGCGGCATCATCACCGGCTCGCAGAACCCCATCCACCCATTCCGCTTTGTACAAAATAAAAATAGACGCGCCAGGCGCGCCCGGTTCAGCCGGTGGATTGAAATATACGTCTACCAGCCCGGAGATTGTCACGCGCAAGCCCGTTTCCTCGGCAGCTTCGCGCACGGCCGTTTCCTTTGGATCCTCGCCGCTGTCCACAAACCCCGCCGGAATGCTCCATTTCCCCTTTTCAGGATTCATCGCCCGGCACACCAACAAGATACGGCCGTCCACCACCACCATCACCCCTACGCCAACTTTCGGGTCGGTAAAATGAACAAAGTGGCACGCCGGGCAAACGCGACGCGGTTTGTCCATGACTGGCTGAGTCACCAGCGGCGTGGCGCAGCACGGGCAGTAGACGTAAGAATCAGGGGCGAGGTTAACGGCCGTAAGCAACATGAGCAAGTTTGCGTCTTTCTGTGGCTAATTTGGCGGCAGGGATTAGAGGCGGCGGCGGGCAGCCAGCGTCACAACCAGCAAAATTATCAACAGTGCGGCCAGCATGATGGCCACCCAGACCCATCCTATCGTGGCCGCCGGTGTCGGCGCGGCATCAGGAGTCGCATCGGCGTTGTTGGCCAGTTCAGAGGCCGGACTAAGGGTGGCGGCGCGTTCGGGAACGGCCGTGGCGGCGCGTTCAGAAACGGCCGTGGCGGCGCGTTCGGGAACGGCCGTGGCGGCGCGTTCGGGAACGGCCGTGGCGGCGCGTTCGGGAACGGCCGTGGCTTCCAATTCAGGCCGCGGCAGTTCCGAGGGCGTGGCCGTAGGCAAAACAGTTGGCGAAATTTCTTTGGGGGAAGGTACAGCGGCCGGAGCCTGAGTGGCCAGCGGGGATAGGGTTGGTGTCACGGCGATCATGGCTGTGTCGGCTGGCCCTGAGGCGGCCGCAGGCATCTCTTCGGCCGCTGCCTCCCCTTCAGCCGGAGCGGACCCAGCAGCCATCATGCCGGAATCGGCGGCTTCAGCGGGTGGGAGGGTTTCGGTCACGGCCGTTTCACTTTGCAGCGTGCTATCCATCTCCATTGCCGCCTCGCTGTTGGCTGCGGCCGGCGCTTCCAACATGGGAGCCGCTTCCTGCGCTGCCGGAGCCATCGACACCATGTCCGACGATGCGCCATTCACGGTATACAAACTCAAAGCCAGGGCGACCACAAAAAAGAAAGCGGTCAGCGCCGTGGCGGCGCGCAAAACCGGGTACACCTGCACCAACGGCTCTTTACGCGGCGCGCCATACACCGCCGGATCCAGCGTAAAGCTGCGCGGTACCGCGCGCTGCGGCAAAGCCTGCATCTGGCGGCGAATTTGCTGCTGCGCTGCCAATTCCTGGCGTAAATCGGCATCCACGGCCAGCAAACGCTCAAATTCCTGGCGACGGCGGTCAGAAAGCGCATTGTCCAGGTAAGCGCTTAACGCTTCCTGCCGCTTTTCTGCCTCCGATTTGCCGAGATTTCGTAGTAAGTCAAACATGATAGTTGCCAGATGTTGGTTGTTCGTTAGTTTTCCAATGTTAGTTGGTTAGCTTTTCAATGTTAGTTGGTTGGTTTGTTAGTTAGTTTGTAGACGATATTCGGCCGGTAATAGTTCCATAAAGCCCTGAAGACAGTCGCGCAGTTTACTGCGCGCCCGGCTGAGACGCGATTTTACAGTGCCCAAGGAGGATGACGTGATGTCGGCAATTTCGTTGTAATCGTACCCCTCGATGTCGCGGAGAACGGCCGTTACCCGTTGATCATCCGGCAAATCATCCAGGCACTGTTCGATAGCGCGCATCATTTCCAGGCGTACTTGCTGCGCTTCCGGCCCTTCCTCCGGGCTGCGCAAAAAGGCAAATGAATCATTATCTTCGGTTAATTCATCCAGGGAAGATTGCGGCCGTCGCTTATGACGGCGCAGCTCATCATAACAGGCATTGGTGGCTATACGCAGCAGCCACGCCTTAAAATTACCCCCGCGAAACCGATTCAACGCCTGGTAGGCCGAGATAAACGCCTCCTGGGTCATATCTTCTGCGCCCTGCGGCTCGCCCATAATTCGGTAAACAACGTTATAGACCAGGCTCTGGTAGTGCAACACCAGCCGGTTGTACGCAGCTACATCTCCTTTTTGAGCTTGCCTGATGATCGCAGCTTCGTCCATCTACGTGTTTGTCATCCTATCTATGCAACGCTGCCAGGAGTCAACGTCCCCCGGCGCCTTCATTCTCCGCCCTATTTCTCAGTCTGCCAGACATACCATCAAGACGACGGCTGTTTTTGACAGAATTTTCCGCTTGCTCTATACTCCCGTCCGTGTCCAATTTTGGACCTTGCCGAAGTGGCGGAATAGGCAGACGCGCACGACTCAAAATCGTGTTCCCTCGGGAGTGTGGGTTCGATTCCCACCTTCGGCACCAAATCTAGACCGCAGCGGATTATAAGCGCCGGAACAAAGCCGGGCAAATTATGACAGCAGGCTACCAATTCAACGGTGGCCTTTTTTATTATCACAAACCGGCAAAGACTCATGAGACAATGGCTTCGTATCATCGGACTGATCAGTTTGGGGCTGATCGTTGGCGGCCTGCTGGGGCTATACCTGGGCTGGATTGCCTGGCCGACCGAATTTACAGATGCCAACCCATCCGTTCTGGCCGAACCCTATCAACAAGACTATCTGCTGATGATCGCCACTGTTTATGCCGCCGAGGGCGATCTTCAGGCGGCGCAGCAATACCTGGCAAAACTGGGCGACAGGGGGCCATCTATCCTCAACGCGTATGTGCTGGACGAAATTCTGCGGGGCAAACAAGGGCCGGATGTGCAACATCTGGCGCGGTTGGCCCATGATTTGGGATTCGATTCCCCCGCCTTGCAGCCGTACCTCACGCCGCCAACGGAGACAGTTCCATGAGCCGCCGCCGTTCTCGTCGGGCCGATTCCTCAGTAAAGGGGGTAAGAAGGAGCCAGGTTTCGGCCGCCGGACTGTTTTTGCTGGGGCTTGTCATTGGCTTGGCCGGAGCGTTGTATTATGCCTGGGTCGTTTCGCCGGTTGTGTACACCGACGCCAGTCCATCTCGTTTTAGCGAAACTTACAAAGCCGAGTACATTTATCTGGTCAGCGAAAGTTACGCCGCCGATGGCGATTGGGAACGGGCCAAAGAGCGTTTGATGGCGTTAGGCGACGAAGCGCTTGCGCAGCGAGTCGACGCGCAGTTGGAAAATTATTTACGCAGCCAGCGCCCGGCAACCGACATTGAACACCTGGCGCAGTTGGCGCAAAAATTGGGTGTTGAAGGTGCAGCGGTGGCATTGTTTGCGCCCGATTCTGCCGCGGCGACGGAAACGCCTACTCCTCTGGCCTCTGCTACGCCATCGCCAACGCCAACCAATACGGCCGTTCCCACCCACACGCCCCAACCTTCCGCCACCCCGACCGCCACCATCGAACCCACAGCCACGCCACAACCCAATTATCGTCTCTTGTCACAGGAGCGGGTTTGTGAACGGGGAACGGCCGTTTCGCGCATCGAAGTAGAAACGCTGGATGCCCTGCTGGCCCAACTGCCGGGCGTTGAGGTGATCGTGCGTTGGGAAGGCGGTGAAGATCGTTTTTTCACCGGTTTTCAGCCGGAAGAAGGGGCGGGGTACGGCGACTTTGCCATGTCGCCGGGGGTGTCTTATTCCGTGATGCTGGCCGATGGCAGCCCGGAAATCAGCGGCCTGCGCATCGAGCCATGCAACAGCGGCAGCGATGGCGGCTGGCGGCTGGCGTTCCAAAATTTACGCGTGATTCTGGAAACGCCGACGCCGGAAAAAGAAAGCTAACCCATCAGAGACGACCAAACTGTTTGGCCAACTGGGCAACAGAGAGATATATGAGAGTCGGACGGCCGTGTGGGCAAGTATGCGGATTTTGGCACGCTTCTAACTGCCAGATCATCGCTTCCATTTCGGCGTTTGATAAGGTATGGCCAGCCTTGACGGCCGCTGTTTTGCAGACACGCAAAATGATTTTGCTCTCGATTTTTCCTTGCAGCGGCGCGTCGCCGCGCTCCAAATCTTCGACCACCGCAGCCACCGCCTGCGCCGGATCCATCTTGGCCAGCAGCGCGGGCATCGACCGCACCATAAAGGCATTGGGGCCAAACGGTTCAATCTGAAAACCCAACCCGGCCATCACATCTAAATTATCGGCCAGCAGCGTGGCCTGTGAGGGCGACAGGTACACGGCCGTTCCCGCCACCAGACCCTGCGATACCACCTGATTCTGCTCCCAGGCAGCCATAAACTGCTCATACAAAATGCGCTCGTGGGCCGCGTGCTGATCGATGAGAAACAGGCCGTCCGGGCCTTCGGTGATGATGTAAGCCGCGCCCACCTGCCCTACCACGCGCATGATGGGCAGTTTTTCGCCGGCTAAAGTGGCCGGCGGTGGAGATTGTGGAGGGAGCGACACGGCCGTATCCCTGTCATTCTCAGGCAGCGATGGCGGCGGCCAATGCAACGCCATCTCCTGCTGGGGCAGGTCGTCGCGGCGGATAAAGGCGTGTTCATCCAATTCACCCGACCAGCCAGGCGAACTGGGCGACCAACTGGGCGTCACTGCCCCGCCCGGCGGCGACCACGCGCCCATGCTGCGAATCGGCGTGGTATCGATTAGCGTGCGGCGCACCGCTTTTTGCACCGCGCCAAAAACAGCGTTGCTGTGATGGAACCGCACCTCGGTTTTAGCGGGATGCACGTTTACATCTACCTCTGTGGGCGGCAGCGTAATAAACAAAATGCCCAACGGATAACGCCCGGTGGGCAGCAAGGTGTGATACGCCTGGATCACGGCGTAGGTCAGGCTGGTGTCTTTGATGAGACGGCCGTTCAAAAACAAGATAATCTGGTTACGATTAGCCCAATGCAAGCTGGGTGGTCCCACATACCCGGCCACCGTGATGGGAATGCGGTGGTGATGCTCGTCGCCGACGGCCGTTTCGTCGGCGTGCAAATTTACGATGGGCAGTAATTGGCGGGCCGTTTCCGGGCCGTACACAGCGACCAAGACATCCAAAACGCTGCCGCTGCCGCTGGTTTGGAAGGTGACACGGCCGTTATGAGTCAGGCGAAAATGCACATCCGGGTAGGCCAGCGCATATCGCGTCACAAATTCATCAATCAGCCGTTTTTCCGTGGTCATCGATTTGAGAAATTTCAGGCGCGCCGGGGTATTGTAAAACAGATTTTCCACGGCAATTACCGTGCCTTGCGGCGCGCCAACCGCATCGCGCCCCGTTACCTGCGTTCCGGCCAGCGTCAGGCGCGTGCCGGATGTTTCCCCTTGCGCCCGCGAAACCACCGTCACCTGGCTGACGGCGCTAATTGCCGCCAACGCTTCGCCACGAAAACCGAGGGTTTGAATAGACGCCAGATCATCGGCCGTCTGTAATTTCGAAGTCGCATGGCGCATAAACGCCGTTTCGATTTCTTCTGCAGCAATGCCCAGGCCATCGTCGGCGATCTGGATGCTTTTACGACCGCCTTCCTGAATGGTGATGGTGATGGTTTTAGCGCCCGCATCCAGGCTGTTCTCTACCAACTCTTTTACCACGGAAGACGGCCGTTCTACCACCTCCCCCGCGGCAATTTGGGAAGCCAACTGCTCCGACAAAACATGAATAGTCTTAGGCATAATCATGGCGCATATTGTACCACGCCACGAAAACACCGCGACGGACCCACCTTGTCACCTCATCGCCTTCTTACTATACTTTCTAAAAAATTCCTTGGAAAAAACCTATGCCTTTTCAACCAGCTTATGTAGTACCCGCAGAAAGACAAGCCTACACCTTTCATGCCCAACCGCGCGAAGGTTGGGGCCGCATCGGCTGCCTAATGCTGCATGGATTTATGGGCAGCCCCAGCAGCTCGCGCGACATGGGCGAATATTTGGCGCAAAACGGCGTCACCGTCCACTGCCCACTTTTGCCCGGTCACGGCAACTTGCCCTACCACATTCATAAAATTTCGCGCCACGATTGGATCGCTGAGGCAGAAGAAGGCTTACAAACGCTTAGCCAATACTGCGACCAAATCTTTCTAATCGGACATTCGATGGGCGCGGTGCTGTCGGCGCACCTGGCGCAAAAAACCAAAGACATTTGCGGCCTCATTTTGTTAGCACCCCTATACGACGTACCCGACTGGCGTATTAAAATGTCGATTTTTGGCCGCTACCTCATACCCTGGTTTTATCCGCTCAAGCGCAAAGATGTGGATCGGGACATTTTTGTCGGCCGGGTGCTAGATTTTAATCCAGACCTCGACCCCAACGACCCAGCCCTAGACGATTATTTCTACGAAGCCTCCCGCCTGCCAATGGATGGCATCGACGAAATGCGCAAAATGGCGAATCTAGGCCGTAAATTGTGGCCGCGAACATTCCAACCGGTGATTATTTTCCAGGGGGGACACGATCCGGCCGTGAATTCTGGCAACACAGAAAAATTATTCCAAAAGATTGGCGCCGCCGATAAAGAAATGAGATTTTTCCCCAAAGTAGGCCATGAATTGATGCGCCCTGTGGAACCGATCCATCAAAAAGTGTGGCAAAAAATCCTCGAATTCATTGAGGACCACTCGGAATTCGGCCAGAAAACGCCGACCCCATTAAACGCGCCTTCCTTGTTGGTACCTAAACGGGAAGACGGCCGTTTTCGTTAATTGCCCAACACCCGACACAAATGCGATATCTCCTATTTTTTATTGCTGCGATCAGGTAATTTCACTATAATCCGAATCAAGTTACACGTTTCAAAATTCCTGCACCAAGGCATTTGAGCTTTCCCATTAAAAAATCAGCCGACGTACATGAATTGAGAAAAGTACATTTTTAGAAGGTTGGAGAAACTTAATACAGGAGAAAATATGAGAAAAACAACGTTACTCTTCATAGCTCTGTTCCTGACCCTGGCCCTTTTACTCGCGGCCTGCGGTGGTGGAACAACAGAACCCGCCGCCAATGAATCGGCAGCAGAACCGACCAGCGATGCCGCAGCAGAAGCCGATTGCGCCAGCGCTGACGTATTCTGCGTCGGTCTCGTCACCGATGTTGGCGAAATCGACGACAAATCGTTTAACCAATCCGCATGGGAAGGCGTACAAAAAGCCGGCACCGATTTAGGCGCAAAAGTTGATTATATCGAAACTGGCGACGCCAAAGATTACGCCACAAACATCGGGCTTTTTGCCAGCAACAACTACGATGTCATCGTCACCGTGGGCTTCGCCCTCACCGAAGCCACAGCTCAAGCCGCCGCCAACTACCCGAACATCAACTTCATCGGCGTCGATCAATTCCAGGGCGAACCCGTCGCTAATCTGGCCGGTTTGATCTTCCCCGAAGATCAGGCTGGGTTCCAGGCCGGCGCTTTGGCTGCCATGCTCACCAAGAGCAACACCATTGCCGCCGTACTCGGCACCGATCTGGTCCCGCCGGTTGTGGCCTTCAAAGAAGGCTATGAAAACGGCGCTCGTTTCATCAATCCCGACATCAACATCATCTCCACCTTCCACCCTGGCGGCCTGGATGTTGCCTTTACCGACCCTGAATGGGGCGCCAGCACAGCCAAACAAGCTGTTGATCAGGGCGCGGACGTCGTCTTCGGCGCTGGCGGCAAAACTGGCAACGGCGCACTGATCGAAGTTGCCGGCGTTGATGGCGCTTACTGCATCGGCGTGGACAGCGACCAGTGGGAGACCGTTCCGGAAGCCCATGCGTGTCTGGTTTCCAGCGCGATGAAACTGATCACCCCCGGCGTCTTCGACCTGATCAAATTGGCGAAAGATGGCGCTTTCCCGGCCGGCAACTTTGTTGGCGCAACGGGTTTGGCTCCTTTCCACGATTTTGAGGACCAAATCTCCCAGGAAATCAAAGACAAATTGGCGGAGATCAAAGCAGGGCTGGACGACGGTTCTCTGTCGACTGGCTACAATCCCGGAGGTTAATCCGGTTGTTTTGAACGATTAAAAAATATGCGACGTGCCTTCTGGTACGTCGCATATTTTTTTAAGTGGACCAATCGGACCTGACCTTTCAGCAATCAGGCTGATCATTGAAAAGGATTACTGTGACTATGGCAACAGAAGAAACTACCGAAACGACAGACGGCAGAGCAGCCATTTTGCAACGCATTTGGAAAGCGGGAAGTGTGCCGTTATTTTCTGTGTTTTTAGCTGCGTTTATTGGAGCGATGCTCCTTTGGCTTTCAGGATCAAATCCTTTTATTGCATATTGGTCACTCTTGCAAGGGGCATTGGGCAGCCCTGAGGCGATTGGGCGCACGTTGGAGAAGGCGACGCCGTTGGTATTTTCTGGCCTGGCGGTGGCTTTCGCCTTTAAGGCGGGCCTGTTTAACATCGGCGGTCAGGGGCAGTTGTTGATTGGCGGTATTGTGGCTGCGTACCTGGGTTTTGCCATTGAGGGACTGCCATTTATCATCCATATGCCTTTGGCGTTGTTGGGGGGCAGTTTGGCTGGCGCGCTTTGGGCGGCCATCGCCGGCGCGTTAAAAACGTATACCGGCGCGCATGAAGTCATTACAACCATCATGTTGAATTATATTGCCATCAATCTCACCGATTTTTTGGCGAATGGGCCGTGGAAAGATACGGGGATTATTGCGCGCACGCCGAAGATATTGGATACGGCCGTTATTCCCACCTGGGGTTTTATTCCTTTGGGCTTTGTGGTGGCCGTCTTGATGGCCGTTTTAACCTACTACCTGCTATTCAAAACAACCTGGGGCTATGCCATCCGGACCACCGGTCTAAACGCCGAAGCGGCCAAATACGCCGGCATCAAGGTCGGGCGCATCATCATCCTGACGATGGCGTTTAGTGGGTTTTTGGCCGGTATGGGCGGCGCAGTGGAAAGCCTGGGCGTTATCGGCCGTTACCAGCCGGGGTTTAACGTTGGTCTGGGGTTTGATGGCATCACCATCGCCCTGCTGGCCAAGACAAACCCGCTGGGTGTAATTCCGGCGGCTATTTTGTTGGGTGCAATGGACGCTGGCGGCAGCCAGATGCAATTTGACGCCGGTGTACGTTTCCAGATTATTGATGTCATCAAGGCCTTGATTTTATTCTTTGTTTCCGCCGACATTATTGTCCGCAAGATTTTGGGGTCGCGGGCGGTGGATGAAGACAAAGTCACGCTTAGCACCGGATGGGGCGGTTGATGAAGGAGCATGAAATGACAACAACGACAGCGCCAATCACAAACAAAGGTGTCCGCTTTGATGCCGCCTTGTTCGGGCGTGTGGCTATTATTTTACTGGGGGTTGCGGCTTTGGTTTATTATTTTTTGCAGCCACAGCAAGCAACGGCCGTGTACGCCTCCACCTTGCGCCAATCGACCCCGCTCATCCTGGGCGCGCTCTGCGGCCTGATTGGGGAACGCACAGGCATCATCAACATCGGCATTGAAGGGCAAATGCTCCTGGGCGCGTTTATCGCCTTTATGGCCAACGTGTACATCGGCAATTTATTCATCGCCGTGTTGGCCGGCGTCGCCACAGGCGCACTGCTTGGACTCTTCCTCGCGTGGATGTCCATCACCCTGAAAATGGACCAGATTATCGGCGGCACGGTCATCAATATCATGGCTTTGGGCCTGACCAGCTTCTTTTACGTCGCCGGCCTGACCACCAAAGGCAAGCTCCAACCCATTCCCCTGGGGCCTTTAGCCGATATTCCCTTATTGGGGCCCATATTTTTTAACAACGCCCCCATCACCTATTTAACCATTATTTTGGTTTTCTTTTTCCAATTTGCTTTGTTCCGCACCGTCTGGGGTCTGCGCACGCGGGCCGTGGGCGAGCACCCCAGCGCCGCCGACACGGTGGGCATTCGGGTGAACGCCATGCGCTACATGAACACGACGTTGGCCGGCTGTCTGTCTGGTCTGGCCGGCGCCTACCTGACCCTGGAGGCTGTTGGCTCTTTTGAACGCGGGATGACCAACGGCCGTGGCTTCGTCGCGCTGGCCGTGATGATTTTTGGGAAATGGACCCCTCTCGGTTCTTGGGGGGCGGCCCTTCTATTCGGCTTTGCCACTGCTTTGCAAACCCAATTCCAATTTCTGGGCCTGGATTTTATTCCCCACCAGTTTATTGGCATGTTCCCCTACGTTTTAACGATTGTAGTGCTGGCCGGATTTGTCGGCAGGTCTCGCCCCCCGGCGGCTGAAGGCAAAGTTTACGATCCCGAATAGCAATAAGGACAAGGGACAAGATAATGAGCAACGTCGATCAATCAATCGTGGTCTTAGAAGCCAAAGGCATCACCAAACGCTTCCCCGGTGTTTTGGCCAACGACAAAGTAGATTTAAAGCTGCACAAAGGGGAAGTTCTGGCTCTGTTGGGTGAAAATGGGGCGGGCAAAAGCACGCTCATGAACATGCTGTACGGCCTCTATCATCCCGACGAAGGCGAAATCTGGATCAAGGGTGAGCATATTGCCCTAAAAAATCCGCGCGACGCCATCGACCGCGGCGTGGGCATGGTTCACCAACATTTTCAATTGGTTCCGGTGATGACCGTGGCTGAAAATGTGATGCTAGGATCAGAAATCACCAGCAGGGCGGGTATTTTAGCCCGGCGAAAAGCCGAAAAGCGGGTCAATGAATTATCGCAGCAATATGGGCTGGAGGTGGACCCGACGGCTATTGTAGAAGACCTGCCTGTCGGAACCCAACAGCGCGTGGAAATTATCAAGGCCTTGTACCGCAATGCTGATATTCTGATATTGGATGAGCCAACGGCCGTTCTCACTCCTCAAGAAGCCAATGAACTATTTCGCATCATGCGCGACCTCACGGCCCAGGGCGTGTCTATCATCTTCATCACCCACAAACTCAAGGAAGTATTGGCCGTGGCCGACCGTATTGGGGTACTGCGCGGCGGTCGAATGGTTGGCACAGCCGAACCACAAACCTCCACCGAGGCTAGCCTGGCTGAACTGATGGTGGGTCGCAGCGTTATCTTGACGGTCGACAAAGAAAAAGCCCAACCCGCAGAGCTGGTATTAAAGGTCGAAAATTTATACGTCAAAGATGATCGCAAACACACGACGGTAAAAGGGGTTAACCTGGAAGTACGCGCCGGGGAAATTGTGGGCATTGCCGGTGTGCAAGGCAACGGCCAGCGGGAGCTTGTGGAAGCCCTAACCGGATTACGCGCGGTGGAAGACGGCCGTATCACCATCGCCAACGTAGACAGCACCCATTACACCCCCAGACAAAACACAGAACTGGGCGTTGCCCACATCCCCGAAGACCGCGAAAAACACGGCCTGGTTATGGCCTATACGCTGTCCGACAATATGGTTCTGAATAATTATTACCTGAAACCCTATGCCAGCGGCATTTTCATGAACAAAGAGGCCATCGTGGAAAACGGCACGCACCTCGTCAAAGAATTCGACGTGCGCCCCCCCAACCCACTGACAACCGCCGGAAAACTATCCGGCGGCAACAAACAAAAAGTCATCGTTGCTCGCGAGTTTTCCCGCCCCACAAAGCTGCTCATTGCCGCCCAGCCGACACGCGGCATCGACGTCGGCTCAATCGAGTTTATTCACAACCAGATTGTGGCTCAACGCGACCGTGGCGCGGCGGTGCTGGTGGTATCGGCGGAATTGGATGAAGTATTGGGTTTAGCCGACCAGGTGGCGGTGATGTTTGACGGCCGTATCGTCAAAATTCTCCCCGTTGCCGAAGCCACTCGCGAGCGAGTGGGCTTGCTCATGGCCGGATCAGAAGCGTAACGGCGCTCTGGCAAGACTAGCCGGCATCATCGCACATCACCAAGGCCAGTGACACGGCTACGGCATGATTGATAACGGCGATACGGCCGTCCAGCAAAGCGCGTTTGATTTGGTTGCGCGGCACCCATTTTAAGTTTAACTCATGGCCGACTGGTTCGGCCATTTTTTTACTCTGGCGGGCGCAGAAGAAGTGCCCCACACCCGACAAACCGGCGTGATCAATAACGTACGTGCCCAGATACAGCCATTGTCCGGCGGCGTAACCTGTACGCTGCAGGAGCGTGGTTTGCACGGCCGTTAGCGGATCTTCCCCATTTTGAATTTGCTGACCAAAAATACGCCAGCTCCCCCAGGCATGTCCATCCGGCGAATGCTCCACGATCATGGCTTCGCCTGCCTCATTGATCACAAAAACATTGACATAATCTCGCGGCTCGGCAAACTGCCGACCCACACCACCCGATTTCCCTGGTAAGGAGAAATCTAAAGAGGGCGGCTCAAGGGGTTGCGAGGCATAAATGTGAACAGGATGGCGCAACTCCACGATATCTTCTTGCATACTGCTTCCCCTGACTCAGAACACAAATCAAGCGTTGAATAAACGATTCAAGGCATGGTCTCTCTGAAAAACACGAGGCCACACATCTCTCATCTCAAAGTAGCCGAAGCATACAATTTACATATTACAAACTGCCTTTCTACCTCGTCGAAATACCATCATCCGTTCGACCCAAAATTCCAGAGGTTGTCTAATATCCAGAAAGGAACGAGCCGAAAGGCGAGACGCGCAGAAAACGCCCCGATGCCCTGATTAAAGTCTGAACGCGCCCGTCCATCGCCGCCACAAGTGAAATTGCTGCCTAAAATTGGGCAAACTAGACAGAAATAACAGGGTGGGTTATACTTTTTTCATTCATGTAGCCCAAAATGACAATAAAATTTGGCATTTGACCCCGCAGGCAGCGGGGTTCTTTAATTCCATTCTCGTCTAAGACCCAATGGGTCACCCAATCCTAGAATCCAGCCAAGCATGGTGGAGAAATAAATAATGAGTGAGGAAAATTACATCTACTTAACAGAAGAAGGTCTGGCCAAAATTAACGAGGAGCTGGAGTTTTTAAAAACGGTTCGCCGGGATGAAATCTCCACAAAACTGCAAATTGCCATTGCTCAGGGAGACCTGAAAGAAAACGCGGACTACCACGCGGCCAAAGAAGAGCAAGGCTTCACCGAAATGCGCATTCGCGATCTGGAAGATTCTCTGCGCCGGGCCAAAATCATCAAAGAAGTCGGCCCCAGCGATAGAGTGCGCGTGGGCAACACGGTGACTGTTTGTGAAGTGGGTTACGATGATCCGGAAACCTACTACATCGTCGGCGCGCATGAGGCAGATCCGGCCAACGGCCGTATCTCCAACGAATCGCCCATTGGCAGAGCGCTCATAGGGGCGAAAATAGGCCAACAAGTTACCGCCAACACGCCCAGCGGCCTTATCACCTTCGAAATTAAATCGATCAGCTAACGCCTTCCTTCAATCCGGCCGTTCGGCCACAAAATACGATCTACAAGCCCTTGTCCTATGATTCAGACAAGGGCTTTTTTTATTTCCAGGCAGTCTAAACTGACGGTTGGGAGTCGATTTGACGCGCTTTCAGGAACTGATGCGGGAAGGGGCAGCAACGGCCGTCAGGGAGCAGCGGGCATGGGCAGCAGCACAAATGGGTCGCCAACGGCCGTTGGCACATTTTGGCAAGGACCAGGGTCACAAGAGTACGGGTCAAACAGGCCCAGGCGCAGCTGAGAAGCATCGGCCAAGGACACCGGATGAAGCTGGATGATCGTATCGCCCGGCTGCCAGTGCGGCTGCCATAGAGCCTGCGGCTCGGCCGCGTCCCAGCGGTAATCTTCGGCCACCAGATCCCCATTGCCGTCCAAAACCTGAACGAACAGGCGCATAGGCTGCGTGATCGGGCCAACGACGCGCCAATACGTAACCAACTGGCAAGCGTCCGGGCTGCCATGGCAGCTTTCCGGCTCCAGGCTGTAACCAAAAAGCTGAAGCTGCCCGCCAAAGGTTTCATCCACGGTAAATTGCGGCGTTTCGGGAAGCGCGGCAGGCAGGATGATGTGGGTGAAGGCCACGGCCGTTTCGCTGGCTGCGCCCCAGGCTAATAATTTTTCCTGCCAGAAGGGAGCCAGGGGCAAAGCCGTGGGATGGAAGATGTGCGCACGGCCGTCGGCCGCCGCAGCGGGGATAACAACTGTATAAATTATGTCTTCTCCCGCCTGCGCGCCAAAGTGACTTAAAGCCAGGTCATCGCGCCGTAAATAAAGCGCCATGGTCGGCTTATCCATCGTGTCTGGCGACCAGCCGCCGATGGCGACAGCGGTGATGGCCAGGTCGTGGTCGAGAGCAACGGCCGTATCATGCAGCGCCGCCTGCCACACAAAGGGAATATCGCCGCCGTTAGGCCATATTTCAAAGATTGACCAGGCTGTCCAACCTGCATAAAACACGAACAAAAACGTTAACAAAACTGGGCGGAATCTGGCCGCGCCTGTGGATAACCTGGGATAAACAGTGGATAACTTGGGTGAATTGTGTATAAACAAGGCTGGAAACAGCCCCAAGACCGGTAAAATGTTAACAATACGAATCGAGCTGGGGGCATTGATGGTGACGATGCTGGGGAGAACGGCCGTGCCCGCCCACAACAACAGAAAAGCGTATCGCATCTCCCGCCAGCGCCACAAACTCAGCAGCACCCCGCCATAAAAACAAATCGCCAGCAGAGGCTCAAACAACGGTTGGCCGGGAATTCCTTCACGCCAGATCGGCACGCCGACAAACCCAAACATGCCCAGAATCTTCACACTATTTTGCAGCACCGGGCCAAAATCACCGGCGCGCAAGGCATTTAACGGGGCTGCTACTTCAGCCACGCGAAATTCTGCTCCCGGATTGTTCTGCAAAAACCAGGCCAACGGCGCGGCCACGATGGCAAAGACAGCCCCAAACACAACCACGCCGCGCCAGCGAGCCTTTAATTCCGCCCCGTGAAAAATCGCCAGGTAGGCCACAAACAGCGTGTAGAAAATAGGCACCGCCCGCGCCGCCAGATAGGTATACAGGCTCAGACCGCCAAAGAACCCGGCAAGCGCAAACAGAATCAACGGCCGTTGCCCCTTCACGCTTTTACGCTGACAATCCCATGCTTGCCACCAAAAATAAGCCGATACCCCCGACACCAACGGCAGGGAAATGGCGCGGAGACCTAAACGGCCGTAAAACACAGGCAGGAAAAGAACGGCTGTAATCCCCGCCGCCGTCAGCGCCACGCGCACGCCAAACAACTTGCGCGCCAGGGCATATGTCACGGCCACGCCCAGAAGCCCCACGTAACCGGAAGCCAGCCGCAGCGACAGCGCGTGATCACCAATCAGAGCCACCAGCAGCGCCTGCCAGTAATGATAGCCCGCTTCATGTCCATAAGCGCGCGTGAAGTAGATGGCGTGTTCGCCGGACAAAATCAGGCGGTCGATTAGCCAGTTGGCGACTTCGTCGTGGGCCAGGCCGGGCGGGGAGATGTGGACGATACCTATGAAGCGGAGGGCGGCGGCGATGAGCAGAACGGCCGTTATGAACCAAAGAGCGGATTTTCGAATAGGAAGGGTCATTGTTTCTTACAAAGGATCGCGCTGCGTTCCAGCTAAATATGTAGTCTGGCAACAATTGGGCCGGGCAAAATCGAACGCAAAATTTGCCGCTCATCCTCGCCGACGATGCGCAGGATGGGTAGACCGGCCGCGTAAACCGCCAAACCCAAAGCCACGCCAACAAACGGGTGCAGCAAGGAACCGAGCGCCATAATGAGAACGACAACGGCCGTTAGCAAAAACGGCTTCGCCAACAAGCCTACCCAATCGACGCCGCTCATCCGCTGCCGCAAATAAAACGCAAACACACCCAGCAGCACCACTTCCGACAAAATTGTCGTCACCGACGCCGCCTGATACGAAAAATAAGGGATAAAGAGCAAATTCGCCACCACGTTAAACGTCACCGCCACCGTAAACGCCCGTGGCTGCATTCGCTCCAGACCCAAAGCGATCAGCACATAATTAGTGACACTGTTCAACCAGCCAATGGGAATCGCCCAAATTACAATCTGCAAAGCGATGGCCCCATGCGGCAAAAACTCCGCCCCGCCCACAATACGCACCAAAATCTCCGCCAAAAAAGTGATGGCGGCGGCGATGGGCAGCGCCAACAGCAGCATTAGCTTAAGCGACATCATGTACATGCGCCGCGCCGCTTCCATCGAGCGCTGAATTTCCCGCGAGATGATGGGAAACAGCGCCAACGTAAAGAAAGATGGCACAATTTGCAGGGCGTTGAACCATTTGTACGCGCTGTTATACCAGCCCACCACCTCCTCGCCGTTGGGCAGCATCACCCGCAGCAAGTACACATCAATGGAAATAAAAATGGTTTGCAGCAGGTGGATCAGCATCAGCGGCCAACCCAGCCGCACCATGCGCCGCTGCAAAGCCCAATCCACCCGCCACGGACCGGGCAAGTCAAAATTGCGCCCGGCAATGATCGTCAGAATGAGCAAGGTCACAATGTTGACAGCAATGGAAACGGCCGCTAAGCCCACAAACCCAAACCCCAGCAGCAGCACTCCCACGCCCATCGCTACGCGCAAAATAGTGGTCAGGGTGGTCATGGCCGCCGGGATTTCAGCTTTTTCGTAGACATAAAACAAACCCGTCACTCCCTTAGACATGCCAGAAAAGACCATCCCGACCATAATCAAAACAATGGCCACAATTTCGGTTGGGGCGAACGGATTGCTAAACAAATTGGTGGCCAGCACCAACACGGCCACGGGCAGCGCGCCGACAAACGCCGCGCCAATCCGCAAAATCGAGGTGTTGAGCAAATAACTACTGGACTGGCGGCGATCCTGAGACACTTCGCGCACCAGCAAAATATCCAGGCCAAAATTGGCGATGATCTCAAAAATACCGGCGGCGGCGATGGCCGTGGCGTAACTGCCAGCATTGGCCGGGCCAAGCACGCGCAAATAAAACATGGCGTATACAAAATCGATGGCTTTGTTAAAAAGATTGAGCGCCATGGGGGCCATGCTGTTTTTAGCCAGGCTGCGGGTGGTGGTCATTTCGGCGTCGGGCTTGACGATGGCGCGCCAGCCCCAAACGACGCCGACAAACAGCAGCAGCATCACCCCCATAAAGCTGGCCAGGCCACCCAATTGGAAGCTGGTGGGGCTGTATTTGAAACGCACCGTCCATTCGCCCGCTTCCGGCAGCAGCACGCCACGGAAATTGCCGTTGACGCGGAAAATATCTACCTGCTGCTCCTGGTCCTCGCCAGTTCCGGCTGGGCGCACGAAGGCTTTCCAGCCGGGGAAATAGCTGTCGTTGAGGATGAGGATGGCGGGGGTGGAGGTCACGGCCGTTACCATCACCTCATTCATCCCGTAAGCATCTACGGTGGCCGGCGTATAGAGATTAGAGATTGGGGATTGGAGATTGGGCGCGCCGTCCCCAATGTCCAATTGCCAATCGCCGGTTTCCACGACGGCAAATTGGCGTGGGTCGTAAGTGCGCAAGGCTTCCAGGGCATCGTCGGCCAGCACGAGGCTGGTCAGGGGCAGCGTATAGGCGCGGGGCGCAACGGCCGTGTTCTCATACACGCGCACCCCTTCCCCTTCCCAGGCCAGAACATACTGCGGCAGGTCGATAGTTGCGCTGGTGATCACATATTTCACGCCCAACACGCTCAGCAGCGGCGAATTCAACGACGCCAGATTGGCAATGGGCTGGATGCGATTGTAAGGCAGGCCACCCTGCGGCTCAATCGCCGCCATAAACTCGGTGTACTGCCGGGGAATAATCGAATCATAGCCGCGAATATCCTGAAAATCGTAAAGCCAACCCGAATTGGCGTTAAAAGGAATATCGCCACCCGGATTAAAACTGGTCAACCGCCACAAACCGGGCTGCTGCGCCAACCACTGCGTCATCTGCGGCTGGTAGTCTAACAAAGCCGGGTCAACGGCCGCATGAAACCCAACATTGGCCAGGAACAAATCCAGTACAATTACCACTGCGGCCAGCGGCTCCCAAATCGGCCGTTTGCCAACCAGCGGCGGGCGCGCAAAAATTGGGCAGCGGCTGACGCGCAGCACCGCGCCAGAAGCTATCAACATCAGGCTCAGGTTAAAAAATTGGCGGAATTCAAAGCTGTAAAAGGCGCGAGGACTGTCGAAACCGGTCGTCGCCAGCGCCATGCCCAGGAATATGCGGGTCACGACTGGTTCAATCTGTGGATAGAGCCATTTCGACGCCCACAACCCGCCCAGCAGCAGCAGCCCGCCCCAAAAAGCCAACCCGGCCAGGGCGGTAATGAGCGACGGCCGTGCGCGCAGGAAGAAAATGGATTGAAGATTGAACATTGAGGGTTGAGGGGGCGGTGTCAGGCTTTGATCGTCACGCTTTTGCTCTCGTGTCGCCGCCAGATAATCCGCCCCAAACCCGGCCAACACCGCCACGCACAACGTCAGCGGAAAAATCCAGCGAAACGGCGTGTGCAGTTGGTTGATAAACGGCAGGCCATAATACAACAGCGCATACAGCGGCGTGCCAAATATAAACGCCAGCGAGAAAAAGCTGATGACCGCAAAAAATATGGTCTGGCTTCGCCGCTGCCTGTGCCACGCGCCCAACAACGCCAACAAAAGCGGCAATATACCCAGATAAATAGCCCCTTCAACGTAATTTTTAAACCCCCACTCGTTGTGGGTGCGCGGATTGCCCTCATAATCGGCCGTATAAGCGACCTGCTCGCCGGTAAATACGTCCTGGTAGCTGTGGTAAGCCGGATTGCCAAAAAAGTTCGGCACAGCCAGCGTCAAAATGCGGCGCGCCGGGAAAGCCCAACTCAACACTTCTTCAAAAGAGGCCGAGCCTTCACGAAAATTACGCTGCCCAACTTCAAACAAGGGAACCAACTGCACCGCGCCCAACAGCAAGCCAATGAATACCATGCCCGCCAGCCAGGCGGCCGGTTTAGCGACAATTGGCCAGATGATGGGACGGTGGGAAACGGCCGTGCTCCCCACTCGCCACGCCGCATACAAACCCATCAACAACAACGTGTAATAAGTAATCTCCACATGTCCCGCAAAAATCTGCATCCCCAAAGCCGAAGCGCCCAGCGCCAACCACAAAATCTTAAACCTGGAATCCTGTACTATCTTCTCAATACAGCCCAAAAGCAGCGGCAGCCACACGGCCGCCGCAATAATCATGGGGAAAACGGCCGCGCTGATCACCATAAAACCCGCGCCCTGATACACCAACCCGGCCAACACGGCGCTGCCCCGGCGCATCTTTAAGATACGCCCAAACACATACATCAACACCCCGGCCAGCCACAACTGACTGACCGTAAACCAGCCGTAAGCCTTCGTCAACGGCAAGACCAAGAACAATAAACTAAACGGATAATAGGCCGAATGCTGACCAGCCGCCAAAAACGGCGCGCCGGCAAAAAGGTACGGATTCCACAATGGCAGCTCGCCGTCAGCCAGGGAATTGACGATAAACCGCTTCCAGGCGTAGTTTTCGATAATGAGATCGGTGATCAGGTGATTTTGAGGAACGGCAGCCTCGTAGTCAGCCGCCGCCGAAGACCACGGCGCCCATTGGAACAAATTATCCACCGGCAGCATGGTGCGCCCGCCCACCGTCACGCTGCCAAACAGCAGCAACGGCAAGAGCAAAAATCCCGCCAAAATGAGCAAATCAACTTTATAAGCAACTAACCGTTTCATGCCACAAACAAAATCAGGGCTATTCCTAGCCCTGATCACCTTTGTTAAATTTTCCCGCCGGTTTTAATCCAGCTTGCATCGGGAGTTTACCAGAAATGGTCTAACCCTTCACAACTTAGCCTACATGTTCCTGCAGCGAGACAAACAACGATTCCATATCATTAAACCGATGCTCCCGCGAAGACACACTATTGACGCGAACGCTTAACCGTTCCGCCTCCGGGAGTTCATGCAAGCGCTGCCGCTCCAAAGCCGGGTAAAAGTATTGGATAGACGGTTGCAAACGGACCAGACAACGTTCGGCTACTTTTTTACAACGATCAGATGACGTAACCACGACGAAGTCGCCATTATCCGTGTGCCCGACAAAATCGCTCACCCCGCCGCTCTCTTGCACTGCATTGGTAATCATCAAGGTAACAGCTCGCGACACATCGTCGGCCGCCACAAAGCCATACCGATCACGGAATTTATCCAGTCCGCGAATGCCCGCCAGCACCACGCCCCAATCGGGTTGGTGCACCATTTGCTCCAGCCGTTCCACAACCAATTGGCCTTCTGGCAAGCCCGTGACAGGATTCACCAGGGTATTCAGGCGCGCGCGCCGCAAAGAATTCCGCACGCGCAAGCGCAGTTCCTGAATATCAAAGGGCTTGGTAATATAATCGACCGCCCCCAATTCGAGTCCGGCCAATTTATCTTCACGCTCACGCTTTTCAGTTAAGAAAATAACCGGGATATTTTGGGTGCGCCGCGAATGGCGCATACGCCGGCAAACTTCATAGCCATCAATGTCTGGCAGCCGAATGTCCAAGACAACGACGTCAGGCACTTCAGCACTAATCGCGGTTACTGCATCTTCACCTCGAACAGCGTTTGTAACCTGATACCCTTGCGCTCGGAAGTAAGCGCCTAACATCTCTGCTAAATCCAGATCGTCTTCAACGATGAAAATTTTTTGTTGCTTTTCTTGTGATCCGTCAGCCACTAGCATACTTCCTTGGGTTTTGACGAAGATTTGCCGCAATTAATTTTTGGCGAGGCAAAGTGTCTATTTGATCGGCTCTTTGTCTATTCGGATGACGCCGGTTTTTGCGCCCATAGCGATGCATTCTGTAGGATTGACACGGAATTCAAGCCCACCGCTAATCCAGCGCAGTGTTTCTTGCAGAATCCCGACCGCCACATGGCACACCGGGCGATCAGATTCGACGCCCCAACACATGGAGCAGCGATCGATGTAATAGAGGTAATGGTCGTCGAATTCTTCACAACGGCTGGTTTGATCGCTAAATTGGGTGAATATGCGGGCGACGGCGGGAATGCCAATTCGGAGTTTTGTTTGCAAGGGGAGCACTTTAAAGGCTAAATCGCCTACGCCGGCCAGAGCGCCGAACTGTTTTAAGCCACGAGAAAAGATGGCGCGGCCGCCGCGCAAGGCCAACCCGCGCCCGCCACGCGGGCCATAGATGTCTTCTAGCCCTCTATTCAAGTTGGAAATATAAGCAAAATCGAATTCGCGTTCCAGGTTATCTGGGGGTAAGTCTGTGATAAACTGGCGCATTTCAACCAAGTTGAGGAGTGCATTCAGGCCATTTCGCCCCATTACCTCTTCCATGGATATCAACAAGATGCGGGCCATCTTATTGGGGTAGTAATAACCACTCATGGGAACCAATTCTCTCACGACAACCTCCAAACGTTGCTTTACAGGTGGTAGAATGATGATAAGTATAGCAACTGGCGATAGATTCACCAACAGCTATTGGGTTTGTGACGTGCAATTTAGGAATAAGGTAATGTTAGATATCCCTCGCTGCGAAAGATTACCACAGGGGATTTGCCTTGTCAAAGTAACTGAAGCGGTGGGTAACTCTGTTATAATGGCGGAAATTATCAGTGTGAGGAGCAGAGCATTGTGGCACAGGCACGAATGATTTTTCCACCCGATTTTCTTTGGGGCACGGCCGTTTCCTCTCATCAAGTCGAGGGCAATAATAGCAATAATGATTGGTGGGCCTGGGAACAGGAAAACGGCCGTATCCTCCACAACGACCGCTCCGCCCTGGCCTGCAACTGGTGGACCAACGCCGAAGCGGACCTGGACGCCGCCGCCAAGATCGGGCTTAACGCCCAGCGCATTTCCCTCGAATGGAGCCGCATCGAGCCAGAACCCAGCGTCTTTAGCGCCGCCGCCCTGGACCGCTACCGTGAAATTCTGACCGCCATGCACCAGCGCGGCATCGAACCGATGGTTTCCCTCCACCACTTCACCAACCCGCTTTGGCTGGTGGAAAAAGGGGATTTCAACGTCGACGTGGTGGTCGATTACTTCCAGCGCTACGCGGCCAAAGTTGTGGACGCTCTGGGCGACCTCATTCCCAAGTGGATCACTTTCAACGAGCCAATGGTTTATGTGTTTATGCGCTACATGGCCGATGAATTCCCCGCGCCGCGCAAACACGGCTTCGGCCCCGGCTTTCAGGCTGTGCGCCATATGATGGCCTGCCACGCCGCCGCCTACCACACCATCAAAGCCCAATACCCGGCAGCGCAGGTGGGCATTGCCAAAAGTATGCAGGTTTTTGAACCCCGGCTGGGCGGGAACCGCCTGGATGACTGGATGACCAAGCGTGTAGACGGGGTATTTAACGATTTGTGGCTGGATAGTCTGGTTAGTGGACAGTTGAAACGGCCGTACGGCCGTGGCCGCATCCCCCATTTAGCCGGTTCCTATGACTTCATCGGGATCAACTACTACACTCGCTTCCGCGTCAAATTCCCGCCCGGCAGCGAATTCATCCTGCGCGATTGGGGCGACAACGCCACCGTCAGCGACGGCGCTTACGGCGAAGTGTACCCCGCCGGCCTTTTCCAGATGATCAACCGCGCCCGCCGCTACCAAAAACCTATCTACGTTACCGAAAATGGTCTGCCGGACAAGAATGACAGATTACGGCCGTCTTTCCTCCTCACCCATTTGCGAGAAGTTTGGCGCGCCGTCAGTTTTTGTTTCCCGGTGAGGGGGTACTACCACTGGAGCCTGGTGGACAATTTTGAATGGCACAATGGCTGGAGCCAACGTTTTGGCCTCATTGAGCTGGACCCGGAAACCCAGGGCCGGCAGTGGCGGCCCAGCGCCCATCTTTACCAGGAAATTTGCCGTTCCAACAGCATTAGCTCCGATATGGCTGCGCGTTACGCGCCGGAACTCATGGACACCCTGTTCCCCGGCCAGGAACCAGTCAAACTGTAAGATTAGACGGCCGTTTGCCCCATTTTGCCCCCCTTCTGGGTTAATGGTTGCCGGGCAGGGTGTGATATAATTGCCATTCTGAGATCAATTATTTGGGAGATTTAGAGATGTCTGGACATTCAAAATGGTCGACAATTAAGCATAAGAAAGCGGCCACCGATAAAAAGCGGGGGAAAATTTTCACCCGATTAGCTTCTGAACTGACAATGGCCGCCCGCGAAGGCGGCGGTGATCCAAGCTTCAACAACCGCCTCGCCCTGGCAGTGGAAAAGGCAAAAGCCGCCAACATGCCCAAGGAAAACATCGAACGCGCCATCAAACGCGGCACCGGCGAACTCGAAGGCAGCGAATTGTTCGAGATGATGTATGAAGTTTACGGACCAAACGGCATTGGCATTCTTGTGGAGTGCGTCACCGACAACAAAAACCGCGCCGTCGCCGACCTGCGCCATACTGTCAGCAAAAATGGCGGCAACATGGCCGATGCCGGTTCCGTCGCCTGGCAGTTCACCCGCAAAGGCTACATCGCCGTCGCCGAAGTGCCTAATGAAGACGATCTATTCCTGGTAGCCGCCGATGCCGGCGCAGACGATATTCAGTTCAGCGAAGATGGAGCGGAAATTTACGTAGAGCTGGAAGGGTTTGCCGCTGTGCGCGACGCCATTCAAGCTGCCGGTTTTAAGCTGGAAGAAGCCAACGTATTGTACGATCCCAATGCGCCGCTGGAACTCGAACAACAAGCGGCCGTGCAGGTAATGAACTTCATCGAAAAAATTGAAGACCTGGATGACGTGCTGAACGTTTACTCCACTCTGGACGTGACCGACGAAGCCATGGCCGCCATGGATGCCGACTAAACCGAAGTCAACGAGAACGATGAACGAGGGAACTTGCATACCCTCGTTCATTATTCATTACTCTTATGCGTATATTGGGATTGGACCCCGGCACAGCGACTACCGGATATGGGATTATTGATGCAGCAGAAGACGGCCGTTTAACGGCCGTTTCTTTTGGCGCCATCCTCACCCCGGCACACACCCCCATGCCCCAACGCCTGCAAACCATCCAACAAGAACTGCAACAACTCCTCCACAAGTACCAGCCAGACACCGTAGGCATCGAAGAAGTATTTTTCGGCCGGAACATCACCACCGCCATCACCGTTGGACAGGCGCGAGGCGTGCTGCTGGTCACGCTGGCTAACGCGGGTCTGCCCATCGGCGAATACTCCCCGCCCAAAATCAAAGAAGCTGTCACCGGCTACGGCAAAGCCGACAAAGCCCAGGTGCAGCTCATGGTTCGCAACCTGCTAGACCTGGAAGAAACGCCTCGCCCTGACGACGCCGCCGATGGTCTGGCCGTGGCGATTACCCATTACCAATATCAACGGCACGCAGCCCTATACGATTCATAATCAAGCGTGCAAATCGTCAACCCACTCTGAATTCTGGAACACCCAAGAGACATTATGATTGCCAGCCTTAGCGGAACCATCCAGTTTATCGGCCCAGACCATCTTGTAATCAAAGTCGGCGGCGTCGGGGTGCGCGTGTTTGTGCCCAAAACGGTGCTGGAAGACGTCGGCGGCGTCGGGCGCAGCATCATGCTGCACACCCACCTCATCGTGCGCGAACAAGACCTGTCGCTCTATGGCTTTGAATCGACTGAAGACCTGCAATTGTTTGAAGTGCTGCTAACCGTCAACGGCGTTGGCCCGAAAGTGGCCCTGGCCATCCTGTCTACGCTCAGCCCGGAACTGCTGAAAAGCGCCATTATGCGTGAGGAAACGGCCGTCCTCCAGCGCGTCCCTGGCATCGGCAAAAAGACAGCCGAACGCATGATGTTCCAACTGCGCGACAAACTCGATCTCAGCCAGGCCAGCACCAACATGCCGCTGGTCGCCGACATCGACGCCGACGTCATCGACATCCTGACCAGCCTCGGCTTCAGCATCGTCGAAGCGCAATCCGCCCTGCAAAAACTACCCCGCGAAGTTAAAAACGTGGACGAACGTGTCCAGCTTGCTCTGCAATACCTTGACCAGGGCTAACGCCGCGCGTCCCATCGCCTGCGCCCTGGCAAAAAATCTCGCTAATTTTCAGGTTTAGATTGGCAAAATCCAGTTTTCCGGAGTGATTCATGACCTCAGACGCAATCCCATTGGCACAAGAAACGCTTCTCCTGAAGCAGCCCACGGTCAGCGCCGATCACATTGCTTTTTTGTATGCCAGCGACATCTGGATCGCCGGGCGCGACGGCCGTCATCCCCGCCGTCTCACCGCCCACAAAGGCGTCAAATCCACCCCCATGTTTTCGCCGGATGGCGAATGGATCGCCTTTTCCGCCAACTACGATGGCAATACCAGCGTCTACGTCATCGGCAAAGAAGGCGGGTCGCCCCGGCGGCTCACTTTCCACCCCGGCGACGATTGGGTGCGCGGCTGGACGCCCGACGGCCGTGCCATTCTGTTTGTATCTTCCCGCGACGCCCACACCATCCGCTACCGCCGTTTCTTCACCGTCTCGCTGGAAGGCGATTTTCCGCAAGCCCTGCCCTTGCCCATGGCTGAACGGGGCGATTTTTCACCAGACGGCCGTTTCCTGGCTTACACCTCCATTCCCGAACCATTCTGGTCCTGGAAACGCTATCGCGGCGGGCGCACGTCGCCTATTTGGGTGCTGGACCTGACCACCTACGACCACGTTGAAATCCCCCACGTCAACGCCAGCGACACCTTCCCCTGCTGGCTGGACGATACCATCTATTTCCTATCCGACCGGCACGGGACGATGAACTTGTTTACCTACCACACACAAACAACGGCCGTCACTCAGCTCACCCACTACGACGATTTCGACATCCGCTCGCTCACTGCGGGGGATGGGCTGCTGGCGTATGAGCAAAACGGCCGTATCCACCTCTACAACCCCACCGACGGCCAAACCACCACCCTACACATCCAGATTGCCGCCGATTTGCCCTACGCACGACCCTATTTCAAACGCGCCGCCCACACCATCCGCTATGCCGGCATTTCCCCCACCGGCATGCGCGCCGTATTCGAAGCCCGCGGCGACATTTTCACCGTGCCTGCCAAAAAAGGCGACATCCGCAATCTCACCCGCACCCCCGGCGTGCACGAACGCTTCCCCGCCTGGTCACCAGACGGGCAGCAAATCGCCTACTTCTCCGACGCCAGCGGCGAATACGAACTCGTCTTGTCTGATCAGACCGGCTTGCACGAGAAAACATTCATCCCTCTGGGCAAAAAATCCTTCTTTTACTCGCCCACCTGGTCGCCCGACAGCCAAAAAATCGCCTACACCGATAAAGCGCTCAACCTCTATTACCTTGATGTGGCCGAACAAAAACCCATCCACGTCACCACCGACACCTACGATCACCCCGAACGCAGCCTGAATCCCGTCTGGTCGCCAGACAGCCAATGGCTCGCCTACACCCGGCGGCTAGACACGCACATACGCGCCGTATTTTTGTATGAACTGGCCACCGGCGTCAGCCACCAGATCACCGATGGCCTCAGCGACGCTACCTCAGCCTGCTTTAGCCCAGACGGAAAATATCTCTTTTTCGCCGCCAGCTCCAATTACGGCCTGAACACCGGCTGGCTGGATATGTCCTCTTACGAACGGCCGGTGCAAAGCAGCCTCTATGTCGTCGTACTTAGCCACGACACGCCCTCCCCGCTGGCTCCCGAAAGCGATGACGAACCAGCCAATGAGAAAAAATCACCGGACGAAACCAACGCCGATGAAGCCAAAAACGGCGGGGATGAGCAAGACCAGAAAGAAAAGAAGCAGAACGGCCAGAAAAAACCGCCCGTCGAAGTCAAAATCGATCTGGGAAAAATGGACCAGCGAATTTTGGCCCTGCCGCTGCCCGCCCGCGAATTTCGCTCGCTGCAGGCGGCCAATGGCAAATTGTTTTACCTGGAGACCAATCAATCGTTTGCCGAACAAACCGAAGCGCTGCTGGGCACATTAAACGTGTTTGATCTAAAAGAACGAAAAAACGAGGTCTATCTGAGCAACATCCGCGCCTACTGGATTAGCGCCGACGGCCGTAAACTACTCTACCAATCCAAAAAACCCGACGACTTCGCCGTCATCGGCACAGACAAAAAACCCGACAACGGCGGCGACCGCCTGAACCTGGCCCACATGGAAGTGTACGTCGATCCCAAAGCCGAATGGGCGCAAATGTTCACCGAAGTCTGCCGCCTGCAACGCGACTTTTTTTACGACGCCCACATGCACGGCCTCGATTGGGAAGCTACCGCAGCGAAGTACCGGCCCCTATTAACTCATGTCGGCCACCGCCAAGACCTGAACTTTATCCTGGCAGAATTGATTGGCGAACTTTCAGTTGGCCACGCCTACGTGATGTTTGGCGACATTCCCACGCCCAACCGGGTTGGCGGCGGCCTGTTGGGAGCCGATTATGACCTGGTGGATGGGTTCTACCGCTTCCGGCGCATCTATTCCGGCCTGAACTGGCATCCGGAACTGCGCGCGCCTCTGACAGAGCCAGGCGTCAACGTGAGCGAAGGAGACTATCTGCTGGCGGTTAACGGCCGTTCCCTGCGCGCGCCCACCAACCTCTACAGCCTCTTCGAGAAAACCGCCGACAAACAGACGGCCTTGCTCGTCAGCCCCACGACCGACGCCGCCGACGGCCGTATCGTCACCGTTGTGCCCATCCCCAGCGAAAACGACCTGCGCCACTGGTCTTGGGTAGAAAACAACCGGCAAAAAGTAAGCGAGATGACCAACGGCCGTGTCGCCTACGTCTACATGAGCAACACCGCTCTGGAAGGGTATGCCTCCTTCAACCGCTACTACTTCTCCCAACTGGACAAAGAAGCCGTCATCCTGGATGAACGCTTCAATGGCGGCGGCTCTGTCGCCGATTACGTCATCGACCTGCTAAACCGCCCCTTACTGAGCTACTGGGCCACCCGTGAAGGCAAAATTTTCAGCACGCCGGCCGCGTCCATTTTCGGCCCCAAAGTGATGGTGATCAACGAATTTGCCGGCTCCGGCGGCGACGCGATGCCGCAGTTTTTCCGGCGGCGCGGCCTGGGCAAGCTGGTGGGCAAACGCACCTGGGGCGGGCTGATCGGCATCTACGACAACCCGGTGCTGTTGGATGGCGGGCTGGTCACAGTGCCGCGTCTGGCCATTTTTAGCCCGGAGGGCGAATGGGAAGTGGAAAATGAAGGCGTCGCCCCGGATGTCGAAGTGGAAATGACGCCCAAGCTGGTGATTAACGGCCGTGATCCGCAGTTGGAAACGGCCGTCGAAATCATCCTGGCCGAACTCGCCGCCCATCCGCGCCCCAAAATCGAGCGCCCCGCGCCGGCCACCCGATAAGATGCTTATCGAGACCGCCTGGAGGTCCTAATCCTTCGGGATGCCTTGCTGCTGGAGAAAACAATGAAAAATACGACAGAACAAGAGGTCTGGAATACGCTCCACCGTCATTTGCACAGCGTTTTTGCGCGGGATGTGGCAACCTACAAAGCCACCACCAGCGACGATTTATCGCTTTACGAATGGTTCATCACGCCGCACCGACAAGATGGCCTGGATTTTCACTTTTTTATGATTAACCATGGTTGGGCCGGCACAGACGCCGATTTTCGCTACGATTTGTGGGAACCGCGCTTGCAGTTGTATGGCGCGCCAGGCAGAGAAACAACGGCCGTTGTCAGTTACACCTTCATGCTCACCATTGCCACCCCCGAAGGCCCCATCAACCACCGCCAACATAACGAAAGCCGTGTCCTCATCAAAGGAGAACACGGCTGGCAAATTGTCCACGTCCACAAATCGCCGTCTTGGACTGCGCCATATGGACCGTAATGCAGATGCGTAATGCGCGTTACGCCAACATCGCCCGTATCGCGCCGACATCGGCTTGAATCTGGGCGGTTAACTCCGGCAGGCCAGAGAATTTTTTCTCCGGCCGAATGTGCTGGATAAACTCCACGCGCAGCTCCTGGCCGTATAAATCGCCGCTGAAATCCAACAAATGCGCTTCGACGGTGACGCCACGGCCGTTTACCGTTGGCCGCACCCCCACATTGGTCGCCGCAACATAACGCTGGTCGCCCAGCCAGGCATAAGTGGCATACACGCCGTTGGCTGGCAGCAGCAGCTCGTCCCAGGCGGCCAGGTTGGCCGTCGGAAAGCCAATCGTGCGCCCGCGCTGATCGGCTTGCGCCACTTTGCCGGTAACGTGAAACGGCCGTCCCAAACATTCGCGCACAGTGGCCACGTTTCCTTCGGCCAAACATCGACGAATCCGGCTGCTGCTCACCCAATCGCCCTGAACTTCCACCATCGAGCGCACCAATTCCACCGAAAAACCGCGCTCAGCGCCCAACCGGCGTAAAAAAGGCACATCCCCTTCCCGTTTGTAGCCAAAGGCAAAATTCCCGCCCCAAATCTGACGCATGTCCAGATACCGGATGAGCTGATCGACAAATTCGGCCGCCCGCGTCAGGCGGACTTCTTCATTGAACGGATGGGTGATGATCAGATCGATGCCTTGCTCTGCCAGCAGACGCACTCGATCCGCCAGGGTGGTAATGTAATAAGGCCCTTCCTGGCCGCGCAAAACGCGGGTGGGATGGGGAAAAAAGGTGAGAACGGCCGAGCGACGGCCGTCGGCGCGGGCCGCGGCCACCATTTCTTGCAGCACAGCCTGATGGCCCATGTGCACACCGTCGAAAGAACCAATCGCCAGATAGGTGGGCGTGGAAAGTTCGACTTCAGTCAGGTGTTCAACGTGGATAAATGTCTGTGTCATAAAACGTGTACCTGGTTCAGAGCAAAGATGTCTGGTCGACGACGGCCGTTTCCGGCAAAAACATCTTGTGCGGCTGCCAATAATCCACTTCGGCGCGCAAAATGCCCACAAATTCGCCGGCGGGGTTGGTTACGCGCACCATCTCGTGCAGAGCGTGGTCGGTTTCCCGAACCAGCCGCTGCCCCACCAACAGCCGCTCCACTTCTGAAGCGGGCAAGGTTAATTGGGGCAAATGGGCCACGGCCGTTTCCGGCGGCAGCAGGTGGTCGGCCAGATTGGCGGCGGTCAATTGATCCAGCATAACGGCCTGATCGAGGGAAAAATCGCCCACGGCCGTGCGCCGCAGCGCCGTCAGATAGCCGCCACAACCCAACGTCTCGCCCAGATCATGTCCCAACGAACGAATATACGTTCCCGACGAGCAGGTAACCCGCAGGTGCAGGACCGGCGAAAGCCAGGCCAGCATGGTTAATTCAGAGATGGTGACTTCACGCGCCGGCACGTCTACCTCTGCGCCTTCGCGGGCTAACTTGTAGAGGGGTTTCCCATTTTTTTTGATGGCCGAATAAAGGGGCGGTTTTTGTAGTATGGGGCCGCGAAATTGGGCCAGGGCAGCGGTGATGTGCCATTCGGTGAGATGAGCAAACGGCCGTTCGGCCAAAATCTCGCCCTCTGCGTCATAGGTGTTGGTGGTCTGGCCCAGGCGTACGGCCGTTTCATACGTCTTAGGCAGCCCGACCAGATATTCGAGCAGGCGGGTCGCCCGGCCAAGGCCCAACAGCATCACGCCGGTCGCCAGGGGGTCCAGCGTACCGGCATGGCCAATGCGTCGTATTCCACTCAGCCGCCTGAGTTGGTTAACAACATCGTGGGAGGTGACACCAAGCGGTTTATCAAGGGCTAAAATTCCCGAAAGATTCGACATAATCAGAACAAATCATCGAGCAAACGGCCGTTTCTACAACCCATGCCCATTTTGCTGCGCGGAAGCCGGCGTTTGTTGGCTAATGGCCTGCTTGCACATTTCCACAATTTGCGCTTCGGCTTTGGCCAATGGCCCTTCCATCGTACAACCCGCGGCCTGAGGGTGCCCGCCGCCGCCGAGGCTTTGGGCCAACTGCGCCACGTCATACGGCGGACGGCTGCGGAAACCAACGCGAATATACCCGTCTTCCATTTCCATCAACACCACGCCAATCGCCACCCGGTTCACGTCGGCCAACAAATTCACCAGGCCGCTGCTGCTGTCGTTGCGATAGCCAATCATTTCCCGGTCGCGGTTGGTGATGGTCGTCCACATCAGGCCGTCTTCAATTTGCATCTGGTTCAGACCAATCTGCCATAGGCGCAGCGTAGACAATGGCTTTAGGTTCAAGGTCTGCATGGTGATCAGGGGCAAATCGGCCCCGGCTTCCATCAAAACACTGGCTACTTTCAGGGTATTGGGGGTTACGTTGGGCGTGCGAAAACCAAGCGTATCCGTGACAACGCCAGTGAGAAGGCTCATAGCCACATCGGCGTTAATTTCCCAACCCATGTCTGTATATAAACTATAGATCATCTCCGCCGTGGACGGGCAGTCGGCCACCCAGTTCAAATCGCCAAAATAGGTGTTGGTGATGTGGTGATCGATGTTGATGATGAACGGTTTGGGGTCTGGCAAACTGGTGAAGATATCGCCCATGCGCTGCTGGTCGCCGCAATCGACGGCGATCAACGCGTCAAAACGGCCGCGAGGATCGGTCTTTCTGACCACGCGGTCGACAAACGAAAGGTAATTGAACCGATTGGGCATGTCGCTCTCGCAGGCCATGGTGACATCTTTTCCCAGGCGAGAAAGGGCCATGCCTACGGCCGTTAACGAACCCAACGCATCCCCATCTGGCCCAACGTGCGTAACAACCAAAATACGCCGCGCCGCTTCAATTGTCTGGCGGAATTCCGCTGCAAATGACACAGTTACTCTTGTCCTTTTATTTGTTGCAATTCTGTTGGATCTGGAGGTGGCTCCTGCCTACAAGGTTCATATGCGTTTAACTTGGGGAAATTGGTCCAATCTTGGAGATTGGACCAATTTGGAAACACCAGGCTTAATTACAAGCAAACCACTAGGGCAAACCAAAAGTCAGATCAACCAGCCACCTCAGTTCGGGGTCTGGAGACAGTCGCTTATTCCTCTTCGTCGGATAAGGGAGGAATAACCAGATTCGCCAGAATGCGATCCACTTCCGCCGCTTGCGCGAGAGTCGGATCCCAATGAAAACGAAGTTCGGGAGTCGTACGCAGACGCATTCGCTGCGCCAGTTCGCGCCGGAAGAACCCGGTCGCTTTATCCAGCGCCTGAAGCACCTCTTCGCGGCGCGATTCATTGCCTAACGCTTGAACATAGACGTCGGCGTATTTCAATTCCCGATCAATGGTCACATCTGTAATGGTCAACTCTTGCAATCGGGGGTCGTTCATCTCACGCAAGATCAACTCGCTCAAGATAATCTGAATTTGTTCCGCTGTGCGTTGTTGACGAATTTTGCTCATGTTATGTGGCTTCCACGCGCTGAGTTACAAAGAATTCGATGTAATCGCCAGGGCGAAAATCATTCCAATTTTCCAGGCTCACGCCAAATTCAAAACCAGCCTTCACTTCGCGCACGCTTTCCGCCAAATGTTTCAGGCTGCTCACCGGACCACTGTGCAGCAAGCTGGTGTTGCGAATGAGGCGCGCCTGGGCATTACGCCGGGCGACGCCTGTGCGCATGTAACAACCGGCAATTTGCCCGACGCCACGAATCTTAAAGACCTGGCGCACTTCCGCCCGACCGATTAGAACCTCTTCGTAGACCGGGTCTAACATGCCCTTCATGGCTTTTTCTACATCTTCAATCAATTTGTAGATGATGGTGTAGTTGCTGATTTGCACGCCTTCGCTGGATGCGGCGGCCTGGGCGACGGTGTCTATTTCTACATTGAAGCCAAGGATAACGGCATCAGAGGCAGAGGCGAGCATGACATCGCTTTCTGTCACGTTGCCGGTAGCGGCCAACAGAATATCCAACGAAACTTCCTCGTCGCCAAGTTTTCCCAGCGAATTGACGATGGGTTCCAAAGAGCCTTGAACGTCAGCCTTAACGATGAGGTTGAGGGTTTTAACGTCCCCTTCTTGCAAGCGGCTGAAGAATTCATCCAGGCTCATACCGGCGCCACGGCCGTCTGCATCCTGCCGCATATCTTCTTGCATCTCAGCAATCAACCGACGGGCTTCTTTTTCCGTTTTCACCACGGTAAATTGGTCGCCGGCATGGGGAATATCGTTCAGGCCAGACACCGCCACAGGAGTAGAAGGACTGGCTTCTTTAATTTGGCGACCGCGAAAATCGTACATGGATTTGATACGGCCGTAATGATTGCCCACCAACAGCGTGTCGCCGCGATGCAGCGTGCCGTTTTGCACCAGCACCGTGGCCATCACGCCGCGTCCGCGCTCGATACTGGCTTCCAGAACCGAGCCAGAAGGCGTCGCTTGGGGATTGGCCCGTGGGTTAATGTCTTCAGCTACCAACAAAATCGCTTCCAGCAAATCTTCGATGCCCAGACGCTCTTTGGCCGAAACGGGAATAATCATCGTATCCCCATCCCATTCATCGGGAATGAGGCCAATTTCACTTAGCTGCTGCTTCACTTTGGACGGATTCGCCGTGGGCAAATCAATCTTGTTCATCGCCACAATAATCGGCACATGGGCGGCGCGCGCATGATCGGCCGCTTCGCGGGTTTGGGGCATCACGCCATCGTCGGCGGCAACCACCAGGATGGCAATATCTGTGGCCTGCGCGCCGCGAGCGCGCATGGAGGTGAACGCCGCGTGACCCGGGGTATCTAAAAATGTAACCAGCTTGCCATCTTGTTCAACCTGGTAAGCGCCGATGTGCTGGGTAATGCCGCCGGCTTCACCGGCCTGCACATTTGTCTGCCGAATGACGTCTAGCAAAGAAGTTTTGCCATGATCGACATGACCCAACATGGTGACAACCGGAGGGCGGGTTTGCAAATTGGCGGCGTCTTCTTTTGCCAGGACTCGCCGCCAGGCCAACAGGTCTTTTTCGTCGATGACTTCTTCGACGGCGGCCGCGGCTTCGGCCTGGGACACGACTTCAAAGCCCATTTCTCCGGCGACAATGGCCGCAGTGTCAAAGTCTATGTCCTGGTTAATGTTGGCCATAATGCCATTGCTCATCAACTCTTTAATCACGTCGATAGGACTGACTTCCATGACGGCAGCCAATTCTCGGACGGTTATGAAAGCAGGTAGCTCAATCAATGCTTTTGTTTTCGTCATCTTTTACCATTTCCTCACTACGCAAACGCTGCGCGCAACCATTCAGGGTGCAAAATCGTTAACGGCCGTTTGCCAGCCAAATCTTATCTATTTTATTACGCGCCGGCGTCCTCGGCGATAGGGCGATGGGCCGCGATGGCGGCCAATTCCTCGTCGCCGACAGCGGCTTTAAGGGCCTGGCCCAACACGGCCCGATCGTTGAGCATTTTATCCCAACATGCAGGCCGATCACACACATAAGCGCCACGGCCGTTCTGTTTTCCGCTCACATCAACGACGACGCCATCATCCGGCGTACGCACAATGCGGATCAGCCGCCGTTTCTCCGTTTTCTGACGGCAAACAACACAGGTCCGCTGAGGCACGTGTTTTGGCTTGCGCCCTTGTTTCTTCATCATGTTAAACCGGCATAAAGCAATAAAGATAGAGAAACTCTCTACCTCTATTGCCACAACCCTATCTTATATTTCGTCTAAATCAATATCTTCCCATTCCGGTCGACTGCGGCTGCCCTTGCGCTTGCGCTTGGTGACCACCTCGCCAATGTCCTCGTTAAAGATGAGCTGTCGCCCTTTACGGCCGCGCCGCTTGCGCTCTTCCTCATCTTCATCTTCCGTAGCGCTTTCCTCCGGTCGAACGACGACAATACCCGGCTTGGGTTTTCTCTGCGGTTCCGGCTTTTCTTCCACCATGTCAATTAATGAGCGGCTGAGATCGTCTACCAGATCGGTAATGGCTTCTTCCGGTTCTTCTTCGACGGCCGTTTCCGCCACAGCCACCAGTTCTGGTTCTGGTTCTTCTTCCACTACCACTTCGGCGACAACAAGTTCTGGCTCCACTTCGGCCATGATGGCTTCCGGTTCGGCCATTTCAGGTTCGGCTTCAAGGTCGGGAACGGCCGTTTCCACTTCCATTTCCGCTTCCGCCACAGCCTCTTCGGCCGTTTCCGGCGCAGCTTCCAACGTCTCATCTGCGGCCAGGCGGCTGCGATATTCAGCCACCCGCTCTTTCAACGTTTCCAAAGCCGCTTCCCCTAAACCACGGAAGCCCAAAATCACTTCGTCGCCCATCTCCAGATGGAAAATAGCATCGCCTACTGTTTCAATTTCATTATCCAGCAGCAAATTGTGAATACGACCCGGCAAATCCAGGTCGTCCAACGATTCGCGCCAGGCGGCCGTCGGCACTTTCAACCGCGCCTCGGCCCGGCGTTTACGCGTTTTCTCGAAGTTCTCGGCCCGAGACGTAATAATCGTCCCCAAAATACCGCTCACCAGACGATCCAACGTATGGTAATCTTCCGAAGTAATCGGCCGATTCGCCGCCTTCTTCTCCAAAATCAGCCGCACTTGCTCATGCAAGGTGCTGTTCTTGGCCACCTCAGCATTGGCCTTCGGATGATCCAAATTATCCAAAGATTCAGCGGCCGCTTCTGTCAGGCTCTTGATGTCGATGCGCCAGCCCGTCAGTTTCGCTGCCAGGCGGGCATTTTGCCCTTCGCGCCCAATCGCCAGCGACAACTGATCATCCGGCACAATCACAATCGCCGTCTTGCCATCCTCAGGATGCTCTTCCAAAAAGACATGCGACACACGCGCCGGGCTTAACGCCTTAGCAATAAATGTGTGCTGATCCGCATCCCATTCGATGACGTCAATTTTCTCGTCATTTAGCTCGCGCACAATGCTCTGAATACGCACACCGCGCATCCCCACACAGGCGCCAACTGGGTCTACCCCTGGCTGCAAAGCCAACACAGCCACCTTAGACCGCTGACCGGCCTCCCGGGCAATGCTCTTGATTTCCACCTGGCCGTTGTAAATTTCCGGCACTTCCAATTCCAACAGGCGGCGAAGCAGGTTGCGATGATTCCGGCTGACAAAAATTTGCGGCCCACGATTGGTCCGTCGAACTTCCAAAACATAGACGCGAATTTTGTCATGGGCACGGTAACGTTCGCCATGAACTTGCTGGCCTTTCGGCAGCGTGGCTTCTGTACGACCCAGACCAATGGTAATATGTTGACCGCTGATGCTCTGAACAGTACCGTTAACCAATTCACCTTCTCGGCCAGAAAAGTCTTCAAAGAGATGTTCGCGTTCAGCTTCACGGACACGCTGGAGCAAAACTTGTTTAGCAGTCTGTGCGGCAATACGGCCGAATTGCGCCGTGGTGCTGTCAACCAACAACACATCACCCAGCTGGGCATCCGGATGCTCACGACGGGCTACATCCAACAACACCTCTGTGCGATTGTCCATGATGGAATCGACAACTTCCTTCTCGGAGTAAATGGTCGATTCACCGGTACGCGGATCGATTTCCACGCGCACATCTTGCGTATTGCTGAGATTAAAATCCCGCCGAAATGCAGATACCAGGGCTGTCTTTAACGCGTCAAAGACATCCTCTTTTGGCAGGCCACGCGCTTCACAAATCTCATTGAAGGCTAAAACAAATTCACTTTTCATCGATTTCAACCTTACCCATAATATTTTTTCCTGGTCTTGACAAGGCAAGTACCCCGAATAGAAAACAAAAAAAGTGGGGAGGCCCACTTTCCGTCAAAGAATATGCTACTCTGAAGCTCAATGTTTAATAGTATAACATGGCCTCTTTAGCTGCGCAAAAAACGATATGTTTTTAGGGGGAATTTTAATTTTCGCAAACCCAAAGGGTTTATCACCTCGGCGCTTTTCGTGCCGGGACGCAAAGCCCTTTGGGTTTTTAAGCCTGTGTTTGGCGCTGAGTTAAGGCCCAATTGCGCCAGTTTGGTTATTCGGCGAGGGTCAGGTCTTCGACCGGCGCATCGGGGGCGACATTCTGCACGGATTGGATGCCGCCATCGCGCCCTTGTTCGCTTTTGTACATCTGGCTGCTGCCGATGATTTGCCCGTTGGTGGCTTTGAGGTGGAAGTAGTAACGGTCGTCGCTAGACTTTTTGCGCTCGAAACGGCCGTCATCCACACAATTTTTCTTCACCGACTCAATGCCATTTTCACAGCTGGCTTTGGTGGTGTAACCCTCGCTGGCCAAAATCTGTTCGCCATTCCGGGCGTTTAACCGAAAATAATGGTCGCCATTTTTGCCTAAAAATATCTGAAACTTGGGGTTTGTAATCATTGGTTGCTCCTTTTTAAAGGCTGCCTCTTCCGGTCAGCCAGGTGTACGAGAATTTTTTTGGAAACCTCTCCAGGTTTGCCCAAAACGACCGTATCATTCTACCCAATTCCCGCCAAAACAAAAATGGGCCGGCGCTGGTTTTGCCCAGCCAACTCGTTCAGACAGCGGCCTTGGCGGTTGACCGGCCGTTGCGCAGCCGCAGCAGCGCCACGCCACTCAAAATCAGCGCCGCGCCGGTTATCTCTACGGCCGTCAGCCGTTCGCCCAGCAAGAAAAAAGCCAACACGGCCGTAAACGCCGGTTCTAAGGTCAAAATCAGATTCGCCACGCTGGAGGGCAGCAAACTCAGGCTCACGTTATACAAACCAAATCCCGCTACGGTGGGTCCGGCGGCCAACAAAATCAGCACCGCCCAGCCCGCCCAGGCGCTGTCCAACCAAAGAAGATCGCGGGGCTGAACGGCCGTGCCCGGAATGCCGGTCCCCGGCAGCAAATTCACCACCAGCAAACAACAAGCCGCAAAGGCAAAGGTGTACAACAACGTGGTCCACGGGTTCAAGCCGCGCTGCGCCGCCGACCGGCCCATCAGGCTGTATACGGCGTATCCCAGCCCGGAGAGAACGCCGGTCAGAATGCCCACCGGATTGGCTGTCCAGGCGGCCGGATCAAACGCTTCCGCCACCAGCACGCAGCCGCCAAGGCATAAGATGACGGCCGTCACTTTGGTGGCGTCGAGCCGCTCTTTTAGCAGCCAACGACCCAGCAGGGCGGTAAACGCGGCGGAACAGTAGACCAAAACGGTGGCCACAGCCGCGCCGTTTAGGGCCACAGAAAGGGTCCACAATGAATTGAAAATCGCCAACACCAGCCCATACACCACCAGATAAGGCAGATGAACGCGCCCGGCGCGCAGCAGCGACGGCCGTATCACCCCCAGCCCAATTATCAACGTGCCAATGACAAATACTGCCCGCCAAAAAGCCAACACCAGCGGCGGAATGTGGTAGGTTTCCGTGAGGTAACGAATGAAAACGGCCGTGGTAGACAAAATAGCCGCGCTAACCACCGCGATCAGATAACCGCGCGGCGCTTCGGACGGCCCGGAAGCCGGCGTTGTTTGTAGAAGTGTAGACATAATAGTCGGGGAAACAGGCTTAAATTTCGTTGCGTGGGCGGTAGCGGATTGGCTGCGCGAAACCGAGGTGCAGGTCCAGCGGCACGTCCAAAAAGGCTGCCAGGACACGGGCTATACGGCCGTTGTCCGCCGCCGCCGGTGGCGCGCTGGCTAAGATGATGGTCTGCTGGTGGTTCAGGTGCAGCGCCAGGTGGGCATCATAACGGTCTTGGCGCAGGGAAACTGCCGTGACGCCAGCCAGCGGGTACATTTGCAGATGTGGCTGCCACAACCGCCAGACAACGCACCGTTCCACTAACAGTTGGCCCGCGCTGCGGTCCAGGTGGCACAGCGTCACCGCGTGGCGGCGAGATTGGTCGAGTGTGAAGAAGATGAGGAGAACGGCCGTAACGGTCACGCTTATCAGCATTGCCGCCAGCATGATGGCCCAGCTTTCCGGCAGCAGCTTACCAATCTGAAAGCGGCGCAGCAGATAACCGCCACCCAGCCCCACCATCAGGCCCAGCAAAGCCAGCAGCGCCAGCCAGGGCTGCGGACTGTTGTTAGTCAACGTCAATTCAGATTGTGTGTGTTCCGCAATTTCCAAAAGTCGCCTCCTGTTCGGAGTTTTATTATACGCGAACATAGGGCAGCAAGGAACCCAAATCGCGCAGTTTGGGCTTTCAGCCACACCCGACTACAATTCGACCAACACACATTCGGAGGAAAACATGCTGCGTCGAATTTTGCTCTTTTTGGCCGGGCTTCTGGCTCTGCTGGCGGTGGTCGCCGTGGTGATGGCCCTATTTGCTCAGGCCGCCCCCGATTACCCCTTTTTTGACCAACCAGACGTGATGGTGATGGCCCATCAGGGCGGCGAAGGGTTGCGCCCCAGCAATACGCTGCCTGCGTTTGATAACGCTGTAGCGTTGGGCGTCGACGTGCTGGAAATGGACGTTCACAGCACGCAAGATGGCGTGTTGGTGGTGATGCACGACGACACGGTAGACAGGACGACGGGCGGCAACGGCCGTATCCGCGACCTCACCCTCGACCAGATCAAACAACTCGACGCCGGTTACTACTGGACCGACGACGACGGCCAGACCTACCCTTATCGCGGGCAAGGCATCAGCGTGCCCACCCTGGAAGAAATCTTCACCGCCTTCCCCGATATGCTGATGAACATCGAAATCAAGCAGCAAGAGCCGTCCATCGTCCAACCCTTCTGCGACCTGCTGGACCAATATGACCGGCGCCAAACCGTGCTCATCGCCTCCTTCCACCCTGAAACGATGGTGGAGTTCCGTGAAAAATGCCCCGGCGTCGCCACTTCCATGACCGAGCCGGAAATCCGCCTTTTCTTCGGCCTGAATCTGGCCTTTTTGGGCCGCCTTTACGAACCGCCGGGCGAGGCCTTCCAGGTGCCGGAATACTCCGGTGATTTGCACGTTGTCACGCCGCTTTTTGTGGCCGGGGCGCACGGCCGTAACGTGGATGTCCACGTCTGGACTGTCAACGACTCCGACGACATGCAGCGCCTGGTCGATTTGGGCGTCGATGGCATCATCACCGACCGGCCCGATTTGCTGCTGGAAGTATTAGGAAGATAGGAGATAGGAGATAGGAGATAGGAGATAAGAAATTGGCGATTGAGAGACTTCAAATCTCTACTATCCAATCTCCAATCTCCAATCTCCATTGAACGACATGAAAGACGCGCCTGGACCAAGCCACCCGTTTGCCCAAAACGGCCGTCCCATCATCATCGGTCATCGCGGGGCAGCCGGCCATTTGCCGGAAAACACCATGCCTTCGTTCCGCCAGGCCGCCAATTGGGGCGCGGATGGCCTGGAACTGGATATTCACCAGACAGCCGATGGCGTCATCGTCGTCTGTCATGACGAGTTTGTGGAGCGCACCACCAACGGCCGTGGCCTGATCAAAGAAAAAACCCTGGCTGAACTACAACAACTAGACGCCGGTTATCGCTTTACGCCCGACAACGGCCAGACCTTCCCCTTTCGCGGCCAACAATTCACCATTCCCACCCTGGAAGACGTGTTTACCGCCTTCCCCACCCACTGGATCAACATCGACATGAAGCAGAAGGAGCCGTCGCTGGTACGGCCGTTTGCCGACCTCATCCGTCAGTGCCACATGGAACACAACGTCATGGTTGGCTCGTTCCACAACGAAACCGTCGCCGAGTTTCGCCGCGCCCTGCCAGAAGCCGCCAGCGTCGGCTCGCTGCGCGAAACGACCCGTCTGCTGGCCCAAAGCCGCCTGGGATTGGGGCGCTGGTTCCGCTGCCCGGCCAAAGCGGTGCAGCCTTCGGAGTATCACGGCCGTTGGCGCATTGTGACCCCACAGTTTATTCGCACAGCGCAGCAAAGCGGCACGGCCGTACACGTCTGGACAGTGAACGAACCCACCGACATGCAGCGCCTTGTTGATTGGGGTGTCGATGGCCTGATAAGCGATTATCCGGACCGCGCCCTGCGCCAATTTGGGAGATTATGATGAAAATTCGCCAACGTGTAACCCTGATCATTCTGCGCGACGCAAAATTATTGCTGATCCGCCGGACACGAGACGGCAGTACCTTCACCGTCCTTCCGGGCGGCGGCGTGGAAGACGGCGAAACACTGGCCGCCGCCGCCATCCGCGAAGCTTTGGAAGAAACCAGCCTGGCTATCTCCCTCGGCCCAATCCTCTGGACCCGCCCCATCACCACATCGGTGAGCAACGGCAACACATTTGAACAGGTCGAAACCGCTTATCTGATAACCGAATTTACCGGCACGCCCAACCTGAACCTGGCGGAATTCCCTCATCACTCGCCCGACAATCTGTATGAACTGGCGTGGGTGAATGTGAACGATGTGCCGGAAACGGCCGTTTACCCCGGCCCATTACCCGCTGCCGCCATACAAACCATCGCCAACAAAAAAGCCGCCTGAGTGTTTCCACCCAGACGGCTCCATCATTCATCCGGTATCTACCGTTAACTCATTCCGGCACATTGCGGTCAACGGCCGTGGCAATGCGCTTCAAATCTTCCACCAGCTTGGCAAATTTCTCCGGCTTCAACGATTGCAGCCCATCCGACAACGCCTCGTCTGGCCGCGGATGCACTTCGACGATGATGCCATCTGCCCCAGCGGCCACGGCCGCTTTCGCTGCCGGGGCCACATACTCCCATTTCCCCGTCGCGTGGCTGGGATCGGCAATGACCGGCAGATGAGACATATGTTTGGCCACAGCAATCGCGTTAATGTCAAACGTGTTGCGCGTATACTTCTCAAACGTGCGGATGCCCCGCTCGCACAACATCACCCGCGTATTGCCATGGCTCAGAATATATTCGGCGCACATCAGCCATTCTTCGATAAAGCTGCTCATGCCCCGTTTCAGCAAAACCGGATGCTGTGATTTGCCCACAGCGTGCAGCAGCGCATAATTTTGCATATTCCGCGCCCCAATCTGCAAAATATCGGCATATTCGCAAACCAGCGGCACCATCGCCGGCTCCATAACCTCTGTGATGATGGGCAGCCCTGTCTCTTCCCGGGCTTCGGCTAAATACTTCAACCCTTCTTCGCCCATTCCCTGAAACGCATACGGCGACGACCGGGGTTTAAACGCCCCGCCGCGCAAGACGTGAGCGCCAGCTTCTTTTACCGCGTGGGCTGTCTCAATAATCTGGCTGCGGCTCTCCACCGAACACGGCCCGGCCATGATGATCAAATCCTTACCGCCAACGGTATGCTCGCCGATGGAAAACACCGTGTCTTCCGGCTTAAACTCGCGGCTGGCAACCTTAAATGGTTTCAGCACCGGCACGACGCGTTCCACGCCGGGCATGCGTTCGATTTGTTCTTTATCCAAATCACGCTTGTCGCCAATGATGCCGATGATGGTGCGCTCTTTGCCATCTGAGAGATGAATTTTAAAACCTAAGGATTCGGCGCGGGCAATAACGGCCGATTTTTCCTTCATTGTTGCCTGTGCATCCATGATTACGATCATCATTATTTCAACCTTTTAACAGTTTGGGGTTAGCGGGGAAGCCCCCAAGGGTTTGGTCCCCCAAATCCAAATTCTCAGGAGCAAACCCTTGGGGTCTGTATGGCTACTCTGCGGCTTTATTTACTGAGCTAACATCTCTGACCCACTTCACCATCTGGGTTAGAAAAGAGGCGTCGATGTTTTCTGCGACTTCAAAGCGGTGTGGTTCCTGGCTGCTGTTGAAGAGCGCCGCCATTTCTTCGTCGTCCCCGCCCAGGGCATGACCGCTTTGTTTCACCAGGACGAACGGCCGTGGCGCTAATTTCCCCACCTGCCTCGTCAACAGGAACGTATACGGGTTATCAGTGACAAAGATATGCGCCGGCTGCAAACCAGCCTGAGCGCGGCCAATCGCCACAACCCCTTTTACCTTATCGGTAAGCGTGCCCCATAAAATAGCCAATCCCGCGCTCATCGGCTGGCCGATAACGATGGGATTCTGTGGCAGCATCTGTAAAAATATGCGCAAGTCCTCGCCTACAAGCTGGGGCGTTAACCGTTCTTGCGCGCTGGCATGAAGCAAATAGCGCAGTGGGTCCAGACCATACACGGCAAAGCCTTGCTGCGCCAATTGGCGGCACAGTTTTTCGTCTGTCTGGCCAAAGTGGCCAAATGTGGACAGGTAGACAATGGTTGGCGGCAGTATGTCTGGTGTACCCACAGCCGGATAGAAATATGTTTCCATCACCGCGCCGGTTCGCAGTGGCCACATGTTTACCCGGCCTTCGCGTAAGGTTGGCGTGCCTAAAAAGCCGAAGTTAATCTTGCCGAAGCGCTCTTCGGCCCAGGCGGCCACCGCGCCCAGGTCTAATTTGAAGTTATGCCGGCCCAGGATGCCATCGCTCTCGCCGGTGCCACGTAAATCGAATACCAGGTGGGCGATACGGCCGTCTGGTCCATAAGACTTCACTTCTTGTCGCGCACAAGTAATCACACTGGTTTTTGTCAGGGGAAATTTAGGTACCCAAACCCGCAGTACGCGCAATTTTTCATCTGTCAGATTGGCGGGTTTAACTAAAATGGCGTCCAGATAAAAATCGTCATCTGTGAGGATACCAAAATTTTCTTCGACGTAAGGAGGCGTGTTCATCGATGACCTTTACTAATTTTCTGGTGTGGGTTCCAATGTCGGTTCTACAATAATTGGGAAGGCGTAGTTGGGTATCAGGTCTACCACGCGATTGTAAGCCTCGAAAATCGTCTTTTCGACGTTGAAATAGCCACTTAACATCTCTTGCAGTACCACGGAAAAAGTTAATTCCTGATACACTCTGGCCATCAGTCCGCCCTGGCCTTCGCGGAAGCCCCATCGTTGTGAACTGGCGATGCCCTCACGCAGTTGGGTGATGGTTTCCGGGTCGAAAATGTCTGCAAGGCTCTGACTGCTGCCGGCTAACGGGCTGTCGGCCCAGGCATCAATAAATCGTTGGGGATCGGCCGTGGTTCCCAGGCGCATCGGCACTTTTCGTTCCGATTCCACCGCCAGCCAGGTTTCATACCCTTCGTTGAACCAATATTCGGCAAAGGCTACGGCCGTTTCCGGGTCGGCTTCATTGGTAATTCCCAAATAAGTGGTTGCGCCAAATGCCGCCGAAGTACCGCCACTCCCCTGAATTTCGGTGATGATACCACTGTTTTCGGCCAAATGCTCAGGATTTGCGGCGCACTCAGGACAAGTTGGCAGCTGCGCCGCGTCCAGACCGGCCAGCATAGGCAAGATGCGCGGCGAAGCCATGATCATGCCGGTACGCCCTTCCAGGTAGGCGTTGCGCGCGCTTGTGTCCGTTTGCACGCCAACTGGGCTAAATTGATGGACGATGTTGTAATAAAAATTAACCGCTTCCTGGCAGGCAGTGTCTAAAAACAGCACCTCGCCGCTCTGGCCAACAAGCTGGCAGCCATTGGCCGCAGCCAGGTGTTCAAATGCCTGATGGGTGGTGACCAGATTGGATTCGGTGGGGATGACAAAGCCGGAGATCAGGTTTTCGGGGTCGTAGAGTGCTTCGGCGGCGGCCAACATGGCGGCGTAAGTGTCCGGCACAGCCAGGTTGCGCTCGTCGAACCAATCCTGGCGGTAGAGAAGGAATTGGTGATATCCATCGCTGGGCAGGGCGGCGGCTTTGCCGCCGGTTTGCACCAGAGCTACGGCTTCCGGATCAAACGTGTCGCGGCCAATTCGGTCGAGAGCCGTTTCCGCGAGATCGGCGTTCAACACACCGCGCTCGGCCCACCCTACCGTGTATTCCAAGGGGATGATGAGGATGTCGGGCAGATCGTAGGTGTCGGATACAACGGCCGTTTCCACCCAATCCGGCATCTGCGACGGCGCGATAAAGCGTAGTACCACATCGACACCGGCCGCCTGGCTAAATCCGTCGGCAATCTGGCGCACGGCCGTTTCGTGCGCTTTGGAGGTTTCATCTACCCAGACCGTCAGCGAGGGGTTGGGTTTGGTCGGCGGGCGGGTGGCGATGGGGGCGGCAACGGCCGTGCCGTCAGCCAGGTCCAGGGTGAGTGGTTCGAGCGTGGGCGTGGGGGTCTGCTGCGCCTGGGCTGTAGCGGTAGCCAGGCGCGGCGGTTCGCCCATCACCTGGCAAGATGTTGCCATCAGCAGCAGCACAATCAGCGCCAGCCAAAAACAGGGCGCTTTTAACTGGTTTTTTAGCTGCCAAAGCAGGGCGTTTCGTGGCGTTTGGTCATCAGCGCCGGGATTGGGACAGCAGTTCATAGTTTTTCCTTTCGCAATCTATCGCTGACCAACCGCAGGCCGGTAAGCGTGAGCCAGGGGTCCACTGTGTCCAAAACGGAAACGTGGTTGGCAATCAGGCTAATGTTACCGCCTGTGCCAACAACGGCAATGGGGTAACGGCCGTTATCCGGGTGTTCTTCACGCAGCCGGGCTACTACCGCATCAATCATGGCCGCATACCCTAAAATGAGGCCGGATTGCACAGCGTGGACAGTGTTGCGGCCGATCAATTGCGGCGGCGCTTGCAGCGGCACGCTGCGCAGTTGGGCCGCGCGGCTGGTCAGAGCATCGGCGGCCAGCCGCAAGCCGGGCATAATCACGCCGCCCATAAACAACCCGGCGGCCGTAACAACTTCGAATTTGGTCGCCGTGCCCATATCCACCACAATGCTCGGCCCGGGAAATTGGTGATAGGCGGCGACTGTGTTGGCGATGCGGTCTGCGCCGACCTCGGCGGGATTATCGTGCCCCATGCGAATGCCGGTGTCCAGTTCATGCGTCACATTCAGGATGGGGAGATTGAGGTAGCGTGCAGCAACTTCCTGGAAAGTGGTCGTCAGCCAGGGGACGACGCTGCACATGGCCGCCCGATCCACCTTTCCTTCCAGGTGGAATTCACGCAGTAATGATTTGAGCGTCAGGCCCAATTCGTCTACGGTTAGTTCAGGGGTCGTGTGCAACCGCCACTGCTGAGACCAGGAACGGCCGTCCCACACACCCAATGTCATATTTGTATTGCCAATATCGATAGCCAATAACATAAGGAGGTGATTTTATAGGTGCGTCTCTGGCGCGGCAAGATTATTCAGCTAAGGTTTACGTTTCACCCCCTATCGGCTAAAATCCAGACAACACTTCCACCAACGATTTTAGCCGCCCGATGCATCAGACTGGCCAGATTTTGCCGGTTTAGAGAAGGCGGTAAGGAGTAAAATGGATATTACAACCCCTGAAGGACGCCGAGATTTTATATTTGCCAACTGGCCCACGTATGCAGCCCCGGCTTATGGCGCATATCAGGCATACGGCCGTGGCGTACTCGTTATCGATTGCCAACCGCAAACAGTCACCGACACCATGCGTTACTGGCACGGCGAACTGGCCGACGAAGCTGGGCTGGCCGGACCGGTGAACGAATACAACCCGGAAGAAGAAATTTTAGTCGTCTTTGCTTTTCCCACAGAAAACAAATTCGCTCGCTTTCGGCCCCACGATGCCCAATTTGCGCCACCGCTCATGGCCCAGCAGTTCCCAGACGCAGCCAACATTTGGACCGACGCCGCCTGATGGCGAAGATGCCAACCGCTTTTCTTAACACACCACAGTCATAGAAGAAGGATCTCGCTCATGCAAGGAATCAAACTTGAATCATGGAAAATTGAAATTGCTATCCCCAATTATTTGGTTCGGGCCACGTTGACACCGCGCGGCGATTTAATGATCTTTCTGAATAATCTCACGTATACCAGTTTTAATTTCAACGACGTCGAGATGATGCCCTTGGGGACAGATTTTCAGGTTAAGGGCGTGAAGCAATCCATGATGAATATCAGCCGCAGCGCCATTTCCTATGTTAGCGTGTTAGAACCAGACAAAGCCGCTCAGATACAACTCTTGCAATCTAAGCGGACTATCGTTTTCTATACAGAGTGGTTTGCCGTCAGAGGCGATTTGCACGTGAACAGCGAAACCCCAAATGAAAATTTGCTCGACGACAAATTTCATTTTTTTATGTTAACTGATGCGACAATTTTTCCCCTACGCACGATGGCCGCGCGGCCTGTACAAAAAGTGCCGGCCGTAGCCTTTAACCGCCTGGAAATTTTGGCCTACCACCCGCAAAACTAAGCGCGGCGGGCGACAGGTGTGTGATGCGTGTGCCCCACAATCACCTATCGCCCGCTCGCTTGTTTACCCATCAATCCGCCAATAGATGCCATTTTCACGCTGCATCAACCGGTCTTCTACCATATAGCGCCGCAGAGCGGCATAATCTGGATTGTGCTGCTTTAGACGCTCGCTGACTTCCTTTTCTGTGTATTCCACACCTGGCTCGAAATCTTGCACCAGCCAGCGCAGGATGACCAGGCGTTTTTTGTGCTGGGTGGGAATTTGCTTCAGGTACTGGCCATCGACGTAGCTGCGAAAGACTTTTTGTTCCCAGGCATCTTCGGTGTCGCCGGGGAGCAGAGCGGCCAGATTTTCCTGCGAAAACACATCCTTGCTCATTTTTTCCAGAATACGCGTATCCAGCCAGTAAATGCGCGTATTGCCTTCGGCGCGCACATCGACCAGACCCAGGTCTTTCATGGCCGCCAGATGGTGGGACACGGTTGGCTCGCGCAGGTCCAGATATTCGGCCAATTCACCCACGCTGCGTTCTTGCGTCGCCAGCAACCCTAAGATTTTAAGCCGGCTTTCGTTGCCCAACACTTTGAAGAATTGGAGCAGGGTATCGAATTGTTCTTGAGACATAGTTACTCCTTCTGCGCCGCCAGTGGACGCCAGTAAATTTCGCCGCTTTGCGCCAAATAGTGCCCTGCCAACAATTGTTGCTTCAGCGTATCTTGTTGTTGATAGTGCCGTTGGAGCATGTGGTTGACTTGTGTTTCGGTGTATCGTTTGTCTGGCTCAAAGTCGTCTGCCAGCCAGCGCAGGATGATTTGTTGTTCAGCCAGGTCTTGGGGTAATTGACGCAGTTTACGGCCGTCTACATACACCCGCAGCACCCGTTCTGATAAATCTTCCTGTTCCGGTTCGGGAAAAATCAATGCCTGCCACTCGGCCAAGGCGCGGGCATTCAGGTGGTAACGCGCCCCGGTTTCCAATACTTCTTCTGTAACCAGACCAGCCTGGAGCAGGCGGTGGAGATGATTGGAAACGGCCGTATCCTTCATTTCCAACACATCCGCCAACTCCAACACCGTGTGCGGTCGATTCGCCAATAACCCCCAAATCCTCAAGCGGGTTTCCTGACCGACCGCTCTAAAAAATTGCAATAACGTTTGCTTTTGCAGGTCGTCCATGACCGTCTCCTATTTAGATGAATTTCTATTTAGATGCACATCTATTTAGAATAGTATCTAAATTAATTCGCTCTGTCAAGAGCCTCTTCCAAAATGCCACCAACTGCACACCAGATCACATCTGACCCCTCCGGCAATCTCAAGTAGCAAACCTTATGGCTGGCAGACGACACCTTTAGGCCCGCTTGTCATTCACTTTGGAGATCTCAGATTGGTCCAATTCGAAGATTGGCGCAATCTCCTTAAAGAAGTTTTGCCAGGCTGCTTCGCCGCCTGCCGCACCTGTTCATCCGGCTAGCAGATGAAACAATGGGTGAAAATGCGCGGCGCAGCGGCCAAAAACTGACCACGCCGCCTCACCCCACCATGATTCGAATTGCTGAACTTCCTCCAATTGTTGGTGGCAAATTCATAAACTTTGTGTACAATGGCAGTCCTTCAGAAAACGGGATTTTTCTTCCGTTTGGCCATTACACTAACCAACCCCGTTCTAGTTGTGGGGTAGTGGGATCATCTAAACCATCATTTCATCTTATAGCAACTATAGCAACATAATCCGGCATTTCTGCTACATAGCGTAAATAAGAGCAACTGTCTTTGAAGTACAACAACCCATTTACTGTCTCATTTTCTAGCTACAAATGTTCGATTTCAGGCGTAACGCCAGCGCTGGAAATTTCCACCCGCACCCTTGGGGGGAAACATGACAATAAGCAATGAATTCTAGCAACTACAAACGGCCGTTTCCCTATCCATGTGGCTGGGAACGGCCATTTTAAGTTCAGTTCATAACCTGGTTGTTCTGGAACAGGTCAAGAACACAACACACCGTATGACAATGAAATCCACTATAACCAAAGGAGGTGCCCGATTTAACAAATTTCCATCACATGTTGTTCAATCGCTGCCCAAGACCCTTAAGCAGCCCATTTTACTATCCCTATTTTGAGGAGGAAATGTCAATAATGAGACGAAAAATTCTTTTGGTAACCTTGATGCTTGTGGCATTACTTGTTGCTAATGCTGTGGCCATAGCCGCCGAACCCGATGCTGATGCGCCGGTCTTCGAAGAAGCTATTGCCACCCCAGTAGGATCAGGTGTTGTGGTCCAGCCCAAAGACGCGGCCGGCCCGGCAACCTATATGGTCATCCTGAACGATGTTCCCCTGGCAAGTTATCGTGGCGGCATTGAGGGTCTGGCTGCCACCAATTTAGCCGCCAGCGGCAGTTCCAAGGTAAACGCTAACTCTGCGGCCAGCGAGGCTTACCTGGCATACCTGGACGGCCGTCGCGCCGCCGCCATTGCCGATGCCAACGCCGCAATCGGCCGTTCCCTGAACATCCTATTCGAATACAAAGCCTCTATCAGCGGTTACGCCGCCGAAATGACCCCCGCCGAAGCGGCCGTCATCGCCAAATTGGGCAATGTAAAATTCGTCGAACGAGAACGCATGTTTGAAGTACAAACCGATGCAGGCCCGGCCTGGATTGGCGCCACCACCATTTGGGATGGCACAGCCACCGGCGGCGTAGGCACAGAAGGTGAAGGCGTTCTGGTCGGCGTTATCGACACCGGCATCGACCCCTGGAACCCATCTTTCGCCGCCACTGGCGACGACGGTTTCACCCACACCAATCCTTTTGGCGCGGGTACTTTCCTGGGTGTGTGCGATCCCACCAACACCAGCCCCCCGGCCGGTGAAGTGGCCTACGATCCCACCTTCCCCTGCAACGACAAACTGGTCGGCGCTTACGGTTACACCGCCTCCGACCCCAATCCCCGGGATGGTGACGGACATGGTTCGCACACCGCCAGCACAGTCGCCGGCAACCACATCATCACCTCCACCATCACCACCCCCACCGACGTCTACACGGCAACCATCTCCGGTGTTGCGCCCCACGCCAACATCATCATGTATGATGGGTGTATTGATGGCGGCGGCTGCCCCGGCGCGTCCCTCTCCGCTGCCCGCGATCAACTGATCCTGGACGGCGTTGATGTTGTGAACTATTCCATCGGCTCTGGCTCCCCCACCGGCGACCCGTGGGCAGACACCGAAGCCCTGCAATGGTTAGCCATCCGCGATGCTGGCATCTTTGTTGCCACATCCGCCGGTAATGCCGGTCCTGGCGATGCCACCATTGGCAGCCCTGGCGACTTGCCCTGGTTAACCACTGTAGCTGCGGCCAGCCACAACCGCGCCTTCTTACAAGAACTCACTCTGGATGATGGCGTTAATCCGCCTTTGACGCTTGCTGGTCTGGCTATGAGCTCCGGTCTGGCCGCCACGCCAATCGTCTTCGCCGAAGATTACGCCAATCCACCGACCATCAGCGTGGATGATGCCCGTCTTTGTAAAGATGGCATTTTCCCGCCTGGAACCTTTAGCGGCGAAATCGTTATCTGCGAGCGTGGGACATACGGCCGTGTCGCCAAAGGTCAAACCGTCCTCGACGGCGGCGCTAGCGGTTACATCCTCGCCCAACCTTCGGCAGTTGGCGGTGGCCCCGGCGCCCTCAGCGCCGACCCCCACGTCTTACCGGCCATCCACATCGATTACACCACCTACCAACAACTGAAAGACTACATCGCCGCTGCGACCGGTACCGTTAATGGCACCATCGCCGGCGCTACCCTTGATGTAGCCGATGCTCATGGCGACATCCTGGCCGCTTTCAGCTCCCGTGGTCCCAACCGTGGCTTCTTCACTGACCTGGTAGTTCCCAATATAACGGCCCCCGGCCGCGACGTTTGGGCAGCTTATCACCAAGGCCCCGGCGGTGATGGCGACTATACCTGGAATGTTATTTCCGGTACGTCCATGGCCAGCCCGCACGTTGCCGGCGCCGGCGCACTCATGGTTGCCGTTCACCCCACCTGGACACCAGCCCAAATCGAATCAGCGCTGATGTCCACCGGCGTGCGCCCCGTCACCAATGACGATGGCGTAAACGACGCCACCCCATTCGCCCAAGGCGCGGGTCGCGTTAACCTCGAAGACGCCGCCCAGGCTGGTCTGGTTCTGGATGTCACCACCACCGAGTTCGACAACTCTGATCCGCGCACAGGCGGCGATCCGACCACGTTGAACCTGGCTGAACTGGGTAATTCCAACTGCGTGCAGTCTTGCAGTTGGGTCCGTACTGTGGAAAGCACCCTGGCCGCTGCAGAAACCTACACCTTAACCCTGGACCTGCCCACCGGCATGACCGGCTCCGTAACCCCCAGCACCTTCACCATCGCTCCGGCCGCTTCCCAGACCTTCACCGTCACGGTGGATGTCTTGGCGCTGGACGAAACATGGCACTTCGGTTCGCTGGAAATTACGCCCGCCGGCGCAGCCACCCCGGCACAGCACATGCCTTTGGCTGTTCTGCCAAACAAGGGTGATTTGCCCGCCTCTGTAACTTTGCAAGCGCGCCGCGACGCTGGCTCGGACACCATCACCAATCTGACGGCCATCCAAATCACAGACCTGACGGTTGAGAACTTTGGCCTGAGCAAGGGCATGGAATACAACATCTCCCTGCTCCAAGACCCGACCAACGGCGATGCGTTTGATGACATCAATGGCGACGGCATCTTCTACACCACCGTCTCCGTTCCGGCTGACGCCAAACGTCTCGTGGCGGAAGTCACCGAGTCCGCCGCGCCGGATGTGGACCTGTTTGTTGGCCAAGGCAGCACGCCCAGCGCCGCAACCCAGGTTTGCAGCAGCACCACCGGTTCCTTCTTGGAATACTGCGACGTGACCGATCCGGCTGCCGGTACCTGGTGGATTCTTGTTCAAAGCTGGAGCGCCTCTGCCACACCACCTGATGCCATCAAATTCTTCATCGGCGTTGTTACCGGTGATGAAGGCAACATGATGGTTGAAGGCCCCACGGCCGTTACCGCCCTGGATCCCTTTGACCTGCGCATCTACTGGGATGACATGATGATGGCCGGCGACCGTTGGTATGGTGGCTTTAGCTTAGGCACCAATGCAGCCAACCCGGGCAACATTGGTTTCGTCCCGGTCGATCTGCATCGTCTGGAAGATGACGTCACCAAGACGGCAAGCGCCAATACGGCTATGCCTGGGGACACCATTACCTACACGATCACCATCCAGCCCAATGTGTTGGGTGAAGACCTCACCTACAACATCATGGACACCATTCCCGATGGCCTGACCTACGTACCCGGCTCGGCGACCGCCTCTGACGGCAGCGTTCTGGTGGGGTTGGACACCGTCTTCTGGACTGGCACGATGATTTCGCCGCTGAACGCGCAGCCAAAATACAACATCTCCACCCCGGCCACGGACCCGATGTGTGATACCGGTTTCGGAGGTTATGTCAACTTACAAGGCTTTGGGATTTTCCCGCAGTCCACCATTGTAGGCGACACCAAACGATTCTCGGCATTCCCAACAGGCAGCCCGTTCAATTTCTACGGCATTGACTACACAGGTCTGTCGTTTACCGATGATGGTTTCCTCATCTTTGATGGGGCGAACAACTATGGCGGCTCACCGTGGGTACCACAAACCCTGCCGAACCCGGCTCTGCCGAACAATGTTGCAGCCATCCTGTGGCAAGACTTCGAACTCTTCTACGATTTGGCAACGAACCAGGGCGTCAGCCTGGCAACCGCTGGAGCAAACGTGGTCGTGGTTGAGTACGACAACGTTGAATGGTTTGGCGGCAGCGCCGATCAATTTGACTTCCAAGCCGTCCTCTTACGCCAACCATCGGACGCGCCGGGCGATTACGAAATCGTCTTCGCTTATAACAATCTTAACGGCGATCTGTCTCTTGATCCGTTCACCATTGGCGTCGAGGATGCGACTGGCGGTTACGCCAACGCGTTCTTGAACCGCGCCAACGCGGGCGGCCTGGCCAATGGCGACATGGTTTGCTTCGATTTCGTGCCCGGAGAATTGGTACCGGTAGAGATTACCTACCAGGTGAAGGTGGCTGCCGGCTTCCTCGGCGCGTTGTCGAAGGATGTCCGGTCTTACACCAGCAACCCCGGCGGACAGATGAACTCTACGCTCTCCGTCCTGGTTGTGGGTATACCCACCTATATGCCTGTTATGGTCAAACCGTAACAGCAAACGGCCGAATCTCGGAGGTACGTTACTCTGAGATGAAAGCTGGTAGTTGAACTAAAAACCACCTGGGACGGCCGTTCCGTTCCAGGTG
>JAGOMA010000051.1 GCA_017993775.1 Chloroflexota bacterium | reverse complement strand
CGGCCGTTTCACATAACCATTTCACATAACTTACTTTTGACCCATATCCAATCCCCCAAAAGCGAGTATAATACAAAAGTCAACTTACCGTACAGGAGGTGAATTATGCCGCGTAAGTCACAAATTAGTTTGGTTCTTGGTCTGGCCTTGCTCTTGTTATCCGGCCTTTTGCACAGCCCCGCCTACGCTCAAGGCGAACTCCCTACCCCCACTCCGCGCCCCACCCCCACCAACATCCCCCAAACCATCGTCACCGATTCTCCAACCAGGGGATCCATCCGTGGCATGGTGTACGCCGATGTGAATAGCGATGGCAAGTGCGTGGGAACCGGCCTGACTGGCGAAACGCCGGTTGCCGGCGTCACCCTTCAATTTGTCAGCAGCGACGAAAAAACCGTGATCACCCAAACCTCGGCCGAGAATGGGGCGTATGAATTGGCCGCCGCCGGTGAAAGTTATTGGCGCGTCACGGCTCAACCGGCCGCCGGTTGGTTCGTGACTTCGCAAAATCCGCTGTACGCGCCCATCTACCCGGACACGCCGCTGGCGATGGATGTAAATTTCTGTGTGCAAAAGGTAACGGCCGTTTCCGCCCCCATCACCCTGCCGGCCAATTCTGCCTCAGCCGTTTTGCTGCCGGAATCTGGCGCACCGGCGAACACAGGCTCGCTTTGGCTGGCGTTTCTCGGTTTAGGGTTCATTCTTCTGGGCATTGGGCTGCAATGGCGGCAGCAAATTTTGCAGAAATAAAAGCGGACTGAGCAGTCGAATTAGCAAGACCCTTGGGGTTTATAAAACCCCAAGGGTCTTTTTTTGTTCCACCAACCAATTAGCCCACAATCAATCTGCCGACTGGAGACTGGAAACCGTGCGTCTCCAGTCTCGCAGATAACGGCCGTATCCTGCCTCAGCCGCCCGGACGGGTCGGCGTGGCGGTCGGCGTGGGCGTCATGAGGGGCGCGGGTGTCGGTGTGTGGCGCAGGCTGTCATTGATGGGTGGCGCGGACACATCTTGATCGCTGTTGGGCAATCCGCTGACTGTTACCGTCACCGGTCCCAGACGATTGTTTCCATCAAATGGGCACTCATTCACCGTATCATCGGAATCCACTTGCGCCCAAACCTGGTGCGCGCCGCCGCTAAAGGTAAATGGCGCGCTGAATGTCTCGCTGTGCCCGGCGCTCATGAGAATGCCTTGCACGCCCCACTCAATCTCGCCGCGCTGATTTGGCGCTGGCTGGCGATCGACGTAAAAGTCCAGGAAGAAGTTGTTGCCATAAGCCACGCCTACCGTGCCCTGGTTGCGGATGGTCACGTATACCAGCGCCGGCTGGTCGCCAATCGGCGACCCAGGCACAATCTGGATGTTCGTCACGACCAGATCGATGCCCGTGGGTACATCGCACACCCTGGGCGTAGGCGAGGCGGTGGGCGTTGGTGACGCCGTGGGCGTGGGTGTGGGCGGCACGACGACCGGCGCAGCCCGCAGCACAATCGGCAAGAACACGCCGATGATGCGCGTGGTGTCGGTGGCCGTGTCGTGAATTCCACTGTTCGTTTGCGATGTCGCCGTGACCGTGGTGATGTCTTGTGCGCCCAGAAGCGCCCCGGCCGGCACGCTGACCGTTACCGTCACCTGCCCACTCGCTCCCGAACCCAACGCCAGCATGCTTGGGGAGATAGACTGCGCCCAACTCTGGGTGGAGGCCAGGCTTAAGGTGTAGGTGTCGGCCTGGTCGCCGTTGTTGGTGACTGTGTGGACGTACTGGAAGGTGTCGCCCGGCTGGCCGTAGTCGGTGTAATCGGGGACGATGGTGACGCCCGGCAACCCCAGCACGGTGGTGGTGTTCACGGCCGTTGCTCCCACCGCCGGGCTAATCACCGAACTGGCCGATACGGTCAGCACATCGATCAGACCTTCCGTGCCCGCAGGCACAGTCAGCGTCACCGCCACCGTGGCCGCAGCGCCGGAGGCCAGGTTGATGGGCGAAACGGCCGTTACCGACCATCCCTGCCCACTGACCGGCGTAATGGCGAAGCTGTCCGGCCCGTTGCCGTCGTTGCGCAGCGTGTGCGTGTAAACCACTGTGCTGCCCGCCGCCGCTGTGCGCGTATTGTCGGGGAAGAAGGCCAGCGCGTGAATTTGCGCCGCCCGTGTGGTGTCGGTCACGCTGTCGGCGACGGCCGCATTGGTGTTCGATCTTGCCGTCACGACAGTCAGGTCGGTTTGTCCGGGCGTGGCCGCCGGATCAATGGTTACGGAAACCGTCACCTGATCGCTGGCCCCGGCAGCCAGGGAGAGCTGCGTGGGATTGATGACGGCCGTCCAACCTGTGCCGGAAACGGCCGTTAACGCATAACTATCGGCCATATCTCCAGTATTGGTTACGGTGTGGACATATTGCACGACTGCGCCTGGGTCGCCAACGGCCGTCTCGTTCGCCTCGATATTCACGCCCAGGTTAACCGGCGTGCCAGTGACCGTAGTCGTATTCACCACCGCCGCCGCAAACACCGGGCTGATGGTTGAAGTGGCGGTGATGGTCGTCGCGTTGCTCAAACCGGCCGCGCCCGGCGGCACGATCATGGTCATCGTTACCGTTCGCGCTTCACCCGGATCAAGAGACACATTGGTCGGGAAGATGGTTGGCTGCCAGTTGGGCAAGCTGTTCCAGGTGATGGCAAACTGGTCAATTCCATTGCCGGTGTTTACCAACGTGTGCGTGTAAACAACCGCCGCCCCCACGCCCACCGTCGACACGCGGTCTGGCGTGAAGGTGAAACTGTGAATCTGCGGTGTGTGCGTCGTGTCTGTGACCACATCAAACACCGATGGATCGGTGTCCGAAGCGACCATCACCTGGGTGAAGTCTACGGCGCCGCCAATCGCCGTGAGCGGGATGGTTACAGATACCGTGACCGGCGCGCTGGCGCCCAATGCCAACCGCAGGTGCTGCGGCTGCACGCCCACAACCCAATTCGCGGCAGAATTGGCCGTTAAGGAATAGTCATCTGGCCCGGTTCCGGTGTTGGTGACAATGTGTTGGTACTGAACGGTGTCACCGGGATTGCCCATGCCGTCACGGTCTGGGGCAATGACTACGCCCAGGTTGATGGGCACGCCGCTGACTGTGGTCGTATCGATGACATTTGCTTCATGAACGCTGCTGATGGTGGAAGTAGCGGTGATGGTGGTGACGTTGCTCAGGCCAGACGCTCCCGCCGGCACAGTGAGCGTAACGGCGACCGTGGTCTGCTCATCGGGGTTGAGGGTGATCAGAGTCGGCGTTATGTCCAATGTCCACTGCGGATTGCTTTGCCATTGCAAGGCGAAGGTGTCCACGCCGTCGCCGGTGTTGTGGAGGGTGTGCGTGTACACGGCCGTTGTCCCCGCATTCACCGTTTGGCTGCCATCCGGGAAGAAGGCCAGGCTGTGATTTTGCTTGACGATGGTCGTGTCGATTACTGTGTCTGAAGCATTGGCATTGGTCCCGGACGTGGCCGTGATGACGAGTGTATCGGTGGTGGCGGGAACTGCGCTGACGGGAATGCTGATAACGGCCGTTACCGTCACCCATTCGTCCGCGCCCAGCGTAATGGGGCCAGGCGTCAGGCTCTCCAGCCACCCCTGCTCGCTTACGGCTTCCAGGGTAATCGTATCAGTCAGGTTGCCCAGATTGGTCAGACGGTGTTCGTAGGTGACCAGCGTGCCGCGATCCGCGGTGCGGGTTTCGTCTTGGACCAGCGAGATGCCGGTGACAGCGCTGACGGTGGTGGTATTGACGGCCGTATCTTGCAGCCCGGTTGCGCGTCCGGTGGCCGTGACCACGGCCGTGTGCGTTAGCCCGCCCGCGCCCACCGGCACATCGACGGCAACGTTGACGGCCGTTGTCGCATAGGGCGCCAGCGTTACGGTAATCGGCAAAACGCTGGCCGGCCATCCCGGCAGCGAGCCGGCAATTTCCAGGTCCACAATCTCGGTTGTGTTGCTGTCGTTATGCAGCGTGTGGGTGTAAGGCACGGTCACGCCATCCAGCACTGTCCGCGCATTATCTGGCGACAATATCAAGCCGTTGGCTTCCAGGCTGACCGTCGTGGTATCGGTTAGGGTATCGCTGGCCGCCGGGTTGGTGGCCGCCGCCATGACGACCACCTGATGCTGCGTGCCGCTAATCGTGCCAGCCGGGATTTGCACGCTGACCGTGAAGGTCATGATCTCGCCCGGAGACATGATGCCGGTCTGGGCAGGCGTGAGGGTGACAGACCATGCAGGGGGAACGGCCGTATACGTCAGGGCAAAGTCGTCCAGGCCGTCGCCGGTGTTGTGCAGGGTGTGGGTGTAAACCAGTGTCTGCCCCGGCAGGCCTGATTGGTTGAGCGACGGCCTGATGTCGACGCCGGCCGTTTGGGTGATGGTGGTCGTGTCTTCGACGCTGCCCGACAAGCCGGAATTGGAAACGGCCGTGATCGTGCTGACATTGGCCGAACCCGGCTGCCCGCCGGTAATGGTCAGCGTCACGGATACTGCGCCGCCCGGAGCCAGGTCGGTAATCGTTGCAGGCGCAAAAGCTGCCCCCCAGCCGGTGGCGCTGATCGGCGCGATGTTTTCCGTCAGCGTCAGGGTGTAGGTGTCGGCGAAGTCGCCGGTGTTTGTCAGGGTGTGTCGATAGGTGATCACATCGCCGGCGTTAATGGTCGCCGACTGCGGCGTGGGCAAAAACACAAACGCAGGTTTTTGCGTGCGTTCATCTGCGCCCAAATCCACCGCCGGCCCTTGCAGACGCGCTTCCAGATCGAAGTCCAGGCCATCCACAATGGAAATGTCCGACGTACCCACATCTTTGGCCGGTGAGGTACGGCTGATATGCGAGTAAAGGTCCACAAAGTCTGGGTTTACCTCCCAGGCATGCGTGCCCAGGTTGATCGTCCCCGGTCCGTCCATGGGTGTCACGGTCTGACCAAAGTAGAGATTGTAGTCGGTGGTGATAACGGCCGTGCTGCTAATATAAACCGCGTCACCCAGATTGGCCGAATTGTCAACAAAAATATGGTTCAATAAAGTGGCCTCACCCGCCGCCAGGTAAACAGCCCCACCGTTACCGGTTTGGCTGCCACTTTGCGCCGCCCGCGAAGCTGAACGGTTGGCCGAATTGTTGCGGAATGTGTTGTTTTCCAGCAAACCCTGACCATTAGCCATGTAGATGGCCCCGCCTTCACCAATATCTGTGCCTGTTTCCGCCGGATTGGCATTATCGAAAAAGGCCGAACTCTGAACCCTTAAAAGACCATCGGCATGATACAAACCGACCCCATACAGCCCTCGATTGCCCTGAATCCAGGCGCCAAAAACAGTCAGATTAGCCCCGGCATTGTAAACGCCGCTGCCGTACTGCTGTGTCAGGCCATTAACCGCGCTGTTTGCATCCGCTCGCCCATTTTGGATGAACAAACTCGATAACGTCACCGTAACGCCATCCGCTACATATATGACGCGACGCGCGTTTTGCCCATCCAACACCACGGCATTCGTGATAGGCTCTTGAATTGTGTACTGATCGGCCACATTAAAACCGCCGATAATCGAGATTGATTTGTCGATGAACACATTTTGCACCATCGGCTCCAGGCCAACGGTGCGCGTGGTTACGTTTGTATACGTGCCCACCGATACCAGCACATCGTCGCCAGCCACTGCCTGCCCTACGGCATGTTGAATCGTGGCGCAGGGGCTGAGCGGATCGGTGCAGTTGGTGTTATCGACTGCGCCGCTGGCGGCTACGTAGCGTGTTCCAGGGGCAGCCAGGATGGTTATACGACCCTGTGATGCGCCAAAATTCAGCAGGTTGGCGGTTGACCGCGCCACAACGCCTGGATTTGCCACATCTCCGGCCGTCGCCGTACCCAAGATAGTTACCCGCAGCAGGGCCGTGAAGCGTTCTGTGGGAGCCAGCGTGACGACAGTATTCGTGAGAATCGCCTTGGTATTCAGGTCCAGCAGCACAGCGTTGGCGTGGCGTGGCCCAGAGTTGGGAATAACTTCAAACTGCTGCGTCTCATTGCCGATATTTTGCACGGTCTGGGTATAAGTTAATACTGCCCCCGGAGCGGCTGCCGTGACAATGTCTGGATAGACGATGACGCCAGTTGTGGGACCGGTGCTGGTGCGGAAGGTTGCCGTATCGGAAGTGCGATCGATGGGCAGAGAGCCGGATTCACAGATGATTTCGCTGTCTTCGATAAGGCCAACGGTTGCCGAAGTTGGCACGGTGACGGTCAGGACACGGGTGATGGTTGCGCCCAGGTCATAATCATCCCAACCTAATGTGACATTTTGGACATTGCCGCCTTCCAACGTAGACCAGCCCTGTGTCTGGCTGGCCAGGGTGATGGTGATGGTGTCGGTGTAACCATTGGAAAGGTAAGGGCTGAAGCCATCGCGCAGCAAATCTTTGTAAGATGGGAAGCCAGCATTGACGATCTGCAAGCTGTAGGTCACCACGCCACCGGGGGCGATGGATGAGGATCCGCTTTGCGGCTCAATCTGGCAGCCAAAGTCTTTACGGTATTCAGCCGCGCCCACGTCGCTGTACAGCCCATGGGGCGACTGCAAATCGGGAATGTTATCGGCAAACCCATCTGGGCGGAAGAAAAGGGCAAAATCGTAATCAATCGGTTTGCCATCTGGGGGCACCGGTTTGGGGAAGGTTGGATCGGCGGCGTCGATATTGCGTGAAGTGATGCTGAGGGTGCGAATACCTAACAAACCAGGGTTGCCGTCGATGGGATGCTCATTGGTGAGTCCAGCGGAGAGATTGTCAGGTACGTTGGTGTCGAAGTTGTTGTAGCCCAGTGTGCCTGATGGCGAACTGACGCCGGCCGGGCTGATAACGGCCGTATTGCTATACACAATGCTGTTATTCAGCAGGAAGCCGGTCCCGGTGTTGTAGACGCCGCCGCCGCTGTTGGCATGGTTGTTGCGGATGGTGTTGTGGTAGATGCGGAACGAGCCGCCGGAATTGAAGACGCCGCCGCCGTTGTTCACGGCCGTGTTGGTATAAAACGTCGTGTTTACCAATCGAGAATCTACGGCCGTGTTGTATATCCCGCCGCCGTCATTGCCCGCACTGTTGCCAAACAAGTCGGCATTGCGCAGATCAAACGAACCGCTGCTATAAAGCCCCGCGCCGTTGTTTGTGGCCACGTTGCCGTCATAAAACACATAATTCGGGTAAAGCTTGCCATCGACAGGGTTTGTAATCAGACCACGCGCCGGAATCGCCATGCCCGCCGTCAGAGCCGTCAGGTTGGCATGAGATGACGCCCCGCCATAATACCCGCCGCCGTCAAACGCCGTACTCTGAGCAATATCACTTACTGCAATAGAAACAGTACCGGAACCGGCATTGTAAATGCCGCCACCGTTGTCGCTGGCCGGGTCGGTGTTAAACGCATTGCCGCGCACAAAAGCCAACTGCTCAAAAATAGGCGACGCGTTGTTAGCCACGTAAATCACCCGGCCCCCATCCATCGCGTTGATGATTGTCGTTACTTGCAACAAATCCGGGTTTTTGCGGTCGCCATTGTCTTTATCAAACGTCTCGCGTGGCAGTGAGCCGATAAAGTGCAGGTTTTCAGAGACGTAACCCACTTGTTCCACGCCGTTTACCGTCTGCACACCGCGACATTCGCCACGGCCGATTAGCACCTCATAGATATTGGTGCTTTCGGCGTAATCAATGGCGTCTTGCAAAACGCTAAAGAATTGGTCGCCAACTTTGATAAGGCAGGCGTTGATTTCGTCCGCACCCATGTCGGGGGCGTTGTTGGTTGGGCGCATGTCGCCGTCATAGTCGCGGTCGATCAGGTGCAGCGGGTTTTGCGCCACATCCGACACGGCCGGATCGCCCTGGTCTTCGCCGGGCGAGCCGTTTTCCAGGTGGTAATCTGGCAGCAAGGGGTCAACGTAAACGGGGAATTGGCTGATGCTGCCCGCGCCAGGTATGACATTGACATAATTGCCCGGAATGTTACCAAAGGCGTTGTTATACGCCACCGTCAGCGCGCCGCCGCTCGCAGACAGGCCGCTGCCGAGATTGGTATCCAGGATATTATTGCGGATGTCGGGACTTCCGGCGGCCGAATAGATGCCGCCGCCATCAGCAGAGGCTATGTTATAGACGAAGGTGTTGTGCCAGATACGGCCGTTACTATCCTCGTTGTACAACCCGCCGCCTTTGTCCGCGCTGTTGTCATAGATAAAGTTGTTGCGCACATCCATTGTGCCGCTCGCGCCGCCGGCCAGATACACCGCGCCGCCGTTAGCCAACGCCGCATTGCCGTGCAGCTTGTTGCCATCCAGAGAAAGCGTGCCGTCATTGTGGTAGACCGCGCCGCCATCAAAAGCTGAATTTCCGGAAAATTCAGCTTGCTGGACAACCGCAAACGCATTGTTATACAGCCCGCCGCCGGAAGCAGCCGTGTTGTTTTTCAGGCTGGTTGCACCCAGCGTTAAGCCAGCCCCATTGTAGATCGCGCCACCCAGCGCGCTGTTGTTCGCCATGAATTGGGTATTGGTAAGCACCATCTGACCGGCGTTCAGGAGCGCCCCGCCACGATTCCCGTCACCGGCGGCTGTGCTGTCGCCGTTGGTCAGGGTGATATTGGTGAGGGTGACAACGGCCGTTGCGCCCACATACACCACGCGCCCCCGACTCAAAGCATCCAGGGTCGCCGAAATCGGCTCTTTGTAGGCCCAGCCGCCATCCAGCGTCAATGATTTGGTAATGGCGACCGTCTGAGTCACCAACAGGCCATCAACGACACGCCCCTGAACATTCTGGCAAACGCCGTTTATCAGCACGGTATCGCCATTTTGAGCCATGTCTACGGCCGTTTGCACACTGCCATACACCTTCGTTTCCGCGCCGGCAATGGCCGCGTAACAGCCGCCAACCTCGTCTGCGCCCAGATCGTAGGCCTGATGCGACGGCCGTATGTCCTTTTCATAGTCCGTCGGCAGCGGCACATCCGGCACATACACATCCACTACCGGCGACTCGATGGTCAGCGTAAAGGAATCGGTTACCAGCAGGTTAAAGCCAGGATCGACGTCCAGATTGCCCACCCCACCATTTAAGATGGTGCCGCCAAAGTCCACATTATTTTGGAAGAAATCGTTGTGGTCCAAAACCGGCGCCGAGCCGGGCGCGCCAAATGCGCCGCCCACCGTGCCGGTGGTGTGCTGCATGACGATGTTGCCGCGCATTTCTGGCGCGTCGGCAGCCACATAAATCGCGCCGCCTGTGCCTGTGGCGGTGTTATTGACGAGTGTGTTGTGGCGGAACAAGTTGTCGCCGCCGCTGTTGTACAGCGCGCCACCGGAAACGGCCGTATTGCGATACATAAAATTGTTTTGCACCGTCGCCGTAATACCCGACGAATTGTCCAGATAGAACGCTGCGCCGGAAACGGCCGTGTTGTGGTACAGACGGTTGCCCGCTTCAATCACCGCCGGGCTGTCGAACACAAACACCGCGCCGCCATTCGTGGCCGTATTGCTGTAAAACCGGTTATGGGTCAGCGTGGGAATCGCATTCTCAACGCACACGCCCGCGCCATTACCAATTGGGCCGCTCACACTGCCGCGAATGATGTCAAACCCATCCACAGTAGGCATTGCGCCCTGGCCAATGTACACCACGCGCCCAGCTTCCCGCGCGTCTAACGTCGAGTACCCGTTACGCTGTGTAAAGGTATCATTCCAGCCGCCCTGCAAATTCACCGTCTTGGTGATGACCAGGAGCGTGCCCGCAGCGCCGCCACAAACGGCGCTGCCGCTTTCCCCGCCGCTGGTTTGCGTGCCCCGGCAGTTGCCAGAAACCATGATCGTCGCGCCGACTGGCGCATTGTTGACTGCTTCCTGAATGCTGCCATACACAACGCCGTTCACGCTGACCAGACAGCCCACCAATTCATCGGCGCCGATATCCGGAGCCTGGTTGGACGGCCGAATGTCGCCCTCAAAATCGGCCGTGATGGGCGAATCGGGGTCCCCTTTATCCACAACCGGCGCTTCATCGCCGATGTGGAAGTCGCCGTTGGCCGGGTCCAGCAGCCCAGGCAGAACGGCCGATACAATGGAGTGGGTTCCGGTGACTGTGCCGACAACGGCCGTGCCCACCTGCCCCTGGTAATAGTTATAATCCACGTCCGGCGCGCCGCCGTTGGCAAAAATGGCCGGGCCATCCGGCGCCTGATTACCCTGGAAAATCACGCTGCGCACCACCGGACCACCCTGATCCGTATAGAAGCCGCCGCCAGCCAACACGGCCGTATTGCTAATCACCGTCAGATGCAGATAGGCCGAGCCAGAGTCGTTGTCATACAAACCACCCCCGCTGACGGCTGCCTGATTTTGGGCCAGGATGGTGTTGGCCACGGTGATCGTGCCGGTAAAGTTGAACATACCGCCGCCCATATCGGCCGAGTTATTATGAATCCAGGCCCCATCCACCACCAGACGCCCGCCCAGATTCAGGATGCCGCCGCCGGCAGCGGCCGTGCTGCTCATAATCTCTGTTAACGCGACTTGCGGACTGCCGGGCTGCGCCCCGGCCAGCTCGCGTGACCGGATGATCGGCGCGCCAAAGGCGTTGAAAAAGCCGCCGCCCAAATCGGCCGTGCTGTTCATAATCACCACGCCGCTGAGTACCGGGCTGCTGTCCAGGTTATACATACCGCCGCCAGCGTCTTCGCCGGCCGGACCGCCGCCCAAACCGGCGGCGTTGCCGTTGGCCACAGTCAGGGCCTCGATCACTGGGGCTGCCTCGCTGCTAAAGTAGAAGCCACGGCCGTTGCCTTCCGGGTCCACAATGGTCGGCATAACAAAATCCTGCGCCGAAAAATCACCATTCCAACCGCCCTGAATCGTCAACGTTTGCGTCAGGTGTACGGTTTGGCTGAGCACATCGCCGCCCACGTTGATGGCATGTACGCCGCGGCAGGTTCCGGCAACCAGGATTAAATCGCTGGGATCGGTAGCGTCAACCGCGTCTTGAATGCTGCCGTAAATCACGTCGCCGCGTTTGGCGCGACAACCGGCCAGCTCATCCCAGCCCATGTCGAAGCCCTGGTCAGAAGGTCGGAAATCGCCTTCGAAGTCTACAGAGAGGGTGCTGTTGGGGTCGCCGGTGTCGATAGCCGGTGAACCGAGCGCCAGGCGGTAGTCGGCGTCCATAAAGCGCGGGTCGGCGGTAATGCTGTTCGCCCCGGCGGGGATGTTGCTTTCGTTTGCGCCGCCGTTTTGCCAGATATTGCTGTAATCCATGCTGGATGGCCCGGCATTTACGAAGAGCGCGCCGCCATCAACGGCCGTATTGCTCACCAAAATCGTGTTGGTGATGCCTAAGGTCGCCCCGTTGTTGTACAGCCCGCCGCCGCTGCCGCCAGCATTGTTTTCTACAAGGGTGTTGTTGCCGAACAACATCCGGCCGCTTTGCAAACGGACAGCGCCGCCATCGCGCACGGCCGTGTTGTTCACAAACAGGTTGTTCTGCGCCGCCACCACGCCGCCGGCCATGTACAATGCGCCGCCGCCGCGACCGGCCGTCGCGCCGCTGGCCGTGTTGGTGAGAAAACGCGTTTGCAGCAAGGAGACGGTGCCGCCAGCCATGTAAACAGCGCCGCCGTCGGTTTGGGCTGTGTTATTGGTAAATTCGCTGCGAAGGACAGTAACGGCCGTGTTCGTATTGGCGTATAACGCGCCGCCCTGCGCCGCCTGATTGCCATCAAAAATAACGCGGTCAAACGTCGGCTGCGACAAACTGCCCACCAGCACCGCGCCGCCGGAGCCGCCGCTCACGCCGCCGCGCAAGGTCAATGTATCAATGGTCGGGCGCACCGTAGAGCCAGAGGCAATGTTAAGCAGGCGTGTACTCCCGGCCTGAATCACCGTCAGCGTGGGGTCTGGTTCCGCGCCCTGCCCATCGACATTAAACGCCAGCCAGCCGCCGCTGAGGCGAATGGTATCGTTGATGAAAATTTCTGATTCGTTGAAGGTTCCGGGGGCGATGTGTACTTCGTCGTTAAAAGATGCCTGCCCAACCGCCCAGGCCACGGTAGCGCAAGGCCCAGGGTTGTCCTGACTGGGATTGGCGGTGGGCTGGGTGCAGTTGTTGTTGACATTGGTTCCGCCGGGTTTTACATAACGCGTGCCAACCGTGGCCTTGGCGGTGATGGTGTTCACCAGTGTGGCCGAAATGGTTGGGTCAAATTTAGAATGCGCTTCGAGAGTGATCAGGTCGAAGATGCCGGCCTGAGCGTAAGGGGGAATCGTCACCCGCACGCGGACAACCTGCCGGGTACCAACGCCCAGTGTCAGAGTGAGCGGATCTGTGGGAACCAGTTCAGCCCAGCCATATGGATCATTGACGATGGAGATGATGAAGGATTCGGCGGCATCGCCGGTGTTGGTGAGGATGTGGGTCAGGGTGATGACTGCGCCGGGCAGTTCGGTGCGCGAGATGGCTGAGGTGAAGAGCAGGCCGGGCAGGGGCTTCACCGTCGCGCGGACGGTAGCCCGGTCGAAGGTTGTGGCCGGGCTGATTTGCGAGGTGACGGTGATCTGCGTTTGGCCGACATCGTAGGCCAGGGCGGCGGGCGGGACGGTGACGCTGGTAGCCACGTTGGTCGATTCGCCGGGAGCCAGGACTACCGGCGTGGGGCAGGCAATGGCCCACAGATCATTCGTGCAGGCAAAGTCGTAGGTGTCGTTGAGGGTGCCATCGTTGCGGACGGTGTGGGTGAAAACGGCCGTTGTCCCGCGATCCACATACACATCCTGCGTAGCCGGCAAAATGCTGACCTGCCGAAAATCCGGGTAATACTCATCTGCGCCCACTTCGTGACGGGGCGGCGCGCCATTGTTGGGATTGGGACGCACCTGTTCGTCGATATCCGGTGTAACCCAGGCTGGCGTGGCCGGACTGCCGATGTTCAGCAAGGGGCTGCTGCCGCTAAGGTGCAAATTATACGCTGCCAGATTAACGAAATTGGGGTTGCTGCCGATAGGGTTGGTGAAGGAAATTGTGGCATCGAGAATATCGTCGAAGATGTTGTTGTAGCTGCCAGTGATGCTGCCTGCGGGAGCCGTATCGTCGTTGTTGATGCCATCCACGCCGCCGCCAGCGTTAAACGCGACAATGGTGTTGTGAATTTGTATCTGGCCTGGCCCTTCCAGGTGTATGCCTGCGCCGTTGTCGTTGGCGATGTTGCCGACAACGGTATTGTTCCATAGGATTGCGTTGGCGGCCGACCAGATACCGCCGCCAACGGACTTTCCGGTCACGGAGTTTACGGCCGTATTCCGGTAAATCATGTTGTTGTGCAGCAGAAACCGCGCGGAACCAAATGCGCCGATGCCGCCGCCAATCTCGGCGCTGTTCTGGAAGATGCTGTTGGCGACCATCTCGGCCTTGGCGTTGGTGAACAAGAAAACGCCGCCGCCAAAGCCGGTGGCCGTGGGGGAAACGGCCGTATTGCTGTAAATCGTATTAAACTGAATGGTAGAGGTGATGGCTGCCCCATTGTTGTGGATATAAATCCCTGCGCCGTTGGGGTTGGACTGGTTCAGGTAAATGTCGTTGTAGATGATGGTAGACGCGCCGCCATCGTAGATGCCGCCGCCGCCCAACCCACCAACGGCCGTGTTGTTGTGGATGAAGTTGTGACGAATGAGCGGACGGCCGTTACCATCGGGGATGTAAATGCCTGCGCCGTTGGCGGCACGGCCGTTCTGGACGTGGAAGTTTTCGATGGTCGGGCTAATGTTTTTACTGATGGTGATGACGCGGCTGCTGTTCCCGCCATCCAAGGTGGTGGTGTTAAACGGGTCCGCGTCAGGACTCCATGTGCCTGTACCCAGGTTATACAGGTAGCCGCCGGTGATGGTGATCGACTGGGTCACAGACAACACGGCCGTGCCTGGGGCGCTGGTATACGAGCCGCTGGCCACTCGAATCTCGTCGCCGTCCACAGCCAGGCCAGCAGCCCGGGCCAGAGAACAAGGGTCGATGCTGGTGCAGGCGTTGGCGTTTGTGCCGGTATCGGTGACGTAGTAGGTAACGGCCGTTGGCGCAGCCATTACCAACGAGGAACCAGCCCCCAAAAACCACAACAAAGCCAGCAACACAACCAATGTACCCAGCGACGCCAGGCCCATATAGCCCAGCCGTCTGGTGGTTTGCCGTTGGCGAGGATTAACAAATTTAACTGTGGGAACGAGAGTTTGAGCGTGACCTGTATAAGCCATGGGAACTACACCTTTTTATGGTTCTGATTGGTAAAAAACCGGCAAAAATCAATGCGCCAGGTTGGTTCAAAAGCAGATTGGCCCACCGATAAGCAAATAAAAACAAAAGTAACCGTTCAGGTTTCTCTGGGAAGACCTTAAGGGTTTGAGTCCTAAAAGGTCTATCTTCCCAAACACAAACACTTAGGGTCTGATAGAGACGAAGAAAAAGACAAACTGCCGGCAGCGATAGATAAAGACCTGAACACACAAGGATTACCGCCGCCTAACTGCAGATTCAGGGCGTTTTACGTCTGAGCTGGTCGACCAGAAATCAGTCAGCCAGCCCAGACCCAAATTATCCGCCGATGATCTGGACTTTGCAGCCGGAGCCGCCGGAGATGGAGTAAGGGCCGGCAAGGTTGCCTATGCCGGAGGCGCTGGTGCTGCCAGAGAGCGTATTAACAACCGCGCCATCCACCAAAATCTGGATACTGACCGTGCCGGATTCCAGCACAGCGCCGTCCTGCAAACCAACAAAGGAAATGTCGCTAACAGTGCCGCTGCACCCGCCGGTTCCTTGGGTAATGTCCGCTTCGTAACCGGTGACGATGGCTTCTGTACCTTGGCCGGTAACCACCTGCCCATTCAGGCCGCCGATGACCTTCGCATAAACCACCATGATCGATGAGCCTAAAACGGTCAGAATACCGATGATCACGATGGCTACCAATACCAGGAGCAAGGCATATTCGACAAGTCCCTGCCCTTCTTCGCGCTGAGGAATTTTCATGATACGACTCCAATTAATAAACTACAGAATAAACGTATGATTGATAAACGGCCGTCAAAAAACCACCACTTCGCGGCTTGCTTACAGTATAAGGGTAAGCACGATAAAGCAGCACCCAAAAGCAGTTAGGACTTTTGTACCATCAGGCAAGGTAATAGAGAGTATGGGCAAACAGCTTGACTGACACGACCAAAAATAAGCGCTTTTTTGTTTCATGAAATCGCCAATCTCATGTTTCCGGCAGCTGGTTGACTAGTATTTCAAAGAAGATTATACAGGGAACGGCCGTTTTTAGAAAATAAAAAACCACGTTCCCCAGACCAGACTCCTATCAAGTCTAGGCCCAGAAACGTGGTTGGTTGCTGATCTCTGAAGGGAACCGTTATCGCCGGCTAGAACTGAAAACCGCCTCGGTAAGGAATCACTTTGTAGCTAAATTCCATCACAAATGGAGCCAACTCCTCGTTGATCGTTTCCCAGTTTTCACTCGCCAACAGGCGATTCAACGTATCCTGGTCTTCACAGACAAAACCAATCAGACGGTTCGGCGCATCGCCATAAGCCGTATGCCAGGCGTCGCTCATTTGCATACCCATCGATTGCAGCACAGGCACATACCGGCCCATGACAAACTGGTAATATTCCTGCATAACTTCGGGCTTTACTTCGTAACTCAGTAATAGTTTATAGCCTAAGGGTTTACCATTCATAGCTTACTCCAGTTCCCTAGTAATATTAGCGGATGGCAGGGTAAAGGCAAACGTACTGCCTTCCCCAAATGTGCTTTGGAACCAGATTTCCCCGCCTTGCGCCTCGACCATTTTTTTCACAATAGACAGTCCTAATCCCCAGCCAACTTGTTCGCGGACGGCCGCATCTTCGGCGCGAAAAAATTGATTAAAAAGCTGGGCCTGGTTTTCTTCGGAGATGCCGATACCCGTATCACGCACAGCCACCTGGACAAATGCCGCCTGTGGTTGAACTTGAATCAGGATGTCGCCATTTGGGGGCGTGTATTTGTTGGCGTTGCTGACCAGATTGGTGAGTACCTGGCTGACACGGCGCGAATCGGCGGAAACGGCCGTGTCCCCCTCGCCTACCTCCACCCGCAGCGTTTGCGATTTTGTCGCGGCCTGCTCCTGAAAACTCTCCACCACATCCATCACCACATCCCGCACATCAAACGCGCCCACCTCAAACTGCATCCGGCCGCTCTCAATCCGGTTAATATCCGACAAATCCCGAATCAGCACGCTCATGCGATCCAGATTGCGTTTAATCACGCCCAAAAACTGCTTTTGCTGCTCATTCAATTCGCCCGTCATCCCACTCATGATCAGATCGGTATACCCCTTAATCGAAGTCATTGGCAGGCGTAATTCGTGCGTCACCACCGAAATAAAATCGCTTTTGGCTTTGTTGGCCGCGTGGATGTCTTCATACAAACGGGCATTTTTAATGGCAACGGCGGCCCGATCTGCCAGGCGCTCGACAAAAGCGATATCCTCGTTGTTGATGGCCTGCGGCGCGCGGCTTTCGAGCGTGATGAGACCGGTGATCAGGCCGTCCCGTTTGATGGGTACGGCGAGCTGCACGGCGGCGGCACGGCCGTCTAACGACTCAGCCTCACTTACCTGCTCCAAATACACCGACCGCTCTTCTTGCAGCACCTGCGCCAACACCGGATGGTCCGTGGGCACAGTGCGCGGCGGCTCCCCGCCAGCGCTCGTATTCACCAACAAACGCAGCGCCGGCTCCGTGTCCGTCTCCACCAACAGGCCAATCGACCCGGAATCGGCCGTCGTCAGGGCAATCGCCCACGTCAACGCCGAACTCAACACCTGATTCAGCTCCAAAGATTTATTCAATTGTTGGTCGATCTGCTGAAAAACCGTCAATTCTTCCACGCGGCGGGCCAGGGCATGATCTGTCTGCGTGAACAAACGGGCATTATCAATAGCAATGGCTGCCTGATTGGCAAACGTGCCCAACAGTTCCAAATCAGCTCCTTTAAATACTCCGCTGTACAACCGGTTATCCACATACACCGCGCCGATAATCCGCGCCCGCGCCCGCAGCGGCACGCACATAATCGACCGCAGTTGGTAGCCAATCACGCTTTGCTGATCGGAAAAACGCTCGTCTTCCTGGGCATTGCTGGTCAGGATGGGGTCGCCAGTTGTGGCCGCCCGCTGCAAAACGGTGCGGCTGATTTGCATCGACTCGCCCTCAATGGTTTCGCGGTCTACATTGCGCGCCGCTTCTGTGCGCAGCCGCCCGGTCAGGTCATCAAAAAGCATCAAAAAACCACGCTCGGCGCCCGTGAGCAAAATGATGGCGTCCATGACCTGATTCAAGACTTCGCTCAGGTCCAGGCTGGCGCCAAGTTGAGAGCTTACCTGATACAAAGCCGCTAAACGGGCCTGTTCGATATTGTTGGTTGGTTCATTCATAAGGTTTCGCTACTTGTTTTGCTGATAATACGTACATTCGGCCTGTAAGACGCACACCGCGCATTTGGGATTACGCGCCAGGCAGGTTTCACGGCCGTGGCGAATCAAGTTCAGGTGCAATGGATAAAATGTTTCCGGCGCGCCCATCGCTTCCAAAATATCGTGGGCCTTATCGGCCGTCACCTTCGTTCCAATCAACCCCAGCCGCCCGGCAATGCGGTGAACATGCGTATCTACCGGAAAAGCCGGCCGGTTAAAGGCAAAAAGCAGGATGATAGCGGCCGTTTTCCGTCCCACACCTTTGATGGCCGTCAGCCAATCACGGGCGTCAGCCAACGGCATATCGGCCAAAAAATCCAGGCTGATGGCTCCCCTGGCATCGTAGACATACCGCAAAGCGGCCTGGATTCGCGGCCCTTTCTGGTTCGCCAAACCTGCGGGGCGTATCGTGGCAATGACCTCTGCTTCCGGGGCATTCATCACGCTTGCCCAATCGGGATACTTCGCTTTGAGCGCATAAAAACCCTTATCGCGGTTCACATCCGAGGTGGATTGCGAAAGAATGGTGGAAACCAGTTCGTCTACCGGCGGGAGGGATTGCCGCCACTGTGGTTGACCATATTTCTCGACTAGTTTTTGGTAAACGGCCGTATACGTTTGCTCAAGCGTCTGCGTCGATGTCATGATCAGATCCTGCCTCATTGTAATCTGAGTTGGGATTATACCACGCATAAAATACGTGAAATTATGACCTTTGGGGTGATTGTGGGGTGATTACAAAACAGCCTTAATTTTTGACTACGTTTTGCCGAGTGGCCAGGCGGTCTAGTAAGGCGTCGCGAACTTCCTGGCGTTCGGCGGTGGTGAAATCGAGAATGTCGAACACGGCCGTATCCAACGCCATTCTATCCGCCTGCCCCAATTCCTCGTCGGTCATCAGCAGCGGGCGCTGCGCCAACCGATTAAACACGGCCGTCAACCCATCCACCTGTGCCGATGTCAGATAACGCGGGTCCGGCAGCAAAATCTGGCCCAATTCATAGGTCGCCAGCCACAACACCCCCGCGCCAAAATTCAGCCGCCCTTGCAGCTCGCACTGCAAGGCAAACCAGGCGCTGTTGAGCAGCGCCGCCACCGCGGCCAGCGGCACATCCGGCGGCAGCGTCACCTGGTAAAGCTGCTGGTCTACCAGCAGGTCTTCTTCCAGCACGGCGGCCATGTGCCGCCGCCACACGCCTTTGGGCAGCACCAATTGCGCCGATGGCTGGGCGGCCAGGTTGTACCAGGGTTGGCGTACAGCGCACGTCGAGCGTTGGTGGAAGCCCTGGCTTTCGCCCCAGGCCAGATAATCGGCTACGGCCGTTCCCGCCAAACCCGTCCCCGGTGGAATCCACAACACGTCGTGGCGGCAGTTGGCCGCGCTCAGGCGCAGGCTATCCAGGCCACGCAGCGATTTTAACAGCGGGCGGCGAAATTCCGGTTCCAGGCCCCACTTGCCTACCGTGACCTGATCCAGGTAGAAAAACTGATTCGCGCCTGTGGTAAACCCTCGCTGCACCTCGGCCCAATCGCGCAAGCAAGCTAATTTCGGTTCTTCGCGCCGCCGCCGATACACTTCTGGCGCGCGCAGCGCCAGACCCCATTTGGCTGCCGGGCGCAAATCGGCCTGCGTAACAACGCGCACGGCCGTGTCTGGCGTGGTGCGGCTTTCGTTGGGCAGCAGGCGGGGGATGAGCTGTTCCAGGGCTGTCAGGCGGCGGTAGTCGGTGGCGGCGTAAGGGATGAGGGCGCGCAACGGCCGTTTCAGACGTACCAGCCGCACCATGTTGGCCGCCCGCCGATTGGGGCCGCTGCACTTCTCCAGCACCACCAGGCAGGTGTTGATTTTGGCGTCGTCGAACCAATGTTCAACGCCTGATTCGATAATGGCCAGGATTTTGAAATGGTCCAGAAGAAACTGCTTTAGCTTTTCACCATAGGCCACATCCAGCCAACCATTGGGAACCACAAACCCAAACCGGCCGCCTTCACGCAAAAACTGCGCCCCATGCAAAAAAAAGTAGGCGTGCAGCCCGGAGCGCCCGCCCAGGCTGTCCCAAAGTTGACGGGGCATTAGCAGACGCTTTTCCGCCGCTTCCGGCGCGGAGGGCGGCAGACCGTCGAACAAATCTAACTGACGGCCGTCTTCTTCCCGCAGGTGGCCAATCCATTCGGCGCGGGTATAGGGCGGGTTGCCGATTAGCGCATCGAAAGAACCGGGCAGGCCATCCGCTGGCCCACCGGGTTGTAGTGTGAAGAAGTTGCGGGTGAGGATGTGGGCTTGCGGCAAAGTGGTTTGGGCGCGCACGGCCGTTTCCGAATCCAACTCGACGCCCCACAGCGCATTTGGCGGCGCATCCGGGCCATCACCCAACCAGCCCAGCCACTTCGCCGCGCGGGCAAGAAAGGCCCCTTCGCCGCAGCTGGGGTCCAACAGGCAGTCAGACGGCCGTCTGAGGCAAAACCCAAGCAGCAAATCCGCCACGTCTGTCGGTGTTTCATACTGGCCCAAAGTGTGTTGTTTATCCGGCATGTGCTGTTTCCCTTCCCACAAGATCGCACTATAATCGCCGCGACATTCTGCCCGCCGCAGCACCCAGCAATTGTAACACAGGAAGCAGGGCTTTTTTTGAGGTTTCTTATGGTTATGACAATTTCCACCACCACGCAGCGCCATTATATTTTAGGCAAACAAGGTCTTTGGCCCGGGCGCCGCTGGCACGGCTTAGAAGGCACAGCCCAGGCGATTCACGCCACAGAAGCCGTACAGATCGACCCAGTATCGGTGGTGGCTTGCAGCCACGATATTGTCTTATGGGGACGGGTGAGCGAATACCAACCAGACTATCTCCAGCAGCAGGCGTATGAAGAACGCCGCTTTTTCGATTATGGCGGCTGGTTGAGAATGTATCCGATGGCCGAACTACCTTACTGGCGGCCGCGTATGTTGCGCTACAAAGCCTATCAACGCTGGCAAGATTTTGCCGCCACGCAAACGGAACTGGTGGAGAGCGTCCGGCAAGCCATACGAGATCGCGGCCCCTTGCGCAGCCGTGATCTGGCCGGCGAAGCGGTAACCCATTACCGCGCCGGCAAAGATACGGGCGTTGCCCTCTACTACCTCTGGCTAACCGGAGAATTGATGACCCACGGCCGTCAGGGCAAAGAACGGGTGTATGATTTTCTGGAAAACATCGCCCCAACCGAATGGCAGCATTCGGCTACGAAAGAGGAATCGGCGAATTTTTTCCTGCGTAAGGACATTGCCAATTGGGGCCTCATCACGATGGCTGATTTTCGCCGGATGTTGAAAGAGGCGTGGGCACGGCCGTTAGCCCCCAAAGAAGCCCAACACACGCTGGCCAGGATGCTGGCCACCGGAGAGTTGGCCGAAGTGCGCATAGAAGGCCAGAAAGACCCGGCCTACTTTTTAGGCGAGGATATGGGCATCATGGCGGAATTGGCCGACGGCCGTGTCCCCCTTGCCTGGCAAACCACATCCCCCACCACCACCGACGAAGTCGTCTTCCTTTCCCCGCTGGAATTTGTCAGCGCGCGCGGCCGCGCGGCCAAGGTATTTGGCTTCGATTACATCTGGGAGATTTACAAACCGGCGGAACAACGCCAATATGGTCCTTACACCATGCCCATTTTGTACGGCGACCGTCTCGTTGGGCGCATGGATTCCAAATTCGACCGGCCGCAGCAGACGTATGTCATCAACGGTTTGTGGCTGGAAGACTGGTTCCAGCCGGACGCGGCGTTTGCCGCCGCCTTTGCCCAGGGGCTGCGGCGCTTTGCCGATTTTCTGGTGGCGGCGCGCATGGATACGGCCGTACTCACGCCGGCTGCGCTGCGGGCTGCGGTAGAAAAATTGTAGCTATACCGACCCCAAGGGTTTGCTCCTGAGAATTTGGACTAGCTGGGCATTAAACCCTTGGGGTCTCGTCGGAGAAACCTGAACAACTACAAAAATTAGCGCAACAACTTCCCGCCCATGACCACTCTCTCGCATAAAAACTTCTTGCAAACACTGCCAGACACGGTAGTGCCGCATTTACCGCCCAACCTGCAGGGCATTAAGTCGCGGCAGCCGTGGGGCTGGCTGGTGCAGTTTTATTACAACGAACCACGCCTGCATTACGAAGTGTCCAAAGCTGTACGTCACCAGGGTTGGGAACTGGGGTTTCACTGCGAAGCAAACGACAAAAACATGAACCGCCTGCTGCTTAATGGGTTCCGCCGCCACTTGTTTGAGATTAAAGACACCCTGGGCGAAAGCATCGAGGCGGAAATGTGGGATCGGGGCTGGACCAAAATCTATGAAGTCTATCCGGAAGCGGATCTGACCACCGCTTATCAGGCTGCGCTTGGGCAGCGCATGGCCCAAATTATCACCTGCCTGCACCCCATTTTTGTTGATGTGCGCAATACGATTGCCAGCGTTCACCGTTAAGCGGCTACTCGCGTTAAGCGGCTACCCGCGTTAAGCGGCTACCCGCGCCACCCAATCGGCCAGCTCTACGGCCGTTAGAAAGCCCTGCGCCGCACCGGTTTCACCAATTTTGTAGGAAGCGAACACCACAGCCTGCCGAATGGCGGCGTATGGGTCGCCGGTCTGGCTGTAGTGGTGGACAAAGGCGGAAAAGAGTGCGTCCCCGGCGCCGATGGTGTTGACGACAGGGCGAGTGGCAACGGCCGTTACCCGCCCCATAAACCCATCTTCCTTCACCGCCAGCAGCGCCCCTTCCGCCCCCAAACCGATAACAATAACGGCCGTGCCAAACCGTTCTTGCAGTCGCCGCGCCCATTCCTCCGGCGCACACGGCAGCTTCTCATTACTCATAAACAAAACGTGAGCAGCCGCCATAAAATCACGGTTATACGCATCATCCAGATCATAAATTGTGTGTACGTCTGTGGCGATAGGAACGCCTGCCCGTTGGGCGCGAGCCAGAAACGGGCGGTTAAAATTGATGTTGCATAAAACCGCCAGATCGCACTCCGCCAGGGCGCTGTCAAACCGTTCCGCCGGATAAACCTGCTCCTGAATATCCTTCAGATCCACATGGATTTGCCGCCTCCCGGATGGCTCGTAAAGAATGACGGATTGAGCTGTTTGCGCTAATTGCGACAGCACATGGACAGGTGAAATATGCGCCTCCGTCAAAGCCTGGACCACGCCCCGACCAAGCAAATCATGGCCAACCAAAGACAAAAAGCAGACCGAATCGCCCAAGACGGTTAGCGCTTTGGCCACGTTGTAACCCACGCCCGAGACCGTGCTGTTAACGCCCCCAAAAGGATAACGCACCGGTTCGTACGTCACGGGGAAGGCATCTACTTTTAAGGTTGTTTCGATATTGATCAGCCCGGAAACTAAAATTTTTTGCATGTCGGGATTCCCTTTGGTAAGTTGAGCATGGAACTTGCGCTCATTCAAAGCGAGAGCAAATGCCGTGATACAGCGGGGCAGATAAACGAGTATCCGCTGACCGCCTGCCCCCATGGCCCCAGAGTCATGGATTGCCGATCGCCTTCAAATTCATGTATACTCCTTGCAGAGGATCATTTTACCTCGCCCTAAGTCGTAGTGGTAACTTACATACATGTTTATCTACCCATCTGTTCGTAGTTTGTGATGAATTCGATTGCAACCAGGGCAGGAAAATTTTGCTTTTTTCACTGGGCAACGGTTGGGAGGAACAATTGATCACTGAAGGCAGCCGGGTAAAACTTGTTAATCTGACCTCGTTCCACGAATTACTGAAACAATCTTTTAACGGGACAGAGTTTCATACGCTTTGCGCCGAATTAGACGTAGATTATGAAGATTTGTTAGCCAACGAGCGGGCCGGCAAGATGCGGGAGCTTATTTTTTACCTTTCGCGTCGAGAGAGGCTGGCCGCCTTGATTGTACGCTTGCAAGAACTTCGCCCGGCTGTTGATTGGTTAGCTATGGTAGAGATGGTGGATGCCCGGCAGCCAACGGCCGTACACACCAAAATCCCCTTCACCAACCGCGATAACGAACTACAGCTCATTCAAACTCTTCTCGGACCAGCCTACTTCATCCTGGACGCCCCGGCCGGGTTCGGCAAAACCGCTCTACTCAAACAACTTTACACCCACTTTACCGAAAACGACTGGCTGTGCGCGTATACGGCCGTAGACGAACACAGCACATTACCCGACCTGGTAAAAGCCCTCGCCGACGAACTCAACATCACCCACCTGCTGGCGAAAAAACCGGGCACGGAATTTCTGTCTCAGAGCCGCGACACGCGCCCCTGGGGCATGCGCTTTGGCGTCGCCCTGCAAAAACATTGGGACGACCTGGAAAAACAAGGGCTTGTGTTGCTCATCGATCTAGACCAACATGCGCCCACAGCCATCGCCAAAGGATTGATCGACGAATTTATCCCTCAGGTTTATTCCTGTTTGCGGGCGTTAAAAACATTCACGCGCAAACAAAACCGTTTTCGCATTGTGCTGGCCGGGCGCGCCTTAGCGCCGCCGCCCAAAACCATCGTGCCGATTCCGCTGCGCATCATTGAGATGCACCCCTTTTCTTATGCCACCCTGCGCGACGCCACACGCCAGTTTTTGCCACAGTTAGCCGAAGATGCCCTTGACCAGTTGGCGGCGCATATTTTTCACCTGACCGGCGGGCATCCGGGCAGCGCCAGCGCCGCTCTGGAAATTTTCCAACAACAAGGCGGCACGCCAGATTTTTTTATGCAGTTTTTGGGTGAATCGATCTGGCGTGATGTGGTACGGCCGTTTGTCGAAGAAATCCAGGAAGACCTGGGGCACAGAAGCGAAATCCTGACAGAATTAGGGCTGCTGCGTTACAGTAATTACACCGTCTTGGACCAGATCGTTCGGGCGCGCCGCCTGAATTATGCGGGCACGGCCCACGAATTGGCCGACGACCTGACCATCAATTATTTGCTGAATAGAAACGGCCGTTTCCTCACCGACGACCTCACCCGACGCCTATTCGCCATCCAAAAACAATGGCAGCACAAAACCACCTACACCCAGCTGTGCCTGGAAGCCCAATCCATCTGCGCCAACGAGCTACGCGAAGAAAGCATCCAATCACCAGAAATTTGGACCATCGAATACCTCTTCCAATTTCTTCAGCAGCACGCCATCGTCCAAGACCCTGCCCGCCGCCCAGAAATCCGTGAAGAATTCTTCCAACACCAGGTTCCCACCGCCCTCAAACTTTTTATGGAAGCGCGCAGCGTCAAACACCGGCTCGAAGAATATCAGGCGCTCAACCAACAGATCGACGCCGATTGGGAATTCCGTTTCGCCGTTAACTACTATTTACGCGACCATCAATACGCCGACAACAACGCCTACGCTCGCCTGCAACGGCAGATTAACCATTATTTTGCCTAGCAGCCTGTCGGAGAACTCAGGACAGGTACACGGATTGAATGGATTCGACCGATTTTTACGTATAAATCACCAGAAATCGGTGTAAATCCGTGTCATCCGTGTATCCCATTCTACTTTTCCGACAGCCCGCTAGCGGGCCAACATCAATTAAGACGAATCAGGCATGTAGGCTTTTGCCAGAGTCGCCCAGCAAAAAAACCATATGCCAATCGGCCAAACAAAATCGAACCAGAACTTTCAACCATGGTCGACAAAAGGATCATTTCGCGGGTTAATTCGATAGGTATCGTAGGCAAATAACGACATCGCAGGAGGATGACCATGTTCCATCGTATGCCTTTTATCGGGCGGCACACAGAACTCAACCAGATCGACGGAGTAATCCAACAATGGGGCACACGCCAGGTCATTTGCTTGCACGGTCCCGGCGGCATCGGCAAAACCCGATTGCTGGAAGAAATTTGCCAACAGCACAAACCCAATCAATCCCTGCTGACAGCACCCATCCTCGACTTCGACGATCTGGCCCTGTTTTTGCCGGAAAACATTGAACGCCAAATCGCCGAACGACTCTCGCCGGATATATTCGAACCCTATCTACGCAGCCTATTAGACTGGCGCAAAATGGAAGAAGCCGGCGTCAGCGCTGATGCCCTGGAACAACAACAACAGCGCGTGCGGCAAATCTTTGTCGCCAGCTTCAACCAGGTTACCGAAAAACAACGGGTGGTCCTCTTGTTTGATACAACCGACCATATCGAAAACAGCGAAGCCTGGGGACATTTGCAGAACATCATTTCCCTGGCGCAAAATGCTGTGTTTTTGCTGGCGGGCCGGAACGGGGATGTGCTTTATGAGGCGCTAAAAAACCAGTTTAATGACGACATTCACCTGAATATTCTGGAAGCTCTCGATCCGGATTCCGGCACAGCGTATCTAGAAAAAAAGCAAGAGCTGCTGCTGATCAATCTCGACGAAGCGCTTTGCCAGAAGTTGCTGCTGCTTTCTCAGGGTAAGCCAATTTTGATTGATCTGGCGGTGGAATGGCTTTCGCGCGCCTTGCCGCAGCCATGGCTAAAAGAACCTGCTCTGGTGGAGTTGAGCGCACTTTCCACAGATGAATTGTATACGCAGCAAGCGTTGTTCGAAGTACAGCTTGTGAGCCATCTGGGCAAAATCCGCACGCAAATGGATCGCCTGACGTTGGTGATGTCGCGCATTTACCCGCTGGATGCCGCAATGATCGTCGTCCTGCTCAAGTTATCGCCGGAGACGGCCGTTGCCTTGTTCGAGGAAGCTCAAACCTATGTCTATATCAAATCGTTGCCCGACGGCCGTATCACCCTCCACGACGAAATGAGACGCATGGTCAACGAGCATATCTGGCCCGAACACGATCCGAACCGCGAACGCCGCCGCCACGACAGCCAGGCAGCCGCCGGGTATCTCAAGCAAGAAGTGCAAAACCTGACCGAACGGTTAAACCAACTGATGGCCCAGGCAACGGCCGTTTCCCTCCCCCAATCCCCCCAATCAGAACTCAACACCTTCATCATCCGCGAAAAGCTAGAGCGCGACATCTGGCTGCTCAAAAGCCAGCAGCTCTACCACATCTTATTCACCGACCTGGGCGCAGGCATCCAAACCTTTGCCCAGATGTTCGACGAAGCCACCGCCGCCTACAACCTTCTGTTCCGCGAAACCTTATTGACACAGGTACTCGAATATCAGGCCTACTTCTTGCCGCAGCAAAAATACATCATCAATGGGCGGCGAATTGCCTATCTATTCGACCGGGGCGATTACCAGGAGGCCGAAAGTCTGGTCATCGATCTGCTGGCCGAAGACCTGGAACCGGCTCAACGCATCACCGTCCTCATCCAACTGGCTAACCTGGAAGTGCGCCTGGGCAACCTGACCGGCAGCATTAACCATTTTGATGAGGCTGCCCGCTTGAGCCAGCAACACAACTTGCCAGACCGCCACATGCTGGCCATAAACGGCCGTGGTTGGGCCCACCGCAACCAGGGCGATTTCACCCAGGCCATCACCGATTACCTGCTCGCCTACCAGATCAGCTTGCAGCTCCACGACCAACGCGAAACAGCCCGCATTCTCAACAACATGGGCTATGTGAACGCCTTCAAAGGCAACCGCCAGGCCGCCTTGGACAACTGCAACGGCGCGCTGCGCCTCTGGAAACAAATCGACGACAAACGCCAGATTGCCGCCACCTACAGCACACTTGGCGAAATTTACCGCCGCTACTCCCAATGGCCCGAAGCCTACAATTATTACACCAAAGCGCTGGCCATTTTTGAAGATGAGGACGTGCGCGAATGGATCAGCACGGTTCGCGCTGGCCGGGCAGCCATTTACCTGCACCAAGGCCAGATAGACAAAGCCATTGCCGATCTGGCATACGCCGCCCAAAACGGCCCCTCCAATTTACAGCCCCGTGTCTTGCATACCCAGGCGCAAATCTACATGACTTTGGGCGAGATGGGAAAATCACGTAAATTTTTTCTCCAGTGTCAGGAGTTAAGTTATAAAATAGGAGCATACGAATATGCGCTTCGCAGTTTTGCCGACTTACTAGACCTGGCCTGGGAATTTGGGGAATATCCAAGATGGCAAGAGTTTAAAGAGCAAATGGAAGAAATGTATTCCGGGCGAAAAGGAGAAGAAGCTTATCGTTTGCGTGGTTCTTCGTTAAGAAAAATTGGCGATCTGGCGCTGGCAGACGGCCGTTACGACATAGCCAGCGAAGCGTATCAGGAAGGTTTCCCCCTGATCGCTTTATACGAAGTCCACGAAACGTATAACCTGAGCGCCCAACTAAGAATAACCAATGAACGCATTCACCAATGCGGCAAACCCGAATACATTCAACAACTGGGATATGATCTGGCCCAATTCTGGCAACAAAAACCAGAACTCATCGCCAGATCACCAGAAGCGCTCATCAGTTTTTATACCTGGCAGCAAGAAAAGAGCTTATGAATAAACCCACAAACGTCCTATCGGAGCCACCCATCTTTTTGCACGACGTTGTAATCGCTAAAACCGGCGAGGGGCAATGTGATTGCGCCTGTGTCGCCACTGTGCCGCTGACACAAACGCCAACGGCCGTTCCTCCCCACACACCCTACGCCCTGACCCAATCCTTCGCCACAATTCCCGTCAACAAACAATACCAGGCCATCGTCAGCAGCCAGATCACCGGCGTGGTCATCAATGACAGCGCCCTGGCCCTGGCCCGTCACTTCACCCAACCCCGTCCCCTGGCCGACATTCCCGCCGATTGGCGCCGCGCCTGGGGCGAAACGGCCGTGCAAAACACCCTAGACCAATTCATCGCCCACAGCCTGCTCGTACCCACCACCGCTCCCCAACAAACCCTCGAAGAAGCCGCAACCACCTTATCTGCCTGGCTGCACATCACCGACCGCTGCAACTTGCGCTGCGACTACTGCTACCTGCCCCACAAACGGGAAGACCTTTCCTGGGAAAACGGCCGTGCCGCCCTCGAAGGCACTTTCCGCTCTGCCATTACCCACGGCTACCAGACCGTCAAACTCAAATACGCCGGCGGCGAACCACTCCTTCGCTTCCCATTCGTCGCCCAACTGCACCAATACGCCCAAACCCTGGCCCAACAACACGGGCTGTCTCTTGATGGCGTCATTCTCAGCAACGGAACCCGCCTGACCGCCGACATCATTACCGCCATGCAAGCCTTAGGGCTGCGATTGATGATCTCCCTCGATGGCTTAGATGAAGCCCACGACAGCCAGCGCGCTTATGCCGACGGCCGTGGCTCCTTTGCCGATGTCGCCCGCAGCATCGACCTGGCCCTCAACTTCGGCCTGATCCCCGACATTTCCATCACCGTCAGCGGCCGCAGCGCCGCCGGATTGGCCGACCTGCTGGTCTGGATTTTGCAGCGCAACCTACCCTTCAGCCTCAACTTTTACCGCGAGAACGAACTCTCAGCCAGCCACGCCAGCCTGCGCCTGGAAGAAGAGCAAATCATCGCCGGCATGGAGGCCGCCTTCGCCGCCATCGAAGCCGACCTGCCGCAGCGCAGCCTGCTGGCCTCGCTGGTAGACCGTGCCAATCTGTCCACGCCCCATCAACGCACCTGCGGCGTCGGCCACAGCTATCTGGTTTTTGACCACCAAGGGCGTGTCAGCAAATGCCAGATGCACCAGGAACAAACTATCACCACCGTTCTGGCCGAAGATCCCCTGGCCCAAATTCGCGCCGACCAGATCGGCATCCAAAACCTCCCCGCCGCCGAAAAGGAAGGCTGCCGCGACTGCCAATGGCAAAACTGGTGCACGGGCGGCTGCCCCCTGGCCACCTACCGCGCCACCGGCCGTTATGACATCCAATCACCCAACTGCAATATCTACAAAACCCTCTACCCACAGGCTGTTCGCCTGGAAGGGCTACGTTTGTTACAGCACCCAAAACCCTAACGGCTTATTTGACCCCCGCCAAACAGTTGCGTAACCTTAGCGGACGCTGAACCAATTCAATACCACCACGTCAAGGAGAGCATAATGCATATCGCTCCTTTTTCTATCGAGCAATTTTTTGCCGTTTATGAATTCACCACCCCCTACCTCTTATGCTCGTCCGATTGCGAGAGCATGACAGTGGGCGACCTGCTGGAGTTGGCGGAACGGCCGTTCCCCTCCCTACACGATCTCCACCTGGGCTACACCGAAAGCCAGGGCAGCCCGGCGCTGCGCGCCCAAATCGCCGCCCAATATCCCCCGCTCCACGCCGACAATGTGGTGGTCCTGACCGCGCCCGAAGAAGGTATCTTCCTGGCCATGCACACACTGCTGGAACCAGGCGATCATGTGGTGGCGCTGACCCCGGCGTATGATTCGCTGCTCAATCTGGCCGCACATGTGAGCGGCAATGTGGACAAATGGGAAGTGGAAGCGGGCAACGGCCGTTGGCAGCTCAACCTGAACCGTCTGGAAGAACTCGTTACCGACCAGACACGGTTGATCATCGTCAATTTTCCCCATAACCCCACCGGCCTCCTGCCAACCCCGGCGGAATTTCAGGCCATCATCGCCATCGCCCGACGGCACAACGCCTGGCTTTTTTGCGACGAGATGTATCGCGGCCTGGAACTCGCCGGTCGGGAAACGCTGCCTTCCGCCGCCACGCTGTATGAACGCGCCATTGTCCTTTCTGGCCTGTCCAAAGTTCACGGCCTGCCCGGATTACGCGCCGGCTGGCTGCTCATCCGCGATGCTCGCCTGCGCGAAAGCGTCATCAACTGGAAACATTACACCACCATCTGTCCACCGGCCCCCAGCGAATTTTTGGCCCAGGTCGCTCTGGATGCGCAAGAAAAGTTGATTGCCCGTAATCGAGCCATCATAGCCGCAAACCTGGCGGAAGCGGCGGCGTTTTTCAGCCGCTGGCCGCAGTTGTTTGTTTGGCGGCCGCCGCAGGCCGGTTCGGTAGCTCTGGTCGGCCTGCATGTGCCATCGGCGACGGATTACTGCCACCAATTGGCGGCGGAAGCGGGGATTTTATTGCTGCCCAGCAGTTGTCTGGGATATGGGGATGGGCATGTGCGGTTAGGATTAGGCCGCCAGAATTTTGCCGCCAACCTGGCCCGCTATGAAGCGTACCTCGTGAAATAAAGAACCCAGCGCGCAGCCGATTTGAATATTCGCGGGGTTTGGCGGTATCATACGCACTAAATCCAAATTCAAAATAGCTTTACGGCCGTTTCCCCACCCACCCTCTTAACACCGGCCCCATCTGGCTACAACATACTACGTGAACCAATTACATTCCATTAATGATTTACAAAGTTGGCTGGCTAACTGTCAGATCGATACCGATCTTTGGGGTGAAGGCAACGCTAAAAACGTCGATAATCTCTGGGAAGAATACGCCAGCGGCGAAATTCACTTCAACGATGATCCGCCTCGCCGGGAAGTAGCGGTTGTGCAGATTTTGATCTGCCGCGAACGACAGCTTCTCATTGAGGCGGAACAAGAATTGGAAAACGGCCGTCGCCGCTTCCGCAACCAACCACCCTCCGAAAAAATCAAACGCGGCGAAACCTACTTCGAGGCCGCCACACGCTGCCTTCAGGAAGAGTTAGGCTTACCGTTAAGCAGAATTACCTTTCTGCCCGATACTCACCAGTGCCGTCAGGAAACCACCAACTCGCTTTCTTATCCCGGCCTGATAACAGAATACACCTTTCACTCAATCCGCGCCGAGGTAGATGGACTGCCGGACGAAGCGTTTTGGCGGGAGAACACGGCCGTACTCACCGGCGATCCCGTCGTGCGTCATCTGTGGGTTTGGCAATACGGCCGTTCCATCTGCCAATCATGACTCATTATTCCCCGTCATATCCCAGATTCGGCGCCAGCCACTTTTCCGCCGTTTCCATATCCCAGCCCTTGCGTGCGGCATAATCGGCTACCTGATCACGGTCAATCCGGCCCAGGCCAAAGTAACGCGCCTCTGGGTGGGCAAAATAATAGCCGCTCACCGAGGCCGCCGGTCGCATGGCAAAACTCTCCGTCAGGGACATGGCCGCATTGTCCGGCGCGTCCAGCACGCAGAACAACTCGCCCTTCTCCGTGTGGTCGGGACAGGCCGGGTAGCCCGGCGCAGGGCGAATCCCCCGGTACGCCTCGGCTATCAGGTCGTCATTGGCCAGCGCTTCGTCGGGCGCGTAACCCCACAATTCGCGGCGGACACGGCCGTGTATCTGTTCGGCCAACGCTTCCGCCAGCCGATCGGCCAGCGCCTTCAGCAGGATGGCGTGATAGTCGTCGTGGGCGGCTTCAAACTCGCGCACCTTCTCATCCACGCCCAACCCGGCCGTCACGGCAAAAAAGCCCAAATAATCGTCTAACCCTGTCTCTTGCGGCGCAATAAAATCGGCCAGAGCATAATTGGGCCGCCCCGGCGGTTTCTCCATCTGCTGCCGCAGCGTATGCACCACCGTCAACACCTCTGTCCCTTTGTCCCTTTGTCCCTTTGTATTAAAAACAACAATATCATCCCCCACACTATGCGCCGGGAACACCCCCACCACCGCCTTCGCCGTCAGCCACTTCTCTTCCACGATGCAATCCAGCATCGCCAGCGCATCCTGGTAAAGCTGCGTGGCTGTCTCGCCGACCACTTCGTCCTCCAAAATGCGCGGGAATTTGCCCGCCAGCTCCCAGGCGGTGAAGAACGGCGACCAGTCTATGTAGTCGCGCAGACCGGCCAAATCCACATTGTCGAATACTTTGACGCCGGTGAAAGCGGGCGCGGGCGGCCGGTAGCCGGCCCAGTCGGCCTGGAATTTGTGGGCGCGGGCATCGGCCAACGGCCGTAACCGCTGCTTATCCCGCCGATTGCCATGTTTCTCGCGCAGAACCGCATACTCGGCCTTGATATCGTGGATTAAATCGTCGCTGTCACCCAGCAGCTGCGTCGCCACGCCCACGGCGCGGGAAGCATCCACCACGTGGATGACCGGACCGCGCGTGTAGTTGGGTTCTATTTTAACGGCCGTGTGTATCTTAGAAGTCGTCGCCCCGCCAATCAACAGGGGCAGGTCGAAGCCCTGCCGCTCCATCTCCGCCGCCACATGGCGCATTTCTTCCA
>JAGOMA010000001.1 GCA_017993775.1 Chloroflexota bacterium | reverse complement strand
CTGCCGGAATATCTAGCAGACCGCTCTGCCGACCTGGGAATTGTCAAACGAAAACGAAAAAACGAGACATCTGTGTTTGAATCATGGACCTTGACAATGGCTTCAAACCCTTAACTTGTAACCGATGGAGTAAGGGATGGGTGAAATACCCCCTCCTGGCTTGTCCGGGCTTACAATAAGGCATCTTAAATTTTCAGGTTTTGCGGCCGATACCTTATTTTTCATTCGCCGCGCAACCGACAATACAAGAAGCCAACCTCATGATAAAAAAAGTTCTGCCCTTCGCCTTGTTTTTGCTTGTGGCCACGGCCGTTGCCTGCGCCAATACCCCCGCAGCGCCTACCGCGCCCGCGCCCACCCAAACCCCCGTCATCCTCATCGCCACGCCCACACCTTTGTCAGATGCCGACTTGGCACCGATTGACATTGAGGAACAGTTGATTACGAATTTGTATGATCGCGTCGGCCCATCCGTTGTCCACATCGCCTCGCAGGTGGTGACAATGAATTTCTTCTTTGGCCCTGTCCCCAGTGAAGGCACGGGATCGGGCTTTGTGTATGACGACGCGGGGCATATTGTCACCAACAACCACGTCGTGGACGGCGCGCAAAGCATTGAAGTGCGCTTTTCCGACGACACCCAGCTTCCGGCGACGGTGGTCGGCACGGATCCGGCCAACGATTTGGCGGTGATTCGGGTGGAGTCGCTGCCGGCGAGCGCGAAACCGCTGCCGCTGGCCGACAACACGGCTTTGCGCGTAGGCCAGCGAGCCATCGCCATTGGCAACCCCTTTGGCCTGGACCGCACTCTGACGACGGGGGTAATTAGCGCACTGGGACGGCCGTTACAAACCAACAACGACAGCTACATCTACAACGTCATCCAGACCGACGCCGCCATCAACCCGGGTAATTCCGGCGGGCCGCTGCTCAATTCGCGCGGTGAAGTGGTCGGCGTCAATACCGCCATCCAGCAAGATGCGCAGGGCATCGGCTTTGCCGTGCCGGTGGAAACCATTCAGCGCATTGTGCCTATTTTGATTGCCAATGGAACCTATCCGCACCCCTGGCTGGGCTTGTTGGGCTACGATGTGACCGCCGACCTGGCGCAGGCGCTAAAACTGCCGGTGGATAAAGGTGTGTTGGTGGCCCAGTTGTACCGCGAAGGTCCGGCGGCAGCCGCCGGTATTCAAGGGGGAACCGACCAGGTTATTGTCGGCAACCGGCGGATGCTGATTGGTGGCGACATCATCACGGCCGTTAACGGCACAGACATCGCCGATTGGGCCAGCCTCTCAAAATATATCGAGCTTGATATGCAAGTGGGGCAAACGATATCGCTGACTGTGGTGCGCAACGGCCGTGTGCAAGACATTCGCCTCACCCTGGCCGCCCAACCTTAGCCCGGTAAGCCCAATCGTAACATTGGCAAGTGTAAAGTATCTCCGTCAATCGCCAGCACGCTGCCGGTTGACACCATCATCATTTCACAGAAAAGAGGTATTTTTAATGAAAGTTTTGGTTACCGGCGGAGCCGGTTATATCGGCAGTGTCGCCGTAGAGCAGTTGATTGAGGCCGGAGAAGATGTGGTTGTGTTCGACAACCTGTTCCAGGGGCATCGGGCGGCCGTGCATCCTAATGCAGTGTTTGTGCAGGGCGATTTAGGCGACAAGGCGGCCATTGACGCGGTGATGAAAGCTCATCGGCCAGATGGAATTATGCACTTTGCTTCGTATACGCTGGTGGGAGAATCGATGGAACGGCCGTTTCTCTATTTACGCGATAACGTCGTCAACGGTCTGAACCTGATCCAGAGCGCGGTGGAACACGGCGTGCGCCGGTTCATTCTCTCGTCCACGGCCAATTTGTTCGATGACCCGCTGTCCATGCCCATCGCTGAAGATGAGCGCATTGTGCCAGGCAGCCCATACGGCGAATCAAAATACATTCTGGAACGCTACTTACACTGGATGGATCAGCTCTATGATTTCCGGTATGCCTGCCTGCGCTATTTTAACGCCAGCGGCGCCAGCGCCACTCGCGGCGAAGACCACGACCCGGAAACCCACATCATTCCGCTGGTTCTGCAGGTAGCTTTAGGCCAACGGGACCAGTTCACCATTTTTGGCGATGATTATGACACGCCGGATGGAACTTGCGTGCGCGACTATATTCATGTCATCGACCTGGCGCAGGCGCATATTTTGGCGCTGCGCGATCTAGAGAATGGCAGCCGCAAGTACAATTTGGGCAACGGCCGTGGCTACTCCATCAAACAAGTCATCGACACCGCGCGCGAGGTAACCGGGCATCCTATCCCAGCGGTCATTGGCCCGCGCCGCCCCGGCGACCCGGACATTCTCATTGCCAGCAGCGAATCCATCAACCATGATCTCGGCTGGCGGCCGCGCTATCCGAAATTGAAAGAGATTATTGAGACTGCCTGGAATTGGCACGTGGCTAACCCGAAGGGGTATGGGAGTGGGTGATGCGTGTTGCGGAGGGCGTGACGCAGCAAAAACAGGGGGCTAATTCTTGTTACTAGCCGCCCCGCTTAAACATTTCCCGACCGACAAAAATGCGCACAGTTTGGGCCATTGCCAGCGCCCGCTCAACGGCCGTGCCGGTGTGGGCCGAGGCATCCATCAGGCTGCGCACCTGTTCCGCAGACAAATATGGGGCGATTTGCGCGTCGGCCGCCAGTAAATCGACCAGCGGATTGGGTTCGCCGCGCCGGAGAGCGGCCCAGGCCTCCAGGCTGGCGGCGCGGATCCATTCATGGCCATCCTGACGACTGGCGCCGGCCGTCACCAAAGCCATCAGCACCCGTTCTGTGGCCGCAAACGGGCCATAGATGGCCATGTTGCGGGCAATCGCTTCCCGATCGATCACCATTTCGGCGACAATCCGACCGGCGCGCAGCAAAATTTCATCGACAGCCAAAAAACTTTCGGCCTGGAAAATACGCCGGTTGGCGGAATCATCCAGGCTGCGCTCTAAAATGGCCTGGCTGGCGTTATCCCAGGCTACGGCCGGGATGGCCGCCACCGAGCGCGCCAGCGAGCAAATGTTTTCGGTGTTGATGGGGTTGCGCTTGAACGGCATGGCCGACGAGCCAACCTGTTTTGCGCCAAACGGTTCAGCCCATTCGCCAAACGGCGGTGATTGCAAAATGCGAAAATCGAGAGCGAATTTGTGTAGAGAGGCGGCAATGCCGGCGAGCGCCTGCTGCACGCGTAAATCTTGTTGGCGGGTATAGGTTTGGGTGGCGATGGGGAAATAGGGCAGCTTCAGATGACCCATGGCGACGGCTTCCATTTCTTGCGGCGTCATGGGGGAATTGTGTAGCAGTTCCTGATAAGCAGCCTGTGTGCCAACCGCGCCTTTGAAGCCTTTGCCGCGCAATTTTTGGCCCAGAGCTTGCAGTTGGATGAAGTCTTCGAGCAAATCCTGGGCATAGACGGCGAAGCGGTAGCCCAGGGTGGTCGGTTCGGCGGGTTGGATGTGGGTGTGGGCCATGGTGGGCAGCACGGCCGTTGCCTCAATTTTATCCGCCAGATGCAGCAGCAGCGCTTGCAGCCGTTCGGATAGCAGGGCGATCCCTTCGCGCAGCCGCAGCGCATCGACATTGTCGGTAATATCGGCGCTGGTAGCGCCCCAATGGATGATCCCGCCGCCAACGGGGCATTGCTCGGCGAAGGTGCGAATTTCGGCCATCACGTCATGGCGAGTTTCCTGCTCAATTTCCAGCGACCGGGCGATATCGACGTTGTCGACCTGAGTTTGGAGATCGGTTAATTGCACGGCCGTTACCAATCCAGCCTGGTGCTGCGCCGCCGCCAACGCCACCCACACCCGGCGCATCAGACGTCGTTTGTGGGTTTCTGACCATATCTGGCGCATGGCCGGACTGCCGTAGCGCCAGGAATATGGCGAAACATAGGTCTGGTGGTCGAAGCTCATTCGGGTTGTTCCTCGACGGTTTTTCGTTCTTGCTTTTTACGATTGCGACCTGGTTTGCGTTTGGTTTGCTCTTGCAAAGCCCGCGTCTCCTCTGCCAGACGGCTCCGTTCTTCTTGCAGCCGCGATAAAATCTCTGCATTCTTGTCTTTTTGCTCATCACTGAGCTTTATTTTCCGCTTTGCCATGACAAAACACTCCTCACCCGATAACGCAAAAGTCTCTGAAACGACCAGAGGTTTTGTGTGGGCAGCAACCTCTCACCGTCTTGCCTGGTAATTGGGGGCCTCTTTGGTGATCACAATGCCGTGTGGATGGCTTTCCAAAAGGCCCGCGTTGGTAATTTGCACAAAACGAGACTTTTCTCGTAGTTCTTCCAAATTGGCTGCGCCGACATACCCCATGCCAGACCGCAAACCGCCCATCATCTGGTACAAAATGTCGGCGAGCTTGCCGCGATAGGGAACCTGACCTTCCACGCCTTCGGGAACCAGCTTGTCGCGTTCGCCCGATTGTGGGCGCACGCCGCTGGCGTAGCGGTCGGCGCCGTGACCTTGCATCGCGCCCAGACTGCCCATGCCGCGATACATTTTGTAGCGGCGGCCTTCGTACATATAAATTTCGCCGGGGCTTTCTTCCAGACCGGCTAACATGGATCCCAGCATGACGGCGTCGGCTCCGGCGGCCAGCGCCTTGACGATGTCGCCGCTGTATTTAATGCCGCCATCGGCGATGCAGGGGATGTTGTGTTTGTGGCATTCGTCGGCGCATTCCATAACGGCCGTTAACTGTGGCACGCCCGCTCCGGCCACGATGCGCGTCGTACAAATTGAACCGGCGCCAATGCCCACCTTAATGGCGTCGGCTCCGGCGTGGATCAGGTCACGGCAGGCAGCGGCCGTGGCCGCATTGCCGCCAATGACTGGCAGGTCGGGGTAACGGCGTCTGATTTCTTCCAGGGTGGACAAGACCAGAGCTGTGTGCGCGTGGGCGGTGTCTATGACGATGACATCCACGCCCGCCTGTACCAATAGTTCGAGCCGCGTCAGCCCTTTGTCGCCCACGCCGATGGCGGCGGCGCTGAGCAGCCGGTCGTTGGTGTCGTGGACCTCGGCCGGATAGTCAATTTTTTTGAGGATGTCTTTGACGGTGATGAGACCTTTGAGACGGCCGTTTTCATCCACCAGCGGCAGCTTTTCGATGCGATGGGTGTGCAAAATCTCTCGCGCTTCGAGCAGGGTGGTGCCGACAGGGGCCGTCACCAGGTTTTGGCTGGTCATGTAATCGGCAATTTTTTGTTGACCAGGAACGACAAAGCGTGTGTCTCGATTGGTTAATATGCCCACGAGACGGCCGTCGCCATCAGTGATAGGCACGCCGGAAATGCGATAGCGACTCATAAGCGCCTCGGCATCCGCCAGAGTGTCATCCGCTTTCAAGGTAATCGGATCGACAATCATGCCCGCTTCGGAACGTTTGACTTTATCTACTTCGGCGGCCTGCTCGGCCGGGGACAGGTTGCGATGGATTACCGCCAGACCGCCCAAACGCGCCAGCCCGATACCCATCTGAGCTTCACTCACCGTATCCATCGCCGCCGAAAGGACCGGAATGTTCAGGTAAATATCACGCACCAATCGCGTTCGCAAGTTCACGTCGGCCGGAAGAACACTTGAATAACCAGGGGCCAACAGCACATCATCAAATGTCAGGGCTAACCCGGAAACTTTTTCCTGAATTTCCATGGAATCGACCTCCCCAAAAAGGGACGAGCTAGTCACGCGCTCGTCAAATTATCAACAAATATCAACATTGTACCGGTGCTCATTACACGACACGCAGCCTGGGATGGCTGCGTGTCGTGTAATTCCACTTAGCCGCCGCTTTCGCGGCGAGGTTTGGGTTTGTAGACGCGCTGTTTCTTGCGTTTGATGTTTTCGGGCAGTTTTTGGTTGCGGGCCAGGACAATGTAAACGCCCACCAGGGCCAGACCAATGGCGGCCAGCATAGAATAGGTGATGACTGTGCTGCCGACTGTTGTCTGGTCCGGGCGGAACAGTTCGATCCAGGCGCGATTGCCGCCCCACCAGATTAAAAAGATGCCAAACAAAGTCCCCGGCGACCAGATGTCGCGGTATCGTTTGTTGAGCCAGGCCAGCAAGAAAAAGCCGATGAACAGGGCAATGGATTCGTATAAAAATGTGGGATGGAAGCGTGTTTCGGCCGGATATAAAACCAGATTGTTGTAAGGGGCAATGCGGTGTTCGGCAGAGATCAAAAGGCCCCAGGGCAAGGTGGTTGGTGGGCCATACAATTCCTGGTTGATGAAGTTTCCCCAACGGCCGATGGCTTGCGCCAGAAGCAGCGCCGGTCCGGCAACATCGGCGTAATGCCAGAAGCGCAGCTTGCGCCATTTTACGTAAATTGTGCCAACGATAGCGGCGCCAATAAACCCACCGAGGATGTTGACGCCCCCGGCGCGGATGTTGATGATATCAAGGAGCGAGGTGTATCGTCCTCCACCGACCATGTCGAGAAATACGTAGGTGAGGCGGGCAAACAGGTAGCCAGAAAATATGACGAGGATGGCCGCGTTGAGCAAATCATCGACGCTTTGGCCGCGGCGCTCTATTTCGCGGCTGGCCCACCAGATGCCGGCCAAAATACCGGCTGTGACGATGATGCCATACCAATAAATATCGAAACCATTGCCCAGCGGTATGGTGAAGGCGATGGGGTCTATCTGAATTGCATCTAACATGACGGGTTCCTTTGACGCCGCGCTGCGTTTGTGGGCAGCGTGGAAATTTTATTCGATGTAACCAAGGCCGCGCAGCTGCTGTTGGAGTTGTTTGTCCAGTTCGATTTCGCTGCCGGCGGAGAGGGTTTCGCGCTGCCGTTCCAGGTTGGCGGTTTGGCGGTCGATGGCCTGATTGAGTACGGCCGTTTCCTCTGGGTGCATGGGCATGGTGTTGTCTAATTCTAACGGATCAGCTGTTAAATTAAAAAGCTCGTCGGGCACACTGTCCACCTGGATCAATTTCAGGGCGCCGCCGCCAGTGGCCTGGACAATGGCGCGCCGCTGGGACAGGCAGCGGAACGGGGCCAATAGGTGTGGCTGGCGGTTTTCGATGGCCTGGACGAAGTTGAGCGGCGGGTAAATTTCGCTGTAGGCTGTGCCTTGTTCGGGATCACGGCCGTTTATCGTGTTCATGAGCGTCAGGTTATGCACGCGCACAGGGTCGAGAGCAGGAAGTTCCGGCAGTTCGCCGGCTGCATCCAAAATGGTGTGGAAGATACGGCGGGTGCTGACAGGGGTATCCAGGCGCTGCGCCGGTTCCAGACGGCGCGGCCACTGCATGATAAGCGGCACATGGACAAGTTCTTCATAAGCCACAAACGCGTGGCCAACGTATTGATGGTCGCCTAAGCCATCGCCATGATCGGCGACGATGATGGTGAGGGTGTCGGCATGGTGGGTACGGCCGTTGAGCGCAGCAAACAGCTCGCCCAAATATCCATCCTGATACGCCACTTCGGCGTCGTACATATCGTTAAGCACCCGCGATTCCAACTCGCCCATAGGTTCTTCCAGGGGCGCGGCCCAACGGTAAGCCTCACGGTTCCAAGAGCGCATAATGTCGCGGGCTTCTTTACTTTGGCGGAAATAGGGCATCACACGGTCGATCACGTCGCCTGGCGGCCAAAATGGCAGGTGTGTTTCCATGAGATTGAGGAAGAGGAATAACGGCCGTTCCTCTGCCTGCTTCTCCCTTTCACGCAAAAAATGGCTCACATCTTTTACCGAACGAGCATTTTGTCCCTTAAAATTGGCCAGACGCGACCACAGTGGCGTTGTCCAACTGTTCAGCGACAACCGAAACGCCAGGTCAGAGCGCCCAAAAAAGTTTTGCACCGGATAAGAAATCCGCCGCAAAAACTGCGTGTAAAACTCTGTCAGGCGGGCCACAGGCGCCGGCCAACGAGAAGCCGTTTGTGGCAAACTGGGAAACGCGCCACCATAATTATAAAATGTCTGAAAGCCGCGTTTAAATCCATTGTTCAAAATGCCCACCAGCGGATTGTTACAAAAGCCAACGGTCTGGTAACCAGCCTCACTCAAAACTTCAGCCAGATGGGGCATATCGGGACTCAAAGAATGCGAAGATTGGGTAACTTGATGCGCTGTTGGATAATGGCCGCTAAACAGAGATGCATGGCTGGGAATCGTCCACTGCGCCGGGGAAACCGCCTGCTCAAACAAGACGCCTTGTTCGGCAAAACGGTCCAGATTGGGGGTCAGGTCTGGTTTATAGCCATACGCGCCGATTCGGTCAGCGCGTTGCGTATCTAACACAATAAAAATAATATCAGGCTTATTCATAGAACAACAATCGGATGCCTATCTAAGGGCAACGTAGGGCATACCCAGGCAATCTCCCTATTTTACTCTGCCACCAGACGATAACCAACCCCTCTCACTGTTTGAATCCACCGAGGGGCGGCCGGATCCGATTCTATTTTTCTGCGTAAGTAGTGAATATAAGGTTTCACGTTGTCTAATCCGCCTGCATCGGTCATTTGCCACGCTCTTTGGGCGAGTTCGGCCGTTTTAACCACATTACCAGCCCGCTCGGCCAGCACGGCAAGTAAATCAAATTCTCGCGGCGTCAGGTCAATTTCCTCGCCATGAACCAGCACCAGATGCGTGTCCAGGTCGATTATCAATTGGCCATCGGCCAATTCATACCGGCTAACAGATTTGTTTTTATTTTTCGCCCGTCGTAGATGAGCCATCACCCGGGCAATCAATTCTGCCTGATCAAAGGGTTTGGGGATGTAATCATCTGCGCCAACTTCCAGCCCGCGAACGACATTATCCACGCTGTCTAGAGCTGTGAGAAAAATAATCGGCATATCGGTAAAGGAACGTAGTTGGCGGCACAATTCCCAGCCACCCATGCTGGGGATCATCACATCCAGCAATGCGAGGTCTGGGGAAGTGGCGCGGGCCAGATCTAAGCCATCTTCGGCCGTGTAGGCAATGATGGACTGATAACCCACTTTTAAGAGGATGTGTTCGATGGTTTTGGCCAGGGCGGTATCGTCATCAACTATCAGAATGGATTGATTCATAGCTACCCCCCTACATTCTACCCATTATCCAGACCGAACCAGGCCAGGATGTTGGTGAGCAGCGTGGACTGCACTTCGATGGGCAAACCGACGTATGGAAACATCACGAACACGGTGCGCTGGTTAAATTCAGGATCGTAGACGGCAAAAGCAGCGATTGCTCCTGGCGATTCACTGTCTGGGCCACGCAAGAAAAAGGCGGTGGAAGCAGCGTCGAAGGTGTCGCCAAACAAATCGGACTGGATGGCGTCGTAGGGTTGGTTTAGGGCAAAGACATCACCGGAGTTGAAGCCATTGGTTAATATGGGGTCATCACCGCTGACTTCGACGTCGGTTATTGACGTCAACTCCAGGTCGCCAAAAACGGGCGGCGCAGAGCCAGTGAGGAAGAGGGAACCCCCGTTATCAAGGTAGTTGAGGATAATGGTTGTGTTCTCATCGAAAAAACTGTCTTGAATCTGGTAGTCGCCGGTATCCCAAATGACCAGGGCAAATCCGTCTAATTGCCCTTCGCTTAAGGGTCCATCGACGCTGGTTGTCCAAAGCGTGACATCGAATTGGGGCTGAAGCAGAGCCTGCAATGCGTCGCCGCTGGAGACACCGCCATTGAGGGGATCGCCGTCATTTTGCACAAAAATGAAGACGCCGCTGCCGGTTGGACTGCCGGCTCCCAATTCTCCTTCGGTTACGGTGAGGGTGTAGCTGCCGCCATCATCAAAGAAATCTCGCACGACGATGGTATACACGCCGTCGTCGGGGATTTCTACGCCTAAAAGTTCTTCGGTTTCACCAGAAAACGCGCCGTCTTCTTGGAATATCAATGCATTGTCCGGATCATAAATTTCGATGGTCCCATCCATGTCTTCGCTGCTGGTAAGGGCGATGTCGATGACGGTGGGGCCTCCGCTGAACTGCCAGGCGTGGGAAACTTGCGGCAGCAGGGTACCTTCGACTGTTTCGCCGAGGGCAATTGTTCCTTGAAGTTCGGCGTTTAAGTCGGCGATGGGTTCGGAACCGCCGCCATTTCCGGTGTCGGGTGTGACAGGGGGGGTTGGGCCGGTTGCGCTGCCGCCGTCGGCGGTGAGCAGTTCGGGCTGGATGGTTTCATCGGGGATGTCTGTGGGGCAGAGGGCGATGGGATCTTGCAGCAGGCAGTTGACGAGCGCTTGCTGAATGTCCAGGGGGATGAGATCTAAGAGGCGGGTGACTGTGCTTTCGAGTCCTTCGCGGCTGGCGGCTAAAACGACCATTTGGCGACGGCCGTTATCTTCCGACAAGACGATCAACGCTGTACCCGCCATTTGCACATTGCCTAAATTAGACTGCACCAGGCGAATATCTGGCGCTTCGGCGGCTGCTTCGGCGGCCGTTGGGGTGGGGGTCGGGGTAGCTGTGTCGTCTTCGTTGCTGGCTTCGGCAGCTAACTGGCGCGTTTGTTCAGCCGTGAGGATGGGTGGCTGGATGGTGAGGCTGATGCCGGCGGAGGCCAGAATATCAGCCACATCATCGGATTGGTTGTAGAGACCCAGGTACAAGGTGTCGTGGTCTGGTTGGGGAGCTGTGGCCAGAGTGAGGGGGACGTCAATTTGCTGGAAAGCATCTTGCAGGGCGATGATGTCCGTGAATGCGCCAGCGCCAAGGTCCGGGCTGCCGGTGTAGATTAGATTAACTGGCTGTTGGTAAAAATAAGGGAAATCGGCCAGGGTGAGCTGCCGTGTGGTGGATTCGGTGAGGAAATCGGCGATGTGGGCGATGAAGCGGCTGTTATCGTAGACGGTGAAGTAGGGGTTGTTGAGGAAGTGGATATCGCCAAGGGCCAGGACACGGCCGTTAGCACTGGTGGCTGCGACAATCAAATCCCCAGGGCGGTCTGTGGCAGAGGACCAGGTATTGTCGTCGGCGGTGATGAGGGGAACGGCCGTTGGCCCTACCTGCAGCGATTGGGCGCTGTAAAACGCCAATTGAGACACGTCGGCCAGAAGCGCATTTTCAGGGGCGCTTTCTTGTTTCAGAATAATGTTACGAAAATTGCCTTCGTTTTCCACAGTATTGTAGAGGTAATCGCCGTTAAAAATCAGGTCGAATTCATTTGCCAGGCTGTTGAGTGGGATTCTGTCGGTGTCTAACTGGAAAGTGAAGGCAAAGGGATCAGATTCGTCTACGACCACTTCAAAGCGCGTAGGATCGCCAACCATCAACACTCGTCCGCCTCGGGCGACAAAACGATTGAGCGCCTGAATTTCTTCGGCAGTGAAGGTTTCCAGAGGGGCGATGGTGATAAAAGCGGTGACGGGGCGCAGTTGACGCGCCAGATTGCCGCCGGTGTAATGAAGCAGTTCATACCCACGAGTGGCTAAACGGCCGTCCAGATACCCAATGTCATCCAGCGAAAAATTATTGCGGTGACCTTCATCGAGCAGCACCAACCCCTGACCCTCATCAGGCGTGTCTACAAAAGCAAACGAATCCGGCGTCGGCACCGGCTGAATGTCGGTCGCTTCATACACCGGCACGGCCGACCTCTTGACGCCCGACAACCCATAATATTGCGTATATCGCAGGACCGCTGGCGCAATCAACAAAACCACAAATAGGACGATGAGTAGAATAGCTTTACGCATAATTTAACCTTATAGCCGGCATCGGCTGCCAAATAAGCAGTCAGTCAGAATAGCCATTAATTGCCGCTGGATAATTCCACATGACGGTAGTATAAACCGGGGGCCAGATTGGTTGGCGGAGCCCATAACCGGGCAACGTCCAAAGACTCCACTTGCGCTGCGGTTCCGGAACTATCTGGAAAAGTTAGCGGATATAACTCCACTGTTTCATAATCTCGCACGCCGGCCAGGTTAGCGGCCTTGCGGATTACAGCTTCGTTAGCCGCCAGGCCATCGATCAGGCCAAATTCCATAGCCTGGACGCCGGTATAAACTTCTGCGCGGGAGAGGGTTTGGCGGTCGATGTGCAATTTTTCGCCGCGCCCCGTTTCTACGGCCTGCAAAAAGGCGAATTTGGCGCGTTCTATCTGGCGCACCGCGCCGTCTCGTGTTCCGCCAAATGCTTTGTAGGGTCCGGTGGTTAACAAATCTTCTTCCAGAAACACATCGCCGGGCAAATAGGAGATGACGCCTATGCTGCCAACGCTGGAAGTGGGTTTGGCGTAAATTTCATCGGCGGCGGCGGCCATATAATAAGCGCCGCTGGCAGCCAATAAATCGACAGAGGCGACAACCGGCATCTGACGGCGCGTTTCCAAAACGTCGAGGAACAATTCTTCGCTGTAGGCGGCCGAACCGCCCGGACTGTTGATGATTAACACGACGGACTTGATGGCCGGGTTTTGCCGGGCATAAGCCAATTGTTCGGTAATCTCGTAGGCGGTGAAACCATCAATTTCGTAGTTTAACCGTATGAGGCCGATTTGGGGTTTGGGGACAACTCGGGGGGCCACCAAGATGCCGATGGCTAAGGGCACAATGACGACAAGTATGAATAATAAAATGGTTCGGAGGGGCGAAGGTCCAGACCGGTTACTTTCATCCATAGGACACCTATACCTACACTTTCAGGACAATATAATCATTAAATCATGGGCGTCTTTGGATGAGTTTGGCCGATCATTGTTTGTGCTTTGCGGGTCTTAAATTTGGTGATTTGCTGGTTGCACAAAAGATGAAGCCCATGTTTTTCCAAAGAACAAATCAGGGATCAAGGATAACATGGAGGCAGGTGCATCGCAAGGCGGGTTCTGGGGCGGAGAACGGCCGTTGTCAATCAATTTACCTGCCTGTGGATAACTTATTGTCATTTATGACAGGGAGAATCGCTTATGTTAAAATGACGATATGCCACATTGGCCAAACAAACAAAGTACTATTCATGCATATCACGCATTTATCGCTCACAAATTTTCGCAATTACGGCCGTCTGGAATTAGACCTTCCACTCGGGCCTACACTGCTGCATGGCAATAATGCCCAGGGCAAAACCAACCTTCTGGAAGCCATCTTCTATCTGGCGACTACACGGTCGCCGCAAGCCGATCAGGATCAACAACTCATCAATTGGGAAGCCGCCCAAAGCGAAGAACCCATTGTTGTCGGCCGCATTCAGGCACAATTAACAACACAAACAGGTCTGCGCCACGTTGAAATGCGGCTGATTTTGGAGCAATCCCAAGCGTTACAACGGGGCAGACGCAGTTTCCGCCGCGAAGTGCTGGTCGATCGGCGCAAAGTGCGGTTGATGGATCTGCTGGGCAATTTACGCGTCGTTTTGTTTTTGCCGGAAGACATTCAATTGATCACCGGCGCGCCCAGCCAGCGTCGACGGTACCTGGATATGACGCTGTGTCAGGTTGATTCGGTTTATTGCCGCCATCTTTCGGAATACAATAAACTCCTGGAGCAGCGAAATGCGCTCCTGCGCCAGATCGCTGACGGGACCGGGTCGCTGGAAGTTTTACCGGTGTTCACGGAAAGGTTGGCAGCGTTGGGCAGCCAAATTTTTATCCGCCGCGCCGCTTTTTTGGCCGCCATGTCCCGGGAAGCGCAGCGCATTCATTACGAAGAATTAACAGACAAAAACGAGACGATCCGCTTGAATTACCTGCCGCGCTTAGAGGACAGTGGAGCTGGTCAGGGGCGTTTGCTTTCGGAGCTGGTCCATGTGGGGCATTGGCTGCAAGAGCAACAAGACAATCCAAACGCGGTAGAAAAACGGTATCGGGAAGCGATTACGGCCGTTCGGCAAACCGACCTGGCGCGAGGCAGCACCAGTGTTGGTCCGCATCGCGACGATTGGTATGTTCAGCTAAACGGCCGTAACCTGGGCAGCTACGGCTCCCGCGGCCAACAACGCACAGCCCTGCTGGCGCTAAAAATGGCCGAAATCAACTGGATGACCAAGACCACCGGCGAGACTCCCATCTTGCTCTTAGATGAAGTCGTGGCAGAATTAGATGAACAACGACGCGCTTTACTGCTAAACTATGTAAAAGGAGCCAGTCAGGCTCTATTAACAGCGACCGACCCGGCTATGTTTACAAGTGATTTTTTAAGACAGGCCAGCAGTTATACGGTGGCCAACGGCCGTGTCCAATCCGATAATACCGTATAACAAAACATCTGCGGCACGGCCGTTTCGTCAATCCAACCAGGGTCCAGCATTCCACCCAGTTCATGCCAAAGCGCGTTTTTACCGATGTACCTATAAGAGAGAAGCGTTGTGAAACAACCCGGAAGTCACCTTGAATCACCCGATACTGTCCTAATCATAGATGACAGCCCCGAAAATCGCTTGTTGTTATCCTCACAATTAGGCATGGAGGGCTACAAAATCCTCCAGGCCCAAGACGGCCACGAAGGGCTAAACATAGCCCGTGAACACGATCCGGACATCATCTTGCTCGATGTTATGATGCCCGACATCAACGGCTTCGATGTTTGCCGCCAGCTAAAAGCGGAAACCGATACCCATCTCATCCCCGTCATCATGGTAACTGCCCTGCGCGACATCAAACATCGCATCGAAGGCATCGAAGCCGGCGCCGACGAATTTTTATCTCGTCCCCACAATCGAGAAGAACTTCTCGTGCGTGTGCGCACCCTCATCCGTCTCAAACGCGCTCGGGTCGGCCTGGAGGAAGAGCGCAATCGGCTCCAACTTCTCTACGACATCAGCCAGGCCATCAGCGCCGAACTAGACCCAGACATCCTGATGGCTACCATTATCGACAAAACCCAAAAAGCTGTCGGCGCAACCAAGGGCAACATCATGCTCCTAAATGAAGCCGGTGAAGTCGATCACAAATTCCTCATTCGCGCCGGCTCTTCAGTAGAAATTAGCGACCGCGTGACGCAAGAAGTAATGACGCGCGGTCTGGGAGGCTGGCTGGTACGCCACAAACGCGGCGATATTATCGAGAATATTCAGCAAGATGAACGCTGGATCACGCTGCCCGACGATCCCTTGGAAAAAGGTTCGGCCATTGGCGTGCCATTTGTCAGCCCTAAAAAAGTGGTTGGCGTCATCATCCTGAACCAACCACAGGTGGGGTATTTTAACAAGCAGCATCTATCCCTTTTGGAAACCATCGGCACCTCCGTCGCTTCGGCGCTGGAAAACGCCAACTACTTCACCGAAATCAGCGAAGAACGACGCAAACTCGGCGCAATCCTCACCCAATCCACCGATGCCATCATCACTACCGACGAAAAATGGCACATTTCGCGCATCAACTCGGCCGCCGAGCTGCTTTTTGGCGTAGAAGCGCAGGAAGTAACCAACAAATCTATCCGTGATGTGCCGGAATTAAAGATGCTCTTGCCAATTTTCCATAACGCTTCCGGCCGTGTGGCTCCAGAAGAAGTGCATCTGGAAAACGGCAAAACCCTCTACGCCAGCATTTCTCCGATACAGGAAGTGGGGTACGCGGCCGTTATTCAAGACGTGACCGAATTCAAGAAAATCGAAGAGATGCGCCTGGCCGAAGAACGGCGCGAACAACTACTGCTCAAGGAAACGTTCTCACGCTACATGGGGCAGCGCCTGGTGGAACACGTGATGTCTTACGAACCCGGGCTGTTATCGCGGCGCGAACGCCGACGAGCGGTTGTTATGTTTGCGGATCTGCGCAATTGGACCAGCGGCATGATCATGAAAATAGAACCTAATAAAGCCATCAACCAGTTAAATGAATTTTTTACGCAAATGATGGATATTGCCCTGGAATATGATGGCACCGTCTTTGAGATGACGGGTGATGAAATTTTGGTGGGTTTTAACGCTCCATTTGACCAGCCAGACGCACCATTTCGGGCTTTGCAGACGGCTCTGACGATGCAGCGCGAGTTTAATATGCTCCGTCGCGGCTGGTATGAGGAGGCGGGGACCGAACTTGGGTTGGGCATCGGCGTGGATTTGGGCGATGTGGTGTTGGGGAACGTGGGGGCTGAATCGCGGATGAGTTTTCGGATGGTGGGGGAACCGATGAACACGGCGCATCGGTTGGTAGACCTGGCTGAGGATGGTCAGATTATTATTTCGCAGGTGGTTTACCAGGCTTTGCAGGATAAAGCGCCAGATTTTCTGGAGAACATTCCGTTTGAGAGAATCGGCCCGGTTGCGCTAAAAGGCATTTCGCCGCCACAAACGCTCTACCGTACAACGGTGGATCGCTCGCCGATGGACGATTAGGCTTGAAAATTAAATAACATGCGTAAGATTGGCCCAATCTTTTGAGATGGGTCCAATCTAAATGTGTAAATTATTCAATTCTCGTGCCTTAACGCAAGTGGGGGATTCAGGTAAAGAGGGATTGGAGAGCGGATAGTGGTTTAGGCGCCAGGCTTCAATCTTGGGTATGCGGCCGATTTGGATTGTGGTGGTCGGGTTATAACGGCCGTTTCCCCGCCATTCCTGGCCGGCGCGGATAAGCCGCCGGAGTCGTTTTCACCTTGGGCACCACAACCAGATAATGGGGCTGCTCGGGCGGCGAAGGCGCCAGGGTAATCTGCGGACTGCCACCGCCCAAGATCGTGATCGCTTGAGCGGCAACGGCCGTTTCCTGGGCCGCATTCCCCCCTTTTTGCGCTAACGTCTGGCCACCCACCCGGCACAGCGGCAGCAAATATTCCAGCAGCACCCGCATTTCCGCCACGCCCCGCGCTACCGCCCAATCATAACGCGCCCGATGCACCGCAGATTGGCCCAAAACCTCTGCTCGCTCCGCTAAAATAACCACATCATCGAACCCCAATTCCACCGCCACAACCAGCAGGAAATCTGTTTTTTTGGCCACGCTTTCCGCCAGAATAAGGCGCAATTCGGGGTACAAGATTTTTAGCGGCAGGCCAGGAAAACCTGCGCCAGTGCCTACGTCGATGAGCGCACGGCCGTTTAAATCCCCCGTCACCAGCGCGCAAGTCAAAGAATCGAAAAAATGGCGCTGGCGAATATCGTTGGGTTGGCGTACGGCCGTTAAATTCAACCGCGCATTCCACTCCAACAACAGCGCCAAATACGCCTCGAACTGCGCCCGCTGCACAGCCGACAAAGGCAGCCCCATTGCCGCCGCCTGCGCCGCCAAAGCCATCTCATCCATTATCGGCTGCGCTCCAGACGCTTCAACTCCTCATCAATCACATATGTATCGTACTGCTCACCCCCAAAGTGCGCCGGCGTAAATGTCAGCCAAGACTGCTGCATCATATAAAACCCGCGCACATAAAGCGGCACCATCGGCGCTTCGCCGCCTTCGCCAAAAAAGCCATTCTCCACCTGGCGATAAAGGTCTATCCGTTCTTGCAAATCGGTGGACTGCGACGCCTGACGCATCAGATCATCAAATTGGGTACACGGCCGTTCCGCGCGATTCTCGCTGTCTGAACAATGCAGCAGCTCATTCAGCCAATTGTTTTGATCCGGATAATAAGACGACCAGCCTAATTCCCAAATATCTGGTCGTGCTTCGCCCGCCCCAGCGCGTGTATTCGCCAACAGCGTGCCAAACTGTACTTGCTCTAAAATAATTTGCTCTTCGGTACAATCCAGCTCTTTCACCCACATTTCGCGGATCAATTCCGCCTGCCGCAGCGATACATCCAGCGTGCTGACGACAAACACAATCGGCGGCATCAAACGGCAACTACTGTAAGCGCTTTCAGCCAACTGCTGCCGCGCATAATCCGGGTTGTAGCCAATTCCCACACTGTTGACAGGTGGCGCGCCCACAACGCCAGGCGGCCCCAAATGACGCATCGCCTCGGCCCGACCGCCATACAATTCCTCCGCCAAGGCTTCGTGATCGATGGCCGCACTGAAGGCCCGGCGCAAGTTCGGTTCGCGGAATACGCCGCTGTTAAAGTTGAAGCTGATATAAAACACGGTTTGATCAGTCACCATGCGGGCGCGCGGCATAAATTCCAACAAAAAATCTTCCCGGTAATCGGGCGGCAGGGGGGCAATATCCAACTGCTTGTCTTGCCAGAGTTCGTACATACCGGCGTCATCGTCAAAAAAGTAGATGTTGACCATTTCCGCGTTTCCACCGCGCGGCAAAGGCCATTGGACATTGCGCTGCAAAATGGTCCGTTTTTCAGACAGATCACCGGTTGTGAGCAAATAAGGGCCGCTGGTGTACATATTTTCCGGCAGCTGCCATTCATCCTCAAATTCTTCGATTAGTTCGCCGGGAACCGGTTTGAGCAGGTTGAGACTGGTGATGGTTAGAAAATACCCGGCCGGTTTGGTAAGCGAAAATTGAACGGTGTAATCGTCGATGGCTTTGACGCCAATCGCGTCCAGGTCGCCTGGGGAAACGTCGCTCAAGCGATGAACTTGTTCACAGCCGGTGATGAGGAATAAGATGAAGGCTTCCGGGGTTTTTGTGGCGGATTGGCAGACGCGGTGTACGGCCGTTACCACATCACCTGCCACCACCGGACGGATTTTATCAGGCTCCAGCGGATCTTCGGCCAGCGAACTGGCCGCCGGTGGGCGCAGCCAATACACATCATCACGCAAATAAAAGGTCCAGACACGGCCGTCGCGGCTAACCTCCCACCCCTTGGCTAATTCCGGCTCAACAATATCGGTGGCATGGTTAAAATTTGTCAGCCCGACAAATAAATTTTCGATCACCGTGGCGCCGTTATCCTCCGCCGTCTTCTGTGGGTCGATATTAGGAAAAGCGCCTTGCATCCCCACATCCAAAATAACCGGCCGCCGCTGCGTAATCAGTACCGGCGTTGGCGTTACCGTTTGCGCCACCACTCTGGTAACAACTTCTTCAAAACCTTCAACGGTTACCACTTCCGTAACCACCACATCCACAACCGGCGGGGTGTCACAACCTGCCAGCAGCAAAATAATCAGGCTCGCACCCAGGACATGACGGCCGTTCCCGCCCATTACCCACCAAATGACTCGTCTTATCATAACCTTGTCATGCTATCCTATGCCCACTTTGCAGGCAAATATTCAGGCGCTAAAATCGGACATTTGCCATGTCCAGTTACGAGTAGTAAACTAGGTAAAACAAGCTCTAGTGCTGCATTGCTTAAGGAAAGGCTCAACATGTACGAACGCGTACTGGTGATTGATGATTCCGAAGAGATTCGCGAATTTTTGAGCGAATATATACTCAGGCCAAAAGGGTTTGAAGTTCTCACAGCTTCCAACGGCCTCATGGGTTTGGAAATGGCCATCGCCAAAGAGCCAAATCTGATGATTGTCGATCAGCAGATGCCCAGACTCACCGGCCTTGAAGTGTTGGAAAAATTGAAAGAACGCGGAATTGAAATCCCGGCAATTCTGGCCACGGCCCACGGCTCGGAAGAAACGGCCGTAGCCGCCTTCCGCTTAGGCATTCGTGACTATGTCATAAAACCCTTCGACGCCGATGAAATCAGCGAATCCGTGGACAAAGCGCTGCGCGAAAGTCGTTTAGCCCGCGAACGGGATCAACTCGTGCAGCAGCTCATGGAGAGCAACTCCCAGTTGCAGCGCCGCGCCCAGGAACTCAACGTCTTATATGGCGTGGGCAAATCCGTCGCTTCCTCGTTAGATTTAGAAGAAGTGCTGCACCGCGTGGTCGAAGCGGCCGTCTACGTTGTTGGGGCGGAAGAAGGCTCGCTGATGCTGCTGGATGAAGACCAGGGTGAGTTATACATTCGCGCGTCCAAAAACCTCGACTCCAAAGCCCAATCCATGCGTAAACGCGTCTCCGACAGCCTGGCCGGTAAAGTCCTCCAAACAAAAAGAGCCATCGCCATCGGCAATGACTCCCAGTGGAAACGCACCCACACCGCCCTCCTGGTAAAATCGCTCATTTACGTTCCCCTAATTTTGCAAAACAAACCCATCGGCGTCTTGGGGGTCACCAATCGTCTGAAGGAAACCTCCTTCGACAGCAACGACACGCGTGCCCTTTCAGCGCTCGGCGGATATGCCACCATCGCCATTAACAATGCGAACATCTACAGCGAAATTGAACGGGAGAAAAACACCCTCAGCGCCGTTATGGACCTGACGGATAACCCAATTCTGGTTATTGACGAAAATAATCGCCTGCTGCTAACAAATTCATCTGCGCGTAAACGTCTGGGATTTGTGTCTGGTGAAAACCCGATTGGCCAACCCATTCAGGATATTTTAGAGGGCGACCTGTTGGCCTTTATTGAGCAACCACAAGGGGCGGCCAGACAAATCGCGCAAAAATTGGTAACCGCGAGCGGTCAGACATTTAACGCCGAAATGACCCTCATTGAGGGCGGAAATCGGTCTATTTTGTTACAACCAGCCGGGTAACGGCCGTTCCCCACATCCCCCAAACAAGCTTCCCCAATGGCTTAAGACTTAAAACCCAACCAAAAATGGTTAGGCAAAACTGTGCGCGCCGGCTCTACTTCGATTTGTCCTACCGTTTTCTTCTCGCTGAGTGATTGATTGTTTACCAGACATAAATCCGGGAAACGGCCGTATTTCTCGCGATAATACTCTGCTGCGCGATTCACCTTTTCATCCAACGACCGCTGTCTATCGCTGTCTAGCCACAACATGCCAATGTCCATTCATTCCCTCGCTGACGGCCACAAACGGCCGTTTCCATCAAAAAACAACACATTCGCCCCGTCATCCGCAATTTCTTCCACAGACACCTCATCCAGATGCGGTCGAATCAGGTATGGATGGGCCATCAACGTGGGCATCGGCGGCCGCTGCAACTGACTCACACTCATATGCAGATCCTCATTGCCTACATACGCCGCCTGAAAATTGACCAAATTCCCATTAGCGACAGCCACAAAATCGCCACGGCCGTATAAATTTTCCGCGCCCGTTCCATCCCGACCGGCCGCATCCCGCGCCGCCTGTTTATCCGCCGCCTTCCCCACCACCCGCACCGGCAAATTGGCCCGTAAGATCGTATCGATGGCCTCTGCGCCAGGCTGGTCCGTGGAGAGGACCAGATGAATGCCGACCATTTCCCCATGCTGCACAAGCTGCGTAATGGCATCGCCGATGGGCGCTCCACCTGCTTCGATAAGCGCCGCCGCCTGGTCGATGATCACCACCACGTTGGGCACAGCCGCCCCATTTTCTTCGCGGTAAGCCATCTCGTTCACCAAAAAATTCAGGGCGTCGGCGGCCGTTTCAACATCATAAATTACTGATGTTAGCATGTGGGGTAAAAAGTTTAGGGGTTCAAGTTCGGTGTAGGCGGGGGCGCTTGCCGTAATTTGCGGGTCGATGATCAACAATTGTACGTTGGACTGGCGGTTGGTTAACGCTAAAGATAGGGCAATGGCGCGAATTAAACTGGTTTTCCCTGCGCCGGGCATACCGGAGACCATCATATGTGTCATCCCCTTGGAATCGAATTGCACCAACACCGGACGGCCGTCTTCCGACAATCCCAACACGGCCGTCAACGGCTTGATATGCGGCGTCATCGCCAACACGTCCAGCAGCGCCACAGGTGGTTCTTCTTTAAAAGCCACATCTAACTGCCAACGGCCGTCCGCCCGCCGAATCGCTACATCCGGCACACCCAACGCCATTCTCAAATCACCAGCCGCATCGCGCAGGCGGTCCCAACCGGTCGTTAACATAGCCTGCAACTCATACCGATACGCCCGTGGCCCCACAACGCCGCCAGTAACCTCCGCAGACATCTCGTGCCGGGCAAATACGCGCTCAATCTGCCTGGATTGAATTTCTATGCGATGCTGCAAGCGCTGTTTTTGCAGCATTTGTCGTCTTTCTCTTGGTGTTGTCATAAGATATAGAACAATAGTTCTTAATTGCGCATAAAAAAGAAGGACGGCAATAAAACGGCCGTCCTCTCGCTGGTCTGTTCAGCTCCCCATTATGCCGTCTGGCGCATCACCATCATAACTTTCCCTTGCACCTGCACATCCTTGGGGTTAACAAATATCGGGTCCATCGTCGGATTGGCGGGCTGCAGCCGGATACGGTCGCCATCATAGAAGAAATACTTTAAAGTCGTCGTGTCGCCGGCTAACCATACGGCCACCATGTCGCCATTCTTGGCCGTCTCTTGCTTCCGCATAATCACGATGTCGCCGTCATTCACCATGGCGTCGATCATGGATTCCCCATTGACCCGCAGCGCAAACAAATCGTCTACACGACCTTTGAGCATGGTGGTGCTTACTTCGATGGCGTCTTCTTCGTCATAAACGGCGAAGCCATCGTTGCCTACTTCGATGGGCGAACCGGCCACGATGTTGCCAACCAGAGGGATTTTCACCAGATTGCTGACGCTCTCCACCACAATCGCTTTGGCTTCTGTCGCCTTTTCGGTCATGATCCCCAAAAATTTTTGGGCCTTATCGGTAAAACTAATTCCCCGCGATACTTCTGCATCACGGCTTAAGTAGCCCCGTTCTTCGAGTTTTGTGAGATTGTAATTGACAACCGAGGTGGAACTAATCCCCACAGCCGAACCGATCTCACGAATCGTTGGTGGACGGAAATGTTCCTCTCGATATTCCCAAATAAATTGGAGAATATTTTGCTGTCTTTTGGATAAAGGCTTTTTGCTCATGTCAATGACTCCTTGACAGACGGCCGTTCACCATTCAAAATAACTCAACGTGGCCGACAATCGCTCATTTGTTCTGTTATTATAGACGAACAGGTGTTCGATGTCAAGAAAAATTTTACGTCAACTAGTTGGCCGCTTTTATCCCACACAAAGGACAACCTTCCATGAATTTTGAATCGTTTTCTTTCCCCAGCCGGCGCTCCAACATCATCGCCGCCAACGGACTGGTGGCTACCAGCCAGCCCCTGGCCGCCCAGGCCGGACTCGATATCCTGAAAGCCGGGGGCAATGCCCTGGACGCGGCCATCGCAACCGTGGCTACCCTCTGCGTCGTAGAACCCTCATCCACCGGCATTGGCGGCGACGCGTTCGCGCTCATCTGGTCGGCCAAAGATCGTCAGCTCTATGGCCTCAATGCCAGCGGTCCCGGGCCACAGGGGCTGTCGGCCGATTTTGTGCGCGCGCAAGGCTACGATCAGATGCCCCAGACCGGCGCGCTTACCGTGACGGTGCCCGGTAGTTTGCGCGGGTGGCAGGCTGCTCTGGCACGATTCGGCACGATGGGCTTGGATACCCTTTTGCAGCGCCCCATCCAATATGCGCAACAAGGTTTCCCGGTCAGCCAGCGCATCGCGCGCGCCTGGGAAGCTTCCACAGAAAAATTAAGCGCTCACCCTGATTCGCGGCGTGTCTGGCTGCCAAACGGCCGTGCCCCCCAACCCACCGCGCGCTTCCAAAATCCCGAGTTTGCCCACACCTTGCGCGCCATCGCCCAAAATGGCCCCGACGCCTATTATCTGGGAGACATCGGTCGCCAGATTGCCAGTTGTGTACAGGCAGCGGGCGGCGTCCTGACCCAAGATGATCTGGCCGCCTACCAGCCAGAGTGGGTAAATCCCATCCAAACCAGTTATGGCGATGGCTTCGCCTTTCACGAAATTCCCCCAAACGGCCAGGGGCTAACGGCGCTGCTGGCACTCAATATCGTCAAAGGGTTCGATTTGCCAGCGCTGGGCTACGGCTCGGCCGACTATTACCACGTCCTGATGGAAGCCATCAAACTGGCCTTCGCCGACGCGCACGCCTACATTGCCGACCCGCGCCAGGCGGATGTGCCGCTGGAAGGCTTGCTGTCTGATGTCTACGCGCAAAAACGGCGCAGTCTGATCAACCCAGACCGCGCGCGGCCACCGCTGGCGGGCAACCCGCCGCGCCATGGCGACACTGTTTATCTGACGGCAGCCGATGGTGAGGGGAATATGGTGAGCTGGATTCAAAGCCTTTACATGGGCTTCGGCAGCGGCCTGACGGCGGGCACGACAGGCGTGCAGCTGCAAAACCGGGGGGCGAATTTCAGCCTGGACCCTGGGCATCCGAATGAAGCCGCGCCGGGGAAACGGCCGTATCACACCATCATCCCCGGCTTTATCACCAAAAACGGCCAGGCGTGGAGCAGTTTTGGCGTGATGGGCGGCTTTATGCAGCCGCAGGGCCATTTGCAGGTAGGCCTTAATCTGGTGGAATTTGGCATGGACCCGCAAACGGCGCTGGATGCGCCGCGTTTTAACTGGCTGCATGGGCTGGAATTTGGCCTGGAAACGGCCGTTCCCGACCCCATCCGCGCCGATTTGCAGCGGCGCGGCCATCAACTCTATCCCGGCGAAACGCCGTTTCATTATGGCGGCGGGCAGGTGATTGTGCGCGATTTGGACACCGGCGTCCTTATTGGCGGCAGTGAACCGAGGAATGACGGCACGGCCGTTGGCTGGTAGGGCAAAACTTGCAAATACACGGTGGAACCTGGGAAAGTGACCAGAATAGTTTTGCTTTCATCCAATGTTTAAGCGGGCGTAACGCTTGTGTAAGAAATTTGGCTTACACTCACTCCAATCATAGGCATAAAATCCCGCAATCGAGGAGACAAACATGAAAAACCCATTTGGCAGACGCGAAGCTGAAGATTCTGTGCGCAGCATGAACCGGCTGCCACCCGGCCAATCGCTCACCCAAAAATTTCCGGTGCTCCACTACGGACCCGTACCTAAAGTCAATCTGACTACCTGGAATTTTCGGGTATTCGGCGAGGTAGAAGAAGACAAATTGTGGTCTTGGGAAGCCTTCAACCAATTACCGCGCACCAAAGTGTTGATGGACATTCATTGCGTCACCCGCTGGTCGAAATATGACACCACCTGGGAAGGCGTTTCCATCAAAACCTTAATTGACGAAGGAGTTATCAAGCTCAAGCCCGAGGCTAAGTACGTGGTGCAGCACTGCGAATTTAATTACACCACCAATACGCCGCTAGATTTGGTGCTGCAAGACAATTTTCTCCTGGCGACGCATTTTGATGGCCAGCCGCTGACGCCCGACCATGGCTATCCGCTGCGCGGGGTGGTTGGCAGCTTTGCCGACCGCAGCGAACCCAAAACAGCCTATTTTTGGAAGGGCGGCAAATGGCTGCGCGGGCTGGAATTTCGCGCCAGCGATAAGCCAGGCTTTTGGGAAAACGCCGGCTACCACAACGAAGCCGACCCCTGGACAGAGCAGCGCTTCAGTGGCAGCAATTGGTTGTCGGGGCGATAGTAATGTGTGATGCGTTAACGCTGGTCTAAGCCTCACGCATCACACACAAAGAAAACCCTGCTCACTCCCGCTCGCCGATTGTCACCTGCATTGGCTGCACCTGCCCGCCGCGCACAACGCCAACCGGCACGGCCGTTCCCACGCGATCGCCGCTCAACAAGGCCAACAAATCATCATGGTCGCGCACTTTTTCGCCATCCAGGGTCACAATCGTATCGCCCAGAGTTAAGCCGGCAGCCGACGCCGGGCTGTTGGGTTCGGCGGAGACGATGAGCAGGCCGGTTTTCTGGCCCAATTGTTCGCGCAGTTCGGTGGGCAGCTTGACGCGCTGTGTGCTAACGCCGAGATAACCGCGTTTCATACGGCCGTCAGCCACCAAAGCATCGGCCACTCGCGCCAACGTGGACGTGGGAATAGCCAGACTCACGCCGCCCATCAGCGCCGAGGTGTTCATGCCAGCCAGACGGCCGTGCGCGTCCACCAGCGGCCCGCCGGAAAAGCCAGGGTACATCACCACGTCGGTTTGCAGGTAACGGTCGATCTGGCCGCCCATGCGCGTGCGCCAACCATCGCCCAGAGCAGAGACAATGCCCAATGTGGCCTGCACGGTTTTACCCGGACGGCCGAGCGCCAGCACCAGGTTGCCCACGCCCAATTCCTGTTTGTTGCTTTCGGTGATCGGGGTCAGGTCGGCGGCGGCGGCGCGCAGCACGGCCGTATCGGTAGACGGATCGCGTCCGACCAGGGTGGCGGCCACGACACGGCCGTCGGGCAGCCCCACCTGGATATTCTCATCCTGCGCGACGACATGGTGGGCGGTAACAATCAACCCATCAGCCGACCAGACGATGCCTGTGGCCGGAATGCGCCGCCGACCTTCAACGCGCACCACGCTCGCCCCGGCGGCGGCGACGGTGTTGGCCAGGGTGTCGGATAATTCAGCTAATACGTTTGCCATTTGTTTTTCTCCTGAGAATGTTAGGTTCTCGCAAGACCCCAAGGGTTTTTAAAAACCCTTGGGGTCTTTCTAATTAGTACCAAGCATATCGAGGCTAACGGCCGTGCGCATCGCCTGTTTGATGGGGCAGAACCTGGAAGAATGGGTAGGAAAAGAAAAAAATGAGCGGGCTAAAGCACGATGAGGCCCTGGCGAGTAGCCAGAACAACCGCCTCAGTACGCGACTGCGCCCCGAGTTTGCCCATGAGGGCGTTGACGTGGAATTTGATGGTATGTTCGCTGACAGACAATCGTTGGGCGATGGCTTTGTTGGTCAGCCCTTTGGCCAGATGCTGCAAAACTTCCAGTTCGCGGGGTGTCAGGTCGTCGGCCGGGTGGGTGATGGGAGAGACGGCCGTTATCAATCCGGCGCTCAGTTCCGGGTCCAACACAATCAGACCATGCACGGCAGCCTGCACGGCCGTCCACAGCCGGTCTAAATCCATTTCCCGCCGCAGGAGCGCCCGCACACCCGCCGACCAGAGAACGGCCGTTTGCCCTTCGTCGGCTACCAGAGCCACCACTGGCACAGGAATCGCCTCCCACACCGGCAGGCCATCGGCCGCCGCCCAGCCCACATCCCAAACCACCACATCTGGCAGATCTTCCAGGTCGCCAAAATCGTCGGCAAAAACGGAGCTGCCTACCTGCCCAACCACAAGGCAATCTGGCTGGCCGCCAAGCAGCATGGCCAGGCCCATGCGGGCCAGGGGATCATCACCTACCAGGAGAATGTGTACGGGTTCCATGACGGCGCAGCATACCACAGGAATCTATGAGAAGCGTTAACAGGCATGAGCAGGAAGAGAGAGACGGCCGTTTACTGCAACGTCATCGTCAGTTGATAAGTATTCAACGTCAGTAAATACTCCTCCACTTCCAGAGCAAACCAGCCAGAATCCTCCAGGCGGAAATTGGAAATCGTCTTCGATTGGTACGTCAACAGTTCATCGTTTGGATTGAGCAAAAGCAGCAGCAAATCGCTGCCGGAAGCAGATGTGGTTTGCACGTTGATCGTCTGTCCCGCCTCGGCTTTAAAGAACCAAACGTGCGTAGTGACATCATTCACCGTGCCGCTGCGCGCCACGCCAGATTGCAGCGTCCCCATCGGCCGATAATCGCCGGTTTCGTTCCACAAAGAAATGTAATAACGGCCGCTCTGCCCGCCGAGGGTATACACCTGTATCACGTAATCGTCATCTGCCGTCACATCTAACCTGAGCGATTCCACCTGACCGGCAGGAACCTGATTCCGGTCCACCAGCACCGCACCGGCCGGCGATAGCATCCGCAGCCCCAGATCGATTTCCGGTTCGGCCACAACACTGACGGTAATCGGCAGCCCCGCCTCCAGGAACACGGTCCAGTTGTGGGCTTCATTGGCGCCAAATTTATCAGAGAAGGCGTCGTAGTAGTTCATGCTGCCGCGATCCACAATCGTGGGTTTGGGGGCTGTGGTGGCGGTGCTGTTTGGCGGAACAGTGGCAGTAGGCGTGGAGGTTGTGCCGGGGCGCGGCGTCAGCGAGGGGGTAAGGCTCACCGCCAGCGATGGCGTTGCGCCAATGGTGGCGCCGGTCGTGATAACGATGGGCGTCACGGTTGTCTGGTTGATGGGCGTGGTCGTGACGAGCGTGCCCGTGAATTCGTTAGAACTCGTAACCGATGGCAAAACCGGTACGGCAAAGTCAGTGGGAATGACGATGGTTGGGGCAGCGGAAACGGCCGTTGGCGCAACAATCGGTGGTCCAATTTCCTGAATTGGCGCTTCCGGTGGCGTTGGCTCTACGGCCGGTTCTTCTCCCAAAAAGGGCGTCAATGTTACCCGCGCAAGCTGGCTGGGATTGATGAGGTGCGTCACGTCCAGATACCAGAAATCTTTCGGCACGGCCTGTTTGCCGCAGCCCACTGGCCCCTGCCAATGGACCACCTTGCCCAACACCGTCATCGTCAGGCCCACCGGGAACAATTCATACAACGGATCGTCGAACCCGCCGGCCTGGAGCAGCGACTCGCCGTCTTGCAGCGTCCAGGTGGCCGGCGAAGGGTGCGGGTCCTGACCACACACCAAACGGGGTTGACGGCCGTACACCCCCGTCACCTCAACCAACGTCCCCTCAAAAAATTCCGGGTTGGCCAACAAATCAGCCAGACCGACCGGGAGACCCTTCGCGCCAACCGGCGCAACCGGCATCGTGCCCAGAGCAGGCGCAGTCGGAAATGGTGTCGGCGTCGGTTTTTCACCGCTCTGGCAGCCAATCAAACCGCTCAGTAAAAATAGAAACAGGAAGGCATATTTTTTCATAAGTGATGGTTTCGCTCGCCCGGCAAACGGGTTATGATAGTCGATTGGGCCGGATGCTTTCTTGCCTAATGATACCAGAAGGAGACACGATACAAGAAAAAATATGGATTATTACGACAACATTTACGGTCTCATCACAATTGAAGAGCCGGTTTTGCTGGATTTACTGGCTTCTGGGACCATGCGCCGCCTGCAAGGCGTGCTGCAACACGGCGTCAGCGCCCTCATTGGCATCACCGAGCCGGTCACGCGCTTTGATCATTCTGTGGGCGCGATGCTGCTGGTGCGCCGCCTGAATGGCTCGCTGGCCGAGCAAATCGCCGCGCTGCTGCACGACGCCAGCCACACCGCCTTCAGTCACGTCATCGACTACGTCTTCGACGGCCACGACAGCCAGAGCTACCACGACGAAAAGAAAGAAGAATTTCTGGCGCAAACCGATGTGCCGGGCATCCTGGCCCGATATGGCTACGACTGGCAAGACTTTTTGCGCGAGGAAGATTTTCCGCTGCTGGAGCAGCCGTCGCCGCGGCTGTGCGCCGACCGGCTGGATTATTTTCTGCGTGATGCGCGCGGGTTAGGGCTGGCCACGGCCGTGCAGATCCAAACAGCGCTCGATCATCTGGTGGTGGGAAACGGCCGTATCGCCGCCAATACCCTGGAAGCTGCCCAATGGCTCGGCTACACCTTCATCGCCGCCGACGACGCCAGTTGGGCCAACTTCCGCGAAGTTGGCCTGTACGAACTCACTGCCCAGGCCATCCGGCGCGGGCTGGCCATCGGAGCCATCAGCGAAACCGACATTTGGGGCATCGACCAGCCCATGTGGGCCAAACTCCACGCCCACCCAGACACCCAATTACAAACCACGCTGCGCCTGGTCCACCCGGCCACCGGCTTTGCCTGGGACGAAGAAAACCCCACCTTCCTCGTCAGCACCAAATTGCGGGCCATCGATCCGGATGTGGTTTTGGACGATGGCGTACTGGCTCCTCTTTCGACCCTCGACGCTGATTTCGCCCGCCATCGAGCCATTTATCTGCACAGCAAACAGGGCAAATGGCCCATGCGCGTCATCCCCCCTGCGGCCTGAGCGCCAGGCCCAAAGGGTTTTGTGGGCCAAAACCCTTTGGGCCTCAAATCAATCAATTTATTAACCCCATCAGCAAATTCATTGCTTTTTATTTACCATTTCATTACAATTTGTTCATTATCCCAACTCAGGGAGAGTAAACGAATGAATGGATCCTTGGATGAAATCGACCGTGTATTGCTGACCTATTTACAAGAGGATGCGCGCATCAGCAACGCGGAGCTGGCGCGGCGGGTGGAACTTTCCCCGCCCGGCTTGCAAAAGCGCATCCGCAAGTTGGAAGAATCGGGCGTGATTGACAAATATGTCACCCTGGTCAACCACGAAGCCGTCGGGTATGACATGATGTGCATTGTGCAGGTGACCCTGGCGCGTCATGACCCAACGGCCGTAGCCGCTTTCCGCCAGGCTGTCAAAGAAATGCCCGAAGTGTTGGAAGGCTATCACCTCACCGGCGAATCCGATTACCTGCTTAAAGTCATCGTCCACAACCGCAAACATCTGGAACAATTCATCCTGGAAACCCTGACCCCTGTGCCCGGCATGGACAAAATCCACACCAGCCTCGTCCTGAGCGAAATTAAAACGACAACGGCCGTGCCCCTATAACATAGCCAATGGTCAATTTTCAATGGTCAATTGCCAACGCCAAAAGCGCGGCACAGAACCATTGGCAATTAACCATTGACCAATAGCAATTGACAAAAATGATTCTTCCCGCTCCCTCCCACGAAATGGTCCTGGCCCACTGGACCCACACCATGAGCCGCTCCGTGCTGCGGCAGATGATCGCCATCACCGCCCGCCCCGGCATTTTGTCGTTCGCCGGCGGCCTGCCCGACCCCGCCCTCTTCCCGGCAGCCGATTACGCCGCCGCCTTGCAGCACGTCCTGACCGCCGACGCAAAAGCGCTGCAATATGGCCCGCCGCTCGAAGCGCTGAAGGTTCACATTGTCGGTTTGATGGCCGAACGCGGCGTAAAGGTCACGCCGGAGCAGGTTTTCCTGACCACCGGCGCACAGCAAGGGCTGGACATCCTCACCCGGCTGTTCCTGAACCCCGGCGGCGAGGTGCTGCTGGAAGAAATCGTCTATCCCGGCATCCAGCAAACCGTCGCCCCCTATCGCCCCCACATTCTGCCCGTGCCCACCGACCTGGAAACCGGCATTGACGTGGATACGATTGAGCAGCACCTGGCAGACGGCGCGCGCCCGGCCTTTTTGTACGTCATCCCCGACGCCCACAACCCACTCGGCGTCAGCATCAGCCCCGGTAAGCGGCAGCGGCTGGTTTCCCTGGCCCGCGCCTATGGCTTGCCCATCATCGAAGACGACCCCTACGGCTTCCTGCACTACGATTGCCACCTGGAACGGCCGTTGCGCGCCTTCGACGATGAATGGATCTTTTATCTCGGTTCGTTTTCCAAAATTCTGGCCCCAGCGCTGCGCCTGGGCTGGATGATTGCCCCTGAACCGCTGCTGGCCAAACTGACGGTGATCAAAGAAGCCAACGATTTGGAATCGTCGGCGCTGACACAACGCGCGGTGGCCGCCTATCTGGACGCCGGACATCTACCCGCTCACCTGGAGATGCTGCGGGATGAATACGGCCGTCGCCGGGACACCATGCTGCAAGCCCTCTACCGCCATTTCCCCACGGATGCTCGCTGGACCGTGCCATCGGGCGGCATGTTTGTGTGGGTGGAATTGAGTGAAGGGGTGGATACGAAGGAAATGTTGGAAACGGCCGTAACCGAAGCCCAGGTCGCCTTTATCCCCGGCGCCGCCTTCACCATCCCCGGCCACTCCGCGCCCAACTGCCTGCGCCTCAACTTCTCCAACTGCACCCCGGACCGCATCGAAGAAGGCATCACCCGTCTGGCTCAAGTGATCAATCGAGAATGATGCGTGATGCGTGAAGACCGATTATCACGCATCACGCATCACAAATGCCACACCCCACCCCGCATCAAACCAAACAAACCCGCAAAAACCAAATAGTTCAAGGAGAACAAGTCATGTCTGAAGATTTCATGCCGATTAAAGGAATGGACCACGTAGAGTTTTATGTGGGCAATGCCCGGCAGGCGGCGCACTTTTATCGCACCGGCTTCGGCTTTGCCCACACCGCCTACAGCGGCCTGGAAACGGGCAGCCGCGAAACGGCCTCCTACGTGCTGGAGCAGGGCGCCATTCGCCTGGTGCTCACGGCCGCGCTCGGCCCCGACCACCCCATCGCCCGGCACGCCCACCTGCATGGCGACGGCGTAGGCATCATCGCCATGGGTGTGCCGGACGCCGCCCGCGCTTACCAGGAGGCGACCAAACGCGGCGCGACGGGGGTAATTGCGCCAACGGCCGTTGAAGACCAACACGGCGTCTACCGCTGCAGCGCCATCCGCGCTTACGGCGACACGCTCATCAAGTTTGTCGACCGCAGCGACTATCACGGCCCATTTGCGCCCGGTTACGCCGCCCGCAGCGGCGCAGCCCAAGCCGAAAATGGCGGCGGCAAATTTGCCCACAAAGGCATCGGGCTGGCCCACATCGACCACATGGTGGGCAATGTGGAACTGGGCGCAATGAACCGCTGGGTGAAATTTTTCGCCACGACAATGGGTTTCTCGCAGCTCATCCACTTCGACGACGAGGACATTTCTACCGAATACTCAGCGCTGATGTCCAAGGTGATGCAAGACGGCACGGGCAAGGTAAAGTTCCCCATCAACGAGCCGGCCGAAGGCAAGAAGAAGTCGCAAATTCAGGAGTACCTGGATTATTACTATGGGCCGGGTGTGCAGCATCTGGCGCTGTCGACGGGGGATATTGTAACGGCCGTTACCCAACTGCGTGACAACGGCATCGAATTCCTGCGCGTGCCCAACACCTACTACGAAGACCTGGAAGAGCGCGTCGGCCACATCGACGAACCCATCGACAAACTGGCCGACCTGGGCGTGCTGGTAGACCGCGACGAGGAAGGCTACCTGCTGCAAATCTTCACCAAACCGGTCGAAGACCGCCCCACCGTCTTCTATGAAATCATCGAGCGCCACGGCAGCCGGGGCTTTGGCAAAGGCAACTTCAAAGCCCTCTTCGAAGCCATCGAACGCGAACAAGACCTGAGAGGCAATTTATAAGAGAATGGGACGCGGATGAACGCGGATGCGGCGGATGGACGCGGATTTTTTTGTGAAGCTCGGTCCGTTTGAGAACTTTTTTAGGTGAATGGGACGCGGATGAACGCGGATGCGGCGGATGGTCGCGGATTTTTTTGTGAAGCTCGGTCCGTTTGAGAACTTTTTTAGGTGAATGGGACGCGGATGAACGCGGATGCGGCGGATGGACGCGGATTTTTCTGTGAAGGGTATAGTTCGTTAATAAATCGTTGGGAAAATAGAATTGGACGCGATTTTCAATGGTGCGTGGTGACTATTGATTTTTGACAACATATCGGCGAAAATCCGCCGTATCTGCGTTTATCCGCGTCCAATTAAGGCTACACAGGAAGGATTCCAATGAACCAAAGCCTGCCCCAAAAAGAGAAACTCTTACATGAAGACAAAACGAGAGCGATATTGCAAGCGTTTTATCACGTTTACAACAAGCTCGGTTACGGCTTTCTCGAGAGAATCTACGAAAATGCCCTGGCACATGAATTAAGCAAACGTGGTTTCGACGTTACCCAGCAGTTAGCCATTGACGTTTATTACGATGGCTTGATTATGGGACAATATTTTGCGGATTTGGTCATAGACAACTGTGTGATTTTGGAACTGAAAGCGGCCGACCAAATAAACCCACAACATACAGCACAGCTTCTAAACTATCTTAAAGCTACGGATATCGAAGTGGGTCTGCTGTTAAACTTTGGTCCAGAACCTCAGTTCAGGCGCAAAGCATTTTCCAACGAACGCAAAAATCAGCCCACAAAAAATCCGCGCTAATCCGCTGCATCCGCGTTCTTCCGCGTCCCATTCTGGAGGAAACGAATATGACTTACTATTACCGAATGGGGGAGATGCCGCATAAGCGGCATACGCAGTTTCGGCAGCCAGACGGCCGTCTCTATCACGAAGAAGTGATGGGTATTCATGGCTTTGCCGGGATACAGTCGATTTTGTACCACCTGCACCCGCCCACGGCCGTGGCCCGCATCCCGGAAGCCCTCCCCGCCCACATCAATTACGAAGACAGCGGACCTTTACGGCCGCGCCACCTGCGCGCTGCGCCAGTGGTTGAAGGAGGGAATGCCGTAGACGGCCGTGTCCCCCTCATGGGCAACCACGACGTCGTCCTCTACGTCGGCCGGCCCACCGAAACCATGCCCTACTGGTACAAATTCGCCCACGGCGACGACATCATCTTCATCCACGAAGGGACCGGGCGCCTGGAAAGCCAGTTCGGCGACCTGCGCTACCGGCCCGGCGATTACCTGGTCATCCCCACCGGCGTCATGTGGCGGCTGGTTCCCGATGAAGGCGTGGCCCAGCGCATGTTGTTCGTGGAATCCTACGGCCACGTCACCCCGCCCAAGCGTTACCTCAACAACTACGGCCAATTCCTGGAAAACTCGCCTTACTGCGAGCGCGACATCCGCACACCGGAAAAGCTGGTCACCCACGACGAGCGCGGCGAATTCGAAGTGCGCGTCAAGGCGCGCGGCGTCATCACCCGCTTCATCTACAACCACCACCCGCTGGACGTGGTGGGCTGGGACGGCCACCTGTGGCCCTTCGCCTTCAACATCGAAGACTTCGAGCCGATTACCGGCCGCGTCCATCAGCCGCCGCCCGTCCACCAGACGTTTGACGGGCCAGGTTTTGTCGTTTGCTCCTTCGTGCCGCGCCTGTTCGATTACCACCCGTTGGCGATTCCCGCGCCTTACAACCACTCCAACGTAGATTCCGACGAGGTGCTTTATTACGTCGAAGGCGACTTCATGTCACGCAAAGGCATCGAACGCGCCTCGCTGACCATTCACCCCAACGGCATCCCGCACGGGCCGCACCCCGGCACGTACGAAGGCTCCATCGGCAAAGAGCGCACGGAGGAACTGGCGGTGATGGTGGACACGTTCCAGCCGCTGCGCCTGACGACGGCCGCTTGCAAGTTGGAAGATGAGGGCTATGCTTACAGTTGGCTGCCCAAAAGCTAAAGGAGAGCGCAATAACAAATGATTATCGATCCGACCAACCTCACGATACCCGACCGTTACAAGCTCATTATCGGTTCGATTGTGCCTCGCCCGATTGCCTGGGTGAGCACGATGGACGCTGAAGGGAAGCTGAATTTAGCGCCGTTTAGCTATTTTACGGCCGTTTCCACCGATCCCATGACCCTGCTCTTCTGCCCCGGCTGGTCATCGGCCCGCGGCAAGATGAAAGACACGCTGGACAACATCCGGCAGGTGCCGGAATTTGTCATCAACATCACCGACGAGGCCACCAAAGAGGCCATGAACCTCACCGCCACCGAATTCCCGCCCGGCGTCAACGAATTCGAGTGGGCGGGCGTGACGCCCGCAGCCAGCCAGACCATCCGCGTGCCGCGTGTGGCCGAAGCGCCGATTTCGTTTGAATGTAAATTGCAGCAAATTGTGGTGGTAAAAGAAGGTCCGGGTGGCGGCGCCGTGGTCCTGGGCGAAGTCCAGGCCATCCACGTGCGTGATGAGGTGATTGAAAACGGCCGTATCCTCCCCGAAAAGCTCCAGCCCATCGGCCGCCTCGCTGGCAACACCTACGCCCACATCAACGACCTGTTCGAGATGGAGCGTGTGCCGCCAGACGGCCGTTTGCCGTGAACCGCGAGCTGCAAGCTGTGTAAAATTGGAACTATCCAGACCCCAAGGGTTTGCTCCTGAGAATTTGGACTAGGTGGGCATCAAACCCTTGGGGTCTTGTCAGAGACATCTGAACAGCTGCGTACAATTTACAGATTTACAGATTTACGGCATTCCCGCCAAAATCATTTCCAGGTCGTCGGCCGCAAACAAATATGTGTTGCCACAAAAATGGCAGTTGACCACGGCCTCACCTTCAGTCGTCAACAGCTCTTCCAGCCCGGCACGCCCCAGGTTGATCAGCGCCTGTTCCGAGCGTTCCTGGCTGCAATTGCAATGGTAGAGTAACGGCCGTTTCTCCAACACCTCATACGCCATGCCCGTAAAAATCAGAGCCAGCAGGTCTTCCGGCTGGTCGCCTTCTTGTAAAAGCTTTTCGATGGGCGGCAAATCGGTCATGCGCGCAATCATGTCTTGAATGGTTTTTTCTTCGTAAGGAGGCAGCGCCTGGAATAAAAAGCCGGCGACGGCCGTCAACTGCCCCGCCTCGTCCATTAACGCGCCAATCTCCACCGCCGACAACACCTGCTCCGACTGGTTGAGAAAAAACGTCAGGTCGGCATCCACCGTGCCCGTTTGCAGCGGAACCACGCTTTCCACCGGCTCCTTCAATTTCAAATCGCGCACCACCGTCAGAAAGCCAATATCGCCCACGGCGCCGCTCACATTTTGCCCTCCATTCACCGGCGGCAGATCAAGCTGTGGATTACCGACATAGCCGCGAATACGGCCGTAGGCATCCGACTCCACCAACAATTTTTCCAGCGGCCCATCCCCTTCCAGTTTGATGGCGATGCGCTGCCCAATTTTTAGCGTTGCGCCCATCAGCGCGCCGCCGGTCAGCCCTCGCGCCAGAGCAGCCGCCGCCGTGGGCGCTGCCTCGTGCCGCCGCGCCGCTTCGTTGGCCATATTCGTAGTCACGCAGGCCAGGCCGCGCACGCCCGCTTCTTTAGCAATCACCCGAATCAAATAATCTTCCATAAACAAACTCCCATATATACGATGTCATGACACAAAAACATCCGTTTTCTGGCGAAAGCGGATGTTTGTTACCGTTTTTTGTTGACCAATCCCTATTTTAGCAGATGAGAACGGGAGAGGAGAAAAAACGGCCGTGCTCATACACAATTCCAACCTATACGCCCCTTTAGAATGAAATAGTGCGCCGTTGCTGGTGGCTTTGCACGGCCGTTTCCAACAGCCGAATCACATCCCGCGCCTGCACGGCCGTTACCGCCAATTCCGCATCAGACAGGATCGCCCCGGCCACATTTTTGTAAAACGCCACATAATCCCCCGGCAGCGTCTCCACATCGCCTTGCACGTGCAAACCATCCCACTGCGTGTCTAATTTGCCCCACTGCGTTGATGGTTCCATTCCCCACCCTGGCGTGTCTGGTATGTTGCCCGCTTTCAGGGCGGCTTCCTGCGGGTCCAGGCCAAATTTCACATAGCTGCCCAGCGTCCCGTGCAGCGCAAAATGAGGTCGCGGCTGGCGGCGCAGCATACCGGCGGCCAATGTTACCTCCAGACCCGGGTAGTCTAGCCGCACGGTGAAGGCGTCGTCGGCCTGGGCATGGGGGCGCTGATGGTGCAGAACGGCCGTAACCCCTTCCGGCCACCCAAACAGCGCCAACGCCTGATCCAGCAAATGCGCGCCCAAATCATACAAAATCCCCGACCCCGGCAGCGGTTCTTCCCGCCACGCATTCGGCTTCAAATAATTCCGGAAGCGATCAAACGTTGCCTCAAAACTCACCAACTGGCCCAGCAACTCCTGCGCTAAAATTTGCCGCACCGTCAAAAAGCCACCATCCCAACGCCGATTTTGGAACACAGTCAGCACGCGGTTTTCACGCCGCGCCAGATCGATTAACTCCTGCGCCTCGCTGCTCGTCACCGTAAACGGCTTATCCACCACCACATGTTTACCGGCCAACAAAGCCTGCTGCGCCAGCGGGAAATGGCTCGTATTGGGCGTAGCGATGACCACCAGGTCAATCTGCGGATCGGCCAACAACGCTTCCGGGCGACGCACAATTTTTGCGGCTGGATAACGCAAGGCGACACGATCCGTGCGCCGCTCCACCACACTGCGCAAAACCAATCCGGGGGTGGCGGCAATCAACGGAGCATGAAACACTTCGCCGGCCATGCCATAACCAATCAATCCAACTTGTAGATGTGATGTCATTGGGGATTCCCAGGTAAAACCGCCAGCCATTTACAGATAGCGGCTTAAGAAATATCTAAAACCCGGTAGGGGTAAACGTTGATGACCGTTGTGTCGCCGAATTGGGTTTCGCGGGGGGTGTCGGGGCGGTAGATGTGGATATGGCCATGCAGCAGGTAGCGCGGTTTGAACAGGCGCATGAGGGTGAGAAAAACTTTGAAGCCAGTGTGGGGCAAATCGGGGCGGTCGTGGATGCCAAACGGCGGCGAATGCACCACCATAATGTCCAGGTAACGGCCGTATCGACTCCGGTTCATCAACAAGCGCGGGGCAAGCTGCGAAAACTGCCAGCGCATCTCCCGTTCGGTATACATCAACGAGGCTTGCGGCCGATAACGCATCGAGCCTTCCAGTCCGGCCAGAATCAACCCGTTGTGCATCACCGTCTGCCCATGAATATCCATCCCGCCGGGCACATCGTAAAGCACACGGCCGTCAGCCGTATACTGCGGCCCCTGGTCGTGATTGCCACGCACATACAACAACGGCAAATCCAACGCCGAAATGAGAAAATCCAGGTAGTAGTACGGCAAATCCCCACACCCAATGATCAGGTCGCAAGGCGGCACGTACTGCCGCACATGGCTGTGATACAACTGATCCAGCACCCGGTCGCTAACCGCCATAATCTTCACGGATTGGGCCACTCCCGCGTCCGGTTCAACGCCAATTTTGCTAAAATTGCCTGCTCCAGGTTAACGCCCGTCACGCTGGCCAGCTGCAGCAAATACAAGGCGACATCGGCCAGCTCGCCGGCCAGTTCGGCCGTGTCTTTCGCCTCATCCCGCCACTGAAAATGCTCCAACACCTCGGCCGCTTCAATGGCCAGAGAAGCCGCCAGGTTCCGGGGCGTTTGCGGTTTGGCCGAATCGGCGGCATACCATCCCTTGCTGGCCACAAAAGCGTGCATGTGGGCTTCTAATTCTTTGAGTTCCATGTCGTTTCAGTTTGTTTGAATGCGTTCCTTTACCCAACTATCGAAGGCAACGGCCGTGCCAACTCATGACCCCTATTCTATGGGCAGCCTTTAAAAAAGTAAAACGTAACGCACCACCAGGACACGTTACGTTTCACAAATGCTCAAATTGCAGGCTAACCTATCGGTTCACCCATCACCATGACGCCTGACGAATCAACATCACGCATCACGCATCACATTTTACTTATTTCGCCATGTGCATGATCAGGTCCAGGCACTTGCAGGAATAACCCCATTCGTTGTCATACCAGGCCACAACCTTCACAAACGTATCCGTCAGGGCAATGCCCGCGCCGGCGTCGAACACAGACGTGCAAGACTCGCCCAGGAAATCGGTCGAAACTACGGCGTCTTCGGTATAACCCAAAATACCGGCCATTTCGCCTTCGGAAGCGGCTTTCATGGCGGCTTTAATTTGTTCGTAGGTCGCCGGGGTAGACAGGTTCACCGTCAGATCCACCACCGACACGTTGGGCGTGGGGACGCGGAAGGACATACCGGTCAATTTGCCATTCAGTTCAGGGATGACCTTGCCGACTGCTTTCGCCGCGCCGGTTGAGGATGGGATGATGTTTTGGCCCGCGCCACGGCCGCCGCGCCAATCTTTAGACGAGGGGGCATCAACGGTTTTTTGGGTGGCGGTGGTTGCATGAACAGTGGTCATCAGACCATCTTTGATGCCGAAATTGTCGTGCAGCACTTTTGCCAGCGGGGCCAGGCAGTTGGTGGTGCAGGAGGCATTGGACACGATGTCTTGTCCGGCATAGGTGCTGTGATTAACGCCCATCACGAACATGGGAGTGGCGTCTTTGGAAGGGGCCGACATGACAACTCTCTTCGCGCCTGCTTCGATGTGCGCCCGCGCTTTTTCGTCGGTCAGGAAAAGGCCGGTCGATTCAAGGACATATTCCGCGCCAACCTCGTTCCACTTCAGGTTTTTGGGGTCTCTTTCAGCAGTAACCCGAATCGATTTGCCGTTGACGACCAGATTGCCATCTTTGACTTCAACTGTGCCATCAAATTTGCCATGCGTTGAATCATATTTCAGCATGTAGGCGATATAATCGACATCGATCAGATCGTTGATGCCTACAATTTCTACACCATCGAGTTGAAAAGCACGACGGAAAACCAAACGGCCGATACGGCCAAACCCATTAATACCAATTTTAATTGTCATCGAAATTCTCCTTTTCGTTCTTTAGCGATAGAACCTCGCTAATTGTAACGCTTACACGAATGTCCAGGTAGGTAAAATGTCACAATTTTGGCGTGACGTGTGACGTATTAAGGCAACAATCTCAGGATTGCGCGCGCCACTTTGTCGCTGTCGTGGCGCCACGGCCGTTTCTCGTCCACCAGATCCGCCGTAATCATTCGCACCCCAGCCGGAGCCACCGGCTCAACGTAAACCGTATGGCCGCCGCCGGTTTGCGGTGGCACACTCAAGTTATCATTTGCCAAGACAATGTCCAGAATATTGGTGGGAAGGTGCTGCAAAATTGCGTCCACATGATCAGCTACGGTGTAATTATCCGTCTCCCCCGGCTGAATGGCAAGATTACATATATAAATCTTAGGTGCGCGGGCATGTTGCAGGGCGCTTGCCAGATCGCCAATGAGCAAATTGGGCAAAATACTGGTGTATAAACTGCCCGGACCCATCACAATCAGGTCTGCCTGCAAAATGGCTTTCAACACGGGCGGGTACGCGCGCGCCTGCGCCGGTTGCAAACACAGGTGATGGATGCGGCCTCCGGCGGCCGAAATGCGCGATTCCCCGACCACGTGCTGCATGTGCCCGGCAATTTCCACGTCGGCTTCCAGAATGATGGGTTCCAGGGTGGATGGCAAAACGCGCCCGCGCAGGCGCAGCACGCGTTCGGCGGCCAGCAGCGCCTCATCAAAACTGCCGGTGATGCCTGTGAGCGCGGCCAGCAGCAAATTACCGAATGCGTGCCCCTGGAGGTCGGAACGGCCGTTTTCCGCCCCGCCATCTTCTCCCACCACCACCTGCCCGCCCACGGCTTGCTGCCCAAAACGGTATTGCAGCACTTGCGTCATCAACGCCTCATCGCGTGACAAGGCGGCAATGTTGTTGCGAAAATCGCCCGGCGGCAGCAGACCCAGGTCTCGTCGCAAGCGCCCGCTGCTGCCGCCGTCATCAGCCACGGTAACAACGGCCGTAATGTTCCTTGTATGTTCCCGCAGCCCGCGCAGCAGCGACGGCATCCCCGTCCCGCCGCCAATCGCCACAATGTACGGCCCTCGCCCCTGCCGGCTGTGCTGGTACAACGACTCCGCCACGCCTTCATCCGCCTGGCGAAACGGGGCCACCAGCGCATGGCCCAAGCGGTAAATTGCCAGCAAAATGACAGCCCCGCCCACGGCAAAAGGCAGCACAATTCGCCAGGCAACCGGCACAAACTGCAAAGTCAGCACATCGTACACCATTTGCGGCAGCCAATTCAGGCGATGGAGCACCAAAATCAGGTACACAGACCCCATCCCGGTGATTAACACGCCCAATCCCAACAGCACCAGCCAGCGTTTTACGCCTAAACCTGGCGTTAACCAGCGAGAATTGGGCCAATTCTTAACGGGTTTGAATAACTTCTTGTCCATATCTCAGACCTTCCCCTATGCCACATGATCTACTGGTTGCTTCATTCTATACCGCGCCGATGAGACCTGTCAAAACGGCCGTCGGCCGTCTGGCAGGCTGCCTGTCTGGCAGGCCAACATCGCCTGTGTTATCATCGCCACCATGTTGACCATCAGCTAAAAATCGGTGAGCAGAAAACCTATGAGAACCGTATTTTGGGATTACGAACAAGACACAGTGAACCTGATCGACCAGCGCAAACTGCCCTGGGAGTTTGAAGTTGCCGCCTACCACGATTACCGCGACGTCGCCCGTGCCATCACGGACATGGTGGTGCGCGGCGCGCCGGCCATCGGAGCCACGGCCGCGTTTGGCATGGCTCTGGCGGCGCGGCAAAGTTCGGCCGCCAACCGGGCCGGCCTGCTGCGTGACCTGGAAGAAGCGGCCAACGTATTGAACGCGGCGCGGCCAACGGCCGTTAACCTCTCCTGGGCCGTGGCGCGGCAGCTGCAAACGGCCGTACAGCCCGCCCTCGCCGCCGCCGACATCCGCGCCGCGCTGCTAACCGCCGCCCAAACCATCGCCGACAACGACGTGGCCCTGAACAAACGCATGGCCGCCCACGGCGCGGAACTGATCAGCCACGGCGACACCATCCTCCATCACTGCAACACCGGCGCCCTGGCCGCCGTCGATTGGGGCACGGCCCTGGGCGTCATCTTCACCGCCCACGAGCAGGGCAAACACATCCACGTCCTGGTCGATGAAACCCGGCCGCGCCTGCAAGGCGCGCGCCTGACCTCCTGGGAACTGCACCAGCGCGGCATCCCCTTCGACCTCATCGCCGATAACGCCGCCGGTCATTTTATGCGCACCGGTCAGGTGAATATCGTCCTGGTCGGCTCGGATCGCACGGCGGCAAACGGCGATGTGGCCAACAAAATCGGCACCTACAAGCTGGCGGTGGTCGCCAAAGAGAACGGCGTGCCGTTTTATCCGGTTGTGCCCACCAGCACCATCGATCTAAACCTGGCAAACGGCGACCTGATCCCGATTGAAGAGCGCGGGCCGGAGGAAGTTACGGCCGTTTTCGGCCACCCCATCGCCCCCATCGGCATTTCCGCCCGCAATCCGGCCTTCGACGTCACACCCCACCGCTACGTAACCGGCATCGTCACCGAAGCCGGCATCGTCTACCCGCCATTTGGGCTAAATTTGCGCCGCGCAGTAGAACAAGAACAAAAGGAGGCTGGGGACTAGGGATTAGGGATTAGGGGCTAGAAATGACGTGCCGCTCATCGTCAGCCCCCAAGCCCCAGCCCCCAGTCCCTCCTAATCATGGAAAACATCCCGGTAATCATCGTTTGCGGCGGCGAAGGCACGCGAATGCGCGGCTCGACCAGTCGCAAAAAAGAACTGGTAGAGGTAGGCGGACGGCCGATTTTATGGCACGTCATGCGCATCTTCTCCGCCCACGACCTGAACCGCTTTATCCTCACGCTGGGCCACGGGCAAGACCAGATCCGCCGCTATTTCATGGAATATGAATCCATGACCCGCGACATGACCCTGCATTTGGGCAAACCAGACCTGAGCCGCCCGGAAGTGGAGTTTTACGGCCGTCCCGCCCACCCCGTTTGGGAAATTTCGCTGGTAGACACCGGCCTGCGCACCGAAAAAGCGAGCCGCATCAGCCGCGTCGCCAGCTACATCCGCGCCGAACGCTTTTTTGTGGCCTACGGCGACGACGTGAGCGACGTGAACCTGACCGACCTGATCCGGTTTCACAAAGCGCACGGGAAGATGGCTACGATTACGGCCGTGCAAACCAACCTCCAATACGGCGTCGTTCAAGCCACCGACGACGGCCTCGTCACCGGCTTCAGCGAACGCCCACAATTACCCTACTGGATCAACGGCGGCTTCATGCTCTTCGAGCGTGAAGTGCTAGACCTCATCGGCCCCGGCGACGACATAAACCTGGAAACCGAAATCCTGCCGCGCCTGGCCGAACAAAGCCAGTTGATGATCTACCGGCACACCGGCTTCTGGCAGTCCATGAACACCATGAAAGACACAATGCTGTTGGAAGAAATCTGGCAAAAAGACCCGCCGTGGAAGGTGTGGGAAGATTAGAGATGGGAGACTGGAGCATTCTTTGAACGACGATTTCTGGCAAGACAAACATGTATTTGTAACCGGCTGCTCAGGCTTATTAGGCTCCTGGCTGACGGCCGAATTGGTGACCAGAGGCGCACGCGTCGTGGGGCTGGTCCGCGACCGGTTGGGCGACACGCATCTGGCGCGAACCGGGGCCAGCAAACAAATCGACGTGGTGCGCGGCAATGTAACCGACTATGAATTGATGGAACGCACCATGGCCGATTATGAAATCGACACAGTGTTTCATCTGGCCGCGCAAACGCAGGTAGGCACAGCCAACCGCGTACCCATGCCCACCTTCGAAACCAACATCAAAGGCACCTGGATCATCCTGGAGGCCGCGCGGCGCAATCCCAGCGTGCAGCGGCTGGTGATGGCCAGCAGCGACAAAGCCTACGGAACCCACGCCACCCTGCCTTACCGCGAAGACACGCCTCTCCAGGGCCAACATCCTTACGATGTCTCCAAAAGCTGCGCCGACCTTATCTCGCGCACCTACGCCCACACCTACGGCCTGCCCGTAACCGTAACCCGCTGCGCCAATCTTTATGGCGGCGGCGATTTGAACTGGAACCGCATCGTGCCGGGAACCATCCGCAGCGTGCTGCGCGGCGAACAACCCATCATCCGTTCCGATGGCACCATGCGGCGCGATTACATCTTCATCAAAGATGTGGTGGGCGGCTACCTGCGCGTGGCCGAGGCGATGCACCGGCCAGACGTGGCCGGCCAGGCGTTTAACTTTGGCATCGACAACCCGGTCTCGGTGTTAGAAATGGTTCAGGCAATCATTAAATTGTCCGGCAAGGCGGCCATCAAACCGATTATTCTGGACGAAGTGCAAAATGAAATCCAGAATCAATTTTTATGCTCGGAAAAGGCGCGGCAAGTGCTGGGCTGGGAACCAATTTACGATTTAGAAGCAGGATTGCGCGAGACAATCGATTGGTACCGCGCATTTCTGGCGCGGGAATAGGCCATGCGCGTTTTAGTGACCGGCGCGACCGGCTTTATCGGCCGTTTTCTCATCCCTCAACTGCTGCAAAGAGAGGACACGGCCGTTACCCTCCTCCTTCTCGAAAGCCAGAGTGGAACCCCGCTCCCGCCGCCCCTCAACCAACTTCGCCCACAATACGAGGCCGTTTACGCCGATTTGCGCAACTTCCAGCTTACGCTGCGCGCCGTGCAAGCAGCCCAACCTCATAAAGTGATCCATCTGGCCGCCGTAGGCACCACCGACCCCTTTTTGCCGGTGGAACAGGCGCTGCGCCACAACGTCACCGGCACGGTCAACCTGGCACGCGCCTGTTTCGAGAAAACGGCCGTCACCAACCAGATGATTCTGGCGCGCACGCCGGGAGAGCGCAGCGCGATGAATGTATACGCAGCCAGCAAAGCCGCAGCCTGGCAGTTTGCCCGCATGTACGGCCGTACGCACGAGTGGCCCCTCCACGGCGGCATGATCTTCCAGGCCTACGGCCCCGGTCAGCCGGAACGCGCCTTCATTCCCGCCGCCTTTCGCGCCGCCATGGCCGGCGAAGATTTTCCCATGACAGCCGGGGCGCAGCAGCGCGACTGGATTTTTGGCGCGGATGTGGCCGCCGGGCTGGCGGCCATGCTAGACGCGCCGCTGAAACCGGGAACCACGGTGGAATTGGGCACAGGGCAAGCCACGTCGCTGGCCGAAGTGGCGCAATTGATTTATGACGTGGTAGGCCAGGGCGGACGGCCGTTACCCGGCGCGCTCCCCTCCCGGCCCGGCGAAGAAGCCAGCCAGATCGCCAATGTAGGGCAAACAACCGGGCACATCCAGTGGCAGGCCGCCATTTCCCTGCGTCAGGGTCTTACGTTACTGCACCAACACCTCATCAAAATGGGGTAACGGCCGTTTCCCTCCCCCACACACCGCCATCAACCGCGCACAAACGCCATCCAACCGCGTACAAACGCCATCCAACCGCGTACAAACGCCATCCAACCGCGTACAAACGCCATCCAACCGCGTGCAAACGCCATCTAACCGCGTACAAACGCCATCCAACCGCGTACAAACGCCATCCAACCGCGTACAAACGCCATCTAACCGCGCACAAACGCCATCTAACCGCGTACAAACGCCATCCAACCGCGTACAAACGACGTTTTACCGGGATAACAAGCTGCTTGACGGCCAATTTCTGTTCTGGAACAACAAAAAACCGGCGCTGGTTACCCAACGCCGGCCTAAAAATGATCCGAGACCTTTATTACGGTCCTGGTGCAGTGCGCCCCATTCCGTTTTAGGGGTCATTGGGATTTCATGGGGTTTGGTCTGATGCGTGATGCGTGAAACCTCTCTGGTCACACATCACGCTTCACGCATCAGGGGCTGTCAACCGCCTGAGTTCCTGAAGAACCCGTTTTACTTGCTCATCACCAGGATGCGCCGTGAAATATGCTGCGATTTTTCCAACTTGGGCAGCGTGATCCGCAAAACGCCCTTATCAAAGTCGGCTTCCACTTTGGCGGCGTCCACTATGCCGCGGGGCAGCGGCATCACCCGCCTAAATGAGCCAAAGCTGCGTTCCATCCGGTAATAATCTCGACCCTTTTCTTCATGTTCCTGCTTTTGCTCGCCCTTCCCTTAATGGTCAGAGCGTCCTGGGTCAGGGGTACGCCTACATCTTTCTCGCTCAGGCCCGGCAGTTCGGCCGTCACCACAATGGCCTCATCGGTCTCAGACACGTTCATGGTAAGAATGCCACGTTAGATGTATGTTAGAACAAAGCTAAAAAAATACATGATCGTTCGTCTAACTGGCGAAGCATGTTAGCATGAGGTTCAGAGTAAACGCCTACGCCTTCCTTGCAAGACGAGGCGACAACCTGGCCAAGCGGCAACAACTGGCCGGATACCCAATAAAGGCAGCAAGCGCCTGGTTACAAACCCGGCAAAACCAAAATAATCCATGAACGAATCTGAAAATTGGCCTGTTGAAGACCCGGAACCATTCATTCCTGAACTGCCAGATTTGGGCATTCCAGGTGATGAACCGCCTATTGTTCTTTCCACTCCACTGCCTGATGTGCTGCCTGTCGCTTCTCACCTGCCAGAACATCCATCAACCAGACCGGGCTGTTGGTTCACCGGTCTGATTCTTGTTCTGGTCATTAGTTTGTTAGGGTCAGGCATGGTCGGCGCGCTTTGGCTGATCACGCGGGCGCGAAGCGACACGGCCGTTTCCGCCGCCAACGCCAATCCGCCCGGCCGCATCGCCTACATCAACCAAAACGGCCAGGTTGTGACCATCGACCCGGATGGCAACAACGGCCGTCTCCTCACCGACACCAACACCAACTACCAGTTCCCCGCCTGGTCGCCAGACGGCCGTTCGCTGGCCGTCATTGGCGATGAAACCATCTTTCTGCTGCCCGACCAGGAAGGCAGTGAGGCCGTTAGCCTCTACACCGACACGCGGCAAAACCCGTTTTACCTGTATTGGTCGCCAGACGGCCGTTTGCTCAGCTTTCTCACCAACGACCCGCGCCACGGCATCGGCCTGCGGCTGGTGGCCGCCGATACGCCCCTGGACGACCGTCTGCTGACCACCGGCAGCCCTGTGTATTGGAATTGGACCAGCGACAGCCAAAAATTGCTGGTCCACAGCGGCATTTCCGGGTCCGACGCCCGCCTGGCCCTGCTCAACACCGACAGCTTCGAGAACGCCGAAGACATCGCCCCGCCCGGCTTTTTCCAGACGCCCGGCATTTCGGCCGACGGCCGTTTCTGGGCCTATGCCGAAGACCTGGGTGACGGCACAAGCTGGCTGGTCGTCACCAATCGGGAGACGGGCGAACGTTGGCTGGAACGACATTCCGGCATGGTCGCCCTCAGTTGGAGTCCGATGGGCAGCCAACTGGCCTTTACCAACGGCGCGCGCGAAGGCAGCATCACCGCCTGGGGACCGCTGCGTCTGTTCGACGCCGAATCGGGCGAAACGCGCCTGCTCAGCGGCAATACCAACCTCGCTTTTTTCTGGTCGCCAGACGGCCGTTACCTGGCCACCATCAACACCGGCGACAACAGCGACGATTTTGGCACCAACGTAATGAAGAAGGATGACGGCCGTCGCCCCATCGCCGCCAAACCCAATCTGCAACCGCCGCGCCACGAATTTAATCTGGCCATCATCAACCTGGAAACAGGCGAAGAACGGCAGGCGCTCTCCTTTGTTCCCTCTGGCCTGTTCATCAGCCAATTTTTGCCGTTTTTTGACCAGTATGCGCTCAGCCACCACATCTGGTCGCCCAACAGCGACGCGATCGTCTTATCCGTGATGGAAGAAAGTGGCAGCCAGGTAAAAATCATCCCCGTTGATGGCGGGCCGACAACCGATTTAGGGCGCGGCGACATGCCGTTTTGGAGTCCGGGCCAGACCAATCCGTGAGCCATTACACATCAACCCAAAGACCGGAGCATGTTCGGATTGCATTCTTCAGACCCGCATAAACCTGAAAACATTTTTCTTAGCTGTCCCAAATTTTTGCTGCTCGGCCTGATTATGGGCCTGCTGGTCGGCTGCGCCCCCACAAGACCGACGATGATTCTGCCCACGCTGATGGCCACGGCCGTTTTCCCCACGCCAACCGATCCCTTTCCCGTGGTCTCGCTGCCCGGCACTTACACACCTGCCCCGGCCACCTTTGCCGCGCCTACCGGCACGCCCTGGCCAACGGCCGTGCCCACAATCACGCCCACCCCTGGCCCCTCGCCCACGCCCGACCCCTATGCCGGCTTGACCATTGATGAACTGGCGTTACGGCCGTACGGCGGCGGCGAGCTGCGCATTGTCGAAACAATGGCCGAACTGCCCAGGTTTACCCGCAGCCTCATCACCTATCCCAGCGACGGCCTGACCATCTACGGCTTCATGAACACGCCCCCCGGCGACAAACTGCCCGTCGTTCTGGTGCTGCACGGCTACGTCGATCCGGCCGATTACCAGATTCAAGCCTATACCACGCCCTATGCCGACACCCTGGCCAACGCCGGGTATCTGGTCATCCATCCCAATTACCGCAACTACCCGCCATCCGATTCCGGTCCTAATTTGTTCCGCGTCGGCTACGCCATCGACACCCTGAACCTGATCGCGCTCATCAAAGCGCAAGCCGGCAAGCCCGGTCCGCTGGCCCAGGCCGATCCGGACGCGATTTACCTGTTTGGGCACAGCATGGGCGGGGGCGTGGCGCTGCGGGTCATCACCGTAAGCAGCGATGTGCGCGCAGCGGCTCTGTACGGGGCGATGAGCGGCAACGAGCAGAAAAACTTTGCGCGAATTTGGGAATGGTCTGGGGGGGAAGACGGCCGTATCGAACTAGACACCAACGATGACTTGCTGCGCGCCATCTCCCCCAGCTACCACCTGGAACGCATTCATGCGCCGGTGAGCCTGCACCACGGCCTGGACGATGGCGTCGTCCCGCCAATCTGGTCGGACCAGTTGTGCGAGGCGCTGCGAGGCTTGGGCAAGGCGGTGGAATGCCTGCATTACGCCGGCCAGCCGCACAACTTCGACAGCGCGGGCCAGCAGCGTCTGCTGGTAAACGTGCGTGATTTTTTTGCGCGCCATTAAAGGGCAGCCCCGGAAACCCCAACAGACAGAACCAAGAAATTTGGCCGCAGCTAAACGCTAGCCAACCAAACAAACCCATCCGGCCGCAGCAAAGGCAAAAACGAGAAAGGACACGCCGCCCACTCCCCGTTGTTTTGCCAGATAAACCAGGCGCGGCGGGCCAAACAGCAGCAGAAAAGCAAAAAATGTCAGCAAAACCGGGCCAACCATGCCCGGATTTGTGACCAGCGCCAGAACCGCTTTTAGCTGCATGGCCAGAAACACAAACATGGCATTCACGCCCAGCAGTCCAAATAATGCCTGCCAGGGGTAACGGCCGTTCCCCCAAACCACCGTCGGCGTCACCTTCAAGGCCAGAAACGCCGTATACAACAAAGACATGCCCAGCCACGCCCCCGGCGCAAAGGCAAACAATGTCGCCGATTCCCCTTCGCCCAAAGCCAGGGTGTCCACCACAAAAATCGAGTTAAAGTAGCCAAGCTGGAAAGCCAGCACAGTCATCATGGCCAGACCAAACACAACGCCCAAAACAATGCGCGTTGGGCGGGCCAGCAGCGGGCTGTGTTCGGCCCACGCGCCCACACTTGGCCCCGGCTCTAATTTTCGAATCAGGTAAACGCCGGCGCACATCAGAATGTATGCGCCAATGAGATAAATCGCGTTAAAACCAGAAGGGGTTTGCAGGGTGGAAACGGCCGTGCCCCCCCACAACCACAGCGCCGCCAGGGCCAGGCCATCCACCAGCAGCGGCGCAGCCGCCAGCCACGATAATTTTTGTCGCTCAACCATGTCTTAATCCTCTTGCGCGGTCTCTTCTTGTCGAATAACCATCGTTGCGCAGTGCGCGCCTTGCATCACCCGCTCCGCTACACTGCCAAACACCCACATCTGAAACCCCGATGAACCCAAACTGGATAAGACAATCAGGTCTACCTGGTGCGAATCGGCATAATCGATAACCGCATCGGCCACCGGCCCCACAACCACCTCCGCCTGGGTCGTCACGCCGCCGGCTTGCAGCCGGATGCGTACACGGGTCAGGTATTCCCACACCGGCGAAGTCTCCACTTCCTCGGCGACATTGGCGGCGGAAAAAGGAAATGGCAGCATCGGTTCTATCGCTTGCAGCAAAACAATTTCTGCGCCTAAAGCTGCGGCGATGTCGTGGGCGGGCGGCAGCGCCTGTTCGGCGAGCCGCGAGCCGTCTAAGGGGACAAGAATGCGCTTGATGCCTTCGGGCACAATTTGCTGATGGCTGCGCAAGATGACGGTGGGACAGGGCGCACGGCGCAGCACTTTTTCGGCGACCCGGCCATAAGACCAACGTGTGAGGCCGGAACGGCCGTGCGTGGTCATCAGGATCAGATCGACATCATTTTCCTGAACGTAGGCGATGATGGCGTTGGCGGGTTGACCGGTAGTAACGGCCGTAACCACCTCCACCGTCGCCGGCAAATAATGGCTGCGCACCGACTTCAAATAAAGCCCCGCCTCATACTTGCTTGTCTGCACTGCCCGTTCCACCAAACCGGGCCGATCTGGGCGCGGGGTCGGCATAACCACCGTCAGAAGAACAACCTGCGCCTTCACGCCTTCCGCAATTCGTATGGCCGGCAGCACAACTCGTTCCGCCAATTCCGAGCCATCTAGAGGAACCAAAATTTTTCGGAAATTCATCGAACCTGCTCCAATGCCCTGCGTAAACGCCTGCTGCCCACCAAATCATGACTTGTATCTCAGTGAAGTGCGCCCGCGCGTGAGGCATAATACCATTACAAACACCTGCTTACTTTGAAAAGCTTTAAAAGCATACCAGATTCCTGGTATCTGTACCGTAAGTCTCACCCCCATAACCTTTCTTCCTCGCCATATCGCCTCCAAAAGGTCCAAGGAAACACACATGGATTGGATTACCCTTAGCATATTATTGCTCATCTTGTTGTTCACATTCCTGCCCGCGCCGAAAAAACAAAATTGATTGGACTGAACCAGCCAACTCAAACCACGCTGCGGATTCATTGACAAAGATCTGCCTGCCTGCTAGCCTAGCGATTACAAAAGGAGGTGAGAATTCGATGATTTTTCTGCCACGCGAAGAGGGGCAAGGTTTAACCGAATATGGCATAACCATTGTCCTGGTCGCCATTATCATTGTGGCAATTTTAACCATTCTTGGACCGCAGATAGGTAATATGTTTAGCCGCGTCACCGAGGGTTTATCTAAATAACCCGGGCATCATTTATAGTCAGCCCCATCTTTATTTTTATGTAACTTAATTATACAGACCCCATGGGTTTGCTTCTGAGATTTTGGACTAGCGGGGTATCAAACCCTTGGGGTCTTGCCAGAGAAACCGGAACAGTTACATTTTTATCTCATTTATTTTTTACAGCGCCCTCTCGTGGGGCGCTTTTTGTTATGTGCTATAATTTCCGCGCAGCAGTAACCCCATTGTGGCGGCGGAGAAACATTTATGACTATTCCTAGTTTGGAAACCATCACCTCGTTCCTCACAATTCTCGCGGCGATTTTAGGCGCGTTGTTGGCCGCCCTCTGGCTTAGTCTCATTATCTGGGCCTTCCGCGACATGCGCGCCCGTTCGCGCGATCCCTTTGCCCAAATTTTGGCGGCTCTGTTGGTGGCGGCGCTGCCATTTGTGGGTATTATCATTTACTTCATTTTACGGCCGCCCGAAACCCTGGCCCAGGCTTACGAACGCGCTCTGGAAGAAGAAGCTTTGCTGCAAGAGATTGAGGAACGCCCGGCCTGCCCCGGCTGCTCTCGCACCATCGATCCCAACTGGATTCTGTGCCCCTACTGCCACACGCGCCTGCGTAAAGCCTGCCCCGATTGCCACGCTCTCATGGAATTATCCTGGAATTTATGCCCATTTTGTGGCAACCAACATGTCGATCCGTATCGTGTGGACCTGCCCGAACCCGATATTCAACCCATACGTCTGACACAAACTACCCAGGCGATGGCCTTAGGTAAGGACGAAAAGGACAAGGAATCTGGCGAACAAGAAACCGTGAAAGCGCCGCCTATTGCCTCTGTTGATGATGAAGAAACGAAATAAGGGAACCGTTTCATGTTAGCAAAATTTGGGCCGAGAGTTAACCTGTCTTCTGTGTATAAACCGGCGATTTTTTATTTGGAACGGCCGTATCGCCTTTTCCGCTCGTATCAACGCAGCCACATTCGACCAGACCTCATCGCCGGCATCACCGTCGCCGTCATCCTCCTCCCCCAGGGCATCGCCTTCGCCTTCATCGCCGAACTTCCGCCCCAAATGGGCGTTTACACCGCCATCGTCGGCGCAATTTTTGCCGCCCTCTGGGGTTCATCCGACCAGATGCAAACCGGGCCAACCAATTCCATCTCGTTATTGGTCTTCTCTTCTCTCTCCGGGATTATCGCCGTAGGTTCCCCCGAATATGTGATCGCGGCCGGCATGGTCGCCCTGATGGCCGGGTTGTTCCAATTGGCCATGGGTCTGGCCCGATTGGGCATTCTCGTCAATTTCGTCTCCCATTCGGTGATCGTCGGGTTTGCCTCTGGTGCGAGCATTCTCATCGCTATCCGCCAGTTTCAGCCGTTGTTGGGCATGAACATCCCCAGCGATACCATTGTCGGCACACTCACCAGTACCATTACAAACCTCAATCAAGTGCATTGGCCAACGGCCGTTCTCGGCATTGGCGTCATGGTCTTCATCGTCATCCTGCGGCGCATCAACCCCAAACTACCCTCCGCCCTCATCAGCATGATCCTGGCCTCCGTCATCGTCTACGTTCTCCGACTGGACAAAGCCGGCGTCAGCGTCATCGGCCAACTGCCACACAACCTGCCGCCACTGGCCAAACTACCCATTTTCGATCTGACGCTCATCTCCAAGCTGTCGCCGGGCGCGCTGGCCATCGGCGCCATTGGCCTGGTGCAAACCTCAGCCATTGCCCGGTCTCTCGCCGCCCGCACCGGCCAACGGCCAGACAGCAACCAGGAATTTGTCGGTCAGGGCATGGCCAACATCGCCTCCGGCCTCTTTTCCGGCTACCCCGTCACCGGTTCCTTTCCACGCACAGCCATCAACTACGAGGCGGGCGCAAAATCAGCCTTCTCTTCCATTTTTGCGGCGCTCTTTGTCATTATCGCCATGTTTGCCCTGGGGCCGATGGCGGCATATTTGCCGCGCACGGCTCTCGCCGGCGTGGTAATCGTCATCGCTTACGGCATGGTGGACACAGTAGAAATACGCCGCATCTGGCAAGGCGCGGCCGGCGACGCCGCCATCATGGTCATCACCCTGATGGGCACGCTGGTCATCTCGTTAGAATTTGCCGTCCTGATCGGCATTTTGGTTTCCCTGGCGCTTTACGTGTTACGCACCAGCACCCCGCGCGTATTGGCCGTCATCCCCGACCCCACCTTCAAACACTTCAACCATCAACCGGCGAGAGAAGGCTGCCCACAGCTCATCATCATCGAAATTTTAGGCGACTTGTATTTTGGCGCGGTCAACCACGTTGAAGAAATCATTTTGGAACACCTGAAACAAAGTCCAGATCAACGATTTCTGATGCTGCGCATGCACAGCGTGGCCCACGTTGATTTCAGCGGCATTCACATGCTGGAATCTATTGTCCACACCTACCGCGAGCGCGGAGGAGACGTGTTCATGGTGCGGGTCGGTCCACCGGTCATGAGCATCATGGAATCAACCGGATTTGACCTGTACCTGGGCAAAGAGAATTTCTTGGAAGACGACACCGCCATTTCTCATCTGTTTTACCGCAAGCTCGACCCGGCCATTTGCATTTATGAATGTCCCTGGCGCGTATTTAAGGAGTGCCAAAACTTGCCCAAACGCAGTGATTTGATCGGCATCTCTAAAATCGGCGAGGTTCCGATAGATTCCGCGCCCACCATTACGCCCATGCAGCTATGGCAAGAACTGCATGGACCAGAAAAAGAGAATTTGCATATTCTGGATGTGCGCGAACCACGCGAATACAACCGCGGCCACATTCCTCAGGCAAGATTGCTTTCTCTGGCTGATATTTTGTCTAACCCGGATACGGCCGTTCCCCCCAACGCCAAAATTATCCTGGTCTGCCGGCGTGGGCGGCGCAGCCGGCGCGCTGCCCATACTCTACAAGAACGCGGCATGACCAACCTCGCCGTTATGGAAGGCGGCATGATCGCCTGGGAAGCCGCCGGTTTATTGGAGGCAGTAGAGCTATGACTGTTGAACACCCACCCCGCAACATCGGCTTAGACCTGATCCGCGTGACAGAAACGGCCGCATTGGCTGCCGGGCATTGGCTGGGATCAGGGGATCACGGGGCTGCCCACCGGGCAGCTACCCGCGCGATGGCCTCCGCTCTGGACACATTGGACATGGACGGCCGTATCGTCATCGGTGAAGAACGCGAAATAGACGGCCATTCCCTTCTCGCCCGCGGCCAAAAAGTAGGCAACGGCAACGGCCCCGAAGTAGACCTGGCCGTCGACCCCATCGACGGCACCAACCTGCTCATCAAAGGTCGTCCAGGAGCCATTTCCGTCGTCGGCATCACCCCGCGCAACACACTCTGGTCGCCAGGCCCCGCGGCCTACATGGAAAAAATCATCGTCGATCAAGAAGCCGCCTACGCCCTGGTCCACGAATGCCTGGACGCTCCGGCCGCCTGGACACTCGCCCTCGTGGCTCGCGTCAAAGAAAAAGCGGTACGCGATCTCACCGTCATCATTCTGGATCGCCCGCGCAACGAACCACTCATTCAGGAAGTTCGGGACACTGGGGCGCACATTTTGCTGAAAGATGAGGGCGACGCCGAAGGGGCATTGGTCACGTTGTCGCCAGGGACCGGCGTGGACCTGCTGATGGGCATCGGCGGCGCGCACCAGGGCGTATTGGCCGCCTGCGCCGTCAAAGCCATGAGCGGCGGCATGTTGGCCCGCCTCTGCCCACAAACCAAAGAGGAACGGCAGGAAGTGGAAGCAGCCGGTCTGGACATCAAAAAGATCATGACGTGTGATGAATTGGTGCAAACAGACGAGATTTTTTTCGCCGCCACCGGCATCACCGACAGCGCCCTGCTGCCCGCCATGCGTTTTCGCAGCGATGTGGCCGAAACCCACTCACTGCTGATTCGCTCCGAAACCGGCACGCGCCGCTTTATTCATGCCGAACACGGCCTGCGCGTCAAGCCATAAAAAAGACCCCAAGGGTTTCCTTAAACCCTTGGGGTCGTGATGCATTTAGGGGAACGAGAGCCGCACCACCAGCGGATCATGGTCAGAGACGTGGCGCGCTGAGGTATCGGCCGGGTCGGCGAGGGGATAGTCGGCGTTGATGTGCAGGGGGGTAACGGCCGTTACCCGTGCAAACAACCCCTCCGTCAGCAGAATATGGTCCAGAGCCTGCGTTTTCCCTTCAAAAATGTAGGTGTACGGCAGATCTTCCCCCGCCGCCAGCGCAAATTCAAAAACGTGCCGCAGCCCGCCCGCTTGCAGCGTGTCCAGGGGCAGCGTCTGGTAAAACGAGTTCAAATCGCCCAACACCACCACCTGCGCCAACGGATCGTCCGCCAAAATTTGCTCCACCAGGGTCACATTCCAGGCGGCCTGCGCTGCGCGCTGTGGTTCCGTTGCCTCTTCCCCGGCCGAGAGCGAAAGGAAATGATTGTTGATCAGGGTAATGGTTTGCGGGCCGGAAGCCAACTGCACCGTAGTTGTCAGCACCAACGGCGGGCGGCTGGTCAGCTCGTCGGGACCAGGATGGCTGCTAAAGCCATCCACCGTGGCCACATCGCCGCGCACCAGATACCCCACGTCGATACCCCGTGAATCAAAGCCTTCTATCAGCACCGGCTGATAATCGTAATCCGCCAGTTGAGCCATCGCCGCCAAATCTTCCAGCACGCCGATGTTTTCCACTTCCTGCAAACCGATGATCGTGGGCGCGCCCAGCGCCAGGATGGCTTCGGCCGCCTTGTTGAGGCGGGCTTCGTATTGGCCGGGCGTGGGTTTGGGCGGGCTGTCCGGGTTGGGATCGGCCGCATCGAACAGGTTTTCTACGTTGAAGGTGGCGATGGTGATCTCATTCGGGCCGGCCGGAGCGAACGTGGGCAACGGCCGTTCCGCAGCCGTCACGGTGGGGGTGATCACCGGCTCGATTTTGTAATTGTCGAAGGTGTAAGCCAGCGGGCCGGTCAAATTGTCGATCAGGTCGCCTTTAGCCACCGTGTAGGGCAGTGTGGCGGCGGCGGCGTGGGCCACGTTGGAGCCATCGTCGGCAAAGAGCAGATAGCCTACGTCTTCGGTGCGCGCCACTGCATTGATGGCCCATTTTTGCAAGATGTAGGCGTACTCGCCATATTGGGTGGTGGGGGCGACGATCACGGCCGTTCCCGGCACAGTCACCAACATACCCTCCAACGCTTCCTTGTAGGCCAGCGCGTCGGCCGGGTCGGCCGGCGGGTCGTAGGCGGCAGGCGCAGGCAGCGCATTGCCCGCACTGAGGATGATGACGGCCGTTTCCCCGGCCGGAACCAACGCCGTTTGACCCGACGATTCACGCACACGGCCGTTTATTTGCACCAGATCGCCTACCGCCAAATTAGCCGGAACCGCGCCGGCCAGAACAAACAGACCCTCAGAGGTGGCCGGGTCAGCATCGGCCGCCGCCGATTGCAGCCAGAAGCCGCCGAGTTCGGGGAATACGGCCGTGACCACCCCTTCCGCGGTTAACGTCTGGGCTACGTAGGGCGAACGGTCGCCGGTGCCCTGAATCGCGCCTATCGGCACGGCCGTGCCCACGTAAGTCACAAACGGCTCCGACGCAGCCGGTTCGGTCTGGTCGGCAAACTGCGCCTCGGCCGGCGGAAAGGTTAACGAACCGGCGGCATCGTTTGGCAGCGTGAAATTGTATTGCACCTCCGCCCGGCCGCCGCCAGCGGCAACATCGTCGATGCTCCAGGTTAGCGGTTCTGATCTGTCTGGAGCCTGAGCGATTATGACGGCCTGAGTTAACGGCCGTTCCGTGTAATTGCGCACGGCAATCGTCACTGTCACGGTCTCGCCGGGCAAGGCGCTGGTGGCGGTACTCATATCCACCAACACCACCGGCGGGTAAATTTCGGAAATATCAGCCTGAAGGCGCGGCTTGATCTGGTGGACGGTGCTGTAAAACTCAGAAATGCCGGTAACGCGATATTTCTGACCCAATTCCATCAGCTCCGGCGTAACCCCGGTCTCTTTTTCGATGTACACCAGGGTTGTATTGCCGGCCTCATCCGTCAGGTCGATTTCATAGGAGAATGAAAACTCGTCGATGCGCGTGGCTGTGCCTTCCAGCACAGTCAGCCGCCCGATCACCGATTCGTCGGTTTCGTTTTGCAGGATGGTGATAGCTGTGGGCAAACGGCCGTCATCGGCTGCCTGGGCCAAAATCTCCACATCGTCAGGCAAGACGGTGGGAATAATTTCCAGCGAATCGCGGTAGACCTCGATGCCGCCCTTCACGCGCACCTGGTCGCCAATCGCCACATCGACCAGACTCATGCCGCCGGGCACATACACCTGAATGCCGCCGCTGTCATCTTCCAGATAGAACTTGGTCCCGGTGCTGCCGGCAAAGTAACCACCGGTGTACATGGTGGCGGTTCCTTCGATAGTCACCTCGCTGCCAATCAATGTGCGCGCCGCGGCAATGGGAATGGCGCCGCCGGCAACCGCCACCTGATGGACAGGGCCATAGGTGCGCGGCAGGGCGTCGGCGGCGGCAAAATAGCCGCCCAGGAGCATATCAATGTACGTAAAGGGGCTGCGGAGCATAATTTCCGCCTGCGCCGAATCACCGGCAGCCAGATCGCCAATGGTCCACTGAATGCCGCCATCAATTTCGGCGGCATCGGCGGGCAATTGAGCAATTTCCAGGTAATCGGGCAGCGGCAGGATAACCTGCGTATTGGCGGCTGTGGCGGCGGACAGGTTTTCGACGACGGCCGTTACCCCAAATTCGGTTCCGGGGGTGATGGTTTCCGGGGCCTGCAAGATGACGGAGAGGCGGTCGGCGGGCAGCGGGGTCATCTCGCTGCCGCTGTTTTGCGGATTGGGGACTGCGGCGGCCACAAAGTCGGCGGCGTTATCGCCGCTGGTCATGCCGTTGCCTTGTGCGCCGCCAGGCAGCCGCTCCAGGCTGCCGCCCGGTTCAGGGGTGGCCGCAGGTTGGCCAGAGACGGCCGTTTCCGGCGCATTCTCGCCCCAGCCCAACGAGTCCACCACTTGCCCGGCAACGTCGCGCAAGATCAGGCCACCGCGCCGTTCAAACAACGGTTCGGCAAAAAAGGCGTCGGGAACCATGCCCACATCCTGGCCTTCGTGTACAAGCAGGTAATGGCCATAACCGGGCACATCGGCCACGGCCGTTTCAGGCCATTGGATAATTAGGGTTTCTTCATCGCCAGAGTTGAGCAAATACCACAGCGACCAACCCTGCAAATTCACCGGTTCCTGATCGGCGTTGTAGAGTTCAATAAATTCGGTGGCGTTGCTGCCAGGCACACCGGCGAGCAGTTCGCTAATGTATACGCCAGGCGTAGACAGATTCGAGGGCTGTTCAAGGGCAGGCACATCGGTCGGCGCGACAGGTTCGGGAACGGCCGTGGCGGCGGTTGGAACGGCCGTGGCGGCGGTTGGAACGGCCGTGGGCGCAACTTCCGGCATCGCCGGGGCGGGTGTTTCACTACAAGCGCTGAAGCCCACCATCAATGACAAAACGACAAGAACAACGGTAAAAATTCGTGGAAAAGTCATAAGGTTTTAGTCCGGTTTTTCAGGTATTGCTTAAGGCCAGACACTTCCTGGCTGAAAAGCGGGCTGATTATACCATAATCGGATGGCGCTGAATGGGGTGTAGAAAGGGGAACGGCCGTTAACAGAAGGATTACAAACTGTTAGCCGGGCATTAACGCAAGCGGTGTGGATTAACGGCCGTGCGTCTTGCCCTGATACTATGCCATGATATAATGCGTTACAATTTGGTGACAAATAACGATCATCAGATAGCTTGTTTGAATAATGAGTGACGGGGAGAAATTGTCTACAACGCATTACCGTTTTGAAGACAATTTCATTTACATGGCTGCCGTTGTAAATTTATTGCTTGGCAACCTCAATATTGTCAACCAAGAAATGCCTGAAAACGAGCCAACCTAGACGGGGTTTTGGACATGAGTGACACCTTATTACCCTCCGACACCGAAGTTGCCGAAAAGGGTGCGCAGAAAACCGGTCTAAATATTTTTACCGGTCGCCGAGGGCGTAAGCTCAAAGAGAATATTTTAGCTTATGCGCTTTTATTTCCCGCTTTCCTCATTATTTTCACCTTTGGCATTTTCCCCTTAGCATTTTCGGCTTATCAAAGCACCCTAACTGGCCTCAACAAAATCGTTGGCACGTATGTTGGTCTGGGCAATTATGTAAAAGCCGTTGACAACCTGACGTATGTAATTGGGTTTTGGCTGGCTATCGGGGCGGTGTATGTGGGCGCACAAACCCTGCTAAAAACCAGAAAGTTAGCCCAAGAACGCGAAGAACGGCCGTGGCTCCTGGCCATCCCCGCCACCATTCTCACCGTTGGCTTGCTCCTTTTTGTGCGCTTCTTCTTCCTCTTTCTCCCCGAACTCCTCCGTGTCGCCGACAAAATGCGCACCGCGCAACGGGCGGGCGAAGGGCCGCCATCTCTGTTATTCCGTCAATTCGTCAGTGAGGCATTTCATATGCCGGCCATCCAACAAGCATTTTGGCTGTCCATTGGCGTTCTGGTGATTGCTCTCATTGTCTCCTACATTTTCAACCGAATCTTGCCGGACAGTCGTCACCAGGGCGAATATTTTGGTAATTTCTTGCAGATTTCCCTCTTGTTTATCATTTCGGCGATTCTGGGCTGGTACACCTGGTCGGAAGTGCAGCGCGCTTACGCCGAAGCCATTGCCAATGGAGAATCTCTCAGCATCTGGACACAGGTTCTAACGATTAGTGCCGGGTTTGTTTTGCTTCTGCTCTCATGGTGGCTGTGGAACAGCGCCAGTGAGCGCAATTCAAACATGAGCACGGTTCTTCGGCTGGGCGCGGCCGTTGTGCTGATGATTGGCGGCTATTTACTGATTGTAGAACTGCCAATGGCAATTGGGTCCGGCGACAAAAAATGGTGGGTGGGCTTGCAAACCACCGTTTATTACTCGTTAGGCACCATTCCTTTCCAATTAGCTATTTCCTTGATGCTAGCGACCATCCTATTTCAAGATATTCGCGGGAAATCAATGTTTCGCGTCATTTACTTTCTACCATACATCACCCCGGTAGTCGGGGCGGCGGCTATCTTCCGCATCCTGTTCTCCGGTCGTGTAGACGCGCCCATCAACCGAATCGTCACAGCTTTTGGTTTTGGCGCTCTGGGATGGCTCAATGAGCCAAATGGCATTTTCCAAATGCTGCTGGGCGAAGGTGTGAAACTTCCTGGCTGGGCAGTTGGCCCCAGTTTATCCCTGGTTGTGGTCATCATTTTCAGCATTTGGACCTTTGTCGGCTTCAATACAGTTATTTTTCTTGCTGGCCTGGGCAGCATCCCGTTCCCATTGTATGAATCCGCCTCCATTGATGGCGCCGGGCGGTGGTCGCAATTCCGCCACATAACCCTGCCCCTTTTATCACCCACCATTTACCTGCTCACCCTATATGCGGTCATCGGTACATTTAAGGCCTTTACTCACATTTTCGTTCTGCGTACCGGTGCGGCCCTGGGAACCACAGATACCGCCAGTGTGGTCATTTTTGACGCCTTCAATCGAGATACGCGAATCGGTTACGCATCCGCTTTGGCGATGCTGCTGCTGCTCATCGTAATGGGTCTGACTATCTTTAACAACCGTGTCGCCAGCAAGAGAGTGTTTTATGGCTAATTTAACGACAGCTCAATCCCCGGAATCCAACGAAGCCCCCAAACTGCACCGACCTCGTCACATCGATTTTGGGAAAATGCTGATGTACTTCATCTTGATCGTCGGGGCACTGGTTGCCATCGTTCCCTTTTTGTTTACGATTAGCGTATCGCTTATGAATCTCACAGAAGCCACAGGGCGGGCCTTGCTGCCCTCCACGCCACAATGGGGTAACTACGCCAAAGCGTGGCGAGACGCAGATTTTGGATTGTATTTTTGGAACAGTGTGCGCATCGCCTTTATTACAGTAAGCGGGCAAGTGTTTTTTTGCACTCTGGCGGCTTATGCCTTTGCCCAATTTGAATTCCCAGGGAAAAATTTCCTGTTTGCACTATTGTTATCCACGCTGATTTTGCCGGAAGCCATTACCTGGGTTCCCAACTTTATCACGGTTGCCTGGCTGGGCCGGGTGACGCCGATGCAATGGATTAACAATTGGCCGGCTTTAACCATTCCGTTTATGGCCAGTGCGTTTAGCATTTTGATTTTGCGCCAATTTTTCCAGCAGATTCCAAGTGAATTGTGGGATTCGGCGCAAATTGATGGCGCAGGTTATTTGCGTTATTTGGTAAAGGTGGTTATGCCACTGTCCAAACCAGCCATCGTGAGCGTGATTTTATTTAGTTTTATTGGCTCCTGGAATGCGCTGGCCTGGCCGATTCTGGTGACAACCACGCCGGATTGGCGGCCCATTTCGTATGGCCTGTATAATTTTGTGGATGAAGGCGGCGCACAAACCCATTTACGGATGGCTGGCGCAGTTATCACGATTTTGCCGCTGATTATTGTATACTTCTTTACCCAAAAGCAATTCACGGAAGGGATTGCCACTGCGGGTTTGAAAGGTTAAACGAACGAACCAGGGACGAACGGCCGTTCCAACCTGGATTTGCCACCAACTTCAAGGAGGTGATGCCGCTGCCACGGCTTTTTTAGCTGCTGGCCCCAACCAAATTGATTTGACACTTTGCTTTCCAAGACGAATCCTTCAATGATGTGGGTGACGTCTAAAAAATTTTATTTCAATACTTTCTGGAGGAGACTTTTGATAATGAAAACCAAAAATGCAAAATTGTTTCTGCTGCTCTTTACGGCCGTAATCTTCGCCCTGGCCCTCGTGGCTTGTGGCGGCGGCGCGACCCCCGAACCAACAGCAGCGCCCACCTCAGCCCCCGTTGAAGAAACAGCCGCTGAACCCACCGAAGCGCCGATGGAAGAACCGACGGCCGTTCCGACCGAAGTTCCCGCAACCGAAGCGCCAGCCGAAGTTGCGACCGAAGAACCCACGGCCGTTCCGACCGAAGAACCCGTGATGATGAACAGCACCATGAACGGGCTGGAAGAATGCACCGTAGCAACCGATGGTCCGTTTGCCGGCGTCGATCCTTCCGGCCAGAGCATTGTCTGGTGGCACAACCACAGCGGCTCCCGTGAAGAACAACTGCTGCCCCTCATTGACCAATTCAACCAAAGCAATGCCTGCGGTATCACCGTAGAAGCCCAAAACCAGGGCAGCTACAACGACATCCGCAATCAGGTAAACGCCAGCATCGCCGCCGGTGAACTGCCGGCCGCGTTGGTCGTCGGTTACCAGAACGACCAGGCTTTCTACCAGTTAAACGACTCCCTGGCCGACTTGAATCCCTACGTCGATGACACCACCTGGGGTCTGGGCGCTGAAGATGTGGCTGATTTCTATCCCAGCTTCTTCAACCAAAGCATCCACCCCGCTTTCGACAACCAACGTTTAGGCTTCCCGCCCAACCGTTCCATGGAAGTGCTGTTCTACAACCAAACCTGGCTGGAAGAATTAGGCTTCGATGGCCCGCCAACCACCCCAGACGATTTCCGTGCAATGGCTTGCGCTGCGGCTGACGCCAATGGCGACGGCACCGGTGGTTACATCCTGCGCGACGATGCTTCGGCCGTGGCGGCCTGGACCTTCGCTTTCGGCGGTGATGTACTGACTGAAGACGGTTTGGGTTACGTGTATGACGGTCAAGCGACTGTTGAGTCTATGGCCTTCCTGAAAGGCCTGTACGATGATGGCTGCGCCTACTTCTTCACCGAAGGCTTCCCGAATCCGGAATTCGCCGCGCGCCGCGCGATGTTCGCTCAGGGTTCCAGCTCCGGTATTCCTTTTTACGCCGGTGATGTAGCCACAGTAGCTGAAGAAAATGGCACAGACCCAGACGTTTGGGGTGTGGCAGCGATTCCGCACACCACCGATGACCCGGTCCAGAACATCTATGGTGGCGACATCATGGTCACCAACACCACGCCGGAAGAACAATTGGCGGCCTGGATCTTCATCAAATGGTTCACCACGCCGGAAGTTCAGGCGGAGTGGGACGTGATCAGCGGTTACTTCCCGACCCGCGCCAGCACACGGGACTTCTTGGGCGATTACTTCACCGAGAATCCGCAATGGGCGCAGGCCGTGGATATGCTGCCGTTCTCTTACTACGAACCACAGCTGATCTCTTACCAGACAACTCGCGATGGCGCTCAGGCAGCTTTCAATGAAATCATGCAGCTGCCCGCCGGCGCGACCATTGAAGACATCACCGCCATTCTGACGACGTTGACCGAAACCGCCAACGCCGCCCAGGCCGAGTTGATGTCTGAGATTCAGCCGTAATTGTTTGGTGAAAGCAGTTTGTTTCCAGGCGTCTGGGAACAGGCTTCTTGACCTGAAGAAGTAAGATTTAATAACAAAACAGCCCCAAGGAATCGTCCTTGGGGCTGTTTATTTTGTAGGTTTAGAGGAAATGTACCGATGCAGACCCTAAGGGCTTGATCTCGAGAGATTCAACTTTGCGTTCGTTCAAACCCTCAGGGTCTCTTGGTAAAACCCAACACCTGCATCGTTACGGGGAAATGATGCTTTGATGCCACACAATCATGAACTTTTGGCGATGGCTCAGGAAACGGCCGTTTCCGCCGGCGCCATCATCCGCCATAACTTCTACCAACCCAGACAGGTCAGCAGCAAAGGCTTTCGCGATGTCGTCACAGACACCGATTTTGCCGCCCAAGCCGCCATCACCGATACCATTCGCCGCCGCTGGCCCGATCATGGCTTCCTCACCGAAGAGGAAGACACCCACCTGCCCACCAGCGGGCCAATCATCTGGGTGATCGATCCGCTGGATGGGACGATCAATTTTAGCCGGGGGCTGCCCATTTTTTGCGTGTCGGTGGCGGCGGTGCAGTTTGCGCCAGACGGCCGTCCGCAAATTTTAGCCGGCGCGGTCTATGATCCCCTGCGCGAGGAGCTGTTTAGCGGGCAGCGCGGGCAAGGCGCGACGGTAAGAAGCAGTGATGGCGTGGAACGGCCGTTACACGTCAGCGCCAACGAGGATTTAGGGCAGGTTCTTCTGACCCACGATTGGAGCCACGTCCCCGCCCTGCGCGAGGAAGGCTTAAACTGCATCGCCAATCTAGCCCACAAAGTGTTCAACATTCGCGCCGTAGGCAGCGCCACGCTGGCGCTGTCCTGGATAGCCGCCGGTCGCTTGGATGCCTATTTCAACTTCACCATCAAACCCTGGGACATCGCGGCTGCCACCCTGCTGCTGGCAGAGTCTGGCGGCCAATTGACCAATATGGTGGGGCAACCGCTGGTGTGGGACAACAATGGCATGAAGTGTTTGGGGAGTAACGGCCGTGTCCACGCACCCATCACCGACATTATGACACAGTGTACAAATCCGCTAATTCACAAATAAGCATTTTTCACCCTACGCAACTAGGCGGCTGTTTGATACACTTATTTCGAGATCATTGTGCGAATAGGCACAAATAAACGTGTATCTCTGAGTGACAGGGACTTATGCGCTGGCCTCATTATGAGCATGTCTTTTTTGACTGCGATTCAACCCTAACGACCATCGAAGGCATCGACGTCTTAGCCGATCACGCCGGTAAAAAATGGCGCGTCGAAGTGCTGACGCGTGCGGCCATGGATGGCGAACTGGACCTGGAAGAGGTGTATGGCAAGCGTCTCCGGGCAGTAAAACCCACCCGGGAACAAATTCGCAGCATTCGGCAGGCGTATAAACGCAACGTCGTCGAAGATGCTGCGGCCGTCATTGCCGCTTTGCAGCACCTCGGTCACAAAGTCTACATCATCAGCGGCGGTCTGGCCGAGCCAGTAGAAGAATTTGGCATCTTTCTAGGCGTGCCCAAAGAAAATATCCGCGCCGTGGGCGTAGCCTACAACCAGCTTTCCGGCCAATGGTGGGAGCAAAACCAGCCATACACCGAAGGCGAAGTGCAGTACCTCACCTATGAGGAAGGCGCTCTCACCATCAGCGATGGCAAGGCGCAAATTGTGCGCGAGCTTTTAGCCGGCCAGCGCGGCCGTTCGCTGCTGATAGGCGATGGGAACAGCGATTTGCTGGCCAGCAAGGCCGTGGATTTGTTTGTGGGGTATGGCGGCATTATCGAACGGCAGCGCGTGTTGACCCAATCCCCGGTTTACCTGCACACAACGAGTCTGGCCCCGTTAACGGCCGTTGCCGCCGGCCCCGCCGCCATCAGCCAACTACAAGACACTCCCCATTTTTCCGTATTTCAGAAAGGTTTAGACCTAATTCAAACAGGAGCATTAACATTTAACGATGAACGACTCAAATCAAAATTCACCGAGGCAGTCAATGCCACATATCAAACTTTTTATCCCCGGCCCGACTGAAGTCCGCCCGGAAATTCTGGATGCCCAGGCAGCCTGGATGCTGGGGCATCGTATGCCCGAATGCACAGAACTGATCAGCCGGATTCGCCCCAAACTGCGCCAGGTTTTCCAAACAGAACAGCGCGTCCTCATCAGCGCCTCCACCGGTTCAGGCCTCATGGAAGCCGCCATTCGTAACTGCGTAGACAAAAAGGTTTTGAACTGCGTCAATGGCGCATTCAGCCAGCGCTGGCACGAAATTGTCGTCGGCAACGCCAAGGCCAACGAAGTGCTAGAAGTGGAGTGGGGCCAGCCCATTCTGCCCGAACAGGTAGCCGAGCGTCTCGCCTCTGGCGAATTCGACGCCGTCTGCCTGACGCACAACGAAACCTCCACTGGCGTCACCAACCCCATTCCGGAGTTAGCCCAAGCCATCCGCCAAAGCCCCAATGGCGACCAGATCATGATCTTGGTAGACGCCGTCAGCAGCCTGGCCGGCGCGGATATCCGCTTCGACGAATGGGATCTGGATGTGCTGCTCACCTCGACCCAAAAAGCGTTTGCGCTACCGCCGGGTCTGGCCTTTGCGGCCGTGTCTGACCGGGCGATGGAAAAAGCCAAAACCATTCCGGATCGCGGCTGGTACTTCGATTTTCTCACCCTGGAAAAATATCTGGTGAAAGACCAGACGCCTTCCACCACCGTAGTTTCGCTGATGTTTGCCCTGGACAAACAATTAGACGATATTCTGGCCGAAGGGTTGCAAAACCGTTTTGCTCGCCATCTGGCCATGCGCGACCGCACGATTGCCTGGGGCAAAGGCCACGGCATCGAAATTTTTGCCGCCGCCGGCTACGAATCGCCGACTGTGACCTGCTTCAGCAACAACCTCAACATCGACATATCCGGCATGAACAAGTTCTTGCGCGAACGCGGGATGATCATGTCCAACGGATATGGCTCCAAGCTCAAAAATGTGACCTTCCGCATTGCCCACATGGGCGATTTGCAGATGAGCGACATGGAAGAATTGTTCGTGGCGATGGACGAATATCTGGCTGCCTAGGCGCGGCGCGATTGAATTGGTAAGAAAATCAGGCGAATTGTAAGTTTGCGATGCGTGATGCGTGATGATTCTGGTCACGCATCACGCATCATTTTTGTATGTAGCTATGTTTCGGATTCTTGTTTCAGATAAATTGGGCGGGGCCGGGTTAGAACTGCTCGATCAGGCTGTGGATGTGCAGTACGATCTTAAATCGACGATGAGCAAGTCGGAATTTTTGCAGCTGATTCCCGGTTATGAGGCGTTGATTGTGCGGAGCGGCACGGCCGTTGACGAAGACGTTCTGGCCGCAGGCACACACCTGCGCGTGGTCGGTCGGGCCGGCGTCGGCATCGACAACATCGACGTGCCCGCAGCCTCCAGGCGAGGCATCATCGTCATCAATACGCCCACAGCCAACAACATCGCCACCGCCGAACAGGCAATGGGCCTGATGCTGGCCGTCAGCCGGTATACCGTGCCGGCGCATATTGCTCTGGCGGCCGGCGAATGGGAACGCTCGCGTTTTATGGGCCGCGAGTTATATGGCAAAGTGCTGGGACTCATCGGCTTTGGCCGAATTGGCCGACTGGTAGCGGCGCGCGCGCAAGCCTTTGGCATGGAAGTGGTGGCCTACGATCCGTTTGTTTCGGAAGCGGTGGGCCGTGAATTGGGCGTGACCCTGCTAGACCTGGATGATCTGCTGCCTCAGGTGGATTATTTGAGTCTACACACGTCCTACACGCCAGATACCGAAAAGATCATCAACGCTGCGGCGATTGCCCAGATGAAGGATGGGGTCATCATTGTCAATGGGGCGCGGGGTAAACTTATTGACGAGGCCGCCCTGGCGGCAGCGCTGAGGAGCGGTAAGGTGAAGGCGGCGGCTGTGGATGTGTACAGCGCCGAACCGCCCCTGGATAATCCGCTAATCGGTTTGCCGAATGTGCTGCACACCCCGCACCTGGGAGCCAGTACACATGAGGCGCAAAAAGAAGTGGCGACGCAAATCGTGTCGCAGGTGTTGGATGCCCTGCGAGGAACCGATTTCCGTGATGCGGTGAATATGCCATTTACGGTGGGGCCGGGCGAATATCAGGCGATACGGCCGTATATGCGCCTGGCAGAAAAGTTAGGCAAACTCCAGGTCAGTCTGGCCGATGGCCCCATTCGCCGCGTGGAAGTGCAAGCCTCTGGAGAAATGGTAGAAAATCAGGTCAAAGCCATCGCGGCCGCGCTGCTCAAAGGTATTCTCAGTGTCAGTTACGATGGCCCGCTCAACTCCATCAATGCACCGGTTTTAGCCGAGCAAGCGGGTATCTCCATTACGCAAGCCAAAGGCATCAATGGTCTGGATTACCCCAATCTGGTCTCCTGCCGGGTGAAATGGGACGGCGGTGAGCGCATGTTGGCTGGCGTCTTGTTTGGCGGCGCAGAGCCGCGCATTGTGCAGCTCGATCAATACCGGGTAGAAGCCCGTCCAGAAGGTGTGCTGCTTATCTTGCAGAACGAGGATGTTCCCGGCGTCATCGGGCAGATTGGCACGATTTTGGCGGCTTACAAGGTGAATATCGGCGAATGGCGCATGGGTCGCAACGAGCCAGGCGGGCGCGCGCTGTCGTTTATCAATCTGGATAGTGAACCCACAGCGGCGGCGCTCCATGCACTGGGAGAGATAACGGCCGTTACCAAACTCCATCTCGTCACCATCTAACAAATAAAAAGGCCGGGTATATGCGGATACCCGGCCTCTTCATTAACACTTAGGTCGTTTTAACAACGACGATTGAGACTTACTCAGTCAAAGACGGCCGTGTCATGCCGTCGGTGCTGCCGCCAACACCAGAGATGGAATCCATCAAGAACTGGAGAACATACTTGCCGTTATGGGCGTATGCACCCGGGTCTTTCTGGCCATATTGGTAGTTGTAAGCTGCCTTCAGCAGTTCAGGCGTCCAACTGGCGAAAGCGCCTTCACCCTCATCCGCTGTCCCATTGCCATTATCATCAGCAAAGAAATAGGGGTAGCTGTTCGGGTTATACACAATCGCTGCGCCAGCTGTGTTTACGGCATAAGCCTGAATTGCAGCGTAAAGCACTTCGTTGACCGTGGTGATTTCACCATAGATCCCTTCAGTCACATCGCCGTCACCGTCAAAATCGATTTCGGAAACGCGAATGGCCTTCAGGTCTTCCGGTGTCTGTACGTTTTCATGGCATTCAGCGCATTCTACGTATTCAACTTCCAACGCATGAGCGTTGTGGCATTCCACGCAAGTGTTAAACGCGCCAACATGTTCGTTACGACCCAGATACTCCTGTCCATCATACTCATACGCGCCCTGCACTTCCGTGCCAAACAAGGTGGCGGCGGCCGCGAAGTAATGGACGTTACGGAAACGAATCTGGTCAGAAACCGTGTTTGGCTCCAAATCTTTCAGAGCCGCATTCACTGAAACCGTAGATTCACGTCCCTGATGGCAGTTAATGCACAGGTTGCTCTTCAGACCAGCTTCGTCATTCTCATCCGCAGCCAGGCTAACCGTTACGCCGCTGGGGAATTTAACCGTTTCAGAAGAGCGCAGTTCGAAGGTCGTCAGGTCGGAATGGCAAGTGGCGCAGTTCAGGCCATTGGCTGTCGGCTCGCTGATGGTAACGCCTTGTTCCAGGAACAGGGGCAGGCCAGTAGCCGAATGGCAGCGGCTGCAAGTACCAGGCACAGCGCCATCCTCGTCCCAATGGCGGAACGCTTCTTCGGAACCGGCAAAGTGACCATAATCAATACGGTGCATCGCACTCATGTCGATGGGGGCAGCGATAGCCTGATTCACATCTTCCATGGAATCATACAGCAGTTGAATGATGTATTTGCCGCCATGCGCGTAACGACCGGGGTCTTTCAGAGAAACTTGGAAATTGTAAGCTGCTTTGGCCAGACGGGGCGTCCAGGTAGCGTAACGTTCGTCACCTTCATTGAAAGCGCCGCTGTTATCCGTATCCGTGAAGAAATAAGGATAGCTGGCTTGGTCATAAACAATCGGAGCGCCGGCAACTTCCGTGGCGTAGGCTTGCATTGCCTGGAATAAGGAATCGCGCAGGCCTTCGATTTCGGCGTAGATGCCTTCTTCCATGTCGCCATTGCCATTGTAGTCAACCAGAGAACCAGCCATACGGATATTGGCAAAATCCTCAACGGTTTCCACGTTGGTATGGCAAGCCTGGCATTCGTCTACTTTCACTTGCAGGCTGTGCGGATCGTGGCAGCTGGCGCAGGTGTTATACCCTTCTACATGGTCGAATTTGGAGTCATAAGCTTTGCCGTCATATTCATAACCGCCCTTGGCGATGGTCCCATATTGGGTGGCCGCAGCAGCGAAGTAATGAATGTTGGTAAAACCTACATCCGGGCTGACTGTGTCGAGATCGGCTAATGGATCCAGACCGGCGTTGACAATGCCTTCATTAACCTGAACGGTTGAGGCGCGTCCCTGATGGCAGGTCATGCAGCGCGCTTCCGCGCCCAGACCGCTCACCTCTGCCCCAGAGGGGAAGATCACGGTGTCCAGATGGATGACGATGTCGTTGTGGCAAGCCTGGCATTCGATGACTGTGCCAATGGGGGCTGCCGCGTCGACAACGCCAGCTGCAGAACCATCAGCGCCGGTGAAGTCCTGGAAACCTGGCGTGCTGTGGCATTTTGCACAAGCGACGGGGACTTCTTTCGGATCATCTTCGTTCCAGTGGTTGAAGGCTTCAGCGGTAACGTCGGCATGAGCGGACGCAACCCATTTTTCTTCAAACGGAACAACAGATACGGCCGAAACCGGTACTTCTGGCTCAACCATAACCTCGACCACACGGGTCACCTCGACTGGTACTTCAACTTCTCTTGTTACCTCTACTTCGGCTCCTGGGACCTCCACCACGCGAGTAACCTCGACGGGTGTCTGGCTACAAGCAGCCAAAGCGACGATGAACACGAAAAGAAGTACAGTCACTATGTAAAAACGTTTATTCGGGTGAAACATAGAAAACCTCCTCTTCTGTCTATTTTGACGATGCGAAATAGCTCGTCTTCTAAAACTTATAAATCGGCTAGGATGTTTTTGTGACAAAACATTTCCGCCGACAAAAAAACTAGGGAACGGCCGTTGCCAATGGTACAAAAATTTCTCTGGTAACAGCCGGCAAAGTGGTAATGGCGGTTTCTTCAAAGGTAAACAACCAGACAAGTACCACGAAAATGAGGATGCCGGCGCCAACTGTCACGAAGAAATAGATGCGCTTGCGCGTTTTCTCTGCCCGCAAATGAAGGCCAGGAAAAGGCTCGCCGCCGGCCTCCAGGCGCTCTAATTCCAGAGCATGTTCCTCTTCCATCTGGTCATGGGGTAAATTACCCGTAAACATACTGAAATTGCGGGTTTTAATCAGCACATTGTAAAAATGCCAGATCACAATGGATAACACAGCCAGAAGCGCTTCACCGCCATGCGCAGTTTTTGCTGCGGGGATTATTTCACCGGGCAAATAAGAGGTAACGGCGATGGGATTCCATAACATAAATCCGGTAATGACCATGATGGCTGTGCCCCAGATTACCGCCCAATATTCTATCTTTTCGCCAAAATTAAACTTCGGCATTTTAGGGTGATGTTGGATCAGACCCAGGTTGTAGCGCAGCATGTCGATAATGTCCCGCCCGTCTTGCAGCTCTGGCAGAATGCGCATCCGTTCACCCTTGACGTACCAGCGAAAGCCAATCGTAAAGAGATGGTAAACGGATCCCAAGACCAACAAAAATGCGGCATAACGATGAATGATACGGACTTGCGATATACCACCCATGAATGTAATCATGCTTTGCGAGAATGAAGCGGCAGCATATTTTTGGGGAAGCCCCGTAATGGCCAGCACAGTAAAGCTTGTTAACAAGATAATGTGCTCAATTCGTGCCATGACCCGAAAGCGCGGGTACATTTTTTGTTTCGGTTTGCTCATAATAAGTCCTCAACTCTGAGAATTAGGATTCTTAGGAATTCATTTTCTAAGAGCTGCTGTGTCCTAAGCCTTGTTTTTCCGAAGCCGCATACGAACCCGACGGTAAATATCCGTTCCTACCATCAAGGAGAAAAAGCCTAAGGTGAGTGGAATGACAATTTTATAGAAAAGGTCTACCAGGAAGATAACGGGATAATTTTGCAAGGATGGCGTATAGTGGCTGAGCCAGGCGCCCGCAAAGTTGGGCTGGGCATCTGGATGACACTGCCGACACGTTTCGATCAGGTTTTGTTGAATACCGGCGTCTGGATCACTGGGTGATTTGATATTGTGGACGCCGTGACAGTCGTAACAAACGGCCGTATTCGGCGGTACATCGGAACCCTCATTTTCGAACAACATCACCGTCGTGCCATGAAAATCACTGACGTACGAATCAAACACGTTCGTGGAAATCTCATATTTCGTCATCAACTCATAATCAGCATGGCACTTTGCACACAATTCTGGTGATCGCTCGCGCGCTTGAGCTGTCGTGGGATCATGGATGTCATGCACGCCGTGACAATCGATACAAGTTGGCACGTCAGGATTATCGTCTTCCAACAACGCGCTGCCATGCACACTTTCTGCGTACTCATTAAATATGGTGCTGTGGCATTTTTCACAGGTATGCGAAATAGCCGACCGAGGCACACCCGGTACAGGTGTATCATGCGCGCCATGGCAATCTGTGCAAACGGCCGCGTCTGTATTCCCGTCTTGCAGCGCGGCTCCATGCACACTGTCCATCGCTCTATCGAAGAACTGCACATGACAATCTTGACAAGCGCTGTTCATGGCAATTGTAAAGTCGCGGGCGCTTTCTGTTTCTGTTGGTTGGTGGGGGAAAATATGATTTTGGTGACAATCGTTACATTCGAGGGCCTGCCACGAATTGTTCATACCGTGGACCGATGCGTGGAAGGCATCTTTGTCAATTGTCAGGGATACCATGTCGCCATTGGGGAAAATCTTGACACGGTCCGGCTGACTATGACAGGCGAGGCAGTAATCTGAATTCGGCTCATCGGTAAACAAACCGCTCCGAATCAGCGGCAATAATTGATCCGCTTGATTTAGCTCAACCTCTTCTTTTACATGACAATTCACACAGCGATCAACAGCTTCAGCCGAATCCCACGCTTCTGCGGTATGCACGTCATGAGAACCATGACAATCGGTGCAGGTAACGGGCATAGCCGCATCATCACCAGGATGGCTGGTGATATGTGTCTGCTGATGGCAGCGCTCACATGTTGCGGCCTGGGCAACCTGATATGCCCGCAAATCCGTGCTGTCTAATGGCGTATGGGGAAACTGATAATCATTGATCGTTTGGTGACAATCTGTACAGACCAGCGGGCTTTCTAATTGATTGCCGTGTACCGACAATGCCAGCACAGCCAAATCCACTTGCGCCGACACTGTCTCGCCAGAAGGGAATTCGATAACGGCCGTTGTGTCACTATGACAAGATTTACACGCAAAATCCGTCGCCGGGTGGCTGTTCGTGCCCGGTTCTTGAAAAGATAGCGGGAGAAGAGAGGCTGCCTGGTTTTCCACCGAGGATCCAAGAATGACCTGTTCTGGCGAGTCAGCCGCAGCGTACGTTTGCGTTGATGATAACGCCAACAACCCGCCCAGAATCAGAAATAAAACCCAGATGCCGCCTGTGCCAAGAGCAAATCGACAGGCTCGATTAAATTGCTTCAACGAAGCCTCCTTGCATCTTTGATCACCAGTAGATCACCGGTTACTGAGAATAGAAATTGTGTCATACTTTTGAGTCCGCGCATTCGATGCGGCCAATTCATGTTTGTAGACTGACTATTCGAAAGAAGATTCATCAATTAGTCGTAGCCGGTTCCGGAGTAGGTTCAGTTTCGGCCGGTTGCAAGGTATGGTATCCATTCGCGGCAGTCAACAACTCTTCATCTGTCTTGACTGTTGCACTGCCATCTGGGTTGTGGCAACCTCTACAAGTAAAATCCAGACCCAATTGCGGGTTGGCCGTCGAGCCATCCTCCGAGAACTGCGTAATTTGGGTGGCAGCAATCGAAACCATGTGCGTCCGAACGTCACCTGTATTCATCACCGCATTTGCCACAGCATTTTGAATAAGGTATGGCATGTGGCAATCTACACAATCAACGCCCACCCGCGTATGAACACCAACGTTCTGCACCTTCGTCTGGTCAAAATGGCAGTCCTGGCAGGCCGTCTGCGTGGTGGCTTCTTTGGCGTTATCGAGCTGGACGACACCAGTATGCGGGTCATGGCAAACAACACAATCAATAACCGCATGTTTGCCCTGGAAAAGATCACCATAGGTGTCTTGATGCTGAATGAAGCCGTCAGCAATCACCAGTTCCTGCCCGGCGCCTCGTGAATGACAATCACTGCAAGCACCAGACGTGCGATCTACTTTCATCTCAAAAGACATTGGATGATTGGCATGGGCACTGCCTGCGCCGTGACATTCTTCACATTGCACGCCTTCAAAAGCCCAGGTCCCGACAATACCGGGTAAATTATCCTGATTACCACTCGGTGTATAACCGGTCGCATGACAGGTCGCGCAATCATACGGCTTTTCCTCGCCAGCATGATAGGCCACCCAATCATTACCATCATTCACGTTTAACTGAACAGCTTCCCCGGTAATCAGGTATCCATTGCTATCAACGAACTGAGCTTTCCAGTTATACCCGCCAACCACATAACTAATATCGTCCCAGGTGTACCCTTCTGGCGGATTCGTAACATTGGTAAAGGGGAATGTTGGCGCTTCACCATTCACAACTTTGGTTAATGGGTGATTATGGCCACTGGCGGCAAACTGTTCGAATAAATCCTGATGACATTCGGCGCAAGCTCCGCTTCCGATGAAAGTCGGTGGCTCATAATTGAGACCATCGGCGCCAGCTGGGCCGGGTGCGCCCGGCAGACCATCGCGACCTGTTGGTCCCGGAGGGCCTTGTGGGCCTTCCGGCCCAATCGGACCTTGCTCACCACTCGCGCCTGCACAACCAACTACGAGCAAGGAAAGTACTAAAATAAATACTACAAACCCCCATGGTTTACGCATGATCCCCTTCCTTGTTCTCAAAAATCGTCTCATTCTTTGCATCTGAATCTGCCTTTAAACAAACATCTTCACATAAACCCATTTTGAGGAAGTATGTGTGTTAAGTATATTGGCCAACCTATCATCTGCTAGTGACAAAGGTCACGTGCAATGGGTTACAAACCCCACTACTCCCAAGATCCTACCCATTTGTATGGGTAGAATCCCCCATTGAGGAATAGGGTGATTCCCCAATGGGGTTAATCTTACTCTAATATTCAGGAAAATGACAAGTCTTTTCTTGCTATACGACAGGAAAAGTTGGCTGACCTCGAGTGGCGACGGGTGAAGAAAAAACGGCCGTTCCACCCCCGCCCGCCCCCAAATTCCTGCCCGCCAACCACACAAAAACGGCCCGATCTGTGGCAGATCGGGCCGTCTATTACTCTTTTGAAGGAAATGAGCGGTTACTCGTCAGATTTGTTAAACAACGGTAAATACTTTAAGCCCAGGGTTAGCGCCAGCAAGGCATACGCTAAAATCCCTAGCGCAACGCACACTTCAATTATTGATGGAAAATAGGGCGTCGCAACCACGTTGCCTAAAACTCCCGGCGACCACTGCGGCGGAACTGTCAGACCAGACAACGTTACGTTCCAACGATTTACAACCACACCGACAATGACCAAAACCAACGCCAAAATCAACAGTCCGGTTTGCCGGCGCAGCGGCCGATTCAACAAAATAACCACCGGAACCAAAATTCCCAGAAAAACTTCGATGATCCAAAACGATTGCGTATATGGTGTTGTCGCTTGCAGGCGAAGTAGCGCATCGGCCGTTCCCGGCGCATGGCTGTAATAAGACGTGGCCGCCCAATCCCACATTTTCAGATAGAGATATGCCAGCAGGGCAAATGCCGCCAAACGGGCAATATCACGGCGCAAAAATTTGTCGATTAGCTCGCGCCCCGACAGTTTGCTCACCACAAGCGTAACCAACAAGGTCAAAGAAACCCCGCCGGCTATCGCCGATAGAATAAACAAGACCGGCATGGATGGCTTGAACCAAATTTCGCGCCCCGACAGCACCCCATATGTTGCCCCCAGAGATGATTGGTGCAGCAGGGATAGTCCTAAACCAATAGCCGCCATAACGGGTGTCAGTTTGTGCAGCATATGGCCAAATGCCCGCGCCCGATAACGGCCGTCAAAAAATCGGCTCTCCAACACAATTGGCACAAACTCAATAATCAGTACCGTTGAGTACAAAATCACGCACAGCGTGATCTCCCAAAGCACCGAATGGACATTCCAATAAATCAGTGGGTGATAAAACCGATCCGGCCGGCCGATGTCCATGGCCAACGCCAACATCGCCGACGAATATCCCAAAAATCCAACAAAGACTGCCACCCGCGCCACTGGCTCAAATCGCTTCAAACGAAACAGATACACCACGGCCGAAAACGTAAACGCCCCAGCCCCCAAAGCAATCGCCGACAAATCTAATGTAATCCACAACCCCCACGGCACCTGATCGGTCAGGTTTGTCACCGACAGACCAAACCACAAGGTTTGGAACATGCCATACACTCCCACCAATAACATGACGCCTAGAGTAAGATACCATAGACGCATCGGCCAACGACTGGGTTTTTGCATAGCTACCTGACCCGCAGCCATCTTATATCTCCTCCTTAGCCGGGCGCACGTAATGCACCTTTGGCTCGGTGCCAAAATCTTCCCGTAAACGGAAGGTGTCATGTTCGGCCAGGAATTGGGTGATCGGGCTTTGCGGATCGCGCACATCGCCAAAAACACGCGCGCCTACCGGGCATACGTTCACGCAGGCTGGCGTTGCCTGCGGATCGACCCCCGGGGTTAAGCCCTGTTCAAGCCCCCGATCGATCCGATGCACGCAGAAGGTACACTTTTCCACCACGCCACGCGGCCGTCGCGCTATTTCTGGCTCTCCCCAAGTAGGCTGGTAAGGATTTTCAGCGGTAGCCACATCCCAATTAAACCGCCGTACGTCGTACGGGCAAGCCACCTCACAGTATCGACAGCCAATACACCGATCGTAATCCATGGCCACAATGCCATCTTCACGCACCCAGGTCGCGCCGACCGGGCAAACTTTGGTGCAGGGCGCTTCCTGGCAATGGAGACACGGCCGTGTCATGAAAAAATCCGTGCCATTTTCGGTCCGCTCTGGAAACCCTACATTCCAACGCATCTCATCATCCGGCACGTCATTCGTTGCCTGGCAAGCCCACAAACAGTACTGGCAGCCAATGCACTTTTCCAAATCAATGCCCATATGCCACTCATGCGCCGCACTGGCATGAGTTGTACGCGCCAAACCTGAAATTGAATCGGCTGAAAGTGGGCCAGACGTAAACGCCCGCGACAGGAGAATCGCCCCGCCCGTTGCTCCCGCAATTTTTAATACATCACGCCGGGTTAACATTGGCGACGTCTTATTCTTCTGGTTTGTCGTCGTCATTTTTCTTCTCCAATTCACGCGCCCGAATATTTTGCGACACAAACCAGGCCGTAGTGCCGCCCAGGGCCAGCCCAACCAGCCCACCCTGAAAGATCAGCGTGACATTCTGGCTGGCAAGCGCCGTTTCCAACGCCTGGATTTGCTGATCGTGCGTCAGCATTCCCTCTTGTTGAGGAGCTTCCGCAGCTTGCAGCAGAACCGGCGCCGGTTCATCTCCGTTGGCGGCCGCTTTGGCTCCATCTTCATAACCGGGCAAATGGAATCCCGCGTGTAAAGCGTCCGTGTGGCAGGCCACGCAAGTTGCCGGCGTAATGCTAAAGGCATGACCCGTTGGCACAATGCCATCGACCGGAATTTCATCCGGCGGCACCACCAGCGCATGGCAATCTACGCACCCAATCCCTTGTTGCACATGCAAATCTTCTAAATACGCTTCCATGGAGTCTTTGTGACAGTTGATGCACAAATCATCGGCCACATCAAACAATGGCTGCTGGCTGTGGGGATCATGGCAATCCATACAACCGATTTCGGCCGTTGCATGGCTTGTCTGGTGCCACTCGCCCAATGTGGTGGTATGGCACGTGCCGCAATATTCGGTATCGGCTTTGATAGAAACTACTTCGGGTGGGTGCTCGCCAGTCACTTCTCCGTGGCACGCCTCGCAGGCGATACCCTCGGCGTCATATTGACCGTTTGCCGGCTGGTAATTGGTGGTATGACAGGACAAACACTCGCCTGGCTGCCCCAAACCAACCCACTGTTGCTGAAAATAAGGATCATCAAACGCATGGGCGTGCGGGCTGTCTTGCCAATGGCTTTTTACATCCAAATGACATTCCTGACACGCCTTCTGCGTCTCATGCTCTTCGATGACCTCGCCATTACCCTCTTGCTGCATGGGCGCGGCCGAAGCCAAGTGAACGGTCATAACCATACCCAGCAAGCCTACCAAAACCCCGCTTAACAGCGACCAGTTGATAGAAAGTCGCAAACATCTCATAATTCTGCCTCTTTTACTCGTTATCTCTCTGTTGGTTCGCTTCCAGGCCAAGTACATTGAGTTCGTAGTTGTCTCCAATGAGCGCCCAGAAGGCCGCCTGAGCCAGCGTTGGTGGTCGCCGAGTGTGACAACCCAGGTAAATTTCGCGTTGGATGGACAATCCGCGCACTTTGATGGGGGCAACGCTGTCCTGCACCAACCGCGTGTAAACGATGCTGGAAACAAAGCCCAGCCCCAACCCTTCTTGCACAGCCAGAGCAATGGCTTCCGCATTGCCCAAAACCAAAATCGTATCCAACTGCTCAATATCGATGCCGACGCCAGACAGGGCTTCACGCACGGCCGTATACGTGCCAGAACTCTCTTCCCGCAGAATAAATTCCGCTTCCAGCAGCTCTTCCGGCTCAATTTCTCCCCGATTAGCCCACGGATGGCCTAGTGGCGCCAACAAAATGACCTCATCGGTCATAAATTGGCGAAACTCCACATCTTTACACACCATGTGCGGCACACTCGCCAAGGCGAAATGCACCTCGCCATCACATACCATCTGCAAGGCGTGATCTTGCGACGCCACATGGCAAGAAACCCGCACCTTGGGGTAACGGCGGTGGAAATTGGCCAACAAGCTCGGCAAAACATATTTTCCCGGCGTCGTGCTGCACCCAACCAACAAATGCCCATACACCTCGCCTTCCAATGATTTCATCGTCTCTTCGATATGCACCGAACGCGTAACCAATTCTCTGGCCAACGGCAGCAATGCTTGCCCGGCATCCGTTAATTCTATGTACCGCCCCACCCGATTAAACAACGGGACGCCAAAATGCTGCTCCAGTGTCTGTATATGCTGGCTTACACTCGGCTGTGTCATGTGTAGCCGCTGCGCTGCCTGGGTAAAACTCAGGGCGTCAGCCGCTTCTAAAAATACATTTAATTGGTGCGCATCCAGCATTTTTTGCCTCCAAAGCTCTTCTTTAAGGCTCCGTTTGTGAATATTGTAACAAAAAGGATTAGGAACTCAATAGTAAGCAGTAGCCCACCCATTGGTTCTGCTTATGGGTAAGCAGAAGAAAAACCTATAAGTGAAACCTTGTCTGGCTATTGTCTTCCCTCTACTCTTGTTTATACTGATAGTGAAAATTTTCACTTAAAACGAACCAAAGGAGCCTGTTTTGAAAGAGGCACAGCGTATCCAATACACAAAACCTATTTTATTGAGCCTTTTGCTTGTTCTGGCAACGGCCGTTCTCTTTTCCAGTTGCAGCAGCAGCGCCGAAACCGATTCAGTCGTCGCCATGCAAACAGGGCTGGAGCCAACGGCCGTCATTCCCACACCGACCGAAGAAACGGCCGTCGCCCCCACCACAGACGCCGCGCCCCTCCCCACCGATGAGTGCCTCGTCTGCCACATCAACAAGGACGAACTCATCCGAACGGCCGATCCCGTCGAGGAGGTCGTCAGCGAAAACGAAGGCGAAGGTTGAGGCGGTTCGGTGGCTCCGTTGGAGCCATGGGAAAAAGCACTCGTAAACGGTGAAACCTATCCTGATAGCGTTCACGGTCAGATACCTTGCCAAAACTGCCACGGCGGCCGGCAATCAGCCGACAAAGCCGAGGCCCATACCGACATCATCGCCCGACCCAGCGACGATCCGGAAATCTACTGCCAGGAATGCCACCCCGATGTGGTTGCCCTGAACGAACACAACCTGCACGACAACCTGGCCGGCTACTGGACCATTCTGGACCAACGCACCGTCCCCGAAGACCACGAAACCATCGCCACCATGTTTGGCAACCACTGCTCAAGCTGCCATGCCACCTGCGGCGACTGCCATGTCAGCCAGCCAGCCCTGGTCGGCGGTGGCCTGATTGATGGGCACATATTCAACAAAACGCCCTCCCTTACACGCAACTGCACCGCCTGCCACGGCAGCCGTGTGGGCAACGAATACCTGGGCAAACATGAAGACCTGCAAGCCGACGTCCACTTCCGCCAGGGGCGCATGGCCTGCATCGACTGCCACACTGGCCACGAAATGCACGGCCAACCGGCCGCTTGTGAGGATTGCCACACCAGCCCGGAAACCCAAATGGTGGAACCGGCCAACCATCGCTACGACGGCGTGCAGTCGCCGCGCTGCGAATCCTGCCACATCACGGCCGCTACCGGCCAGGATGGTTTTGAGATGCACCAGGTCCACGGCGGCGATCTTTCCTGCCAGGTATGCCACTCTGTCGCCTACACAAGCTGCGATGGCTGCCATGTCGCCATCAGCGAAACCACCGGCAACCCGTTCTACGCTACCGATGGCTCCTACCTGGACTTTAAAATTGGCCTGAACCCGTTAAAGAGTTTCGACAGACCCTATGATTACGTAACACTCCGACACGTGCCGATATCCAGCGACAGCTTTGCGTTTTATGGCGATAACTTGGTGCCAAATCTCAACGCCTTGCCCACCTGGGTATACACCACGCCGCACAATATCCAGCGAGAAACGCCGCAAGCCGCCTCCTGCAACGCTTGCCACGGCAATGCCGATTTGTTCTTAACTGTCGATCAGGTGTATCCCAATGAAGTGGAAGCGAATCTACCGGTCATCGTACCCATGATTCCCGCGCCCATTTCCGAGATAACCGCTACGGTGGGCATCACCATCACGGAAGGCATTTCCGCCACCGATGGCCTAACCACCACAACCATCATTAGCCCAACGGAACAAACCCCTTGATTCCGTTTACCTATACAAACCCCAAGGGTTTGCCCTTGAGAATTGAGATTATTGGGGAATCAAAACCTTGAGGTCTTGCTAGAGAAACCTGAATCGTTACGATTCCGAAATAAAAAATAAAGACAATAGAGAGGAGCTTTAGAATGAAAAATCACCGTTTATTTCTTGTTTTGTTACTGATTTTGGGATTGGCCCTGGTCGCCTGTGGCGGCGCAGCCACGCCCACCGAGCCGGCCGTGCAAGAAGCCGCCGCGCCGGTTGTTGAAGAGCCGGCCGTTGAACCCACAGTCGCTGAGGTTCCAACCGAAGCGCCAACTGCGGAACCCACGGCCGTTCCCGTGGTCGAAGAAGTGTCGTTAGAACAAGGCATCGCCGAATTGGACGCCGGTTTCCAGGTCTTTTTGGATGACATGGAAGCCTACAACACCATCGGCATTGAAGCCCTGAACGAAATGCTGACGGGCGGCGACGTCTTTGTCCTTGATGTCCGCGAACCGGGCGAATTGGCCGAAAACGGCTGGATCGAAGGCGCAGTCAACATTCCCCTGCGCCAGGTAGCCGACAGCATCGCCTACCTGCCCAGCGAAGACACCACCATCGTCAGCTACTGTGGCAGCGGCTGGCGCTGCACCATCGCCCTGACAACGTTGGAAGGCATGGGCTGGGGAAATGTGTTGGGTCTGAAAGACGGCAGCTATGCCGGTTGGGTGGAAGCTGGTTATCCTATCGCTGAAGGGGAAGTCCCCGCCCTGGTGGAATTGGACGCCGCGCAGCCGGAGACGGCCGTCGTCGCTGCCGCCCAAGAAATGTTGCAAAACATCCCCGAAGGCTTCGGCGCCCTATCCGTCGATGATCTGTCCACGGAACTGGTCGAAAACCCGGACCTGATCCTCATTGATGTCCGCACTCCGGCCGAAGTAGAAGAAAAAGGGTACATCGACGCCCCCAATGTCACCTTCATCCCCCTGGAACAATTCATTGCCGACAAAGACCAATGGCCGGCCGACCTGGACGCACCCATCGTCACCTACTGCGGCAGCGGCCATCGTTCCACCATCGCCATGACCATGCTCTGGGCCAACGGCTACACCGACGTTCGCAGCATGAAGGGCGGCTACGCAGCCTGGACCGACGCCGGTTATGCCACCATTGGCGCGCCGGAACCGGTAGCCGATCTGGACACCGCTTTCCAAACTTTCCTGGGCAGCATGGAAGCCTACAACACCATCGGCCTGGAAGACCTCAACACGCTCATCGTTGAGGGCGGCGACCTTTATATTCTGGACGTCCGCGAACCGGCCGAATTGGAAGAAAATGGCTGGATCGAAAACGCTGTCAACATCCCCCTGCGACAAGTCGCCGACAGCATCGAATATCTGCCCAGTTTCGACACGCCCATTGTCAGCTACTGTGGCAGCGGCTGGCGCTGCACCATCGCCCTCACCGCTCTGGAAGCGATGGGCTGGGAAAATGTCAAGGGCCTGAAAGGCGGCAGTTTTGGTGGTTGGGTGGAAGCGGGGTATCCCATTGCTGAAGGCGAACTGCCCGAATTGGTCGCTCTGAACGCTGCCGAGCCAGACCCGGCAATCGTCGCGGCGATGAGCGCCATGCTGCAAAATGTGCCCGAAGGGTTTGGCGGCATCAGCGCCGACGATCTTTTCCTGGCACAGGCTGAGAACACCGACCTGATTCTAATCGACGTGCGTACCGCCACTGAATTGGAAGAGAACGGCATTATCGAGCATGATCCGGAACGCTGGCTGAATGTCCCCTTGGAAGACTTTATCACCAATAAAGATATGTGGCCGGCCGATTTGGATGCGCCCATCGTGGTTTACTGCGGCAGCGGCCATCGTTCGACCATCGCCATGACCATTTTGTGGTCGTATGGTTACACCAACGTGCAAAGCCTGAAGAGCGGCTTCACGGCCTGGGTAGACGCCGGTTATCCGGTTGTCGATTACGTCCCATAAGCCTTCGCCCGATGGGTCCAATCTGGCAGATTGGACCCATCTTTTTCAACTTTCCTCCACAAAGAGAAAAGGCTCACCAGACCAGGTGAGCCTTTTTGTGTTGCCAGATGATCAATCTAAACCGGCTGCGCGGCTGGGAGAAATGGTTCCGCAGCGGGAGAAATGGTTCCGCAGCGGGAGAAATGGTCGCGCAGCTGGGAGAAATGGTTCCGCAGCGGGAGAAATGGTTCCGCAGCGGGAGAAATGGTTCCGCAGGCGGGAGGAACTATTTAATCGGCGGCGCGATCAGCACAGAGGTCAGTAGAAAGGCGTCGCCGGTCCCGACAGGCGAGACAAGGGGCAGCCGTTGACCGGACTGCGGTGAATAGAGGCCAACGCGCACGAAGTAGTCTCCCGGCACGGCCGTTTCCTGAACAGTTAGTGTCACCGGCTGGGCAATGATGTCGCCCGGTTCCAGGCCGGTCAGCGCCGTCGGCCAGCCATCAAATTGGGCCACAATTTGCGCCGGATCCGCGCCGGAAAGGTGGACGAAGGCGGCCAGCGGCGCGGCCTGGCTGGGGCGCGGCGTGGCGATTTGCCCTGATGCCACCTGCCAGTACAGGGTCAGGGTGATGGATTGGCCGGGAGACACGGCCGTTTCCTCCCCACCCGTCAGCACATAACCCACCAATGCAAACGCCCCGTGAAAATTAGCCGCCACCGGCACAAATCCAATTGGACGTTCAAAGCCATCACCCAACGGGTAAATCTCGCCCGGCGGCTGGACCCATTTGGCGATGAGCAAACGGCCGTTTTGCACCCCTAATTCTTCCGGCGGAATGTCGGAAAGGGAACGGCCGTCGGCCACCACCACCCGATCCACCGGCGTACCCGCCGGATACTCCACCCGGTACAGGCAAATCGAATACCCGGCGCAAGCCACCGGCTCTTTGTCCTGAAAATAGGCGTACACGTCTGTATTTTGCAGCATCAAACCCAGCCGCCTGCTTGTCTCGCTGATGGCGTACCAGCCCGGCGGCGGCGTGTATGGGTTGTAGGCGTCGATTTCCGCCCCGGCCGTGAAGCGCATAAATCCGGGCAGCGGTTTGTAAACGATGCCATATTTTTCCGGCAGAGCCGTGCCAAAATAACCCAGATACACCTCGCCAATGCCGCGCTCCAACAGCAGTTGGTGCAAAAAGATCAGGTCTTGGCCCCAATCGATGTTGGAGTCTACCAGCCAGCGGCTGCCGTTTTCCGGCCCGCCCGCCAATTCGTTAAAATACGCCTCCTGGTGGGGCCACAGGCGCAGGGAGCCAGAGATGTGCCAGAGGAAAAGCAGCATAAGAAGGAGACTGGAGACTGGAGACCGAGGACTGCGTGTGCGCCAAAATTTCCAGTCTCCAATCTCCCATCTCTTCCCTACCTGCGCCGCCAGCAGGATGAGGAACGGCACGACGGGCAAAATGTGGCGGTAGCCGATGGTGATGCGGCCGGTCATGGCCAGGAGCATGAAGGAGAGGGGTGGCAGCCACAGCACGGCCGTTTTCCCCCACCCTTTGTCTTTCACGGCGACGAACAGGCCGACGGCCGTCAGCCCCAGCAGCGGCAGCGACGTTTTGAGCGCCAGCGCTACCGGGAAGTAATACCACCAGCCCCGGTCGGACACCTGCCCCAGCAAAAAGGCCGCCTTTGGCTGCTCCTCAATCACCCGGAATGTATCCCACAGGCTGAAGGGATAAAACGGCGCGGGAATCGGCAGCGGGAAATTGCTGCCCGGAATCGGCCCAAAGTCGAAGCGATAAATGGCCCAAAGGGCGACGTAAGCGGCCAGAGCCATGAAGAAGAGAGTGGAGACTAAAGAGTGGAGGCTGTGGCGTAGTCTCCACTCTTTAGTCTCCACTCTCCGGATCACCATCACCCCCACAATCATCGGCCACACCATGACACCGGTGAATTTGGCGGCCATCGTACCGCCGGCCAGGATGCCGGCGAGGACGAGGTTGCGGCTGGACGGCCGTTCCAACCAGACCCACAAACGCCACATCGTCAGCGTCATAAACAGCGTCAGGCCCAAATCGGTGGTCAGGAGACGGCCGTTGGCGATGAGATTCGGCTCGAACACGGCCAACGCCAGGGCCATCCAGCCGGCTGCCGGTCCGGCCATTTGCCGCGCCCAGACAAACAGAACGGCCGCCAGCAAAACGGATAGGGCGATGATGGCATAACGGCCGTACACCAACATCTCCTGCGCGTTCTCATTGGCCTGCCACAAAAACACGTCGGAAAAAATGAAATAATCGCTGGCCGCCCAGGCAGGATGGTCGGTGGGCAGGGTGATGTTGTCCAGCAGCAGCAGCGGCAGCGCGCCGAGGGTATCTACCAGCGGCGGATGGCTGGTCGACATGCGAAAATCGCCGGTTTTCAGGTAAGCATACCCGGCGGCCAGGTGGTACTCCTCGTCAAACGCCGCCGATTTCAACGGCGAGGCCAGCGCCGCCTGCGCAGCCATCACCGCCAGACCCAACAACAGCAGCAGCCATTCCCCCCATCGCAGCCGGCCACTTCTAGACTTCTGATCCTCTACGCTGCTATTTTCGCGCAAAATCACCCGCCAATACCTTTGATGAACAACAAATACATGCCCAACAGATAAACCACCACAATGCCCACTGCGTCCACTTCGATGAACAAAATCTTACGTTCCACCCGCGCCAGCGTGCCGATGAGCGCCATGTTGGTCAGCAGCAGCGCCAGCAAGGCCACCAGCGCAAAATTGGGGTCGATGTCGCCGAGGAAACGGCCGTTCGTATAAAAAAAGTCCGCCATCCCCAGCGCCAGCATGTTAAACACGCTGGAACCAAACAAATTGCCCACGGCCATGTCGAACGCGCCAATGCGCATGGCCGCCAGCGCCGCCAGCAGTTCCGGCAGCGAGGTGACCACGCTAAGCAGCGCCGTGCCGACAAACCCGGTCCCCAGGCCGGTGATGACGGCGATTTCCGTGCTGCTGGCTACCAACTGTGGCACAACCAGCACCAGCACGGCGGCGGCAGCGGCAAACCCGACCGCGCCGCGCCGCAGGGAGGGGAATCCGGGTGATGGTTCAACGGCCGTAGCCGCTGTGGTCGCCACCGGCCCGCGATTCTCTCGCTGAATGAGCCAGATGCCGCCAAAATACAGCCCGATCAGGGCCAAACTCTCAATACCCACCCAACCTATGGTGATGTCAATATCGGCCAGGATGAAAATGGCGGCAATCAGCATCAGCACCGAAGCCAGCGCGGCCGTCAGCGCATGGCTGAGGGCTACCCGCCGCAGCAGCGGCACCTGGTAATTCACCAGATCGACAATCGCCAGCAGCACCACGTTGACCATGTTGCTGCCCAGAAAGTTACCGGCGGCCAAATCCGGCACACCCAGGCGAAAAGAACTGATAGACGCAATCAATTCCGGCAGCGACGTGGCCCCCGCCAAAAAAATCGTGCCGACAAACAGACCGCCCAGTTTCGTGCGCACGGCGATTACGTCGCCATACTCTGCCAATTTTATAGCCGCCACCACTACGATGGCCGCCGTGATTACAAATTTAATCCAGATCATGAAGTAAGTTCTTAGCTGTTAGCTGTGAGTGGGTTGCCATTTACTATTACTCGCTGGCATAGGGTTCTGGCATGCCCCAGGTTTTGGCGACGGGCAGGGCAAAAATAATGCCGGTGTGCGGCTGGCTGAGATCGCCGAGGACGGCTTCGGTGGCGGCAACGGCCGTTTCCGCCACGGCCATCTCGTCAATGACAGCAAACAAGGTGTTATGCCCCACCCGCCCGCTGCCAAACATCTGGCTGAAACCGGCAAACATCGGCCCGGCCGCATCGCGCGGCAGCATGCGGTGAATGCCCGTACTCTCCAAAATAGTCACCCCGCGTACCCCCGCGCCAACCCACGCCTGCAACACCTCGTTTAACCGTGTGCTGTCATCCAGCACCATCATTAGCATATACATCTACCCTCTCCTGATAAGGAATGACGATCTCTTGCATTCATCGTTCATCCTTCAGCGTTCTATACACCCGGTATTCGCGCTGGGTTTCAGCCAGCCAGGCAGCCAGAGCCGCCTCGTCGCCAGATTGCAGCAGACGGATGGCCTCGCTTAATTCGCTCTGATACTGCTGCAATTGGGCGAGAACGGCCGTGCGGTTCGTCAGCAAAATGTCCAGCATCATCCGCGGATCGGTCCCGGCCACCCGCGCCGTATCGCGGAAGCCGGAGGCACTCACCGCCCAGGTCCGCTCGTCGCCCAGGCCAAAGGCCGCGCGCATCAACGTCCCGGCCACCACATAGGGCAGATGGCTCACCGCGGCCACAATCTCATCGTGCACTTCCGGCGGCAGGAATAACGGCCGTGCCCCCACAATGGCCAGCAGATCTAACACCAGGGTTTCAACGGCCGTGGTCGTCCGCCCATTGCGGCACAACACAAACGTCTTATCGCGGTACAAATCCGGCGTCGCCGCGCCGAACCCGGCCGTCTCCTTGCCGCACATTGGATGCCCGCCAATCGCCTGAAACCCCTCCGGCAGATCGGCCATCGCCTGACAAATGTCCGTCTTTGTACTGCCCAGGTCCAGCACCATGCAGCCACCGGGCCGCACCCGCGCCAGTTCCGCCAACAGCGCCACAATGCTGCGCACCGGCGTCGCCAGGATCACCAATTCCGCTTCGCGCACGCCAGCGGCAAAATCGGCCGTAACCACATCCGCCAGCCGCTCGGCCGCCCGCCGCGTGTCCGGGTTGGCGTCGATTACCGTCAGGTGAGTGGCGTGCGGCTTCAACGCCACCCGCTGCGCCAGGCGCAGCGCCAACGCCAGCGAGCCGCCCATCAGCCCCAATCCCACAATCGTCACTTTGGCTTTCAACATGATTGGCCGATTATACCCACAAGCAACTGAACGGGTGAAACAGTGCCACATTTGCCCGTTTCCTGCTACAATTCGGATCAAAATCTGCGCATAGCAGGCTGGCAAGAGACTGTGTTTTCCCACTTCCTTTACAAAGCTATACATACAAAGCTATCCAACAAACATATTCGGAATTTAGCAATCGCCCGAACGCGCGCGGCAAGGGCCACACGCCAGGGTTATCCCCGTTTCCCACAATCATGAACGCATTCCCAGGAGAAAATAATGTCTAAAAATTTCATTTTCAAGGGGTCCGTTTCCGAAATTGACCCCGAACTCAATCAGTTGTTACAGCGCGAGGATGATCGCCAGGACAGCACCATCATTCTCATCGCCTCCGAAAGCGCCTCACCAGAAGCCATACGCGAGGCCATGAGCAGCAACTTCGGCAACATCTACGCCGAAGGCTACCCCCGTGAAGAAAGCCGCCGCCAGAGCCAGGCCGAAATCCTGGACATGGACCTGGAACTGGCCCATTACCGCCGTTACAGCGACCCCCGCTACTACAAAGGCGTAGAATACGCCGACATGCTGGAAGCGCTCACCCGGCGGCGCGCCGCCGAACTATTCACCGCCAACGGCGTCAAACCCGACCAGCTTTACGTGAATGTGCAGCCGCTCAGCGGCGCGCCGGCCAACAGCGCCGTTTACACCGCCTTGCTCCAGCCCGGCGACACCATCATGGGCCTGAATCTGAACGACGGCGGCCATCTTTCCCACGGTTCCCGCGTGAACCGCTCCGGCAAAATCTACAACAGCGCCCCCTATTTTGTTGATCCGCAAAGCGAAGTTTTAGACTACGACGCCATCGAAAAACAAGCCCTGGAAATCCGGCCGCAAATCATCGTCGCCGGTTATTCGGCTTATCCCAAAATCGTTAACTGGCAGCGCTTCCGTGACATCGCCGACAAATGCGGCGCGTATTTCATGGCCGACATCGCCCACATCTCCGGGTTGGTGGCCTCCGGCGTACATCCCAGCCCCATCGGCATCGCCGACGTGGTAACGACAACGACCCACAAGAGCCTGTGCGGCCCACGCGGCGCGATGATCATGACCCACAAAGCGGATCTGGCGCGCAAATTAGACCGCGCCGTGTTCCCCGGCGAGCAGGGCGGCCCGCACCTGAACACAATGGCGGCTCTGGCCGTGGCCCTTAAACTGGCCAAAACCGAGCAATTCCGCGAACTTCAGGAACGCATCGTCCATAACGCCCAACGGCTGGGCGCAAAATTAGAAGAACACGGCCTGCGACTGGTCGGCGGGCAGTCGGAAAACCACTTGCTGCTGGTGGACACCAAGAGCGTGCAGGCCAACGGCGTGCATCTGTCCGGCGACATGGCGGCGCGCATTTTGGACGTGGCCGGGATTGTGCTCAATCGCAACACCATCCCCGGCGATAAGGGCGCGTTGAATCCCACCGGCCTGCGGCTGGGCACGGTCTGGATTAGCCAGCTTGGTTTTGGCGACGCCGAGGTAGACTTGCTGGCCGAAGCCATCGCCACGACGCTAAATGGCTGTATGCCCTACACTTATCTCGCCCTAGGCGGCAAGGAACAACCTCGGGCAAAGGTGGATTATGCCGCATTGCAGCGGGCGCGGGACATCGTGCGCCAGCTTCGCGGCCGCGCCAAACCAGCGGCTAACAGCCGGCTGGTGGAGGTACGCGGCGCAGCGGCGCAAAACTTGCTGAATCACGTCCTGGCCAGCGATGTCTTGGCGCTCCAGGATGATGAATCGCAGGCCACGCACATTGACGCGCCTGAATTGAAGGCCGAAGCCGTGCTTTATCGGCACACGGCCGATTTGTACCACCTGATTTTTAGCGATAAGAAAGAGGCGCAGGCAACGGCCGTCTGGCTTTCCGCTCTGTCCGATGGTTACGTGATGTTCTCAGACGTGTACGCCAAGTTGTCTGGCCCGGTGGCCATTCGCACCCTGGAACCGGAAAACCTGCTAGAAAAAGGGGCGTCGGCCATTATGGGCGGCATTATGGACCTGGCCAAAGCCCTGAACGACAAACCGGATCCGGAAGCCATCGCCGCCACAAAACCCTACTTCATCGGCTGCGAGACCTATGGTTCCGGCGAAGCGCTGCCCGCGTTTAGCTGGGAAGAACCGGCCGACCCGCCCATGAAGCGCACCAAATTGTACGATACCCACGTGGCCATGGGCGGCCGCATGATCCCGTTTGGCGGCTACGAAATGCCGGTCTGGTACAGCTCCGTCAGCGAAGAACACCAGGCGGTGCGCGAGACGGCCGGGCTGTTCGACGCCACCCATATGGGCGTCTTCGACGCCAGCGGGCCGCACGTAGTGGAATTTCTGAATACCGTCACCACCAACGACGTGAGTGCGCTGGCCGTGGGCCAATCGCACTACACTTATTTCCTGCTGCCGGACGGCTCGGTGGTAGACGATTTGATGATTTACCGGCTGACGGCAGAACGCTTCATGATCGTGGTAAACGCTTCCAACAACGACAAAGATTGGGCGTGGTTGAACGCGGTGAATGAAGGCAAGGTGCAGATTGATGCGGCACGGCCGTTTGCCCACATCCAGCATCCCGTCACCCTGCGCGACCTGCGCGACCCGGTCCACGGCACAGAGTGCCGCGTCGACATGCCGCTGCAAGGGCCAAAATCGCGCGACATTCTCTTGTCGCTCATCGACGACCCCGCTCTGGCCCGCCGCCTGAAGGCACTGCCCTGGGCCGGCGTCACCAGTGGGCAGGTTGGTGGCCATGACGTGGTCATCTCGCGCACCGGCTACACCGGCGAACGCATCGCTTACGAGATTTTTGTGCATCCCGACGAATCGCCGGAACTGTGGCAAAAACTGATCGCTGCGGGTGAATCGTTCGGCATCAAACCCTGTGGTCTGGCTGCCCGCGACAGCACGCGCACGGAAGGCGGTCTGCCGCTGTACGGCCACGAATTGGCCGGCAGCCTGGGCCTGAATCCGGCCGATGCGGGATTTGGCAGCTACGTGAAATTGTGGAAACCGTTCTTTGTCGGACGCAGCGCTTTCTTGGCCTACGAGGCCAAGCGCGACCGGGTGGTGACGCGATTCCGCATGAACGAGAAAGGCGTGCGCCGCCCTGAAGGCGGCGACCCGGTGCTGGACAAGCGCGGCAAGGTGATCGGCGTGGTGACAAGCTGCGCTATCGACAGTGACGGCTATTTGCTAGGGCAGGCAGTGCTGCCGGAAGCAATGAGCGGGACGGATACGGCCGTGTTCATCTATCAACTCGGCGGCGGGCAGCGGCCCATCCGCGTACCCGATTCCGTCCAACCCGGCGCCAAACTGCCCATGCCCGATGCGGCAACGGTGTTAACCCGCTTCCCCAGCCGGAAGAAGTGATAGACAGTGCGTGAAGCGTGAAGCGTGAAGCGTCATTCACGCATCACGCTTCACGTAAAGTTGACACCCAGTGTGGGAACGTGTAGGATTGCAGACACGAGGCGTACAGGATGTATGCCTTTATCTCTTCTTATAAGAAGGTAGAGGAGCTTTTCATGCGGCGTGAAGTTTTAACCTGGTCTGACGTAGACAAACTCATCGATTATCTGACCCCTCAGATACACGGCCGTTACGATTCGATGGTCATTGTTACCAGAGGCGGCATTGTTCCCGGGGGCATGTTGGCCGAAGCGCTCAACATCACCTATATTCTGACAGCTTCCGTGCGATTCCCGACCGATTTTCCCGGTCTCCAATCGCAGTTACAAAGCAAATATGCCATTCCCGAATTCATCCAGTTTCCCGACAACGAATTATTGGAAGGGCGGCGCATTCTGGTCGTAGACGACGTCTGGACCAAAGGGCGCAATATCGTCACCGTTGCTAATCGCATCGATTCGGCCGGCGGCAACCCGGATACTTGCGTGCTGCACTACAAACCCACCACGTCTCTCTACCCTGGCCTGACGCCAACCTATTATTCGGCCGTTACCGACGCCTATATCATTTACCCCTGGGAAATCGACCGTGGGCCGGAAGTTTTAGGCGTGTGGAATTAGAAGCAAGAGTCAGAGCTAAAGGAAGAAATCTCTTTACTCTCGCTCTAGCTCTCGCTACAAATTGACCGATCAACGCGATTTTGTTAGGATCAGGACAACAATTCAATCGGATGTGCCCGTAAGACCGGTGACGACTGGGTCCCTGGCGGCGAAAGCCGTCGAACCGTGTCAGGTCCGGAAGGAAGCAGCACTAAGGCGTCTCTTTCGGGTGCCCAGGAACACCTGGTAGTCATCGGTTTTACGCGCACATCCCGGCTTTGGAGATTGGAGATTGGAGATTAGACAAATAATCGCCAATCTCCAATCTCCTTTTTTGATGGTGAAATCTATTTTTAAATCACGTCGTGGGCTTTTTGTGCTGATCCTGGCGGCGCTGCTCTTAGCCAGTGTGTTAACGGCCGCTTACCTGACGGTTCAGGGCGACTACACCATTTATGATGACGGGAACCTGGTGATGGTGTCTGGGCGCTACCAGACCGTGGGCGAGGTGTTGGCGGCGGGTAATCTGACACTTCGGCCAGAAGACCAGGTTGAGCCGCCGGTGAACGACACGGCCGTTTCCGCCACCGCTATCGTCATCCAACGCGCCCGCCCGGTCGCCGTCCACACGACCAGCGGCAAACAAACCTACTGGAGCCTTCAGCCCACCCTCGGCGCATTCTTTACCGAAATCGGGCTGGCCGTTGGCCGGACAGAACAGGTAACAGCCGACGGCCGTCGGCTCACATTTGACCAACTGACCCAAACGCCCCTACCCGCCCAGCTAGAAATTGGCAGCTTTCATACCGTGACCATTGTAAACGGCGACGGCCGTCAGATCCTGCGCACCGCCGCGCAAACCGTAGGCGCGGCGCTGGCTGAGGCCGGCATTACCATCTACGCCGCCGACGGCGTGGAACCGCCGCTGGGCAGTTGGATTACGCCCGACATGACCATCGAAGTACGCCCCTCTTTTCCTGTGACCATTCAGGCGGATGGCAGCATTATTCAAACGCGCACCCATTACACCAACCCGCTGGACATTGTGGCCGAGGCGGGCATTGGGCTGGTGGGCTTTGATTACACAATACCGGGAGGGGAAACGGCCGTATCCCCCAACACCACCATCCAGGTCATCCGCGTCACCGAAGACTTCCGCATGGAGGACGAACCGATTGCCTACACCACCGTCTGGCAGGCCATGCCCGACATGGACCTGGACACGCAGGCCATCGTCAGCCCGGGTGTGCCAGGGCTGGCGCGTAACCGCGTGCGTGTGCGCTACGAAAACGGCGTGGAGGTTAGCCAGGAGGTAGACGGCCAATGGGTCGCCCGCGAGCCAGTCAACGAAGTCATCGGCTACGGCACCAAGATCACCATCGGCGTGGTGCAAACGGAACAGGGGCCGCGCGAATACTGGCGCGTGGTGCGGATGCGGGTCACCTCGTACACGGCTGCCAGCTCCGGCAAAGCGCCCGGCGAACCAGGGTATGGCATTACGGCCAGCGGCCTGCCCGCCGGCAAGGGCGTGGTGGCTATCGACCGCAACGTCGTTCCCTTCCGCTCGCAGGTATTTGTGCCGGGGTATGGCGTGGCGACAGCGGGAGATACGGGCGGCGGCGTGCGCGGCCGGTGGATCGACCTGGGCTGGGACAAAGACAACTACGAGTCCTGGACCGGTTTTGTGGATGTCTATTATCTGACGCCCGTGCCGCCCGCAGCGGACATCAACTACATTCTGCCCGCCGTCCTGCCCTGACTCCTGATAATAACAAGAACGTGAGGGAGGGGATAACGGCCGTCAATCAAGTTCCCACCCTCCACAGTCAAGTTTCCCCACCACCACAAGTTGACCATCCTCAACGCACGGTGCTACAATGCCCCGATTGTAAGTTCGGGGGAAATCGGGGCGGTCGTATCGTCTGGTCTGCCTTCCCCCCTGCTCAAGCAGCAAAACAAATCATGACCCTTTTCCGATGATATGAATCATCCCAAAGACATCCTCAACCGCTACGGCCTGGAACCCAAAAAAAGTCTGGGCCAAAACTTCCTCTTTGATGAGAATGTGCTGTGGCGCATTGTGGCGGCCGCCGATGTTGGTTCAGAGGATGTGGTGCTGGAAATTGGGCCGGGATTGGGGGCGTTGACGCGGCTTTTGGCGCAGACGGCCGTTTCCGTCACCGCCGTCGAGCTGGACGACCGCCTCTTACCGATTCTAGAGTACGAACTGGAACCCTTTCACAACGTCCGCCTCATCCACGGCGACATTTTAAAGCAAGACCCAGGCCAATTGTTTGACCAACCGTATAAAGTGGTGGCGAATGTGCCTTATTACATCACCGGGGCGATTTTGCGCCACCTGTTGTCGGCGCGCCACAAGCCGACTTGCATGGTGTTGACGGTGCAAAAAGAGGTGGCGGAGCGGGTAACGGCCGTTCCCCCGAACATGAGCCTGCTTGCTGTCAGCGCCCAGGTGTATGGGCCAGTACAGCAAGTGGGGACGTTAAAAGCCGGCGCGTTCTGGCCGCGCCCCGACGTCGATTCGGCGGTCATTCGGCTAGACATTTCCCACCAACCGGCCCACGAAGAGGCATTTTTCCGAGTGGCGCGGGCCGGATTTAGCCAGAAGCGCAAGCAGCTGCACAACAATTTGCGCCAACTGGGGCTGGGCAAGCCGGAAATTGCCCGAATTCTGACGGCGGCGGGGGTAGACGGCCGTCGCCGCGCCGAAACCTTGAGCCTGGACGAATGGCAGCAGATTACCGAACTGACCATCAACAACCCACTCTGACCACGTTGCCCATTCACCGCACAGGACGATAATTTATTTCATGACAACGATGCAGCAATTTCAAGGCGAAGAATTCTTGAGCCTGGAAACATTTCGCCAGAACGGCCTCGGCGTAAAAATCGCCCACACGTTCGCTCAGGGAAACATCGCCCCCTATACAAAATTAAAGGAGGTAGCCATTTTTTACCAGTTTCCCATATTGGCAAGCCGTCCAACCCGGGCACACAGGTAGAAGTTAGATCAATGTTCAGCCTTTGTCTGGGTTAACGGCTTCATTGCAGGTAAGTAATTCAAATCGTGAGGTATTTAGTAGCTGGTTATATCCTGCAGCAAATAGAAATGCTCAGGGCAATGTGGCAATTGATCAGATCAGTTGCATAAAAGGAGACAAAAAAATGACATCCAAGAGTACCGAAACAGCCAGTTCAATTAGCGACATGGATCGTAAGTTCACAGGGTTGCGCCGCTTCAACGCCATCATGGGCGTCCTGCATCTCATTCAAGGTATTTTCATGATTGCCGTCAGCAGGGCCACCACCTACCCCATCTTCACCAATTACCTGAGTTTTGATGTAGCCACCCGTTCGTTAAAACCAAACACCCAACTCTTTTATGAACTCCCATTTGGCCCGGCAGTTGCCTGCTTCCTGCTAATCTCGGCCGTAGCCCACTTCTATTTGGCAACGATTGGATACGGCCGTTACGTGGAGAACCTCAAGAAAGGCATGAATCCGGTCCGCTTCTATGAATATGCCTTAAGTTCTTCGTTGATGATCGTGCTGATTGGCATGTTGATAGGGCTTTGGGATCTGGGAGCCATCATCTTAATCTTCACACTCAATGCCACCATGAACCTGTTTGGCATTATGATGGAGTTGCATAATCAGCACACCGCCAAAACAGACTGGACCGCTTTCATTTATGGCTGCATTGCCGGGTTTGTCCCATGGGTGGTCATTGCGTTGTATTTTGTGGGCGCGGTCAATTCCGGCGATGCCAAGCCGCCGGCCTTTGTATACGCAATCGTTCCCACACTGTTTGTTTTCTTCAACATTTTCGCCATCAATATGGTCTTGCAGTACAAAAAAGTGGGGCCTTGGAAGGATTATCTGTACGGCGAACGTGTCTACATCATTCTAAGCCTGTTAGCTAAGAGCACTCTTTGCTGGCTGATTTGGACCGGCACGTTGGCCCCGGTCTAAAACATAGGCGCGCAACCAATAGGCCAGCGCACAGGCCATCACCTGAATCCTCGCAAATCCCACCGCCGCCGGTGAGTCAATTCCCCCTGACTCGGTTTCATTCGCACCGGTGCGACAGGGCATTCCCCTGTTTCAAGTCAGGGGCTATCAATGATGGAGGGTCTTGAGACACTGAAAGTAACTCCCAAGCCGCTGGTTGGTTTGATGATGCATGTCTATCGAAATTTGAGAAAGCATATGAAAGAGTTCAAACTAGAAGATTTTCCATCTAAAACCTTTGATAAGATTCGTTATGTGGATACTGATCGTCAGGGACACGTGAACAACTCGGTTTTTTCATCTTTTTTGGAGACAGGCCGGGTGGAAATCCTTTATAACGCGGACCTCCCGATACTTTCTGAGGGTTTGAGTTTTGTGATTGTTTCGCTGAAGTTGGACTTCTATCAGGAAATTACGTGGCCCGGCCGGGTAGATATTGGGACCGGGATAGTGAAAGTGGGAGGCAGTTCAATCACAATTTATCAGAGGCTGTTTCAATATGAAAAATGTGTAGCCCAGGCGGAAACGGTCATTGTTCAGGTGGATAACGACAGCAGACGAAGTTTCCCATTGTCTGATGCGGCCCGGCAAACTTTTGGGCACTGGTTAATCGGTGATGGTGCGGTTGAAAGCTGATGCCCCAACGTGCGGGACTCCCTTTATGAGCAGCAAATACCCACAAACTCGCCGGCCAGACCGTGTTCTTTCCTTACTGAAGATAAAGTTCCCTGGCACTATGTTTGCAGATTGATGGATAGGGGGCGGATAAACACGGATGCGGCCGATTTTCGCAGCGAAAAACAAACCTTATCCCTGTTTATCCGCTGCATCCGCACAAATCCGCGTCCCATTTCTTACACGCGCAACCAGAGTGACCTGACATCCAACCAACGTTAAAAGGAAAACTTGATGACATTGATGCAAATTGTACTTTGGGTCTTTATTTTATTGGAGTCGTCCAATGTTTTGGCACTATATTTTGCGCCTGGTTTCCGATACGCCAATGCCGTTGGCGTTTTTACGGCCTGGGAAGCGTCCAAACAGTATCCAGAAATCCATGACTTTGTAAAATATCTTGTTAATTGGGTTGCCGGAACAAAACTGATTTTTCTTTTGCTGCTGGCGGTGATTGTGGCCTTTGCCGATTTTACCGTTCAGCAGTTGAGCCTGGTGGCTTTGATTGTGGCCACGCTGTCATTTTACTGGCGCTTGTTTCCGCTCATCAAAAAAATGGATCGGAACGGCCAGATTGAGCCGAAGAATTATTCCAGCGTCTTAGGAATCATGATCTTTGTGTTTATTTTGGCGTTTGCCACGGCCGTTATTGCCTCGCTCCCGCTGTCTGGGTGAATCAGGATAGTCACTGAGCCATTCGGGGTGACCTCTTGGGCTGGAGGATACCTATTATGCAGCCTGCGCGTGTTCGCCCATCACGAATGATGGGTTAAATCGGACCTAAGGCTATCCCCAAAATGGTTCGGGCAAGCAAACGGATCGTCATCCTGGCTAGCGAACAAAGCGGCTGAGGCTGCCAGAAGTTAGTACAATCTCTTTCAGGCGGCGGGCGGGAAACGGCCGTTACCAAACTCTCTCCCCCCGGCATCACATGATGATTGATCGCCTCTATCTCACATCGGAAGGGGGCAAGGTTCAAATTGAGCAAAATGTCCTTTACAAATTTTTTCGTAGACATGTCATGCTGAGGTCCTCCGAAGCATCCCTTGCCATTGAGGTGAACGAGATGCTTCGCTCCGCGGACTCCGCTCAGCATGACAATTACAAATTTTTTCGTAGACATGTCATGCTGAGGTCCTCCGAAGCATCCCTTGCCATTGAGGTGAACGGGATGCTTCGCTCTGCGGACTCCGCTCAGCATGACAATTACAAATTTTTTCGTAGACATGTCATGCTGAGGTCCTCCGAAGCATCCCTTGCCATTGAGGTGAACGGGATGCTTCGCTCCGCGGACTCCGCTCAGCATGACAATCCAGCGCCAATTTGAAAAGATGATTTTTCCCTGGATGAACCATGCCAGAAAGGGTAAAGATGGGTGAAGTTAACTTGAAGCAACGTCGTATAACGGCCTGGGCAGGTGTGCTGGGACCGGCGCTCTTTGTGGGAATCTTTTGTCTGGAAGGTCTGCTTCGTCCAGGTTATGACCCAAGTCGATGTATATTAGCGCCCTCTCTTTGGGACCACGCGGCTGGATTCAGATGGCTAATTTTATTCTTCTGGGCGTGCTGCTTTTGGTTTTTGCTCATGGGATTGCCGCAGAGTTTCCTGGCGAGAAAGCGTCGCGTGGCGGCCCCATCCTGCTGGGTGTTCTCGCCGTGTTGTTTGTGGTGTCCGGCATCTTTGTAATGGACCCCATGGACACACCGCCGGACCAAATGCGTGTTCATGGCCTGATTCATGGGCTGGCGGGGGGCATTGTGTTTGTTTTAATGCCGGTGATTATCTTTGTTCTTCTGCGGCGGTTTCGTGAAGATGTGGCCTGGCAATCGTTTCAGCGATGGACGCTGGTATTGGGCATTATCGAGGCAACGGCCGTAGTGGTATTTACCGTTGTCTCGAAGTCGCCGCAGTTGTTAGCGACCTTTTCGGATTGGATTGGGCTGATTCAGCGGGTTGCGCTGGTGCCTTTTATGGTGTGGGTGTTTCTTTTTGGGCTGAATTTGCTCAGACAGCAAGCCGATGAGCCGGATTTGACCGTCTGATTTTTTCTTTGTAGCGGCGGTAAGGATACCGCGGCTACCAAACGGGATAATTTATTCCATGAGACAAACTGGTATATATAAAATCACAAACTTGGTAAATGGGAAGTTCTACATTGGGCAATCTCGTGATGTCTCTACTCGATGGAAAGCTCATACTAGAGCGTTAAATAAAAACTCAGATGAATCCGTAATTCGGATGGCCTTTGCAAAATACAATTTGAGAGAGCAGGTCAGTAAACCAGGAGTATTTGGGGACTTCAGTTTTGAAATCATTGAAATATGTACCGAAGAAGAACTAATTGAGAGAGAGACTTACTATATTCAAACATTGCAGCCAGAATACAATGTGCAACTTGTAGGAGCAAACCCCATTTTTCCTAAAAGAGACACACAAAGGGCACAGCAATTCATCCAATATCATAGCTATGAAAAAATGGGTTATTTTCCTGGAGATACAGATGATGATTCAATTACAACTGAAACGATAAACTATGGTATTTTCACCAAGCGACGTGCTGCAATTAACATGCTTGGGTCAAGTGTTGTATTGATACTTGGGGGAAAGCCTGTAGGCTGTAACCATAACAGATATTATTTATGGTCAGAATTGGTTGTAGAAGATATCCAGTTTGATGAAGAAAATAAACGATATACAGTTCAAGGAATTGAAAATCTATTGGAAAAGCCATTAGACTTAACTGATTTGAATGGATTTGATGAATTTAGAATGAAATGTGGCAATTTCGCGTTTGGATTGCAATCAATGAAAAATAAGGCTTTCTTTTATGAAACAATAGTACCATTGATTGCTAAAAATAGAATCAAACGGGTGGTTAGCTATAACAAATGGATTGATGATTTTTTGGCCAGAGAAGAAAGGAGATTTAATTCTTCCGCACTTTATAGCTAAAGAAAAGAAAAATCAAATTGCCGGGCATTTCCTATCGTTTTCTTTGTTTAGCTTTGAGTAACCTTTATTTTTGAATGAGTCCTATCCTACAGAATACCGCTCCCCCTACTTTCTTCCTATTTTCCTCTCCCCACCACTCTATTTATACTACCTGCCAGTTGTTTTATCTCTTAATTACCGGGGAAAACGTGCAATAAAACGGCCGTCCAACCAACCAAACAAAACCAAATAGATTGCTAAGCAAGTGGCTGACATTTTAGCTATCACCACACCTTTTATAATCCTATCCGAAGCCTCCGGTCATCATGCCGAAGCCTCCGGTCATCACGCCGAAGCCTCCGGTCATCACGCCGAAGCCTCCGGTCACCATGCCGAAGCTTCCGGTCACCACGCCGAAGCTTACGGTCATCACGCCGAAGCCTCCGGTCACCATGCCGAAGCCTCCGGTCACCATGCCGAAGCCTCCGGTCATCACGCCGAAGCTTCCGGTCATCATGCCGAAGCTTCCGGTCATCATGCCGAAGCCTCCGGTCATCACGCCGAAGCCCTCGGTCATCATACCGAAGCCTTCGGTCACCATGCCAAAGCCTCCGGTCATCATGCCGAAGCTTCCGGTCATCATGCCGAAGCCCTCGGTCATCATGCCGAAGCCTCCGGTCACCATGCCGAAGCCTCCGGTCAACTTTATTTGATAGGTTCCATGTTTATGGGGCTGTAATTTATTCTTATAAAGGAGTTTGACATGCCAACACCAACTTTCTCTCAGACGATTTCCATTTGCCGCACGATGGCTAGCGGGATTACCAACCGGCTGGACACCCTCACCGGTGTCGGTGTCACCGCGACCGACGCCCTGGCCCTGAAAACCTTTGCCGATGAACTGGACGTGCTGAATGCAGAGCAAGAAGAACTGAAAGCCAAACTAAAAACCAAGACGGATGAGTTAAACGCCAAGCTGCTGGAAGCCAAAGCGAAGAAATCCGACCTGAGCAAGCGTATCAAAATCGCCACGCCGCAGGAACATTGGGTTGCTTTTGGCATTACTGCGAAGCGGTAGCTTGTCCGGCAACCTAATAGAAATTTCAAATAGGGCAGACCTGACAGGTTTTCTGAAACCTGTCAGGTCTATTATCTATAAGATTGGTTTAATCTGGGAGATTGGATCAATCTGCAATGGGCTGAAAACATGAGAAGTTGATACAATCCCCTACAAATTAAGCAAAAACGGCCGTTCCCACCCCAAAACCTTAACCCAGCCCAACCGGCACGGTCACATCATGCATCATGAATCACGCAGCACCAATCTTACCTATGACTTCTACTTATCCATCCATCCAGCAGTTCATCCACGACCTGCCCAAAGCCGAAATCCACATCCATCTGGAAGGCGCCATCCAGCCCGAAACCGTACTCAAGCTGGCCGAACGCCACCACAAGCTGGATAAACTACCCGGCACAGAGGTGGATACCCTGCGGCAGTGGTTTACCTTCACCGATTTCCCGCAGTTTGTCGTGGTTTATATGACCATCCAGGATTTACTGCGCACGGCCGAAGACTTTGCCCTGGTTGCCTATGAAAATGGCGCCGACATGGCCGCGCAAAACATCCGTTACCGCGAACTCACCATTACCCCCTATACCCACACCGACTTTCAAGACAAACTATCCATCAAAGCTATGTTAGAAGGCTTGCAAGACGGCCGTATCCGCGCCCAACGCGATTTCGGCGTCGAGATGCGCTGGATTTTCGACATCCCGCGCAACCTTAGCTTCCCCCAACGCGACGGACAGACCTACGATCCCCGTCCGGCCAACAAAACCCTGGCCTACGCCTTGCAAGGGCGCGATTGGGGCGTCGTTGGACTGGGTCTGGGCGGCAACGAAGTAAATGCACCGCCCGCACCATTTGCCCACGCGTTCACCATCGCCAAAGCCGAAGGCTTACTGAGTGTGCCCCACGCCGGTGAAACCATGGGCGCCAGCAGCATTTGGGGCGCGGTGCGCAACCTGCAAGCCGACCGTCTCGGTCACGGCGTGCGCGCCAACGAGGATTCTGCCCTGGTCGCCTACCTGCGCGAGCGGCAAATCCCGCTGGAAATCAATCCTACCAGCAACACCTGCCTGCACATCTACCCGGAGATGGCCGCCCACCCCTTTCGCCAGCTAGATGACATGGGCCTGCTCGTCACCGTCAACAGCGACGACCCGCCATTGTTTAACACCAACTTGCTGCAAGAATATGCCATCCTGGCCAGCGATTTTGGCTATGATCAGACCGATCTAACCCGCATCGCCCGCAACGCTTTCACCGTCGCCGGCGCAGAGGGAGATGTGAAGGCCAGATTGCTGGCCGAATTTGATAATCATCAACAAATAGCCGCCAGCAGATAACATCCAACACCAAACCAACCATCCAAACAACCATCCAAACAACCACCAACTACCCGACTAAGGACTACTCGACCAGATGACCTACACAGAAATTCGACCCTATCCCGTCCCGGCCAATGTGGTAATGCGCACCACGCTGTTTGCCCTGGCCAATATGGGCGCCAAATTGCAGGCTTACAACGAAGACACCGGCGTCATTGTGGCTACGGTTTCCAAATGGTTGGGCGTGCAGCAAAACGACATCATCGTGCGTGTGCGCGAGTTTGAAAAGACGGCCCAATTGGAAATTGAAGCCCCCGACGCCCTCAAAGCGCAAGAAGTATTGAAACTCATCGCCACCTACATCACCGATGGGGCTAAAATTCAGGCCAACGCTACCATGCAGTGGGTGGACATGCAGCGGCAGCAGGCCAACCAGGCCAAACGCAAACAGTTGGCCACCAAAGCGCGCAATTTATTACCAGGAGCATCGTCATCATCATCGGCGGCGACATCGTCGGAAACGGCCGTTGTCCCCGTAGACTCCTCCGGGCAGGCCCTTGCCACCACCAACGACGCGCCCGCCGCCCCCACGCCCATTCCCGATAACCCCGGCGTATTGGTAAAAAACAAAGAAGACCGCGTAGTAGAAATTAAAATCGACCCGGCCGTCTTTACCGACCGCACATCTTATCTGCAAGTGTGCGAAGGCTGCTCGGCGGCGGTGATGCGCGGCAGCGCGTACTGTAGTAACTGTGGACGGCCGTTAACCCTACAAGCCGTCCAGCCGGAACTGCGCAACAGCGCCCAAAAAACAGCCAAATCCAGCCTGACTTATGGCTTGGCGGCCATCGCCCTCAACCTTATCCCCATCTTACTGCTGATTTTGCCCCTGGCCTTGCAGGCCGAAACCCCCGATTCGTTTCTCACCCGCTTTGGCGCATCGCTAACGCCCTTAAAAATCGCCATCGCCGCCGTGATTGGCATCGCTCCCAGCATGGTTTTGGGCTGGCGGGCCATCGCTCTGGCCCAACGCGCCTCCTGGTATCGCAATTTGCCCGCCGTCACCGAAAATGAAGGCTCCGGCAAGTCCGCCGTAGGCAACGCGCTCGGCTGGTTGGCTATTTATACCGGTCTGGCCTGGGTGCTTTTCATCGTCATCGCCTTATTATGATGCCCGGCGAGGTAATAACAGACCCGGGGCAGGTGACGGTGGACTGGTTAACGGCCGTTCTCACCCGCAGCGGCGCGCTAACCAGCGGCGCAGTCACCACTATCCGCCCAACCACCGGGCATGGGAATTGGTCCACAAACGCCGCGCTGGAAGTGCAGTATACCGACGACGCCCAAGGAGAATTGCCGCGCCGTTTATTTTTGAAAATGGTGCAAACAGATTCAGGGGATGAAACCTTTGGCCCGTCGGAAGTAACTTATTACACCCGCGACTATGTCGATGTGGCCGACGCTCCGCTGGTGCGCTGCTACGATGGGGCCTATTCCGCCGCAATCCGACGCTATCACCTCTTGCTGGACGACCTGTCCGAAACGCACACCGAGGCCTACAACAAAACACCAACATTGGGCTACGGCCTGGCTCTGGCCGAAGGATTCGCCGCCCTGCACGGCCGTTGGTGGGGCGCAGCACGTCTGGCAGAAGTAGATGAACCCATCCACAGCGCCGATCACATTCAACGGTTTGTCGATATCGCTGCCCCCGGCGCAGATTATATACTGGCCCAATTCTCCCACGAACTGGAACCCCATTGGCCGGACTTGGTGCGGTCGCTGTATGCCCACCATCCGCAACGGCTCATCGCCCGCACCCAGAACGACAACGGCTTTACACTCATCCACGGCGACGCCGGACCTTACAACATCCTTGTGCCACGCGAAGGCGAGCGCCCCATCTACCTCATTGACCGCCAACCGTTTGATTGGAGCTTAACCACGTGGTTAGGCGTTTACGATCTGGTCTACGCGCTGGTAATCGATTGGGAAACCGACCTGCGCCGGAGTTTAGAACTGCCCATTCTCAAGCATTATTACCACTGCCTGCGCCAGCGCGGAATTAAGGGGTACACCTGGGAACAGTTATGGGCTGATTATCGGCTGATGGCCCCTCTGGGGGTCTACATTGCCACAGAATTTTGCCGCGGCGGCATCAACGAACCCATGCGCTGGGTCTGGCTGCCCATGCTCCAACGCGCCCTAACCGCCTGCGACGATTTAAATTGCCGTTCGCTTTGGGAAACCGGCTAAGGTTCACACATTGCGCCAGGAACCTATTTCGTTCCAGGGGTCGGGCTGCACGGCCGTTTCCCCCTGAACGCCCGTGCTTGCTCTGCTCTTTCCCCCGCTTTGCAGCATTTCCAACACCGCAATCGCCAGCAGTTCCTCTTCCGTTGGGTCGGGCTGGGGCTGCCAGCCACTCATGTGGGATGGCAAATAATTGGTCGGCGTACGGCCGTCTTGGAAATGCGCCTCGCCTAAAATTGCCAGCAAATAGGGAATGTTGGTCGTTACGCCGAGAACGGCCGTTTCCCGCAGCGCCCGTTCCATTTTGCGCACTGCCTCCGCCCGGTCATAGCCATAGGTGATCACTTTGGCCAGCATAGGATCATAAAATGGGGTGACGTGTGCTCCCGTTTCAATGCCGTCATCCACGCGCACACCAGGGCCAGACGGCCGTTGGTAATAGCTGATTTGCCCAATCGACGGCAAAAAATGACGCGCCGGGTCTTCGGCGTACACACGACATTCCAGAGCATGACCCCGCTGCTGGAGCGCAGATTGGGCAAACGGCAGCGGCTCCCCGGCGGCAATACGAATCTGCCAGGCGGCCAAATCCAACCCCGTCACCAACTCCGTCACCGGATGCTCCACCTGCAAACGGGTGTTCATCTCCAAAAAATAAAACCCGCCCAGAGCATCAACAATAAACTCCACCGTCCCGGCGCTCACATAACCGGCCTGCGCCGCCAGCGAAACGGCCGCTTCGGCCATGCGCCGTCGCAAATCCAACCCCTGCGCCTCGAAATAAGCCACCACCGGCGATGGGCTTTCTTCGATGATTTTTTGATGGCGGCGCTGCACCGAACATTCACGCTCGAATAGATGCAGCAGCGTGCCATGTAGATCGCCCAAAACCTGGATTTCCACATGGTGGATTTCGGTGAAATATTTTTCCAGCAAAATGTGGTCGCTGCCAAAAGAGGACTGCGATTCGCTGCGCGCTGCCTGCAACGCACCGGCAAAGTCACCGGGCGATTCGACCACACGCATGCCCTTGCCGCCGCCACCGGCGCTGGCCTTAATCAACACCGGGTAGCCAATGGCGGCAGCGGCCGTTTCCAATTCTGCCAGAGATTTACCCGCGCCGTCCACGCCCGGCGCCACCGGCACGCCGGCCGCCTGCGCCAGCTCGCGCGATGCTGCTTTGCTGCCCATCACGCGCATCGCCTCCGGTCCCGGCCCAATAAAGACAATGCCCCGCTCGGCGCAGGCGACGACAAAGTCGGCGTTTTCGCTCAAGAAGCCGTAGCCGGGATGGATCGCTTCCGCGCCGCAAGAGTGAGCGATGTCCAGCACGGCCGTTTGCCGCAAATACGTCTCCGCCGCCGTTACGCCAGGCAGGTGATAGCTCTCATCGGCCGCCCGCACCCAGGCCGCGTCCCGGTCCGCATCCGAATAAACAGCCACCGACGCCACGCCCAACTCGCGGCAGGCCAGAAAAATTCGCCGGGCAATTTCGCCCCGATTTGCTACTAAAATTTTGTTGAACATTGGATGGGTTCCTTCTCCAAGAGTATCTGTCTGCAAAGACCCTAAGGGTTTGAATCCCAAAAGGCCTAACATCTCATAAGCAAACCCTTAGGGTCTGGGCGTATTTCACTTTCTCGCCCGAAAATCGGCCAGCCACTTCACCGCAAAATCCACCGCGTCGGTCTGCGAAAACAGGCGGCACTGCGCCAGCCCGATCAGACCCAGAGCGACCCGATGCGTCTGTTCAAATTCATCGCCGATTGCCGGGAACACCTCATCGTTGATGTCTACGTCGGTAAATGGTTTCCAGAGGCGACGGCCGTTTTCCAGCACCGGCGCGCCATTCGTGGTCATTGGCGGATTGGGCACGCGATATTCCGCCAGGTGGAACGAGGTGTTGTTGCCGTAGCCCACACCCAGCAGCAGCACAAAGCCATCCAGATCATACACCCGCGCCAACGGCGACGAGTCGCCCAAACCGCTTTTTAGTTTATGCCCGGCCGTTACAAATTCCGCCTGCCGTCCCCAGGCGGCAAAAGAAACCTGTGGATGGTTGCTGCGCCGCACGTCCGGCCAGGTGCGAAACAACTCTGGAATTCGTCCCATGCCGCGCGTTGGCGTCAATCGGGGATCAAACGCAGGCATCGTCTCGCGGATAACGGCTTGCCAATTGTAAGGGACCGGTGGATTGGCCCACTGCGCCGGGTCGGACAAATCGCCAGAATGGGTGGGCATGACGAGCGTTCCTTCTGGCGTCAGCACATCCATCAACGCCTGAATCACGGCCACCGGGCCGCCATTGACCCAACCCAACGCGCTTAAAGAGGAATGCACAAGCAAAGTCATGCCCCGCCTCACGCCCAGAGTGCGCAAATCCTCAGCCAAAATTTGCCGCGTCAGCGGGTAAGATGCTCGTTGAATCGTTTCAAGTTCGCTCATCATTGGTACCAATGGTTACAGACTAGAGACTGGAGACTGGCGGTCTCCGGTCTCTAGTCTCTAGTCTTCAGTCTCTTCTCTTGCTTTTCCCTGCCACTGCGGCGCTCTTTTTTCCAGAAAAGAACTCATGCCCTCGCGGCCTTCATCGCTGGCGCGGCGTTCGGCGATAAGTCGGGCGGTGAAACCGCGCATGGCGGCTGGGGATTGATGAGCTACCGCGCGGATCAATTCTTTGGCGGCAGCTTGCGCGCCGGGGGCGGCTTGCAGCAGGCTGGCAATCCGTTCGGCAACGGCCGTATCCAGATCATCCTCCGCCACCACATGCTGCACCAACCCTATTTGCCGCGCCCGTTCAGCCGAAAAACGCTCGCCCGTCAGGAAGAGTTCACGGCCGTTGCTCACCCCAATCTTTGCCAGCACAAACGGCGAAATGACCGCCGGTACAATGCCCAGGCGCGTCTCGCTAAAGGCAAACTTGGCCCGTTCCACCGCCACGACGATATCGCAGCAGCTTACCAACCCCACCCCGCCGCCGATGGCCGCGCCGTTAATGCGCCCCACCACCGGCAGCGGGCAGGTGTCAACGGCCGTCATCAAATCAAAAATCGCTTCCCCATCGGCCACGTTTTCAGCAAAGGTGTAATCGGCGGCAGCCCGCATGAAGGTCAGGTCGGCTCCAGCGCAGAAGGAACGGCCGTTGCCCGTCAGCACCACCACGCGCACGTCAGGTTGGTCAGGTAGGGAGCGGAAGACGGCCGTTAATTCGGCAATCAGCGCCGGGTTCATGGCATTATGGCTCTCCGGCCGGTTCAAACTTACCCACATCACCGGCCCTTCCTGCCGGCATACTACCACGTCATCCATAAACCACCTGTAAAGCTGTTAGCTGTTGACAATTGACAATTGACAAAAAAAGACCCTCTCACCCACAAGTTATAGCGGGGAGAAGGTCAAAATGCCAACAATATCAGGCGAGCCGTTTAGGCTGGCAGATCGAGGTCTAGCGGCGAGTCGGCTGGGTGGCTGTCGGCCAATGATTCCTTGTCTAACTTTCCATTGGTGGGCTGGAGGGCATCTGGCTTAACGCTTTCCCTATGTCCATTACTGCCATTGCCGTTCGTCAACATAGGCGAATTCATCAGACGCTCAAACTCTTCCCGATCCAATGTTTCCACCTTCATCAATTCACTCGCTAACTGCACCATCCGGTCATAATTCGAGCGCACAATCTCTATAGAACGCTCGTAACTCTCTTCCAAAATGCGTTTGACTTCGTCGTCGATTGCCTTGGCCGCTTCTTCGCTGTAATCGCGTCCACCGCCAAAATAAGACATCTCCCGACCCAGGAAGGGATTGGTATTGCCGTTGCCATACGTCGGCAGTCCCAATACTTCAGACATGCCATAATCCATGACCATCGCCCGCGCCAGACGTGTGGCCTGCTGCAAATCAGACGATGCACCGGTGGTCACACGATTGAAGAAGGTCTCTTCCGCCGCCCGGCCGCCCAAAGCCATGGTAATCTGATCCAGGAAATATTCGCGGCTGTGCACAAATCGGTCTTCCGGCAGCGGCATCACATACCCGCCAGCCCGGCCACGCGGCACAATGGTGATCTTTTGCACCGGGTCGGTGTGAATGAGGTTGAAACTAACAACCGCATGACCGGCCTCGTGGTAAGCGACTGTTTCTTTATCTTCTTCGCTCATCACCCGGCTCTTGCGCTCCGGCCCCATCACCACCCGGTCGAAAGCGTCCTGAAACTCCAGCAGACCAATGGTGCGTTTGTTACGCCGCGCCGCAAAAATGGCCGCTTCATTCATCAAATTTTCCAGGTCAGCGCCGGAAAATCCGGCCGTCAGGCGGGCAATGTCTTTATAGCTCACTTCGCTGGAAACCGGCTTGCCGCGTGAATGCACGCGCAAAATCATTTCGCGCCCTTTCAGGTCTGGCAAATCCACAAACACTTTGCGGTCAAAACGGCCGGGACGCAGCAGCGCCGGGTCGAGAATATCTGCGCGGTTGGTCGCCGCCATCACAATAACGTTGGTTTCGTTATCGAAACCGTCCATTTCTACCAAAATCTGGTTGAGGGTTTGCTCGCGTTCATCATGACCGCCGCCCAACCCCGCGCCACGCTGCCGGCCAACCGCGTCAATTTCGTCCACAAAAACGATGGATGGAGCCGACTGTTTGGCTTTGTCGAACAGGTCGCGCACGCGGCTGGCGCCTACGCCCACAAACATTTCCACAAATTCCGAGCCGGAGATGTGGAAGAATGGCACACCGGCCTCGCCGGCGACGGCGCGGGCCAGCAGGGTCTTGCCGGTTCCGGGCGGGCCAACCATCAGCACGCCTTTGGGAATACGCGCGCCTACCTGAACAAATTTTTCCGGTTCGCGCAGGAACTGGACAACTTCGGCCAGTTCTTGTTTGGATTCTTCCACACCGGCCACGTCGTCAAACGTGACGGTGGGGCGATTGGCATCGTTGAGGTTTTTGGCGCGGCTGCGGCCAAAACCAAAGATATTGTTGCCGCCGCCGCCGCCCTGCATTTGCCGGAAGCCGCGGCTAAAAATCCAGATCAACAAAATGACCGGGCCTATGGAAATGATGATCGTAAAGAGGTTGTTCAAGGCGCTCTGATCGTTGACGATCAGGTTTACGTTGGTTAGCTGCTCAGGTGTGACGCCGTAATACTCGAACGTTTCCGCCAGGCTGTCACGGGTGTGTTTGGTTGTGGTGACAATGGATCCATCTTTCATTTCTGCTTCGATCCGGTCGCCGGTCACCGATAGGCCTTTGACTTCCCCATTTTGCACGGCCGTCATCACTTCTTGTATTCCTACTTGATCCGGGCCGTTAAACCGACCACTCACCCACAGCTGCAGGCCAAGGATAATAGCAAATACACCTAATATCCAAACCCAAGTAGGGATTGAGGGTCGTGAATCGTTTGGTTGTTCATCCATAATAAATGTTATTTATCTCCTGAATAAGCCGACCTCGCCAGAGATACTTTTGTTTGCTTGCGAGACCAGAAAACCAGTACCGGGCTGGCGTGCTGCTTATGACGCCCTAAGTATAACCTAATGTAAGGGGAATTCGTTGGATTTTCATAAATCTTTTCTGATAGCTTGCTTAACACATCCTTCACACTGCTAGGTAAACAGTAATTTTCTCTGGCCGGAAAATGTTGTAGAATATCAACATAATGCGCACGAAACCGGAAAACAGTTCTCGTAATGACTCGATGCCGCCTCTGATCCAATTTTTGGGGCGACATTTGCCGATTGTGATCTATTTGGTGTTGGCGTTTGCCGGTTTGCTTGTGGTGTATTGGTACTTCAGCCCGGACGAAAGCATAGCCGAAGGGATTACGGCCGTTTCCCCCGATGACAATTACCTCGCCGCCCCCATCTTCAAAACTATCCCCGCCAAACCAGTCGTCCAACGTCTTCCGCAAAGCCCTGGCCCCATTCGCATCGGCATTATTTCCGGCCATCGCGGCTTCGACAGCGGCGCGGTCTGCGCCGATGGCCTGACAGAAGCCCAAGTGAATGAAACCATCGCCGACATGGTATTGTCTGACTTGCAAGCACAAGGTATCCGCGCCGAAAAATTGGATGAGTTTGATGCCCGGCTGGATAATTATTATGCAACGGCCGTTGTCTCCATCCACGCCGACTCCTGCGACTACATCAACGAACTGGCCACCGGCTTCAAAATCGCCGGTTCCAGTTATACCGACTCCACCGAACTCTCCATTTGTGTCGAACAAGCCTATCGCCAGAGCACCCAAATGGAATACCACGCCAACACCATCACCCCCGATATGTCCGACTACCACGCCTTCCGCCAGATCGCCCCTGGCGTGTCGGCCATCATCATCGAGGTCGGGTTCATGAACCTGGATCGGGAAATGATCACCACCAACGCCACCCTTCCGGCAACGGGTCTGGCCAATGGTATCTTCTGCTTTTTAAGCGAATACAAAACGGCCGTCACCGCCAGCAATTAAGATGACGCGCGACGCCAATACCCTCTACCAACAAGCCCAAATCGCCCTTAAAGCCGGGCAGCGAGAACAAGCACTGACCCTGGCCAAAGAAGGCATCCACCAGGACCCCAACGACCATCGCCTCTGGCTCATGGTCGGCGGCCTCACCGTCGATCCGGTCAAAAGCCTGGAATACATCGAACGCGCCGAAATGCTCCAGCCGCGCGACCCCACCGTCCGCGAAGCGCGCGCCTGGGCGGAAAAACGACTGCCCGCCAGCCGCAAACCACCACCGCCAACACCCACGCCGCCACGCCGCAAATCCTGGCCGCGCACGGCCGTTTTCACCCTTCTTATCCTCTTGTTGATTGTTCTGAGCGTGGGCGGGGCTGTATACCTCGTGCAAACGACCGTGGGCGAACAGCCGCCGAGCAACGACACCCTCGTCAATGCCAAATCGACAGAGGCAGCCCCAACCGCCATCGTAGCTAATCTCCAGCCGCTCGCCCCAGCTACGCCCGGCCCTCCCAGCGCCAACAACCCGCCCCACAGCCTGGCCAAAGCCATCGCCCCAACCGGCCAGACAAATGCAACACGGCCGTTCTGGACCGTTACACCCACGCCAACCATCACCCCCACCCCCACCCCCACCCTGGTTCCCACCTTCATCAGCCCTCAAAACCAGCAGGTTGGCATACGGCCGTTCGGCGTCAACGCCACCGACCGCTGGATCGATGTCAATCTCAGCACCCAAACCCTCAATGCCTACGAAGGCAACGACGCAGTCTACACCACCCTCATCTCCAGCGGCGTCGCCAACTTCCCCACCGTCACCGGCATGTTCCGCATCTACCTGCGCTACGAAAGCCAAACCATGAACGGCTACCTGCTCGGCTACGATTATTACCTGGAAAACGTGCCTTATGTCATGTACTTTTACCAGGATTACGCCCTCCACGGCGCATACTGGCACGAAAACTTCGGCTATCCCATGAGCCACGGCTGTGTCAACCTGGACGAACCCGACGCCGCCTGGCTGTACGACTGGACCACCTACGGCACTGTCGTCAACGTCCACTACTAATCTGCGCCAACCATGATCTCGGTCGCCAAACCCATCAACCCCATTAGCCGCAAGCCCTCAGACTGGGCCGTCATGCTCTTCATCGGCCTGCTCGCCATGCTGTTCTACCTTCGCGCGCTCGGCTTCGCCTTGTTTAACGACGACCCCACGGGCAATTTTGCCTGGATGGAAACGCACAGCCTGTGGCAGTTGTTCACCAGTTCGGCCGGTTATGGCTTCTACCGCCCCGTTGGCTTTGTTTTGTGGAAAGGGCTGTATTGGCTGTTGGATGGCTACCAGGCTCCGGCGTTCCACGCCTTATCGCTGCTGGTGCATGGCTTAAATGCGGCGATGGTCTGGTGGTTGGCGTTGGTCTTAAACGGCCGTCGCGACTACGCCTGGGCCGCAGCCCTCATCTTCATCACCTTTCCCTTCAACTACGAAGCAGTCGCCTACGTGGCTGCCCTGTTTCATCCTCTGCTGGTGTTCTGGCTGCTGCTCACCCTCATCTTCTACCGCTTCACCCGTCTGACCGGAAGCAAATGGGCGGCCGTGCTGGCGCACATCACCCTCATCCTCGGCCTCTTCAGCCACGAGAACGGCGTTTTCATCCCCCTGGCCCTGGTGGGGCTGGATTGGCTCATCTGGCCGCCCAAAAAACAGTGGCGCGATTGGGTGATACGGCCGTTTCTCCCCTACTTCATCGCGCCAACCATCTTTTTGGGCCTTTGGCTCGCCATTCCCAAAGCCGGCGAACAGGCCGCCCCATCCATCGATCGCCTCACCAGCAGCCTGGTCCCCTTCCTACAAACGCTCGTTTACCCTTTGCTGCCCCTGGCCCGCCTGCAAACCAACCAGACCCTACCCCTCGTCTTTCTGGCGCTCATCGTCCTCATCGTCATGGGGGTGATGGCCCGCTGGACAAAAAACGGCCGTCTCTACCTCTTTGCCGTGGCCTGGATACTATTCAGCGTTCTGCCCTCAGCCCTCTTCCTCGACCCCGCCTACGTCTATGGCAGCCCGCGCCTCAGCTATTTGCCGGCCATTGGCGTGGCTCTATTTTGGTCCTTACCCATTCCTGCCCTGGCCCGCGTACCAACCAGCAAATTATGGACCCTGGCAACCGTTTGGGGGCTGCAAATCGTCTACGTCCTGTTGATTATCTGGCCGCCCTATCCATTCATTACCTGCCAGCTTGATTTTTACGCGCAAGCCAGCCACATTGTGCGCCAATTAGCCGCTGCCGGTCAGGCCACCCCGCCGGAAACCGAACTAATTTTCTTGAATGTGCCATTTTATTTCAGCTCATACGCCACCCACCCAGACGGCTGCCCCAACCCCTACCCCTGGACGCCTGTCGGCGCAGTGGTGGCCCCGGAATATGCCAACCTAAGCGATTTTGTGCGTATCAACGGCGGCGCTGTTCGCACCACCAGCGGCTATACTTTCCCGCTCTATGCCCCGGGCTGGAACACCTTTGGCCCAGAGATGCCGCCGGACGGCCTGCGCACGGCCGTTACCGATGCCCAAGTTTTCGTTTTCGATTTGTTCAGCCAAAACCTGTTCGATGTCACGGCCGCCTGGCAGACAGCCCAGCCTGCCAACCCGATCCTGGCGACGTTTGGCGCAGCCCTGGCCTTGCAAGATACGGCCGTTGCCGACACAGCCGACCAACTCGCCGTCACTCTGGACTGGCAAGTTCTTACGCCGCCAACCACACCGCTAACCATTTTCGTCCATGTCTACGATGCCAACGGGGCGCTGATCGCCCAGCACGACGGCCCGGCCGCGCGCGGTTTTATCCCTCAGGCGCTCTGGCAAACCGGCGACCTGATCCGCGACGAACACGCCATCACCCTGCCGTCCGATTTACCGGCCGGAACCTACACCATCGCCGTCGGCGTGTATGATCCCACCAGCGGCGAACGGGTAACGGCCGTATCCGCCGGTACACCCCTCCCCAACAGCGTCTGGACGCGCCAGCTATTTGTTCTGCCCCAAGAAAACGCCGAAGATTAGCCGGGCAGGTTTCCCGCCCCGTCCCACCGCCAGACAAAATTCGGCAAGCCTCACCCCTACTTTCTGTTATAATTCTTCCAGACGCCCAGTGGGTGCATCAAAAAATAGTTGACGCCATCACGTATGGAAAAGTTAAGATAGCCCAAAACCCAACCGACAACCACCCGATCAGGCCGGACAACGCTCCTCCCTATCGGGTTTTTTTATGTCGGAAACGGAGTTCAACAGGAGAACAGGAGGAAAGTATGCCATTAAACATCATTATCGGCGCCCAATGGGGCGATGAAGGGAAAGGACGCTACACCGATTTGCTGGCCGCCGAAGCCGACGTCGTCGCCCGCTTCAGCGGCGGCGACAACGCCGGTCACACCGTCACCGTCAAGGACGAAATCTTCAAGCTGCACCTCATCCCCTCCGGCATCATCCACGACCGGGCCGTTTGCCTGATCGGTAACGGCGTAGTGCTCAATCCGGCCGTGCTGCTGCGCGAAATGGACGCTCTGGCGGCGCGCGGCGTGGATGTTAGCCCGGCGCATTTAAAAATCAGCTATAACGCGCATCTTATCACCCCGGCGCACATCGCTCTGGACAAAGCCAGCGAGTCGCAGCTCGGCCAGGGAGCCATCGGCACAACCCAACGCGGCATCGGCCCGGCCTACACCGACAAAGTAGCCCGCGAAGGGCTGCGCGCCGGCCTGTTTGCCACGCCGGAAGAATTGACCGAAGCCCTGCACCAACACATACGCGCTAAAAACGAGGTGCTGCAAAAGATTTATAACGCGCCGACGCTGGATGAAACGGCCGTTTCCGCCGAATACGCCGCCTATGCCCAACGCCTCGCCCCCCATCTGGTCGATGGCTCCGTGCTGCTGGACGATTATCTGCGTGACGGCCGTTCCGTCCTGGCGGAAGGCGCGCAAGGCACATTTTTAGACATCGACCACGGCACCTATCCCTTCGTCACCAGCTCGTCGCCCACCGCCGGCGGCGCGCTTACCGGCCTGGGCGTCGGCCCCAAAATGGTCGATCGGGTCATCGGCGTCACCAAGGCTTTTACCAGCCGCGTAGGCAGCGGCCCCTTCCCCTGCCAGTTGGGCGGCGAACATGCCATGCGCCTGCGTGGAACCGGCCGCAATCCCTGGGACGAGTATGGAACCACCACCGGCCGCCCCCGGCGCGTCGGTTGGCTGGACCTGGTGATGCTGCGCCACGCCGCCCGCATCAACAGCCTCACTGAACTGGCCCTGACCAAGATGGACATCCTCAGCGGCCTGGCAGAAGTGCCGGTGTGCGTGGCCTACGAGCATCGCGGCCAGCGGCTAGACCATTTCCCCACCAGTCTGGAATCTTTGTCGGCCTGTACGCCAATCTATGAAACCATGCCCGGCTGGCAAGAAGATATTTCCGGCGCGCGCGCCTGGGCCGACCTGCCGCGAAACGCCCAGGCTTACATCGAATTCATCGCCGACGCAGTCCACACGCCCGTCAGCTACGCCTCCGTCGGACCCGGCCGCGCCCAATTTTTGCAAGTAGCCGCAGGTTAATATAGGAATTTAATTGATGGCCCCCTTAACTCCCTTAAGTTATCACGAAGTCATCGAGGCGTGCGTGGAAACGGGCTGCCCGATTTGCCGCATTGGCACACGCAGCGCCGAGCGCTATCTGGCCGGACTGATCTACGACAGCGTCAACGATGTGCCCACCCGCGCCAAACTGCGGGAGTCGTTGGGGTTTTGCCACGAACACACCTGGCGCGCGCCAGAAGCCGGCGAAAGCGCGCCGCTAGGCCTGGCGTTTATCTACCGCGATGTGGTAAATACGCTCAATAAGCGGCTCAAGCAGTTGGAATATCAGTCGCAGGGGCCAGCTTTCTGGCGACAAATCAAGGGCACGGTAGGCGTTGAGGGTAAAAATGCGTCGGTGGATAAGCTGCTGGCGCCTACGGCCGTTTGCCCGGCCTGCGAGCGGCGGTCACAGATGGAAGGGTTGGCGATTACGGCCGTTAACGACGCCCTGGCCCAAAACGACGCCAAAATGCTGGCCACCTTAGAACAATCCAATGGATTTTGCCTACCCCATTTGCGGCAAGCGCTGGACAAGGCCGGCAGTCAGGCGGCCTTCGACCACCTCATCCGCATGACCAGCGCCACAATGGAAACGCTCATTGTGCAGTTGGACGAGTTTATCCGTAAAAACGATCACCGCTTCCAAGACGAATCGTTTAATGAAGAGGCAGACAGCTGGCTGCGGGCTATTCGGCTGGTAGCGGGGAATGAGGGGTTGTAAGATAAGGATTTTAGAGGAGTGGAGATTGAAATAGTCTCCACTCTCCACTCTTTATAAAATATCCATCACATCGGCGACCAGATCATACCGGCCAAATGCTGGCATGAAGTAGACGCCGTGGGTAAACGGCCGTATCTCCGCCAATATCTCCTGGGCAATTTTCACCCCTTCTTGCTGCGGATTCGCCGCCAGGCGCATTCGCTCCCGCTGCGCTTCAGGAATGATCATACCCGGCACTTCGTGGTGCAAAAATTCAGCGTTGCGGCTGTTGTACAACGGCTTCACCCCGGCCACAATCGGCAGCATCGGCTCGCCATACTTCGCTTCAAACGCCTCAATAAACGCCCGCGCCGTCTGCGGTTCAAAAACCGGCTGCGACAGGGCAAAATCAGCCCCATTGCGTCGTTTTTTCTGCAGCAGCGCCATTTCTCGCTCCCAATCGTGCGGCGTCAGGTTGATGGCGCAGCCGACGGTGAAGTTGGTCGCCTGATCAATCGACTGACCCGCTTTGTCCAGGCCGCGATTGAACTGCTCTTTAATGAGCGAAATCAGACCGGTGGGCACGATGTCATAGGTATCCATCGCCTCCGGGTAATCGCCGATGCGCGTGGGGTCGCCCATGACCACAAACAGGTTGCGGATGCCCATCGCATACGCGGCCAGCAAATCGCCCTGCACGCGCAGCAGGTTACGGCCGCGTGTGGGAAAGTGCAAAATGGTCTCCACGCCTACCTCTTTCTGCACCAGATGGGCGGCGGCCCAGGCGCTCATGTGCATGCGCGCCAGCGGGCTGTCGGCGATGTTGAGAATGTTGGCCCCGGCTTCCTTCAACATCCGCGCCCCTTCCAGCAGGCGGTGAGACGCGACGCCTCTGGGAGGACTCATTTCCACAGTGACGACGTAGGTTTTGTTGTTCAGGAAGGTGGCCAGTTGGGTGGGTTCATCTACCACGGCCATTAATTCTTCCTCTTGCGACATCACCTGAACGTGGGGGACGGGACGGGTAACGGCCGTGGGGTCGTCCAGCGCCGAACGCATGGCGGCAATGTGCGCGCCGGTGGTGCCGCAGCAGCCGCCCACCACACAGGCGCCAGCGGCCACAAAAGCGCGGGCATATTCGCCAAAATAACCCGGCGTGGCCGGGTACAGCACGCGCCCGCCGTCGATTTGTTCCGGCCAACCGGCATTGGGCGCGGCCGACAGAGGAATGTCCGGCGCAAGTTGGTGAATAATGGCGATGAGGCGCAGCACTTGCGCCGGTCCGCCGCTGCAATTGACGCCGATGACGTCCAGGTCTAATTGGGCCAGTTTGCGCGCTACGGCGACGGCCGTGTGCCCCAACAAGGTGCGGTCGTCACGGGTAAAGGTCATTTGCGCGATGATGGGGATGTCTGGGGCGATGGTGCGGGCGGCGGAAACGGCCGTTTCCAATTCCTTTAAATCCGACATCGTCTCCAAAATCAGCAAGTCGATGCCCTGCGGAGCGCCCACCAGCGCGGCAATCTGCTCGGCAAAGGCGGCCTGCGCTTGCTCGGCCGTTACCCGGCCCAACGGAGCCAGACGCACGCCCAACGGCCCCACCGAACCGGCGAGGAGCGCGGGCTTAAAGGACCCGGCAATGGCCCGTCGAGCTACATTGACGGCGGCCTCGTTAATTGCCGCAACCTCAGCTTGCAGCCCGTATTCCGCCAGCTTATAGCGGTTCGCGCCAAAACTGTTCGTTTCGATGATGTCGGCACCAGCGTCGATGTAGCTGCGATGAATATCGGCCACCAGTGCCGGGTTTTGGATGTTCAGCACGTCAAAACAGACGTCGATAGACGCGCCGCGCGCGTGCAGCAGCGTCCCCATCGCCCCATCCAACAATAAAGCCCCCTCCGCCAATCGCTGCCGAAACGCTTCACGATTCATCATCAAACCTCTTGGAAATAAACACAGAGGCGCAGTCCATAAATTGTCTGCGCCTTTTCTGTAGGTAAGCTCATTCGTTGTAGAACAATTCGCGGATAAGGGTGGTCGCTTTTTCGTTGTCCAGAATTAAAACTTGCGCGCCGGTTTCGGTGAGATAGCTGCTGACGTAGTCGTAATCCAGAACCTCGTTGCGGATTTGTTCAGAGGGAATATCGCTGACCGTTTTGGCCAGAGATATGATTTGCTCCAGGCTCAAATCGGTGCGAATGCCATTTTCCAGCTGGCTGTACAGAGATGGCGCACGGGACAGCAGCCCGCCGATGCCCAGAGAAAGCGCCTTATCTCGGGCGGCCAAAATCACCTGCTGCTGCCGATTGGCGCGGCCAAAGTCATTGTCGGCGTGGCGCGTCCGGGCGTATTTGAGGGCTGTTTCGCCGTCCATGTGCTGGGTTCCGGCCGAAATAGAAAAGGGGTCGTAGCCGTAATCCATGCTGGGATAGGTGGGGTCGCTAATATCGTAGGGCACGTACACGTCGATACCGCCCAAGGTGTCCACACCTCTGGTAACAGCGCTAAAATCGACCAGGATGTAATGGTCAACCGGGATGCCCAGGTTATAGGCGACTGTCTGCATCGCCAGGGAAGCGCCGCTTTCCGGATCATCGCCCGACGAGCCGTAGACGAAGGCGGTGTTGATGCGATCTCGTCCCCGGCCGGGAATGACCACGTATAGGTCGCGGGGGATCGACAAGATGGAAACCGTTTCCGTGGCTGGATCGACGGAAACGATCATGATGGAATCTGTGCGCGAAACGAATGCTTCGCCGGGCCGCCGGTCGATGCCCATCAGCAGGATATTGATGCGGTCATTTCCTTGCCAGGGTTCTTGAGTCGGGAACAAAGTTGGCGTGGGCATGCCAATTTGCAGGGTGGGCGGCACGGCCGGGCCAACTTGCTCTAATTGTAGATCGACATCTGCGACCTCGGCGGCGGCTTGCTCAATTGGGTTGAGCGGCCGGCTCCAGATCACTTGAAAGGTAAGATAGGCAAAAATAATGACGGCAATGCCGGAAAATACAAAGGCGGTTGACAGGGCAAAAGCCAACCAGCCAGGAATCATGCCATTTGAACGTCCCAAAGTAAGCTCCTGATTTGCTGAAGTTCGGCTGAATCATGGGCGTTTTTTCTGCCCATTCCCGACTTCAACCGCAAGGTTATCAACTAGAGATTATACATATAAATAAGGTGAGGGCAGAACGGCCGTTAACCGTTTTACCTACTAATCATCAATTATTCATGCCGGGAGTTAGTCTGGTCGGGATAAAAAAGAAATTTTTGATAAAAAACCTTTGACGCGCGCCCTATTTGCGGATAAATTAAGAGTGTACTGACCGTTAGCGGCTTAGACGGAAATTTTGCCGAACAGCCCACCTCACGCTAACCTTGAAAGTTGTAATTCGGGTAAGCCCCCACGATACCTTATCCGCAAAGGAACCCAATATCATGTCCCTGGATCGCTTTGGCCGAACTATCAATTATTTAAGAATTTCACTGACCGATAAGTGCAATTTACGCTGCGTCTATTGCATGCCGGAGGACATGACATTCCGCCCACGGCAAGAACTGCTGCAAGATGACGAGATTATTCGGCTGGTCAATCTGTTTGCCTCGCTGGGCTTTCACAAATTTCGGCTGACCGGCGGCGAGCCAACAGTACGGGCTAATGTGGTGGAGATTGTGCGCCATATTGCCCAGACGCCGGGCGTGGAAACCGTGGCCATGACGACCAATGGCTTGATGCTGGACAATTTGGCACGGCCGTTAGCCGATGCCGGCCTGAAACGGGTCAATGTCAGCATCGACACTCTGAACCCGGACAAATTCCGCAAATTAACCCGTTGGGGCAAGGTGGAAGATGTGTGGCGCGGCCTGGATGCGGCCGTAGACGCCGGGCTGGGCATCAAATTAAACGCCGTGGTGGTAAGAAATTACAACGACCGTGAAGATGTGGTGGACCTGGCGCGCCTGACGCTGACACGGCCGTGGCAAATCCGCTTTATCGAGATGATGCCTTTTGGCGACGTGGCCGATTTCCAGCAAGCGGGGGTGGTGTCGGAAGAAGAGCTGCGGGCGACCATTGCCGCCGACTGCGGCCCGCTGAGCCTGGTGGACGACGGCCGTCTCGATGGCGAAGCACGTCTCTACCAATTGCCGGGAGCCAGGGGCACGTTGGGGTTTATTAGCTCGGTGACGCAGCCGTTTTGCGCCAGCTGTACCCGGGCCAGGCTGACAGCCGACGGCCGTTTGCGCCTTTGCCTGCTGCGCGAAAAAGAAGTCGACCTGATGACGCCGCTGCGCGCCGGAGCCAGCGATGAAGAGCTAAAAGCCATCATCGAAGAAGGCATCTGGTGGAAACCGTGGGGGCACGGGCTGTCAGAGCATGTGATCCCGCTGAACCGCGTGATGTCAGAAATCGGCGGATAACTTCAGGGTAGCGTAGGCAGACTAATTTCAAAGGTACTGCCCTGGCCTGCGCCGGGGCTGACGGCCGTTACCATTCCCTCGTGGGCTTCCACAATCCCCTTCACAATGGCTAACCCCAAACCCGTGCCTCCCTGGTCGCGGCTGCGCGCGCTATCGGTGCGGTAAAAACGATCAAACACAAACGGCAAATGAGCAGCCTCGATGCCCGAGCCGCTGTCGCGCACTAAAATGTGCAGCCCACTTACTTTTTCTACCACGGTGACCATAATTTGGCCTTTTTCTGGCGTGTGGCGCAGGGCGTTGTTCAGCAAATTGTTCACCGCCTGGCGCATGCGGTTGGCGTCTACGGTGAGGTAGGGCGTAGGACCAAGCAGTTCAACCTGCAAAGTGACTCCTTTGGCGGCGGCGACGGGTTTGAAGGAAACGGCCGTTTCCTTTACCAAATCCGCCATATCCGTCATCTGTTTATTCAGCGGCATCTGGTGCGCTTCGGCCTGGGCCAGATCATGCAAATCATCCACCAGCGTCGTCAACAGCCGGGTTTGGTCCAACAAGCGGGCAATTTCACCTTTGCTCAAGGGGTACACATCATCCAATATGGCCTGCAAATTACCCTGCAGCACATGCAGCGGGTTACGCAGTTCATGGGCCACATCGGCCAGCAGATTACGCCGCAAAAGTTCCGCCTGATCGAGTTGGACGGCCATCTGGTTAAACGCGCGGGCGACCGATTGGATTTCCTGGCTGCCCTTTACCGGCACACGATGAGAGAGGTCTTGCGTGGCAATGGCTCTGGCGCCCGTTTCTAAGGCTTGCAAAGGCGCAGCCAGCGTGCGGCTGAGCAATGCGCCAATGACAGCGCTAACCATGACGGCGGCCAGCAGGGAACGCGAAAAATAATTTTGCGCAAAATCTTGCATCCGCGCATCGAATTGCGCCTGCATTTCTACCGGTAAGGCGGCGCGAATGTCGTCTAATTGATTCATGGTCGACGGGCCGGAGATGACGTTGAATTCGACTGCCAGGCTGAACAATACCGGCACAAGCCCGGCCAACATCAAAATGCCGGTCACCATCAACGTGAAACGAACCCACAAACGATTCATGATTTATCTTCCAGGCGATACCCAACGCCGTAAATAGTCTGGATGTATCGTGGATTTTTGGGGTCTGGCTCGATTTTGCGGCGCAGGTTGCGAATGTGGCTGTCCAGGGTGCGCTCAAGACCTTCAAAATCTGCGCCCAGTGCTTTGGATACCAACTCGCTGCGGGTGAGGACGTAACCGGATTGTTCTAGCAAGACGTTGAGCAGGCTAAATTCGGAGGGGGTGAGGTCTACAAGACGGCCGTTCACCTGCACTTCTCGCCGCCCCAAATCCATTTCCAGCTCGCCCACTTTTAATACCTGCGGCTGGTAAGCATCCGAGCTGCGCAGGCGGGCGCGGACTCGCGCCACAACTTCTCGCGGATTGTAAGGCTTGGTCACATAATCGTCGGCGCCCATTTCCAGGCCGACGATTTTTTCGGTGTCTTCGATGCGAGCGGTTAACATAATAATTGGAATAGCGGCCAGATTGGCGTCGCTGCGCATGATGCGAGTGATTTCCCAGCCATCCAATCGAGGCAGCATCAGGTCCAGCAAAACCAGGTCGGGCATGTCGCGGCGGATGGTGTGCACGGCCGTTTCCCCATCATACGCCACCAAAACCTCATACCCGGCCTGCTCCAGATACGCCCGCATCAGGCGCACCACATCTTTATCGTCGTCTACCACCAACACGCGCTGCCTGCTCATAACCCGACACCCTTCAATTGACCATCTCCCCAAAAACCAGTACATTCCTGGAAAAATATCCAAATCTATAAAAACAAGAAGTAGGAAGTACGCCTTTATGCAACTTTACATCATCCGCCATGCGCAATCTGTGAACAATGCTATTTGGGCAGCCACCGGGAGCGGAAACGGCCGTTTATCAGACCCGCCCATCACCGACTTAGGCCACCAACAAGCCCGCCACCTGGCTGACCATCTCGCCAACGCCAAAACCAATCTCTCCGACGACTATGCCGATATTTCCAATCGCTCCGGCTTCGTTCTGACCCATCTATACAGCAGCCTGATGCTGCGCGCCGTACAAACCGGCCATTACATCGCCGATACCTTAGATATGCCCCTGCACGCCTGGGAAATTATCCACGAATGGGGCGGCATTTACGAAGACGACCCGGAAACCGGCGGCCCTGTTGGCCTGCCGGGGCCAAATCGCGCCTTTTTCACCGAACGTTTTCCGCGCTTTGTGCCGCCCGCCACGCTGGCCGACAAAGGTTGGTGGAATCGGCCGTATGAACCGCCGCAAAACACGCCCACCCGCGCGCAACGCTTTTTAGAAGAACTCAATGCCCGCCACGGCGGCACCGATGACCGCATCGGCATCGTAACCCACGGCGGCTTCTATCAGGCGATCATGCGGGCTATCATCGGCTGCCCAATGCCAGACGGCAGCCCGATGGGTGACAACATGGATATCTGGTTCCGGGTTAATAATACGGCCGTTACCCGCATCGACTTCGCTCCGGACAGCATCAGCATCGTCTACCAAAACCGCCTCAACCACCTGCCCGAAGGCAGCATCACCTAATAAAATCAGCAGATTGGGCCAATCTTGAAGATTGGTCCAATCTAAACTCCTATTATTCGTAACGCAGCGCTTCAATCGGACGCAGACTGGCTGCGCGCCATGCCGGGTAAATGCCAAAAACCAAACCCACACTGGCCGCAAAACCGGTCGCCAACAGAACTGTACCGCCATCAACCACAGTTTCCAGGTCGATCAACTGCCCGGCCACCGTAGCCATCAACCAGCCCAACGTCACGCCCAGCAAGCCGCCAACCAGACTTAACAGAATCGACTCCATCAAAAATTGCACCAGAATGTCGCGTTTTAACGCGCCAACCGCTTTACGAATGCCTATTTCGCGGGTACGTTCTGTGACGCTGACCAGCATGATGTTCATAATGCCAATGCCGCCAACCACCAGCGAAATCCCGGCAATCGCGCCCAAAAAGGCAGTGAGTGTACCGGTAATCACGTCAAACGTGTCCAGCAAATCAGATTGGCTGAAGATGGAAAAATCATCTTCGTTGGCATAAGTAATGCCGTGCTGGTCACGCAGGGTTTCGGTGATCTGGTCAATCGCCGCATCAGTTTGGTCTTCGCTGGCCGCCTGGGCAATGATGCCGCTGACGGCTTTTTCGCCGGTGCGGGTGCGCTCGGTGAAGAGGCGGCTTTGGGCAGTTGTGAGGGGAAGGAAAACGGCCGTATCCGTCTGGCTAAAATTACTCCCCGACTTCTCCATAACCCCAATCACCTCATAACTCACACCGCCAATCCGCACACTATTTCCCACCGCATACTCTTCTTCAAATAAATCCTCGGCCACCGTGTAACCCAGCACAACCACACGTCCCTGCGTGTCATAATCCTGCTGTGTAAACACATCACCGCCCATCAGCTTATCCACATTGTTGACCGTGAAATAATTAGGCGTCACGCCAGACACAGAAACCCGCGACGTGTTCCCGCCATACACCACTTCCTGCGATCCTTGCACCACGGCCGAAACCGCGCTAACGGCCGGCGCATTAAACGGGTCCGATAAGGCCGCAACGTCCGACAAACTCAGTGCCTGATACCCCCCGCTGTTATCAAAATCCGTCGAAACGCTGATCAGATTCGTGCCAATCGACTGAATTTCACCCGTAATCGACGCGTTAACCCCATTGCCAATCGACATCAGCGCAATAACGGCCGCAACGCCAATAATCACCCCCAACATCGTCAACACCGACCGCAGCTTGTTGGCCAACAGGCTGTCCAGAGCTGTCAAAAAACTTTCACTAAGGTTCATAATCGTTTGCCTGCCTGTGTGTGCTAAGCGCCATCTTCCTGAATCAACCCATCACGAATCCAAATCGTGCGGCGGGCATGTTCAGCGATTTCCGGATCGTGGGTAATCATGATAATCGTGATCCCACTTTCTCGGTTCAACTTCTCGAAAATACCCAAAATTTCCTCGCCTGTTTGCGTATCCAGCGCGCCGGTTGGCTCATCGGCCAGAATAATGGCCGGATCATTGGATAATGCGCGGGCAATCGCCACCCGCTGCTGCTGCCCGCCGGACAATTCGTCCGGTCGGTGGTCCATGCGGTCGCCCAAACCAACCAGCTCCAGAGCGGCGCGGGATTTCGAGATGCGTTCGCTCCGGCTGATGCCAGAATACATCAGCGGCAGGGCGACTTGTTTGATGGCTGTTGTGCGCGGCAGCAAATTAAACTGCTGAAACACAAATCCAATCCGCTTGTTCCGTACCCGCGAGCGATCATCGGAACTCATGTCACTGACATCAATGCCATCCAGCTTGTACACGCCGCCGCTGGGCGCATCCAGGCAGCCCAACATATTCATCAACGTGCTTTTGCCGGAGCCAGATGGTCCCATGATGGCCACAAACTCGCCTTCGGCAATGTTCAGATCAACGCCGCGCAGCGCATGGACCACCTGGGTGCCCATTTCATACATTTTGGTAATGTTTTTCATTTCGATCATCATGCTGCACCTCCGTGGTTACCCGCCACCAAATGGGCCATTGCCTCTTTCGGCTCCAGGTGGCGGCCCACTGCCGAACTCGAATACCGGTGCGACATTGCCCACCAACAACACATCCCCTTCTTGCAACCCATCGGTTATTTGGGTGAACTGGCCATCTCGCAGACCGATGGTTACTTCCACCACCTCAACGGTCTGGTTGCCAGAAGCGTCTATCGTTACGCGGTTCACCGAGTAAATGCCCCGGCTGCGGTCTACGTTGATGCCAGCATTGGGGACCAACAAAACGTTTTCGTAATTATTGGTTTGCAGATTGGCGTTGGCAGTCATGCCCACACGCACCGGCAAATCCGTTTCGCCCAGACTCAAGAAGACATCGAAGTTAACCACAGTGCTGTTGGATTGATTGGCGCGTGGGGCGATGGACACGACCTGACCTTTCAGGACGGTATCGGGCCAGGTTTCCAGGGTAATATCGGCCGACTGCCCCTGAGCAATATCGCCAATATCTACTTCGTCAACCGATAAGGCGACTTCCAGGCTGCTGTTGTCAACCATTTCCACCAGGATGCCATTGGCTGTTTCACCGACATTGACGTTAACGGCCGTTACCACCCCATCAAACGGCGCTGCCAACGTCGCCTCAGCTAGATTCCGCTCCGCCCGCTGCAACGCAATGCGCGACTGCTCCACAGCAATCTCCGCCATCGCCACCTGTGCCTCAGACGCCCCATTCACCAGCGCATCCCGATTCGCCTGCGCCTGCGCCAGAGCTGCTTCCGCCGACGCAATCTGCGCCGCCGACGCCCCGTTTAGCAGCAGGTTATGGTTGGCCTGCGCGGCCTCTAATTGGGCGCTGGCCGCCGCCAGACTGGCCTGAGCAATCTGCACCGAACTACTGTCCGGGCCGGCTAGCAGCGCATTCAGCTTGGCCTGCGCCGCCGTCACATTGGCGTTGGCGGTGGCCAGGCTAAACCGTGTTTGCTCTTCCGGGTTGCCCAATCCAGGGCAAATATTGAAGTTTTGCCCATCCGGCGTATTGATGTCGAAACATTCAGTCAGTTTGTCGTATAAATCTTGCGTCGATTCTTGATTGCCCAAAGCCCCGATCAGCTCGGCCTGCGCGGAAGCGATTTCCGCTTCGCTGGCCCCGCTTTGCGACAACTGCAACTGCTCGTTGGCCGCCCAGACGTTGGCCTGCGCGGCGCGCACATTGGCCTCTGACGCCGCGATGTCATTCTCGGTTGGTCCGGCGCGCAAATCATCCAACTGCGCTTGCGCTGAAGCCACGCTAGCCTCGGCCGACGCCAGATTGCTGGCGGTTGGCGGGGCCAGCAGGGCGGCCAAATTTGCTTCTTGAATGCGTAAGGATTGCTGCGCCGATTCGACGGCCCGTTCCAAAGCGGCCGTGTCCACTTTCAGCAGCGGATCACCGGCGGCGACGGCGGCGCCAACGGCCGTATATATTTCCACCACCTCGCCAGACGTCGACAAGGTCAATCGCGCATCCCGCCGCGCTTCAATCTGCCCACTGGCCGTCGCATTGGCCGTCAGGTCGCCAATGAAGGCCGTCACCGTTTCGCCGGTGCTGACAGCTTCATTTTGCATCCGCGCCGCCAACTGCGGGCCAAAGAGCATGGGAACCGCCAGGGCGCCGATCACCACCACAACCACCAGGCCTACGCCCAGCCATATCCATCGCTTGCGATTACTTCGTTTCCGTTCGTTCATGTGTCCCTCTAGTTTTGCGGTGGCCCGGATAATAGGTCCAGGCGGGGCGCAGCATTGCCCACCACCAATTGATCGCCAGCATTTAAGCCGCTGGTTACTTCTGTGTTACGGCCGTCGCGCAGCCCAATGGTGATGGGTACTTCCTGCGTCGTGCCATCGGCCAGGAGTAAATTCACACTGTATTTACCCGACGTGCGGTCAACGTTAATTGCCTGGTTGGGAACCAGCAAAATTCCGCTTTTCTCGTCCGTAATCAGGTTGGCGTTAGCCGTCATGCCCACCAAAACCGGCAAGTCCGTTGCGCCCAGTTTGACATGGACTTCATACAATACCAGCGAACTGCCCGGGTCGATGGTTGCGCCCGGCGCAATCGACGCCACTTCGCCGTCGATTGCCTGCTGCGGCCATGTTTCCAGGGTAATACGCGTAGGTTGGCCAACTTGCAGCCGGCCGACATCAATTTCATCGACCTCTAGCACAACTTCCAGGCTGGCAATGTCCACCAGTTCGATGACCGGACCGCTGGCAAATTCGCCTTCGTTGTAGTTGACGGCCGTTACCACCCCATCAAACGGCGCCGTCACCGACATCCCCGCCAAAGAAGCCTGCGCGTCGGCCAGATTGATTTCCGCCTGGGCCACTTCGGCTTCGGCGGCCGCAATTTGCTCCTCGGTAGCGCCGCGCAGCAAGGCGTCCAGGCTGGCCTGCGCCTGCGCCACCTGCGCCTGCGCCCCGGCCAGCGCCGAATTTGTCGGGTCGGCCGTCAGCTTATCCAAATTCGCCGCCGAGGCGTCCCGCTGGGCTACCACGGCCGACAATCCCGCCTGGGCGCTGCCCAATTGATTGGCGTCCGGCCCGGCTTTGAGCGTATCCAGAGCAGCTTGCGCGGCGGCCACCTGCTCCCGCGCCTGCGCCAGAGCAGTGTTGGCTGCGGTATTGTCCGGGTCTGGGTTGCGCGTGTACTGCATTTCCACGCTGCGCAGGTTGGCTTCGGCGGCGGCCAGACTGGCTTCGGCGGCGGCAATATCGGCCGGTTTGATGGCATTTTGCGCCTGCGCCAGCTGCGCCGATGAGGACCAGACATTGGCTTCCGCAGCGGTGAGATTGGCTTGCTGGGCGGCAATTTCTTCGGCCGATGGGCCGCTGAGAATGTCGTCTAATTGGGCCTGAGCGCTGAGTACGGCCGTTTCCGCCGCCGCAACTTCCGCCGATGTGGGGTCGGCCGTCAGGTCGGCCAGGCTGGCCTGCTTAAGCTTCAGGTTTTGTTCGGCTACAGCCACATTCAAGGCCAGATCGGTTGCGTCTAGCTGCATCAACACGTCACCCGCCTGCACCACATCGCCGATGCGTACATTCACTTGCTGCACTCGTCCAGGCATCTCCACCGACAGCGCGGCCTCGCGGCTGGTGATCACGTTGCCACTGGCCGTAGCGGTCGCCGACAGATCGCCGATGACGGCCGTAACGATTTCTGGGGCGCTTGTGTCAACGGCCGTCTGATTGGCTCGGCTGCGGAAGAACAGGAAACCCCCAACGATCATCACCACAACGACTGCGCCGATGATCCCAATCTGGCGTCTCCGCTTTTTCTTGTTATCCATACAAAGCTCTCCTATCACACAAGAAAGACGCCCCTTTGTAGGGACGTCGTTCTGCTTTTGATCAAGTTTCGGTTGTGATTCTAGCAATTAAATCTGCAAAAGTTGTGCAGAAATCATGAAAGTTCTATGCAATATCGTCGGGCTGGTCGTCGAACCCCCATTGCTGCTGCACAAGGTATAACGGCCGTCCCTTCACCTCATCATAAATCCGCCCCAAATACTCGCCGATAATTCCCAGGCTGATGAGCTGTACACCGCCCAGGAACAACACGGCCACCAACGTCGTCGCCTGGCCAACCAGCGGATTGTGAGGGCCAAACAATCGCAGCAAAACCACCGTCAGGATGGCCAATCCGGCGATGCCCGCGATGATAAAACCCAGATACGTGGCCAATTGCAGCGGCACATAAGAAAAACTGGTGATGGCGTTCATGGCAAAACGGAACATGCGCCGGAAAGAGCTGTATTTGGCCTCGCCGGCATAACGCGGGGCGCGTTTGAAATGGACGCCCGTCTGCCGGTAGCCCACCCAGGGAACCATACCGCGCAAAAAGCGGTTCCGCTCGCGCATACGGCCCAGAGCATCTACCACCCGGCGATCCATCAGCCGAAAGTCGCCGGTGTCCAGAGGAATGTTGACGCTGGTGATGCGGTGGATGAGGCGGTAGAACAGTTTGGCCGTGGTTAATTTGAACCACGTTTCGCCCTCGCGTTCGCTGCGCACGCCATATACCACGTCGTAGCCTTCGCGCCATTTGGCGATCATTTCGGGGATAACTTCTGGCGGGTCTTGCAAGTCGGCGTCGGTCAGGATGACGGCCCGACCCTGGGCAAAATCCATGCCAGCGGTGACGGCTTCCTGGAAGCCGAAATTGCGCGAGAAACTGATGCCTTTGACACGGCCGTCTTTCTGATGAAGTTCCGCGATAACCGCCGCCGACCGATCCCGGCTGCCATCATCAACCAGAACCAGTTCCCAGGGTTCGCCAACTCCTTCCATGACTTCATGGATGCGCTCATAGAGAGCGTGCAGAACGGGTTCTTCATTGTAAACCGGGGCTATGATAGAAAAAGTGGGTTTCATTGCTCCTCACTGCTTGATGAATTGTCGCGTGCTCTGTGTGTCTGCAACCGGAGCCGCGTAATGATTTATACACTACAAACCAGAAGATACCCTATTGGGCAAGGGGCGGCAATGCTGCGCCGTGGGTCTGGCGGCTAAATTTCGACAGTCGCCAGGAGGCCGACGTGGTCTGAGGGGTACAGGGTGTCGTCATCGGGGGCAGGTTTGTTGCAAAAAATGGAAACGGCCGTTACTCGCACACTCGACGCCACAAAAATATAATCCAGGCAAGCCCCCAACGCGCCTTCTTCCACATACCCTTCCGGGCTGGGCGGAATGAGCGCCGTGGGAAACGTCGCCAGCGGTTCGTGGTGATGGGCCACCGCATAGGCAGAGCGAAACGCCTGTTTCATTCGTTCAACCGCCAGGCCGGTGGGGATTTCGTTAAAATCGCCGGCGACGATTTGATTGGCAATGTGCCGCCGGTCGCGCAGCCAACCCAACAAGCGCATTACCTGTTCCAGGCGCGCTTCTTTGTCATAGGGAATGTGGTGCAGATGGGTAGACACAAAATCCAGCGTCTGACGATTATCTAACTCAACGTTGACACGTAAGGCGACGCGCCCGCCATACTCCAGGGCCACCGAGTCATGGTAGCGCACCGGCAGCCGGGTGAGAATGCCGACGCCTTCGTAATAGCCTCTGATCAGGTGGCGTTTGCGGCGCTGGATGAGGCGATACGGCCGTCTGACAGACCCCGTCAGGCGCATATTCACCTGATTACGCAGCCAGGCTCCCTGCCGAATGGGGAAATGCACCTCTTGCAAGCTGACGAGATCGGGCGTTGTATCGACGAGTTGGTTTACCAACACCTGCCGCCTGTCTCGCCAACGGTCGGAGTTGTTACGCAAGTTGATGGTGGCGATGGTGATGGTGGTCATGGGGGATCAGGTAAGGTCGATGGTGGTTGTGCCGCTGGGCACGGCCGTTTGCAGATTCAGGCTGCCATCACGAATGGTCAGGGTAAAGGGCGCGTCGGTTGTCACCGTCACTTGCATGTTGTCGGCCAACAAATCGCACTTGCCTTCCTGCCCCAGCGGGTAATTGGTCACGCCGTAGGCGGCGTCCGTTTCCAGGCGGCGGTCCCAAACCACGCGCCGCAGCGGCCAATCAACGCTGAGACCAATCACATCTTCCAGCAAGATGGCGATGGGCGATAGGCCAGACGGCCCGACAAAATCAGGCCGCGCCGGGTCGCCGGGAGCTGCCTGCTCCGGCGCATAGTTTTCCCAAAATGTGTCTGTGTGCTGATAAGTTTCCCACACGTTTTCCAGGTGATTGACAGCGATAGCGTGGGCCAGCACGTCCTGACCCACATTGCGCAGCCCGCGCAGGGCCATAAAGTTGGCCGAGGGCCACACGCCGCCGCGCCAGGCATTGCCCGTGCCGGCGTTGTAGCCTTCGCTGTCCGCCGACAGGCTGGGAATACGGTGGCCGACTTTATATGCCCAATTTTCACGCAAATGCTGCAGAAATGGTCCCAGGCGATCATCGGGGATGATGCCTTTGTCTAAGAGCGCCCAATACGCGCCGATGCTTTTAGACTGGCTGTAACGGCCGTTCGCATCCACATCCTGGTAAAAATTGGCTTCCGCGCTCCATAATTTGTCGTTGACCAGGCGAATCAGACGGGTGCGTTCATCGGCCAGGTCTTGCACAATTTCCGGTTTTTCCAGCAGCGCAGCGATTTGTTCCAGCACGCGAGCATTTAAGATAGCCTGCATGTTGGCGTCTACCCAGGTCCAATGCCTATGGTAGAACTTGCTGTCGGGCACACGGGGCTGGTTATCCATGCCACTGCTCAGGCCGGTGGCCCAATACCCCCCGCCTGGCCAGGTGCGGTAGGCGCGGCACCATTCGTGGTAGGCCAGGAGCGGCCAAAAAACGTTGCGCAAACGGCCGTCATCACCCGTCGCCCGAAAATAACGCCATTCCGCCCAGGCCAAAATATTGGGGCCTGTGCTATTGGGTTCAAATGGACAAAATATATCTTTGCCGGTAGTGGCGTGAATCTCCCGACAAATAAAGCCATCTTCGTGCTGGCGGGCATAAAAATTATCCAACATGCCCAAGAAATCGAAGGCGCGACGGCCGTACCACCCATACTGCACCGTAAAAACAGTGTCCCACAACAACACATTTTCACTGACGGTCGGGTGTATAAAATTGGCGATAAAGCCCGTTTCCGGCTTGGGGCGGCGAATATTGGACCAGGCCATCTCCCAGGCGCGCCAATACATCTCCACCCAGCCAGGATGCTCAGGCAAAATGGGCGCTGGCAGCAGTGATTTCGCCTCGCTAAACGACGGGATGGGGCTTGATTTGTAGGGTTGGCGACGAAATGGATTGTTCTCTACCCGAGGATTGGGGATTTGATAGGTTGTTACCTGCGGTGTCATGGCTGCGTTACTCCGTGCAAAGCTGCTAAGGTTGGGGTGCATCGACCCACAGTTCGGCGGTTCCGGTCAGGCGCATGGCCTCTTCATTCAGGCTGGTTACGCGCAAATTGTAGGCCAGATGCACGTTATCGCGAATTCGGCCTGTCCAAACGAAGGAATCGCCCAAGGCCAGGTAAGGATACCCCGACATGCCGGAAATGCGGGCCACCCGGATGCTTTGCCCGCCCTGCCCGCGATCTTCAATGCCGTTAAATACGGCCGTTGTCCCCGGGATCTGATACCCAACCGGCACGGTGTAATCGGCGACGACATTGGTGAAATGGTAGTTGCCCGTATCGTTCGGCACGCCCAATTCTTCGCTGGGAGCCGGATTCAGAACAATTAGTTCAACCAGTCCGGCGACGGGCATGGAGCCAAAAATCGAGGTGGTTAACCGTAGATTAAAGTTAGAAAAGACGCCCGGGGCCAGAACGCCGCTCCAAAAGAAAGAATCCCCGGCGCGTTTTAGAGCTGTTTGGCCGTCGATGCTCACTTCATAGGCATCACCCCGACGGTCTATAAATTGCAAACCAGTCCCCGGTACTTTCTCGCCGGGGGCCAGGTTGAACCCAAACGCTGGAATCGTAAAGATCATGGTATCGCCCTGTGGGGTAGGCGTAGGCGCAGGACCCGATGAACCCGTGCCAGGGATGGCACAGGCTATTGTCGCCAGAACCAACAGGAGAATAAATCCGGGCAAAGCCCAAATGTTTCGCTTCATAGCGGTTGTCAACCTGTAGCGGAGTTTGGGGAGTAGAGATTAGAGATGAGAGATTGGACCCATTTCTCATCTCTCATCTCTGCTCTCTACTCGCTTGTTTTTGGAGGTTACTTCCTTACGGCCGTGTTGCCTCAATCGTGATCGTTTCTATTTTATCACCAGGGGGCAAATTCGAGGAAACAGATGGGTCGCGCGGCGTGATGGCCTCTACCACATCCATGCCCTCAGTAACCTGACCAAAGATCGTGTACCCACCATCCAACTGGCTAACATCGCCCAGGGTGATGTACCACTGGCTGCCGTTGGTATCGGGGCCGGAATTGGCCATGGCCACCACGCCCGGTTTATTGTGCGACAAAGCCGGGTCGATTTCGTTGGGGATGGTATAACCGGGTCCGCCGCCGCCTGTGCCGGTTGGGTCGCCGGTTTGGGCGACAAAGCCCGGCAGCACGCGATGGAATGTCACGCCGTTAAACCAGCCTTCATTGCTCAGGAAAATGAAACTGTTAACGGTTTGCGGCGCGGAATCGGCCAGCAATTGGATGACAAACTCGCCGCCTGTTTCCATTTTTACGCGGGCCAGATATTGCACGCCATCTTCCAAAGTCATGGGCGGCGGCGCGGCGTATTGGCGGTCGGCCAACTCTTGCAGGAGGATGGTGGATTGGACGAAATCTTCCCAAATGGTAATGTCTTGGGGCAGTTCGGTGGCGATACGGCCGTTCACAATTGCCGCCGGTGTTCCAGGCAAGCCCAGGTTCATCGCTTCCTGCTCCTGGCTAGCGACATACTCGGCGTACACGCCATCATCCAATTCCTGGGTAAAACGGTCTACATCCAGGTTTAACTGCTGCGCCAGACTGATGAAAAAATCGCGGGCAGCGGCCGTTTCTAACCGGCTCCACTCCGCCTGTTGGGCAAATAACAAATCGTGATAGTCCCAAAAAGCGCCTTGTGCGCCAGCCGCTTCGCTGGCTTCGGCCGATTTTTGGGCGTTGGGATGAATTTGATTTAACGGGAAATGCCGATAAACGAGCTGTACTTGATCCGGGTGGGCGTCTACCAGACGCTCTAGCACAGGCGAAATGCCCGCGCACCCCGGTCATTGAAAGTCGCCATACTCAATGATGGTCACAATCGGTTCGGCGGCGCCACGCACCCAATCGCTCTCGCGGATCATGCTGGCCGCGTCCAACGGGTTGGCCAATGATGCGTCGTTCGACGCAACAGTGGGCGCGGGGACGCTGGTAGATGCAGGCGCATCGGTGGGCGGCACGGCCGTTGCCGACGACGCACTCGACGATACGGCCGATTCAGATGCCCCGCAGGCCGCTAAAAACAGAACACTTATCAACAACCAAAAAAATCTTTTCATACTTTCTCCTCAGCAAACATCATAATCGTTGGGCGGGCATTCTACCATGATCGGCAAAAGCGGAAAAACTCCGGATATTTTCAGGCAATTACCGCGCCTCTTGCGCGCCGAATTTTGCAAACAAAAAGAGGGTGATGCCAGCCATCACCCTCTTGGGAAAAGTAACGAATGAACCTGCCTTAGCTTGAATACGGTTCATCCTCCGAAATCACCTTGCCCATTCCCGGGTCAGATGACTCTTCGGGCATGATAATCCACAGGATAATGTAGGCGATGACACCGCCGCCCACAAAAACCGAAAACAATACAAACAAAGCGCGGATGAGCGTCGGATCGATATTGAAATAATGACCTAAACCACCGCACACACCGGCAAACATACGATTATCTTTTGAACGGGCTAATTTTTTATCGTTTGACATCATGTACCTCCATACGTCTATTGGCCGGGAAACGGCCGTTATCTAAAACTCATATCCTTTCACTGCGCCTATACGACAGACATCACCTGTAGTTGCACACCATAATGGTCAAATCCAACCGTTTGCCAACCACAAAGGCTGCCGTCCAAGGTTCGTCGGCGCCCAATCTACCAGCTTCAGCCGCTTAAGGGTAAAATGGCAAAACAATGATTACCCGTTAGTCAATCGGTTTTGGAGATGACCTGAGATGAAAAATTTAATACTCACTGCGCTGCTGCTCCTGGTTTTGGCCGCCTGCGGTCCATCTGCGCCAGAGCCAACCCCCATACCCGACACCGGCTCCCCTGCCCGCGCCACCCCCACCGCCGATCAAGCCTTACTCACCCCCGTCAGCGGCGGCCAAAACAATCTAACCGGCTACCCGCCACCGCCGCCGACGGCCACCCCCCTGCCAGAAAATTACCCGCCGCCAGCCCAACCCGTTCCGGTCAACCCTTACCCGGCCGTTGATGACGCAGGCACGATGTGGATCCTTCATCCGCTGGGGCTACAATGCGCCGACACCAACAGTTACGCCTATACCAACGTCCAGGCCGCGCGCGCCGACCTGACGGCAGCTGGTATCACGGTTTTCCAGGTGGAAACCATTGAGTTGGCGGTTTGCCAGGCGTGCGACTGCCCAACTTCCACCCACTACCACGCCCAAATCGCCGCTGCCGACTTAAACAAAGCCCAAACCCTGGGCTGGACGGCCGAATAACCAAAGGAAACCATTATGCTTCGTTTTTTAACCGCAGGTGAATCACATGGGCCGGAATTAACGGCCGTTCTCGAAGGCATCCCCGCCGGTCTAACACTGGACATGGACGAACTCAACCGCCAGATGGCCCGCCGCCAGTTGGGCTATGGCTCCGGTGGCCGGATGAAGATCGAAAAAGACGCCGTGCGCATCACCGCCGGCTACATGAACGGCCAGACAACCGGCGGCCCCCTGGCACTGCACATGGCTAACCGCGACTTCGCCAAATGGCGCGACCGCGACATCGCCCCCATTACCGTGCCCCGCCCCGGCCACGCCGACCTGACCGGCGCGGTGAAATATGGCTACCGCGAACTGCGTGTGGCCCTGGAACGCGCTTCAGCGCGAGAAACGGCCGCGCGCGTAGCCGTCGGCGCGATTTGCCAGCAGGTGTTGGCGCAATTTGGGGTGACGATTGGCAGTTATGTGGTGAGTATTGGACAGGTAACGGCCGTTATCCCCGCCGACCTGCCCTACCCCACCCGCTTCGCCATCGCCGAAACCAACGACGTACGCTGCCCGGTAGAAACGGCCGTGCCTCTCATGCGCCAGCACATCAACAACATCATGCAAGCCAAAGACACCATCGGCGGCGTGTTTGAGATTGTCGCTCTGGGCGTGCCCGCCGGTTTGGGCAGCCACGTGCACTGGGACCGCCGCCTAGAAGCCCTGCTGATGGGATCCGTCGGCTCCATCCACGCCGTCAAAGGCGTGGAAATCGGCCCGGCTTTCGCCAACACCGGCCTGCCAGGCTCCCAGGTCCACGACGAAATCTACCTGGCCGACGATGGGCAAACCCTGGTGCGGCGCACCAACCACAGCGGCGGCTTCGAAGGCGGCATCACCACCGGCGAACCCATCGTCGTGCGCGCCGCCATGAAACCCATCTCCACTGTGCTCAATCCGCGCCATTCCGTCGATCTGGCCACCGGCGCGGAAGCTGTCACCGTCTACGAGCGCTCCGATTTCTGCGCCGTGCCTCGCGCCGGCGTCGTCGGGGAAGCCATGGTAGCCTACACCCTGGCCAACGCCCTGCTGGAAAAGCTGGGCGGCGACAGCATCGCCGAAATGCAGCCTCGTTTTGCAGCTCTGCGCCGCGCCCGCCTGGACGACCTGCCGATGGACAACGTCTCCTGGAACTTCGGTTACGAATAAAACCCCATGCACACCCATGAGCCATCCTAATATCATCCAAGCAACCCCGCAGACTCCGCAAGCCGCAAGCCGCAAGCCGCAATTCCTGGCCGAAGCTTTGGCTCTCTTACTTATCCTGCTGCTGGCTGCCTGGCTGCGCCTGGGCTGGTCCGGCGTTAACTCCTTTGGCTTCGACGAGGCACGAGTGAGCGATATGGCTTTGCAAATGGCCCGCGAGGGCAAATTTGCCGCCCTGGGGATGCAGTCGTCCACCGGCGTGCCGAATTTTGCCGCGACGGTCTGGTTTTTCGCCCTGCCTTACGCCATTTCAACCAATCCAGCAGTCGCCAACAATTTGGTTGCGCTGCTAAATGTTCTGGCAGTGGTCGGGATGTGGTGGCTGGGACGCACAGCCTGGGGTAAACCGGCCGGATTGGTCGCCGGGTTGTTATTTGCCGCGTCGCCTTATCTGGTTTTTTACAGCCGCAGCATTTGGAGCCAGAATTTGCTGGCGCCGCTGGCGATTTTGTGGGCCGTGGCCATTGTCGCCGGGCTAAAAAACAACAATCCCTGGCTGATTGGTCTGCACGCGTTTCTGGCCGGATTTGTGGGGCAGATTCATTTTGCCGGTTTTGCGCTGGCGTTGGCTTCGTTGTGGATAGGCTTCCGCTTCCGGCTGTGGCGCTGGTGGACGGCCGTTACCGCCGGGCTGCTCCTGGCAGGCGTGGTGGCTTTACCGACCATCACCATCATCTGGCGCAGCGGCGACGGAGCCAAAGCGGTTATTCGCGGCTTGTTGACAGATGGCACGGCTACGGCCGTAGACCAATTTGCCGCCTGGCAGCAGCTGCGCCAGTTGAGCCTGAGCCAGGGGTGGGAAAAGTTTTGGCTCAACACAGATTGGGGCTGGCCGCCGCTGCTGGCCGCCGGTTTGCAAATTGGCGGCATGCTGGTGGCTGTCCTGGTCATTATCGGGGCGCTGGCTGCCGCCCGAACGATGGTGCAAGATTTGCGCCCCGCCCGGCGTGCGTCCCAAACCCCAACAGGCCAGGAAATTTTGAGCAGTTTTGTGCTTATCTGGGCCGTGGCCGCGCCGCTGTTGTTTATGTTGCCGCGCACGCCCGTTTTCCCACAGTACCAACTGGTTTCGCTGCCGGCCCTGTTTCTGCTGGCCGGCGGCGCAGTTGGCGTTTGGCCCAAACGGGCGTGGCAGGTAGGGGTGGTAGGCACGGCCGTTTTCATTGCCAGCTTTCAGGCGACGGCCGTCGCGCAAACGCTCACTTTAGTAGCCGACACCTTTGTGCCCGGCGGGATGGGGACGCCGCTGCGCTATCCGCAAACGGCCGTGCAGCAGTTGATGGCTGACGGCCGTCCCATCGTCGTGGAAACTTTTGGCGACATTCCCGAGTTTGACGGCGACGCGACGATGTTTAAGGTGCTGTTGTGGGGCTATCCGACGCAAATTGTTGACGCGCGCCATGTCCTGTTGATTCCCGATAGACCCGCGAACCTGCTGTTTACCTATGAGAATTTGGCGGCGTGGGAGGTGGCAACGGCCGTTGGCCTGACTGGCGCCGTCCGAGAACTGCCCCGCCGCGACGGCGAGCTGCCCTACCTGGCGCTAACCGTGGACGACATGGCGTTGATGGGATTTCAGGCATTACCGCAGCCGGTTAAACTGGCGAACGGCGCGGAATTATTGGGTTGGCAAGTACAGGATTTGCCGGAAAGCGGCCAGATTCGCCTGATCACCCATTGGCAGGTTACCGGCGAGCCACAAGAAGGGCATTTCCAACAGTTCAACCACCTCTATCTGCCGGGAGCCGAGGCTCCCAGCGAGGTGCAAGATGTCTATACTTCGTCGCGGGCATGGCAAAAGGGCGATCACCTTCTCACCTGGGTGGAATTTGCCCGGCCCGCTGAACCGCCAGCTTATTTCCACGTCGGCATGTACACCTGGCCCGATTTGCAGCGCTCGCCGGTGTTAGGCCGCGACGGGATTGACCCGTTGTATCCGATTCAGTTGGATTGGAAATCGGAAAATGATGAACGGTAACTGCTCAGGTTTCTCTAGCAAGACCCCAAGGGTTTAATACCCAAATAATCCAAATTCTCAAGGTCAAACCCTTGGGGTCTGTATCGTTACAAATCTTCAATCGTAACTGCTCAGGTTTCTCTAGCAAGACCCCAAGGGTTTAATACCCAAATAATCCAGATTCTCGAGGCCAAACCCTTGGGGTCTGCATATCCGCTACGCCTCGCCCTCAACAAGTTTGCCGCTGGCCCGCCAGGTGCGTCTGGCGTCTTCGTAGCCCATCTCATACAGTTCGTCGTGCCCTTTTCGCGTGTAGCGCACGATTTGCTCCACGGGAATTGGTTTTTTGGGCGCTACGATGATGGGGTCTGGCAGCGCCTGGAATTTATTTTGGAAAACATCGGGGATACCGTCACCGTCCGCGTCCGTGAGGGCAAATTCCTGGCCTCCTTTAATTTTTTCGATGAGCAGCGAATTGGTCGCTCGCAGCCGGGCATTTTCCACTTCTAAGCGCACCAGGTCGTTGATGCGGCGAAAGAGCTTCAAATCAGCCTGGAACGAGGCGAGTAAAGCCCATTCGAGGGTCATGCTGACTGTTGAAAACATATTATGCGGCGTATCGGCCGGGGTATCTTCGTCGTCTTCCCAGGGGGTCATAATGACCACGACGATTTCTTCCGCGCCGGCGTCGATGGCCGGTCCCAGGGGCGTATTGGCGACAGTGGCGCCATCCCAGTAAAGATTTTCGTGCAGTTGGGTGGCTGGATAAACGATGGGAATGGAGCAGCTGGCGATGATATGGTCTAATCCCAAAGGTTCATAACGCATCCGGCTGGGGTACACGTCGGGTGTATTGCCAAATACATGCAAACGGCCGTTACTGACTTCTGTGGCCGTGACCCGAAGATGGACTTTGGCCTCGTCGGAGTTGATGCGGTCAAAATTGACCCAGCCTTGGCGTTGGAGGGTGTCGCGCAGCGGCGCTGTGTCCAGGAGAAAATTTTCGGTCAGGGCGTTGAGATTGGCTTTTTGCACGTCCTGGGTGCGCAGCCGTTTCCATAGCGACCAGAGGGAATAGGCGTTGTGGCCAGAGGCAATGGCCGCGCCATTTACCGCGCCGATGGACGTCCCGACGACGATGTCGGGCAGCCATTCGTGTTCTTCCAGGAAGCGCAGCACGCCGACGTGGTAAGCGCCGCGCCCGCCGCCGCCAGATAAGACCAATGCTTTTTTACGATTTTCAGTGGGCATGTTTTCCTCTTTTTATAACTGGATGCAGATTTTTACGGCTGGGCACGACAAAAATCTGTCACGCCTGATCAACCGATAAGCCAGGGTGGGCGGTCGGGGGATTTGCTGGATTTTGCGGCCTGAAGTTTTGCGCCTGGCGGGCAGACAGGCAGTGTGACATGAAAGCGGCTGCCAGGCAGGCGGGTTTCGTCTTCGCCATCGGATTCGACCCAGATACGGCCGTCGTGCGCCTCTACCACCCCTTTGACAATTGGCAGCCCCAACCCAGGACCGGCGCCCTTAAATTTGGTGCTCCCTGTTGAATGGAGCTGCGGGTCGCCAATGCGAAAGAATTTCTCAAAAATGAGTTCATGATAACGCGCATCAATGCCAATGCCCGTATCGGCGACCACAACTTCTATAAAATTGTTGTCGCCATTCTGGCTGGGGATGATGCTGCCTTCGACCTGAATGCTGCCATGATCAGGCGTGTATTTGACGGCGTTGCCCAGCAAGTTGGTAAATGCCTGGACAAGCCGCTTAAAGTCGGCCTGGATGGGCGGCAGATCTGTAAGGCCAGATGTTGTCAGGCTAATGCGTCGATCGCGGAGGGCGGTGTTCAGCGGTTCCAACGCCAGTCGGACAATCGTTTCCATCTTCGTTTCCATGAAGGTGAGCTGCATGCCATCCACGTCTATCTGGCTGGCGTCTAACATGGCGCTGATGAGGCTTTCCAGGCGCATTGTAGCGCGATTGATGTGCCCGACAATTTCCTTGGTTTGTTCCTGGGTCAGCGAGTGAGTGTCGTTCATGGCGGCCAGGATATCGGCGTAGCCTTTAACCTGGGTAAGCGGGGTGCGCAATTCGTGCGAGGCGATGGTAATGAAATCGGATTTGACCTGATCCATGATTTCCAGGCGTTCATTTTGACGCACGAGGTCTACGTTCAGGGTGTTGATTTTTTCATTTTGCCCTTCTAGTTCGCTGTACAACCGGGCATTTTGCAAGGCGACAACGGTTTGATCGGCCAATACCTGCATGAGGTCGAGTTCGCCGGGCTGGTACGGGACGCCGGAACGTTTGGGGCCGATGGCGAGGACGCCATCGAGACCGCTGGCGGAACCGACGGGGACATAGGCTTCCATAGCCATTTCTTTTAGCCAGGATACGGCCGTGTCCCCCATCTGGCCATACGTCGGGTTAAAATCCAGTTCATATTGCAGCAGCGGCTGGTGCTGCTGGGTAATCGTGTCCAGGAACAGGTGGTCAACAGGCAGCCTGACGGTATGGCGAGGAATCATCCCGATCCCCGGAACTGGCTCAATTTCCGCTTCGCCATTCTTGGGCGTAACCAGCATCAACGCACCGCGATTGGTCTCGAATTTATCGCTGAGAATGCCCAAAATCAATTGGGACAACTGCTGCACGTCTAAGGTGCGCGAAATCGCCTGGCTGTAATCGCGCACAATTTGGTTGGGGTCGAACCCTTCGCCAAACAGGTAGCGATAGGTTACGCGCTCGACAAAATTACGCAGCGGCTGGTAGACAATGAAACTGAAAACGGCCGTCAGGGCCGTCACAATCAGAGTCGTGCGAAATTGGTTCTGGGTCAGGCGCTGCACCAGCAAAATCAAACCGGTCAGGGGCAGCGCCGAGATGAGGACAATAATAAAATAAGCGATGCTGCGGCGCGCGCGGGTTCGGACATCGAAAATGCGATGCGACGAGACAGCATATGCCAGCCCCAAAACGCCTATCCAACGCACAATTTGCCCGGCAACCGTCAGACCGGTCAGCCGGGCAAACATCAGGGCTTCGCCGCTGAAAACGACCAGCAAAGTCAGGGTCCAGAAGAGCAGGCGATTGGCGTGCCAGGGAAAATCGGTATGGCGATAATCGCGCCATGTGCGCAAGAGAATAAACAAACTGAGGGCGATCCAGGTGAGAAAGGAGATGAGGCTGCTGACGGTGATCGTCGCCCAGGTAGAATCGGCTAACAGGCGAAGGGGCTGTTCGGGGATAAAAATATCGACCAGAACGGTGGCCAGGATAGCTGTTCCGGAGAGAAGAAGCCAGGGTTTTTGTTTGGGCCATTTGACGTAGACGGCCGTTGTCATGCCCAGAAATGTCGTTCCTACCAGCAACGCCTTACTCGGCAGGTTGTGGGGCAAATTGCTGTAAGGCACAAAAAAAAGCAGGAATTCCCAAATAATGGACGCGCCTAAAAAGGCTAAAAACCACTTCAGGGCCGATTCTTGCCGGCTGCGACGCAGGGAGGGGGCAATTAATAAAAAGGTGTAGGCAACGGCGGCCAAAAGAGGAAGAATGGAAACAATCTCGGCTGTGGTCATGAACTACTGCCTACGTTTTAGATTCTACGAGCGGAGTTAACATCCAACACATCAACCAATTATCCACGATCGCCCAAGAAATACATACCGGGCGAAAGGGTCGTCAGGGATGTTACGCGCCAAACTTTTTTAGCTTCTACCAGAAGAACTGCGTACCATGAGGTTGTAATTGTAACGGCCGTTTCTGGCGATGCCAATTAAGCAATCCGAGTAACTGTTCAGGTTTCTCTGCTAAGACCCCAAGGGTTTGATACCCAAAAAATCCAACTTCTCAGGAGAAAACCCTTGGCGTCTATATCATTACGCAATCAGATACAAAATAAAAAAGGCACAGTTAAAAACTGTGCCTTCGCAGCGGACGGGGTGGGATTCGAACCCACGGTACGGTTACCCGTACACAGCATTTCCAGTGCTGCACCTTCAGCCTCTCGGTCACCCGCCCAAATCTCAGTTCTTAAAGACAGAGTCAGAATTATAATGCGACTTCGCTAACAGTCAACCCGGCTTCCAGACGGCCGTACAACAATAAATACATTTCCTTTTAACTTGAAGCCTTCTATAATCGTTGTGTGCGGCAAGCATCTCAAACCTTTTGCCGCGCTCAAAACAAATTGGAGTCCTTATGAACCTCACAAATTACCCCTACGAAACACAAATTCAAGTCTCCTTTCGCGATCTGGATGCTTTAGGCCACGTCAATAACGCCGTTTTCTTTACCTATTTAGAAACGGCGCGCATCCAGTACATCACCAAATTCCTGGAGCATGGCCTGCCGATTCGCTTCGATCTGCTCGATATCCCAATTATTTTGGTGGAAGCGCGGTGCAGCTACAAATCCCAGGCAATGTTTGGCGAAATGCTCACTGTGGGCGTCGGCGTAACCCGCTTTGGTAATAAAAGCTTTGACCTGAATTATAAAATTGTGGGCGAAGACGGCCGTCTCGTGGCCACCGGCAAAACCGTCCAGGTCATGTACGACTACGACAACAACAGCGCCTTCCCCATCCCCGACGTCATCAAACAAAGCGTGTACGCCTTCCAGTCTGGGTGGAGCGCCTCGGAAATCTTATAACTTCTGCGCCGCCCAACAAACCGTTGCCCTGCGCCTGTAATCGTTATGCAGCCTTTGCATCTAACCCACAAAGGAGACTTGCCTGATGCCAGACTTCGAAAACCTCATATACCAGACGCACAACAGCGTCGCCCTCATCACCATGAACCGCCCGGCGGTACGCAATGCCCTCAACATGCCCCTGAACCGCGAGCTGCTGCTCGCCTTTCAGGCAGCCGCCGTCGATGACCAGATACGCGCCGTTGTCCTCACCGGGGCGGGCGATGGCTTCTGCGCCGGAGCCGATCTGAGCATTTTCGGCCAAATGCCCACGCCAGAAGACCTCTACAACGTCATCGTCACTACCTACGACCCCCTGATGAGCCTCATTACCACCATGCCCAAACCGGTAATTGCTGCGCTTAACGGCGTAGCCGCTGGCGCAGGCATGTCGCTGGCTTTGGCTTGCGATTTACAGATAATGGCCCACGACGCCAGCCTGATGATGGCCTTTAGCAACATCGGCTTCGTGCCCGATGCCGGCGCGACATGGTTCTTGATGCGCCGATTGGGCTACGGCCGTGCCTACCAACTGGCCATTGAAGGCAACCGCCTCCCGGCCGACCAATGCCTGGAATGGGGCCTGGTCAACAAAATCGCTCCCGCCGACCAACTGCTCGATGAAACAATGGCCTGGGCGCACAAACTCGCCCAACGCCCCACCCTGGCCCTGGGACTCACCAAACACGCCCTCACTTTCGCCGCTCAAAACACCCTGTCGGCGGCCATTGAATTTGAAGCCCGCCAGCAAATGCAAACCCTTGTCAGCCATGATTTTGCCGAAGGCGTCATGGCTTTTATGCAAAAACGCGAACCTGATTTTCAGGGCAAATAGCCGTTAAGCTGCTGGCTGCGAGCCGGCAGTTTTTAGCCATCGGGAGACACCATGACGCATCAACCAGATTTTGATTTATCCGGAAAAGTAGCCCTGATCACCGGCGCGTCGCGCGGGATCGGGGAAACCATCGCCAAGGCCTATGCCGCGGCGGGCGCAAAAGTGGTTCTCGCCAGCCGCAAGCAGCCAGGACTCGACCTGATCGCGCAGCAGATCCGCGCGGCAGGCGGCGAGGCGCTGCCGGTGGCCGCCCATACCGGCAGCCTGACGGCCGTGCAGCAAGTAGTGGAAAAAGCGATAGCGACATTTGGCGGCATCGACATTGTGGTCAACAATGCGGCCACCAACCCACACTTCGGCCCGGTGATGAGCGCCGAAGAAGAGCAGTGGGCCAAAATTTTTGACGTGAATGTGTTGGGCTATTTCCGCGTGGTCAAGGCGTGTTACGAGTCGATGAAAGCGCGCGGCGGCGGCAAGGTGATCAATATGGCCTCGGTGGCCGGGAAACGGCCGTTACCCGCCATGGGTGTCTACTGCGTCAGCAAAGCGGCCGTCCTCATGCTCACCGAAGTCCTGGCCGCCGAACTGGCCCCCGACAACATCCAGGTCAACGCCATCGCCCCCGGCTTTGTGCAAACCCGCTTCAGCGCCGCCATCTGGGGCAACGACATGTTCAACGAGGCCGTCATGAAAACCATTCCCCAAGGACGCATGGCCCAACCTGAAGAACTGACCGGCATCGCCCTTTACCTGGCCTCCGCCGCTTCCAACTTCACCACCGGCGCCACTTTTGTCGTCGATGGCGGGCAGTTGGTCGGCAGCAGCATTGGCTCTTAACCAACCAACCGGAGATTTCATGAACACCCCATCCCCTGAACTGACAATGATTCTGACCACGCTGCGCGAATTTGTGACTGAAGAAGTGATTCCGTTGGAGCCGCTGCTGCTCAACCACGATTACGACCAATTGCTGCCTCAATTACAGGCCAAACGAGACAAAGCCAAGGCCCTGGGCCTGTGGCTGCCGCAAATTCCGCAAGAATATGGCGGGATGGGGTTGTCGCTGGTGGAACACGGCCGTGTCAGCGAAGTGTTGGGCCGTTCCCTCCTGGGCCATTACGTCTTCAACTGCCAGGCGCCCGACGCCGGCAACATGGAAATCCTCATCGAGCATGGCACACCAGACCAGCAGGAAACTTACCTGAAACCGCTGCTCGCCGGCGACATTCGCAGCTGTTTTTCCATGACCGAACCAGAAAATCCAGGGTCTAACCCGACGTGGATGAGCACAACGGCCGTTAAAGACGGCCCCGATTACATCATCACCGGGCACAAATGGTTCAGCACCGCTGCCGACGGCGCAGCCTTCGCCATCGTCATGGCCATCACCGAACCAACCGCCGCCAAACACCAACGCGCCAGCCAGATCATCGTGCCCACACACTTGCCCGGTTTCCGCCTGGTGCGCAACACTTCGGTGATGGGCGAGCGCGGCCTGGGCTGGGCCAGCCACGGCGAGATCATGTACGATGGCGTGCGCGTGCCGCAAAGCAATTTGCTTGGCCCCGAAGGCGCAGGCTTTATGATCGCGCAGGAGCGCCTTGGCCCAGGGCGCATCCACCACTGTATGCGCTGGATTGGCATCTGCGAACGCGCCTTCGACCTGATGTGCGCCCATGCCGTGCGCCGCGAAGTGGCTCCCGGCCACGCCCTCGCCGAGCAGCAAACCATCCAAAACTGGGTCGCCGAATCACGCGCCGAAATCAATGCCGCCCGCCTTATGGTTTTGGACGCCGCCCAAAAAATGGACGAACAAGGCCAATACGCCGCCCGCGACGAAGTCTCGTTGATAAAATTTTACGTGGCCGGGGTATTACAACGCGTTTTAGATCGCGCCTTGCAAGCCCACGGCGCGCTGGGCATGACCGACGAGACGCCCATCGCCTACTGGTATCGCCACGAACGCGCCGCCCGCATCTACGACGGCCCCGACGAAGTACACAAACGCGCCGTCGCCCGCCGAATTTTGCAGCGCTACAACTAAAAAAGGCGTGCAGCGCCCGGAAACCGGTCACTGCACGCCTTTTTGATCTGCATTTACAGCGCGTACCTGAGATTACAAGCCGTTATTCCGGCCGGTGGCGCAAACACGCCCACAACGAACCAAGACCTAACGCCAACACACAGGCGGCAAAGATGAACAGACCGTTTGTCTGTGGGGTGGCGACGATGGGCTGCAGGGAAACGGCCGTGGGCGAATTCACCACATCGATTGTCCCCAGCGTAAAATTACTGCCCAGACAAGTCACATCCACTCCGTCAAACGTTACCTGATCACCAGCAATTGACACGCCCGCAGTGCCACTCGTTACACAACTAGCCGTAATATCGCTAAACTGACCGCTCGGATTTGGACGGCTTAATAACCGATAATTGGTGGCCGTTCCTCCCGGGTTACCAGTCATCCCACCATCGCTAAAATCAAAGACAATATCAACGGAACAGGTGCCAGGCGTTGAACAACCCACTAAAGTTGTGTCGTCTGTCACATCGACATAGAAATGTCGCGCCCAACGTTGATCGTTTGTGCCATCCCAATCGCCGACGGTCGGAATATCATTCGTCGTGTTAAGATTTTGGGGAGTGTTATGACCAAACAACAACCAATCGCCGCCATCTTGCAAGAAGTCCACGTCCCGTACAATCATCCCAGCGGCGTGAGCCTCCGTGTTTTGCACACCTCCAAGCTGCCCAATACCAGCCACGTCCAGGTCAAAATCGCCATTGGGCGGGGTATCGCCATCATAGTAATCATTGCTATCTAAGCCAATGCCATACTTGGCCGACAGATAATTCTCCACCAAAATCTTCTGCACGGCCGGCAAATTCTCACTGAAGAAAATCATCTCAGCAATGTTTCCATTTAACCCACAACAGGTCAGGTTTGCCCGCGCACCGATATAAACCCCACGCAATAGGGGATCGGAAAGCGGGTCACCGTTACTATTACAATCACCTAAGCCTTGTGGGCTATTATTTATGCTTAATGTGTGGCCTAAGTGTGTGCCATTATAAGCTTGTGTCACAATGCGGCTAATATTGCCAGCACCCCAACTTGCGCTATTTCCACTCTTGTTGGTTTCCGTCCCGTTTCGGTTTACGGTAATGGCACAGGATCGCCCAGTAAAAAGATTACTGCCAAAACTTTCCACGCCACGATTATTATGTTCATAAACCATCCCGTCGTTGCTCGCATTGAACACCACAAATACTGACAAATCGGAAAGTGTAACCGATGGACTTTCCAGTAATTGGCTGCCAGTAAAATTTAGAACTGGATTTCCATTCAAAAGAGGAGTCGGGCTGCTGTCAAAGGTGGGTACACCAATAGCACCTTGTTGTTTAGCATGGGCGCCATTACCACTCTGGTCTTGCCAGCAGCCGACAGAATTACCATTTGCAGCTGGGATGGTGCAGTTGCTTTGCGAGAAGACGCCCCGGTCGGCACGAAGCCATAACTTCAGACTGCTCCCGCCATTGGTCGTGCCCACACCACCCGGGCCGTTGCCCGCAGTGGCAGAATACGCTTTTTGCGGCGCGAACCACAACAGGCTTAGAACCAGCAAGCCAAACAACGCCAAAAGATACATTTTGCTGCCGAATTTAGCAGCTCCCCCAAAAAGACGACTGTCCTTCTGCTTCCGTTCCCCATTCATCACGTAAACCTCCTGAAAGGATTGACGGCCGTTCCCACCCATTCACCGTTTCATACTGCGTACGTAAAAACGGCCGTTTCAATAAACGAAAAAATAAATTATAGTGCATCGAAGTTGGCTGGTTGAATAATGGAAAATTACCGCTTACTACTGGCAAAAGGAAAAGTTTTTCAAGCAACATGCCTCCAAAGAAGGCAAGCAAAAAACCAATCGCATTATACTAACACACTCCGGCAATTAGGTTAGAAATTGGTAGTAAAGCGCCAGATCACCTTACAATGTTCCTTACGAACTCGGGAACTATCCCCTGAAGCCATAAAGCCCACGTTCCCTAAAAACTTTACCCGCCTCCCTCCTGCGTTTTTGCCATATACCCTTAGCCGTTACCGATAATCATCATCCTGCACTTGACCAAATCATGTGAGACCATAGAATGATACGGGTTTATTATTGGCCACGATGCTCTCAGTGAGTACTCTTGTGAAATAAACTGGAGACATTTATGAAAATTGGACTCATCCCGGCTGCTGGTCTGGCAACCAGGTTAGGCATTACCACGCCCAAGGAACTCATCCACCATCAAGGTCAGGCAATCATCGATTACAGCATCGATCACCTGATCGACGCCAGGGTGGATCGCATTGTCATCGTCATCCGCCAGGGCAAAGAAGCGATTCAGGAACACGTCACCCACAAATATCACGACTTCCCCTTTCAATTTGTCTATCAGGATGGCAAAATCGGCCGTCTAATTGACGCTATCAAGGCCAGTTACCAGGCAATCCACCAGCATCAGGTGTATTTTTGCATGGCCGATACCCGAATAACGCCCAACCCATTTCTGCTCAACCCCACTCACGAACTCACCCTGCTCTGCTTCCAGGCTCCCGGGGAAACGTGGCAGCATTTTGGCGTTATTGATCCGCAAAATCATCAAATTGTCGATAAACCATCCGCTTACATCAGCAGCATTTGTTGGGGCGCGTTAATCTGGCAGCCGGCCTTCACCGAACGCCTCATGGCCCAACACGATCTCACCCAGGCCATGAACGACGCCCACTGGGAGCATCAAATCTGCATCGAGTCTTACGAAGATATCGGCATAAAACCCGACAGCGCTACGGAAAAAACAAAGGCTGCTCAGTGAACCATACACCCAAACCAACTACTTTTGCCTCAACGGTCAGCGGATGGGGAGATGCGCGTTTCACGGCGCGCGCCCGGCCCATCTTTGTGCCGGACAGAATGAACAAAGTTCCCCGAGGCAAGTTTAGCTTGCTGGATGAGGCCGCCCTATTTCTTCGCGTTGTCAAAGCCGCCCGCGCCGAACGGGTCTTGCTTTTGTTTAGTTCCCGCGGATACCTGAAGCCAGAACTGCTGGCAGCTGCTTTCATCGGGTTATGGCCCAAACGCTGGCGGCCTTACATCGTGTTTTACGGGGAAATGTATGAACCGGATACCGGCTTACGCGGTTTGACCGAACCCTGGGTGATGAAGCTTACCAATCGCGCCGTTTTTCGCTTTGCCCTCCACTCCGCTGCTGAAATCCCCGTTTTTTCGCGCCTGTGGGGCATCGACGAAAGCAAAATCCGCTCCTGCTCATTCTTCAATAAAAACGCCCGCCCCGATGTTGTTGTGCCGGATAAACTGCGCGGCCAACACATCTTTGCCGGTGGGACTTCGTTTCGTGATTACGAACCGCTGCTGGCCGCCGCCCGATTGATGCCCGACTATGAATTTGTCATTGCCACTAACCGATTAGACGACCACCCGCATATTCCGGCCAATGTTCGCGCCGGGCTGGTGACGCCGGCCGAATTTGATGATCTGATCGATACGGCCGCGGCCGTTGTGGTTCCCCTACGCACCGATGTACATCGCATCACCGGCATGTTGACCTATTTGCAGGCGATGTGGGCCAAAAAACCAACCATCGTTTCGGATACATTGGGGGTGCGCGAATACGTTGCAGACGGCAAAACGGGTATTATTGTAGATGGCTCGCCGGAAAGTTATGTGAGGGCAATTCAGTGGGTGCTGGACCCGGCCAACAACGGCCGTATCCACCAAATGTGTACCCTGGCCCACAACACCGTCCGCGAGCAATTTACCATCGAAAATCATGTAACCAAGCTTCTTGCTATCATGGACGAAGCGCTGGCGGCCTCTGCTTCATGAACAAACCAGACACTATTCAGGTTCGCCCGGACGAACAATTTGACGAAACCAGATTGGCTGACTATCTGCACGGCCGTCTGCCCGGCAGCCGCAATCCCCTCACTGTGCGCCAGTTCGGCGGCGGGGCAGCCAATCTCACCTACCTGCTCGATTATGGCACGCACGAATACGTGCTGCGCCGCCCGCCGCTCGGCCCCATCGCCAAATCCGCCCACGACATGGCCCGCGAATACAAAGTGCTGTCGGTGCTGCATCAGGCGTTTCCCTACGCGCCCAGAGCGTTTTTGTATTGTGACGACACGGCCGTTATCGGCGCAAACTTCTTCGTCATGGAACGGCGGCAGGGTCTGGTTGTGCGCCGGAGCATTCCGCCAGAATACGCCAACCAGCCACACGCCGCCCGGCGCATGAGCGAGGCGCTGGTAGACGCCCTGGCCGACTTCCACGCCGTGGATTATCAGGCTGTCGGTCTAGACGACCTGGGCGAGCCGGATGGTTTTATCGAACGGCAAATTGAGGGGTGGTACGGCCGTTGGCACAAAGCCAAAACCGCGGATATCGCCGCCATGGACGCCACCTATCACTGGCTCAAAGACAACCTGCCACCCACCACCGCCCATTCCCTCGTCCATAACGATTATAAATTAGATAACGTCATGCTCGATCCGGCCGATCCGGGCAAGCTGGTCGCCATCTTCGATTGGGACATGTGTACCCTGGGCGACCCGCTCAACGACCTGGGCGCGCTGCTCTGCTACTGGTCGGAACCCACTGACCCACCCTATTTACAGGCCATGGCCATGATGCCCGTCGGCGACCTGGGATTTCTCACACGGCAGCAGTTGGTCGAACGATACGCGCAAAAAAACGGCCGTTCCATCTCCAACATCCACTTTTACCACGCCCTGGGCCTCTACCGCCTCACAGTCATCATCGCCCAAATTTACATCCGCTACCACCGCGGCCAGACCCAAGACCAGCGCTTCGCCGCCTTCGGCCCCATGATTCCGCTGATGGCGCAGGCGGCCCTGGAAATTGCGACCCGTTAACCGGTAGACCAATGTTTACTCTTTACCTTTTTATTTCCACACTTGCCCGCCGCATCAAAATTGGTTTTAAAGACCCGGAATTTCGCGGCTTGTTTTATACCACGCTCATCATCATCGGCATTGGCGGCTTGTTTTATCACAGCGTCGAAGGGTGGTCCTGGCTAGACTCGTTTTACTTCACCATCATCACCCTGACGACCGTAGGTTACGGCGACTTTTCCCCAAAAACCGACTTGGGCAAACTGTTCACCATGGTGTACGTGGTGTTAGGACTGGGCATTATTTCCAGCTTCATTCTCATGTTAGCCCGCCAATCGAGCAAAGATCAGCCATTTCTGCTCCAACGATTCCGCAGCCACACCGACAAACACCCTGAAGATACAAATGCCCCAAACTCATCAACCAAGGATACGCAACCATGAGCTACGCTTCAATTTTTCGTCCTGACCTTTTTGTCGGGAAAACGATCATCGTCACCGGCGGCGGCAGCGGGATTGGCCGGGCCACGGCCCACGAACTGGCATCGTTGGGCGCGCATGTGGTCATCGCCGGGCGCACAACGGAAAAGCTAGAAACCGTCAAGGCAGAAATTGAGGCGGCGGGGGGATTGGTAACGGCCGTTCCCGCCAACATCAAAAAAGAAGACGAAGTCATCGCCCTGTTCGACCGCGTTTTAGCCGAACACAACTCCATTCATGGCCTCGTCAACAACGCCGGCGGCCAATTTGCCAGCCCAGCCGAATTTATATCGCTGAAGGGATGGACGGCCGTCCTCGAAACCAACCTCACCGGCACCTTCCTCATGTGCCGCGAAGCCTACAACCGGACCATGAACCAACACGGCGGCGTCATCGTCAACATGCTCATGGAAAACTGGCGCGGCTTCCCCGGCATGGCCCACTCCGCCGCCGCTCGCGCCGGCATCGAAAATCTCACCAAAACCCTGGCCGTGGAATGGGCGCGCTCCGGCGTACGCCTCAACGCCGTGGCCCCCGGCCTCATCGCCTCCAGCGGGCTAGACAACTACCCCGAAGCCATGCGCCCCATCATCGAGCAAACCATCCAGGACGCCCCCTTCAAACGCATGGGCACAGAAAGCGAAGTCGCCAGCGTCATCACCTTCCTGCTCTCCCCCGCCGCCGCCTACATCAGCGGCGAGTCCATCAAAATCGACGGCGCCAGCTCACTCTGGCGCAAAACCTGGCTCATCGAAGACCACAAAAACGCCCCGCTGCCGTATAATGGCTTCCAAGAATCTGCAAAAGGCGAGGCTGACTCATGAAGTTAAGCTTGGGCCAATCTTGGAGATTGACCCAATCTAACCAAAGCAAGGAGCGTTCTATGCAATTTTTACACGGTGGTGAACTGATTGCCCGGCAGTTAGCGGCGCAGGGCGTGAATGCGATTTATGGATTATGCGGCGGGCATGTCGCGCCCATTTTCAACAGCTGCGCCAACAATGGCCTTGCGGTAATTGACGTGCGCCACGAGCAGGCCGCCGGACACGCCGCCGACGCCCACGCTCGGCTTACGCGCAATGTTGGCGTGGCGGCGGTGGTTGCCGGCCCAGGGGTAACGGATGCCGTAACGGCCGTTGCCAATGCCTACCACGCCCGCAGCCCGCTCATCCTCATCGGCGGCGCGGCCCCCCTCAACACCAAAGGCCAGGGCGCCCTGCAAGAAATGCCCCAGGTCGATATGTTTCGCACCTTCACCAAAGCCAGCTTCACCATCGAAAAAACGGCAGAAATTCCGGCACAATTGCATGAAGCGTTCAAGCTGGCTCTAAACGGCCGTCCCGGCCCCGTCTTCATCGAAGTTCCGCTAGACATCCTCTATGGCACGCTGGAAGAGGCCGTCATCTTCCCCAAAGTCGTCGCCGAGCCGGTCGAGCCAGAACTAAGCGCCATGCAGCGCATCTTCCAGCTGCTGCGCGCCGCCCAAAAGCCCATCCTCATAGCCGGAACCCAGGTCTACTGGGACGCCGCCTCCGACGCTCTGCGCGACCTGACCGAACAAACCGGCATCCCCGTCTTTACCAACGGCGGCGGCCGCGGCACACTGCCCATGACCCACCCCCACTGCTTCAAAGCCAGCCGCAGCAAAGCCCTCAAAGAAGCCGATCTCGTGCTGCTCATCGGCACGCCCATCGACTTTCGCCTGCGGTACGGCCAGGGCTGGAACGCACAAAGCAAACTCATTCAGATCGAAAACGACCCCGCCGAACTCAACCACAACCGCCAGGCCGACATCGCCCTCCTCGCCGATTCGCGCCTCGTGTTGGAAGCGCTGTGCGAAGGCTTGCAAGGCATTCGCTACGACGACTGGCTGCAAGCGGTCACTGGCATGGAAGCCAAAAAGCGCGCCGAGCAGGCTGTCTGGGAAGCGTTTGATGATGCGCCGGTGAATCATTTTCGCATGGGGGCAGAAATCAACCGCTTCATCGACGCCGAGACCATCATCATCGGCGACGGCGGCGATATTGTCAGCGCCGTCGCCAAAGTTTTGGATGTGACCCAGCCCGGCCAATGGCTGGACCCCGGGCCGCTGGGCTGTCTGGGCGTCGGCGCGCCATTTGCCCTGGCTGCACAGTTTCTCCACCCGGACAAAAAAGTGCTGATTATCAACGGGGATGGTTCGTTTGGCTTTAATGGCTTCGAGTTCGATACGGCCGTGCGCTTCAATCTGCCCATCGTCTCCATCGTCGGCAACGACGCCGCCTGGGGACAAATCCGCAACCCCACCAAAACCATGCTCGGCCAGGCGGCCGGGACCAAACTGGCCCAAACCCGCTACGACCAACTTGTCGTGGCGCTGGGCGGCTACGGGGAATTGGTAGAAGACGCCGGCGACATTGGCCCGGCCCTGGCCCGCGCCTTCGCCAGCGGCCAACCCGCCTGCATCAACGTCTTGCTGGACCCAGACGGCCTGTCTAAAACCAACGCCAGCACGCCTTACATTGTCTAAACGAGAGCGTGATGCGTGATGCGTGATGCGTGATGATCACAACTGGCATTACATATCCCTTCTAGACCGCCACGAAGGCAAATAAAGTCAATCCATGAAAACAATCTCCACCACACCCCATCAGCAGATTTTCCTCAGCGACGGCGACAAAAAGACGATCCGCGCCACGCGGCGGCGGCCCAGCACGGCCGACGGCCCGCGCGAACGCGCTGCCGCGCCCCAGCGCCAGCATGATTCACGCCCGCCCAGCGGCAGCTCTGGCGGCGGCGGCCACTCAACCGGCCCGCGGCCGAGACCCTCCGGTTCCGGCGGCGGGCAGCCGCCCAACCTGCTGATTATTGGCCTGGTCATTTTGCTGGTCGTCTGCGGCCTGCCCCTGATGCTCATTTTTGGCGGCGGCGACGACAGCGCAGACAACAGCAGCGCGTCGGTTGCCAACCCGCCAACGGCCGTGGCCAACAATTTTGCCAGCGCCAATTCAACCACCAACAACGAGCCATTCCTGCCCCCACCGGCCAGCACCGAAGGGCAAACCTGGCTGGTCATGCTGTACGCCGACGCCGACGACAAAATTCTGGAGCAAGACATTTACGTGGATTTCAACGAGGCGGAGCGTGTTGGTTCCAGCGACCGCGTGCAAATTGTGGCCCAACTCGACCGATTTAAGGCCGGCTATCGCGGCGATGGCGACTGGTCATCGGCGCGGCGCTATTACATCACCCAGGACGCAAACCTGAACGAGGTCAATTCGCAAATGGTGACGGATCTGGGCGAGGTGAATATGTCCGACGGCCGTACCCTCGTCGATTTCGCTACCTGGGCCATAAACACCTACCCGGCCGATAAATACGTCCTCATCCTGTCGGACCACGGCATGGGCTGGCCCGGCGGCTGGAGCGACCCCGCCCCCGGCAAAAACGGCGGTTCGGTAGACAGCAGCATTCCCCTGGCCTCAGCCCTGGGCGACGAATTGTATCTGATGGAACTGGATCAGGCGTTGGGCGACATTCGCAGACAAACCGGCGTTAATCAGTTTGAATTGATCGGCATGGACGCTTGCCTGATGAGCCACATCGAAGTGTTTAGCGCCCTGGCGCCCCATGCGCGGTACGCCGTCGCTTCGCAGGAAGTGGAACCGGCGCTGGGTTGGGCCTATACCAGCTTTCTGTCGGCGCTGGCCAGCAATCCAGACATGAACGGCGCGGATTTAGGCCGGCTGATCGTGAACAGCTACATCCAGGACGATCAGCGGATTGTGGATGATAAGGCCCGCGCCGACTTTTTGGGGCGCGGCCCGACGGCGCGGCAGGTAGCGGCCCAATTAGAGCAAGACATTACGCTCACGGCCGTAGACCTGGCTGCCATGCCCAATTTACTCACCAGCCTGAACGATCTGGCCTATGCGCTGCAAACCGCCAACCAGGCGGCCGTTGCCCAGGCGCGCACCTATGCGCGGTCGTTCACCAGCGTGTTTGGCAGCGACATACCCGCCTCCTATATCGACCTGGGCAATTTTGTCCAGGTGCTGCAGCAGGAAACCCGCAACAGCGACGTGACCAGAACCGGCGACGCCGTCCTTAAAGCGATCGAGCAAACCATTATTTCTGAACGGCATGGGCCAAAACGCCAGGGCGCTACGGGTATCTCCATTTATTTCCCCAACTCGCAGCTTTACCGCAATCCAGTTAGCGGGCCGCAGTCGTACACGGCCGTTGCCCGTCGCTTCGCCGAAGCCTCGCTGTGGGACGATTACCTGGCTTACCATTACACCGGACGCGCTTTCTCGGCTACGGCCGTTGAACTGGCCGTGCCCGACCGCAGCACCCCGGTGATAGCGCCCGGCGCGGCAGCCATCCAACTATCGCCCATCACGCTGTCTGGCGACGTGGCCGCGCCCGGCCAACCCGTACTGCTCAGCGCCGAAGTCAGCGGCGACAACATCGGCTACATCTACTTTTGGACCGGTTTTTACGATCAGGCGGCCAATGCCATCTTTGTCGCCGACACCGACTACCTGCAAAGCAGCGACACCCGCGAGGTAGACGGCGTCTACTACCCGGACTGGGGCAGCGATCCATTCACGCTGGAATTTGAGTGGGAGCCGCTGATGTTTGCCATCAGCGATGGGCAAAATTCAGTGCTGGGGGCGCTGGCGCCGCAAAGTTATGGCGCTGCGCCGGAAGATGCCACTTACACAGTCGATGGCCTCTACACCTACGCCGACGGCGGCGAAACCCGCTATGCGCGTCTCTTTTTCCGCGATGGCGTGCTGCAGCAGGTCTTTGGCTTCACCGGGCAAGACAGCACCGGCGCGCCGCGCGAAATTATGCCTCAGCCCGGCGATAGGTTTACCTTGCAGGAAAAGTGGCTGGACCTGGATGCTTCGGGCAACGTGGTCAACACATCGACACAGGAAGGCGGCACACTTACCTTCGGCAGTGAAAAATTCACCTGGGAGGAGTTGGACGCGGCCGCCGGCGAGTACGTAGTCGGTTTTATTGTGGAGGATTTGGATGGCGCAGCCAACGAAGTGTATGCCCATGTCACGGTGCGGTAATATCTTCGCCGGCCCCAAGAGTTTGACCAAACGCCACGATGATTTGCTCGAAACCAAGCCCTTGGGGTCTAAAAGGTCCATTTGATGAGCGCAAAGAGACTGGTAGAAATCAGCCCATATGATCCGGCCTGGGCGATGGCGTACGCGGTAGAAGCGGAACGGTTAACGGCCGTATTCGGCGATCAACTTCTGGCCATGCACCACATTGGCAGCACGGCCGTGCCCGGCCTGCCCGCCAAACCCATCATCGACATCCTGCCTGTCGTGCAAGACATCACCCAAATCGAAGCCCTGAATGGGGCGATGGCCGCTCTGGGCTACATTGCCAAAGGGGAAAATGGCGTCCCCGGCCGCCGCTATTTCCGCAAGGGCAGCGATGCCCACCACACGCACCACATCCACGTTTTTCAGGTTGGCCGGCCAGAAATCGCCGATCATCTGAACTTTCGCGATTATTTGCGCGCCCACCCGGACGAAGCGGCGGCATACGGCCGTCTCAAAACCACCCTCGCCGCCCAATACCGCGCTGATCCACCGGCCTATACCAACGCCAAAACCGAATTTATCGCCGAGATTTTGCGGCGAACGGCCGTTTGGAAAGCCCAAACCCTATGACCCAGCTAGAAACCCCGCGTCTTCGCCTGCTAGCCATGTCTGAAGGCCAATTGCAGATGATCGACAATGATCCCGGCTTGCTGGATGTTGATCTGCCCGTGCCCATTCTGCCATCGGTTTTCAACCCCATCGTTGCGCGGGCAATCCGCGCCAAACTGGCTAAAATGCGCCTTGTTAGCCGCAGCGACCACGACTGGTTTACCTATTGGCTCATCATACGCAAAGACGAAGGGCTGGGCATCGGGCTGGTGGGCTTTAAAGGCAAGCCAAACGGCCGTGCCGAAGTAGAAATCGGGTATGGCATGGCCCCGGAACAACAAGGCCAGGGTTACATGACCGAAGCGGCCAGGGTTTTGGTGAATTGGGCGCTGGCCCAACCCGCTTGCGGCACAGTTACCGCCTGGACCGAAAAGTTTAACGTTCCATCGCACCGTGTTTTGGAAAAAATCGGCATGGTGCGCGGCAGCGAACAAAACAACAAATACTACTGGTATAAAAAGGGCGGCGGTGGATGAATGATGGGGATTCTTCACTTCGCAGACTCCGTTCAGAGACACCAATGACAGCGGTTCCAGCCAATCCTTAACGGTTACACAATTTGTCGGGATTCTTCGGCGCAATTTTCGCGGAATGGCCTGTGTTTTTTGGCCACATGGGGTAAACGGCCGTCGCTCCAACCAGCGCGCCCAAAAAACCTGAAGCGAACAGTGGACGAAAACCCGTCATAGTGTCAAAATAATGCCATCAAACAAACACCCCAACGAGGAGAAACATGTCGAAAGCAAAATATTCTGGAAAAAGCCAGGCCGCTAAAAAAGCGCCCAACAAAAACGGTAATTCCTATGCCAAGAAAAATGGCGCAGGCACAAAAACGGCCGTTGCCAAAACTCGCAAACCATACCTCACCGCTGCCCTGGCCTTGATTCTGGTTGTCAACATCATCCTAACCCTGCTGCTGTTCAACGAAAAACGGGTAATGGATATGGCCTTCGCCGACGTGCCCTGGTATGCCTGGATGATGATTCTCACCAGCATTGCCAACGTCGTTGCGGCCGGCGCATTGTGGTATTGGAAAAAGTGGGGACTTTATGTTTACATCGTTTCCGCCGCCGCCACCACCCTCTTCATGGTCTTGGGCGGTCTGATTGGCGCCGGGTTTAGCGCCCTGGCCCCCGCCGCCATCATCGCCTATCTGATCAGCCTGAATTGGAAGCAGTTCGAGTAAATTGGCGAGATTGGTCTAATCTTGCAGATTGGACCAATCTGAAAACAGCTAACTTACATGCGAATGCTCGCTTAGACTGAATTTAGCCGCAGATGACGCAGATGACGCAGATTATTCTTACATCTGTGAAATCTGCGCCATCTGCGGACACTTCTCTTCTTTCATCTGGGCAACAAGTTTATCGATAAGACACTGCATGAGCGGACACACCAACAACGTTTCTATAATCGACAACCAGGGATGGGACGGCCGTATCCTGGTTTTGGCAAATGACCAGTTGGTACAAACGTTCATCATCATAACCGACCGCTTTGTGGCCCTGGTCGACACGATGATCAATGCGGCAACGGCCGTTTCCCTCCTCCAACACGCCCGCCCCCACCTCGCCAACCGCCACCTCCTCATCATCAACACCCACGCCGACTACGACCACGCCTGGGGCAACCAGCTTTTTGCCGGCCCAACCGCCCAACACCCCGCGCCCATCATCGCCAGCCGCCGCTGCGCCGACATCCTGCGCAGCCCAGAATCCGCCGACACCCTGGCGCAAATGGCCGCCCATGAACCCGACATCTTTAATCACGTCATTCTCACCCCGCCTACCATCCTGTTCGATGATCAACTCAGCCTGGACGGCGGGGATCTGACTCTGGAACTTTTCGCCACCCCCGGCCACACACCCGACCACATCTCTCTCTACATCCCGCAAATCGACACCCTCTTCGCCGCCGACGCCGCTGAACTGCCTTACCCAATGGCCCGCACGACGGCCGGACTGCCCGCCATGCGCCAATCGCTGGCCAAACTGGCCGCTTACCGCGCCAGGCGTGTATTTTACTGCCACGCCCCCGTCACCACGGATAGGCAGCTCCTGGAAGACAATATCGCCTATTTCAACAAGCTAGAGCAGCAGTGCCGGTTGGCGTTGGCAGCAGAAACGGCCGTACCCTGGCCATCCATCCCCGACGCCGACTTGATCGCTGCCGTAGGTTTACCGTACAATGAAGCCGTTCCCTCTGCGGAACATTGGCATTCTGTCCACGAGTATTACCAGACCAAAGGTCATGCCCACCAACTTCGCGCCATGTTGGAACACCTGACTGGGCAATCGTAGCCCAATCCACCTGACGCCCCATTAAAAATGGAACCAATCCGCCTGGAACTCCCAACCGGCCTCGATGTGGGACCGGTTAACGTTTACCTCTTCCGCCAACCGGAACCGGTGCTGGTAGATGCTGGAATTCGCTCTGCTGCCAGTTGGGAAGCGCTGCAATTTGGTCTGGCCGAACACAACCTCACGGTAATGGACATTTCGCGGGTCATCATCACCCACCCCCACGTCGATCATTTTGGGCAGGCGGGAACCATCGCCGCTCACAGCGACGCCGACATCTGGATTTGTGACCTGGGGGCCGCCTGGCTCACCGATTCGGCGGAGATGTGGCAGCAGCGCCTCGATTATTACCGGCAAGACTTTTTAACCAGCGTCGGTTTCGATCAGGCTACCATCAACCTGATCACCGGCGGCATGAAAGTTATCGCCGACCAGAGCGACCCGATTCCGGCGGGGCGCGTACACACCTTTGCCCCAGACGGCCGTCTCCAAATGGGTGGCCTCACCTGGCAAGTCATTCACACGCCGGGTCACAGCAGCGCCCAGACTTGCTTCTACCAGCCAGACACCCGGCAGCTCCTTTCGGCCGACCATTTATTGCAAACAACACCAACGCCGGTGGTGGAACGGCCGTTACACGCCCAAGACCGCCTACCCGCCCTGCCCCAATTCATGCAATCGCTAGACAAAATCGCCAGACTGGAGATAGAAGCAGTGTATCCGGGTCATGGACGGCCGTTTGGTTCCCGCTTCAATCTTGACCACCATGCCGTCATCCACAAACAATGCGAACGCATCCAGCAGCGTAAAACCGAATGCCTGCAACACATCCAAGACGGCGCGCACACACCCGCCGTCCTCGTCAACAAGCTCTACGCCCATCATCCGCCCCAATTCCGCTTCGCCGGCCTCTGGATGCTCATCGGCTACCTGGACCTGCTCCTCGCCGACGGCGCCATCCGCCAAGAAACCATCGCCGGCGTCTGGCACTATTTCCTAACAGGAGACTAGAGACTGAAGATTAAAGATTGGAAATCACAAAAATCTCTAATCCCAACCCCATCCCCCATGACCAGATTACAATTCCCCACCCTCGACCAACTGGAATCGCTGCCCATCGTGTATCAGGGCGCAGTGCCCGCTGCCTATCTGGACGTGATGGGCCACATGAACGTGCGCTACTACCTGGCCTTGTTCGACGAGGCCGCCTGGACATTCTTCGTCCAATTCGGCATGGACCAAACCTATTACGATTCCAAACAAGGCGGCGCATTCGCCCTCCAACACTTCATCAACTACCGCGCCGAAGTCCACCAAAACGACCAACTCACCATTCGCGGCCGTATGATCGGCCGTTCCGCCAAGCGCGTCCACTTCATGCTCTTCATGGTCAACGAAACCCAGAACAAACTCGCCGCTACCCTGGAAGACATGGGCGCCCACGCCGATTTAGACCAACGCCGCACGTCCCCCTTCCCGCCCGCCATCGCCGCCCAAATCGATGCCCTGATAGCGCAGCACAACCAACTTCATTGGCAAGCGCCCCTATGTGGGGTGATAAATCCGTGAGGCGTGAAGCGTGAGGACGTGATACGCCACCCCACGTATCACGCATCACGCATCACGCCGCGCACAAGTCAAATAGGAGAAAATGATATGCAAGGTTTAATGATGAATTACCAGTTGACCATGGATCGCATCCTGGAATATGCCAACCGCATGTTCCCCCACAAGCAGATTTCCACCATGCTGCCCAATGGGTCCATGCACCGTTACACCTACGCCGACATGTACAAGCGCGTCAAGCGCCTGTCTAAAGCGTTGGTCAAATTGGGCATCGAACCGGGCGACCGCGTGGGAACCTTCGCCTGGAACCATTACCAGCACATGGAACTCTATTACGCCATCCCCGGCGCAGGCGCAGTCTGCCACACCCTGAACATCCGCCTCTTCCCGGAGCAGCTCTCCTACATTGTCGATCACGCCGAAGACCAGCTTGTCTTCATCGACGCGACTTTATTACCGCTTTATGAACGCGTCGCCCACCAGATTACCAGTGTCAAACATTACGTCTTGCTCAATGCGCCCAAAGGCACAGAAACCAAACTGCGCAACGTCCTCTACTACGAAGACCTGATCGCCGATTCCGACGATGATTTCGAGTGGCTCTCCACCGACGAGAACATGGCCATGGGCCTCTGTTACACCAGCGGCACCACCGGCCATCCCAAAGGCGCGCTGTACAGCCACCGCTCCATGTACCTGCACACCTTGGGCGAAAATCAGGCCGCCGCGCTGGGCATGCGCGAATCCGATGTGGTGCTGCCCGTCGTGCCGCAATTTCATGCGATGGCCTGGGGCCTGCCCTACGCTTGCGCCATGGCCGGCTCCGACGTGGTTATGCCTGGCCCACACCTGAAGCCAGAACCATTGGCTATGATGATCGAGCAGGAAAAAGTCACCATCGCCGCCGGTGTGCCCACTATCTGGACGGCGCTGTACCACGAGCTAAAACAAAACCCGCGCGATATTTCCAGCCTGCGCGCCCTCATCGTTGGCGGATCGGCCATGCCGCGTTCGCTCATCAAAGCCTTCGAGAGCGAACTGAACGTGAGCGTACTGCACGCCTGGGGCATGACAGAACTGTCGCCGCTGGGTACAGTCTCTATTCTGCAAGGCCATCACGAAGCGCTGTCCGACGAAGAAAAGTGGGACATCAAGGCCAAACAAGGCTACCCCATTTGCGGTGTGGAAATGCGCATCGTGGACGCCGTGGGCCAAGAGCTGCCCTGGGATGGCAAACAGATGGGCGAATTACAGGTGCGCGGCCCGTGGATTATCAGCCAATACTTCAAACGGGACGTGACGGATGATTACATGACCGACGATGGCTGGTTCCGCACCGGCGATGTGTCCACGATTGACCCGTACGGCATTATGACCATCACCGACCGCACCAAAGACCTGGTAAAAAGCGGCGGCGAGTGGATTTCATCGGTGGAGTTGGAAAATGTGCTGATGGGCCATCCGAAGGTGATGGAAGCGGCGGTGATTTCGATTCCGGACGATAAGTGGGCGGAACGGCCGTTAGCCGCCGTCGTCCCCACCAAAGATGGCTACGACGTAACCGCCGACGAACTCAAAGCCTACCTGGCCACCAAAGTCGCCAAATTCTGGATTCCTGAAGACTTCGTCTTTATCACCGAAATCCCCAAAACCAGCGTGGGCAAATTCAGCAAAGCTACATTGCGCAAAATGTACGCCGATGGCCACCTGACGGCCTAAATCGTTTGTTTTTTGCGAGGCAAGATTGGTCCAATCTCCAAGATTAGACCAATCTTGCCAACCCCAAACCATGAACCAGCCCCTCTCTTCCCTCAAAATTCTCGACTTCTCCACCTTGCTGCCCGGACCATTTGCCACCATGCTGCTGGCCGACATGGGCGCAGACGTGGTGCGCGTGGAAGCGCCAAACCGCCTGGATATGGTACGCCTGATGCCGCCCTTTGACGGTGATATTTCCGGCTGGCACGGCGTGCTGAATCGCAACAAACGATCCATTGCGCTTGATTTGAAGAAGCCTGAAGCGGTAGAAATCATCAAACAGTTGGTGGCCGCGGATGGCGGAGGATATGACGTCGTTTTGGAGCAGTTTCGCCCCGGCGTGATGGCCCGACTGGGATTGGGCTACGACGACCTGAAAGCGGTGAATCCCAGCCTGATCTACTGCGCCGTCACCGGCTACGGCCAAACCGGCCCCTACAAAGATCGCGCCGGCCACGACAACAACTATCTGGCCCTGTCCGGCCTGATGAGCCATTCCGGCCGCCGAGAAAGCGGCCCGCCGCCGCTGGGCGCGCAAATCGCCGACGTGGGCGGCGGCTCCTTGGGCGCGGTTATGGGGATTCTGACGGCCGTTATCCACCGCCACGCCACCGGCCAGGGCCAATTTGTCGACGTGAGCATGTTGGACATGGCCGTCGCCTGGCAAGCCCACGTCGCCAGCCACTTCCTGGTGGGCGGCGACACGCCGCAGCGCGAAGGCTGGGCGCTCAACGGCGGCAGTTTTTACGATTATTACCAGACGGCCGACGGCCGTTACCTTTCCGTGGGCAGCCTGGAACCCAAATTCTGGCAGGGCTTTTGCCAGGCCATTGGCCGCCCCGACCTGATCGGGCGCGGTCTGGACCAGTCACCAGCCAACCAGCTGGCGGTGAAGGCGGAGATAGCGAATGAGATTGAGAAACGGCCGTTGGCTGAGTGGACGGCCGTGTTTGCCGAACAAGACGTCTGCGTGGAGCCGGTGCTGACCATCCCGGAGATGCTGGAACACCCCCAGGTGCAGGCGCGCAGGCTGGTGGTGGCCGTGCCCAAGGCGGATGGAACCATGCAGCAGCAGATTGCCAGCCCGATCAAGTTTTCGGCGGGGGAAGCGGAATATACGGGGGTGGGAACGGCCGTGGGCGCCCACACCGACGCAATTTTGCAAGAATTGGGGTACCTTTCCGAACAAATTACCGACCTGCGTCAGCAAGGCGCGCTTGGGTAGCAAAATTGCCAAAAAGCCGGGTTCACCCGGCGTCGTTTCGCTGCCGGGGTGTTTACGCCCCGGCAAACGCCCCGGCAAAAGAGGAGGAGCACATGAATTTTCTACCATTTAATCAACCGGCCCCGGAACTGGGCAACCAGTACGACGATGACCGCGTGCTGCGCTCCTATTTGCGGCGCGTGCTGCCGGAGGAAATCCGCCGCGAAATCGAACCTGCCCTGCGTGAATTGGGCGATTTGTCCGGCGGCGAATTGTACCAGATGCAGTTGGCCGATTTGCCCAATGAACCAGTCCTGACGCAGTGGGATCCCTGGGGCAACCGCATCGACCAGATTGAAATTACGCCGCTGTGGCGACGGGCGGAAAAGCTGGCGGCCGAATTTGGCGTGGTGGCAGCGGCGTATGAGGGGAGATACGGCCGTTTCGACCGCCTCAACCAGTTCGCCCGCGCTTATCTCTTCCACCCTTCCACCGACGTCTACACCTGCCCGCTGGCCATGACCGACGGGGCGGCCCGCACGCTGCTCAAATCGGGCAACCAGCCGCTGATCGACCGCGCCATCCCCCATCTAACCAGCCGCGACCCGGCCCAGTTCTGGACCAGCGGCCAGTGGATGACCGAATCGACTGGCGGCTCGGACGTGGGGCTGAGTGAAACGGTGGCCCGGCAGGAAGATGGCGAATGGCGGCTGTACGGCCGTAAATGGTTCACCAGCGCCACCACCAGCCAGATGACCCTCACCCTGGCCCGCCCGGAAGGCAACCCGGCTGGCGGGCGCGGGCTGGCGCTGTTTTACGCTGAACTGCGCGATGAAAACGGCCGTCTGCGCCACATCGAGGTCGCCCGCCTGAAAGACAAACTGGGCACGCGCAAAGTACCCACCGCCGAACTCTACCTGCGGGGCACGCCGGCCGTGCCGGTGCTGGCATTGGCCAACGGCGTGCGCAACATCGTGCCCATGCTGCACCTGACGCGCACCTGGAACAGCGTAACGGCCGTGTCCTTCATGCGGCGTGGGTTGGCGCTGGCTCGTAACTACGCCCAGAAGCGGCAGGCTTTCGGCGCGAATCTGGCGCAAAAACCGCTGCACGTGGATACCCTGGCGGCCATTCAGGCGGAATTTGAAGCCGCGTTTATGCTCAGTTTTTACGTGGTGGAGTTGATTGGCAAAGAGGAAAGCGGCAATCTGACAGAAGAAGAAGGCCACCTGCTGCGGCTGCTCACCTCCATCAATAAACTGATCACCGGCAAGCAGGCAGTGGCCGCCGCCAGCGAAGTGTTGGAGGCCTTTGGCGGCGCGGGTTACGTGGAGGATACCGGCCTGCCGCTGCTGCTGCGCGACAGTCAGGTGCTGCCGATTTGGGAAGGCACAACCAACGTGCTGTCGCTGGATGCGCTGCGCGCGCTGACCGGTGAAGAAGGCGAAGGGTTGCGGGCTTTGAAAGGCAAAATTCAGCAGTGCGCGGCCACAGCCGAAGATCAAGTATTGGAACAAACAGGCCAGTTGGCGCAAACGGCCGTTGGCCATGCTGAACAATGGCTGCTGCACACCATGCGGGTTGATCCGGCCGCAGTGGAGGCGGGCGCGCGCCGCTTTGCGCTTACCCTGGGTAGAGCGTTAGAATTAGCCTTGCTGACAGAACACGCCCAATGGTCGTTGACGGTGGAACAAGATGGCCGGGCAATGGCCGCCGCCCGACGATTCGCCCAGGCGGGCATCGACTTGATTGGCGACTCGAACCACCTGGAAGCTGTGGCGCTGGCCAATGATTTGCCCTTCGCTCTGGCGTAGCGGGGTCATTCTGGCGGTGTGGCCGGGATACGGCCGTTTTATCAAAACTCGTGGCTTTGCGGTCTGCCCGACACACTGCCACCCATCTCCCACAGGAGGGAACCGTGAAGTATCGCAGGTTCAACATTATTATTTTGAGTTTGTTCCTGGTTTTAGCCGCTTGCCGGGTGAACCAACCCGAAGAGAACAGCGGGCTGCAAACCAATTATGCCGCCGGTTCATTGGGCTATCCTGTGCTGCTAAATGGCGTAGGAATCCAGGTTGATCAGGCCGGCATGTTGGCGGTGCAAGACCTCGTCAATATTGATTATGTGCATGTCGTCTTGTATCTGACGGTGTCTAACCAGAGTGAGTTTGATGTGGTGCCGCCAACCATGATGCTGGTGGATGGGCATGGCAATATGTACCCCGCCTGGCAAACGACCCTGCCCTACGAAGACCAGATTGTGCGTCTGCCGCTGTCTGTGCCAACGGGCGAATCGGGTATTGGCAATCTGGTGTTTGTTGTGCCGAAAACGGCCGTTACCGACGATTTACGCCTGCGCTGGGAATCCACCGTCCACCAATCACGCATCGACATTTATCTTGGCGCTATCGGCCAGCGGGCACAATAGCGGCATAGACCTATAGAATGATCATGACACAGTTCACGTTGCAAGAATGCCAGCAGTTAGTTGACGAGTGGGTGACGACGATTGGCGTGCGTTATTATTCGGAATTGACCAATACGGCCGTTCTCATGGAAGAAGTCGGCGAAGTGGCCCGGCTCATGGCCCGGCTGTATGGCGATCAATCCTTCAAACAGTCGGATGAGGCGTATGACCTGGCGGACGAGATGGCCGACGTGCTTTTTGTGTTGATTTGCCTGGCCAACCAGACCGGCATAGACCTGACGGCCGCTTTTGACAAAAATATGGCCAAGAAAACCAAACGGGACAAAGAACGCCATGCCAACAACCCCAAATTAAAATCATAACCGCGTACTCAGGAGACTCGTATGTCTATTGACCTTGAAAAAGTCCTCAATCACACCTTTCAGTCGGCGCCGAGCGTGTATGGCACCGACGAGGCGATTTTGTATGCGCTGTCGATTGGCGCGGGGGCGGATCCGGTGGATGCGGCGGAACTGCCGTATGTGTATGAATTGAACGGCAGCGGGTTCAAGGTGTTTCCGACGCTGGCCGTGACCTTTCCGTTTACGTTGTTCTGGCAAATTGTCGACGTACCCGGATTGAGTTTTAACCCTATGATGCTGCTGCATGGGGAACAATTTGTGGCCTTGAAACGGCCGTTACCCCCCACCGCCGCGTTCACCAATCACGCCCGCATCACCCACATCTACGACAAAGGCTCAGGCGCAGTCGTGGTGCTAGAAGTGCAAACGGTGGACGAAACAGGCGAAGAAGTCGCCCTGAATCGCAGCGCGCTCTTTATTCGCGGGCTGGGCGGCTTTGGCGGCGACCGTGGCCCATCTTCCGGGAAAACCAATCTGCCGCCCGACCGCACCCCGGACGCCATTACGCGGCAGAAAACAATGGCCCAGCAAGCGCTGCTCTACCGCCTATCCTCCAAAGACCGCAACCCGCTGCACGCCGATCCGCAAATGGCCGCTTTTGGCGGGTTCGACCGGCCCATTTTACATGGCCTGTGTACGTATGGATTCGCCGCTCGCGCCGTCTTGAAGCAGTTTGCCGGCTATGACCCGGCCCGTTTTAAATCGATGCAGGCTCGTTTTAGCAAGCATGTTTTCCCCGGCGAAACGCTGATTACGGAGATGTGGCAAGAATCGGCGCAGCGGATTGTTTTCCAGTGCAAAGTGGCCGAACGGGACGAAATTGTCCTGGCGAATGCGGCCATTGAGTTGCATGAACAGGTTGTAGAATAAAAGGTGCTTTTCGGACCAGGGTAAGCTATGCGTGATGCGTGATGCGTGATGGGTGACGAACGACGGAGCACGCCTCACGCCTCACGCATCAGGCAACAAAATACACTTCGCCGCCTGATTCTCCCTCTGACCAATCCCCCAATCAACCAATCAACCATCAAAATCATCCCCAAATTGCAGGTTGGGATGTATAATCTGGGTTGCAGTTTTGCTGACGTGAGGAGCCATTTAAGATACTAGGGAAGATAATCGCCCACGCCTGCAATTTCCATCGCAGCTTTCAAGGAAAATTCTTAATGAAAACAATCTTACTTGTAGAAGATAATACGCCGCTCGGTTTAGCGTTTCAGGATACGTTACAATCCGCCAATTTTCAGGTGATCATGGCCAGCAACGGCCGTGAAGCCTTAGACCAGTGCCAAAACATCCCGGTCCACATTGACCTCCTGCTAACGGACCTGATCATGCCGGAAATGGGCGGCGAGGAATTAGCCGCCGCCATTCTGCCGCTCTATCCGAATCTCAAAATCGTCATCATGAGCGGCTACCCTCTCACAGACACCCATGCGGCATCCTTAAAAATCCAGATCGATGGCTGGTTGAAAAAGCCCATCACATTGCAAATTTTATTGAACACCATTAACGATTTAATCTACGACTAAGTGCGACACAAACCCTGAGCGTTGGTTTGACCTCTGAAGACAGGTCTGATTGCACCCAACTTAGAGCCTGCGCTGCCAGAGAAAAAAGCACCATGAGACAATAAAAGATGACAACTCAATCATTCAACCCTGAAGACATACAAACCATCCAAAAAAACTGGTCGCGCCTTTGGTGGGTGATACTCATTCAGGGCATTGTCGCTTTGGGTTTTGGTTTATACACGCTCTTCAATCCTGCCCAGACGCCTGACATCGTGGTTAAGCTGCTGGGCTTGTTTATCATCGTCGATGGGCTGATTGATATGATCGCCGCAGTGGTCGAGCGCAAACATATTGTGCGCTGGGGGTCACAAGCGTTATCTGGCTTCCTGGTGGTGATTGCCGGCACGGCCGTTATCGGGCTGGCCGAGTTGATTGCCGGGTTAGCCCTGGTCGTCCTCATTTATTTTGTTGGTTTGGGGCTGCTCATCTCCGGAGTTTATTCCATTTTTGCCACGCTGCGTGTGCGCCAGCAGATCGGTCTTGATTGGATGCGCCTGTTCATCGCCCTGCTCAAACTGGCATTTGCCTTTTTGCTGTTTACCCAGACTCAGGCAACGGCCGTTGTCATGGTCTGGTTGGTCGGTATCTTCCTGCTGCTGCTAGGCGCATTTCTACTATTTCTGAGCTTCCGTATGCACAAAATGAGCCGCTACATCGCCCCCGTGCTGAAAAACGACGTCATCGAAGGCCAGATTGTGGCAGGCGAGGTTGTCACCCCTGCGCCATCCACCATGAAAAAAATCCCCGACCGTTTTGATGCGACATAACGGCCGTAACCATCCCCTACTCCAACGGCAGCGGTTCCCCCAACACCGGCGGCGGGTTTTGCCTGACCACATCCCACAAAGCTACCAGTGTCGCCCCCGTTTCTCGCAGTTCATACCACCGCGCGCCGCGATAGGGTCTTAAATCGGCGGCCACGCCCACGGCCGTTACCCCCAACTGCCGGCACGTAAACAAAGCCCTGGGCAAATGAAACGCCTGGGTTACCAAAATCGCATTCTCCACCTGAAAAATATCCCGCGCCCGAAAACAAGTATCGTAGGTGCGCCGTCCGCCGTAATCGGGCTGCACGTCTTCGGGCGGCACGCCCTGAGCGACAGCATAGGCCACCATCGCGCTCGGCTCGTCGTAGACCAGTGTCTGGTTGTCGCCGGACATAAGGATTTTGTCTACCTGACCTGATTTGTAGAGCTGCACGGCCGTTTCCACTCTATCGCGCAAGATGGGGCTGAGACGGCCGTTGCGATACACCGCCGCGCCAAACACAATCGCCGTCCGCTGTGTGGGGGCTGACTCTACCGCATAGATGTGCCGCTGATAGTACCATTTAACGGCCGTGCGCCAGAAAAATGGCAAACTGGCGACAGCTATCAGGCCAACCACCAGCCATAAACACCCTCGGCAACCCCGCCGCATTGCCTTTGTCCGATTAAATACCTGCTCATCCTCAATCTTATATAACATCTGCACGATCTTAACGTCACTCCTGAAAAAACAACAACCCACCCATACCATATGACAAAACAGGTTAATCCCTTACTCATAAATCCGTGCAAATATTAGACAAAAATAAGGTTTTCTTGCAGATAAATTGACAATATCTGTGCAATACACTATGATTTCAACCATGTCATGTGATTTGTGCACACATACTGTGATAAAAGCTGGACAAACTTTTAAATGACCTGTTTCGCAAAAACAACCAATACAAGGAGCAAGATTTAAATGAAACGCCTGCCTCTAATTAGTTTACTGTTGATTTTAACCCTGATTATTGCCGCCTGTGGCGTCAGCGAACCGGCCCCTACGGCCGTTCCTACGGCCGTTCCCACTGCCGTCCCCGCCCCAACCGAAGCGCCAATGGCTGCCGAAACCGCCAACACCATCGTCGACATCGCTGTAAACGACGGCCGTTTTAACACCCTCGTCGCAGCTGTAACTGCCGCCGGTCTGGCCGAAACACTCAGCGGCGAAGGCCCCTTCACCGTCTTTGCCCCCACCGATGACGCCTTCGCCGCCCTACCTGAAGGCACTGTAGACACCCTCCTCCAAGACCCCGAAGGTTCGCTGAAAGACATCTTGCTCTACCACGTTGTCAGCGGCAAGGTGATGGCCGCCGATGTGGTGGGCCTTAGCGCCGCCCCAACAGTTGGCGGCGAGGAAATCGCTATCAGTCTCAACGGCGATCAGGTGCTTCTGAATGGCAGCACGGCCGTCATTATCACCGACATCGAAGCCTCCAACGGCGTTATCCATGTCATTGATTCCGTTTTGCTCCCGCCCAGCATGACCGCCGCTGCTGAAGAGACCATGCCCTTGCCCTCCATCGCCGAAATAGCTGTCGCCGACGGTAACTTCACCACCCTCGTCGCCGCTTTGCAGGCTGCCGGACTGGTTGAAACGCTTTCCGGCGAAGGCAACTTTACTGTCTTTGCCCCCACCGACGACGCTTTCGCTGCCCTGCCGGCCGGTACTGTCGAATCCTTGTTAGAGGATCCGCAAGGCGCCCTGACCAATATTTTGCTCTACCATGTCTCTGATGGCGCATTATTGGCCGCCGACGTGGCGGGAATGGATTCCATTACCACGCTGAATGGCACAACCATCCCCGTCCGTATCGATGGTGGCAATGTCATCCTCAATGACAATGTGATGATTACGGCCACAGACATCATGGCCTCCAATGGCGTCGTCCACGTGATAGACGCAGTCCTGATTCCGGCCAATTAATTTATCCCACGACCAAATAGTTGGCGATTAACCTCGATTCAAAGTAAATCGCCTACCCACAAAAACAGAGCAGCCATTTTTTGAGATGGCTGCTCTGTTTTTATGCCTGAACACTTTCTCGCCGCACCAATAATAGGTGACAAATTATGTGCAATATATTGACAAATTAGTGAAAAATGTTTACAATTGTCATTATATCAACAATTTGCACACCTTTAGAAAGGATTTTTAGATGAATTCAAAGAAAACAGCCATGATCTGGGGTGCCAGCGGCGGCATTGGCCTTGCCCTCTTGGAGCATCTGGTAACAAACGACTGGGCCGTCGCGGCTATCAGCCGCGAGCCAGAAAAAACAAGCCAGCTGACCCCTCACAGCTTTGCCGCAAACGTACGCAGCGATACGGCCGTGCAAAACGCCGTCATGGAAACCAACCTGGCCATTGGCGAGATTGCCCTCTGGATTTATGCCGCAGGCGACATAACAGCCACGCCCGTGCAAAAAATGGACCCGGCAACATGGCAGCGCATTTTGGATGCCAATCTAAACGGCGCCTTCCTGACCACCCATCGCAGCCTGCCCCTGCTGGCGGAAGACGCTCATCTATTTTATCTCGGCGCAGTCAGCGAAAGGTTGCGCCTGCCAGGTCTTTCGGCCTATGCGGCCGCCAAAGTCGGCCTGGAAGCCTTTGCCGAAGCACTGCGCAAAGAAGAGCGCAAAAAACGCATCACCGTCGTGCGACCAGGGGCGGTCGATACGCCATTGTGGGAAAAAGTGCCGCTTCGCTTGCCCAAAGACGCCGCCACACCAGAAAAAGTATCCGCCCGGATTTTAACCGCTTACCATGAAGGTCATTCTGGCTTTTTGGATTTAGTCTAAAGCCCACCATCATTCAGGAAACTCACCGTGTCTATCGAAATAATCCAAACCTTTTACCAGCGAATGATGCCCCTTTTCCGGCCTCAAGCAGAAAAAATAGTGGACCACCTCGACCCGGATAAACTGAACCAGTTAGCGTTTCGGTACACTTTTTCCGTCGAGGCTATGACCAAAATCAGTCATATCATCGAAGATGCGGTCATAAGCACGCCGCGCAGCGCCGATTTGCACGCGTCATTTCAATACCTTTCCAGATTAGCGCCGCAGCAGGTCAAATACAGATCCATCGCCTCTTACGCCCGAGGCTTATGGTTGTATTATGAAACGGACATACCGGAAACCAATTTTCGTTCGTTGTTAAACCATCCCACCGTAACTGGCATCGACACCCACGGCACCCCGCTGGTGGATTATTGGCTGGTAGTGGCTTATGGCGAGGGTATGCACATGTCCCTGGTTGCCCAGGAAATCCCATCTATGAGCGGCAACGAACGGTACTACGAAGGCTTTTACACTTTTCAGGCGGAGACCGCCTATCAAATTCTGGCGATTTTGCACCAGATTTACCCGGGCAGCACACCAGTTCCCACCCCGCCAGAGTGGTAAAACTGCCCATATTCAAGAGATAAACCGATGCCCACATTTGATTACACTTTCATCGTCAATGCGCCGCTTAAGGCCGTTTCCGACTTCCACCACGACACCCGCGCCCTCAAAACGCTGACGCCGCCGCCCATCTTCGCCCAAATCCACCAGTTCGATCCAATGGCTGATGGAGCCATCGCCGAATTTACGCTCTGGTTTGGGCCGCTGCCGGTGCGCTGGAAAGCCATTCACAGCCACGTCGGACCCAACGGCTTCACCGACACGCAATTCAGCGGACCGCTGCAAACATGGCAGCACACACACACGTTCACGGCCGTTTCTCCCACCACCACCCGCGTCCACGAACACATTGCCTACAGCCACCACGACGGCCGTCGCGGCCTGCTCAGCCGCCTGCTCTTCGCCCAACCTGGCCTGTTCCTGCTCTTCACTGCCCGCCAACTTATCACTCGCTGGCATCTGGAGGTGAGTCCCGCCCGGCGACAGGGCGCGGTCAGCATCGCCGGTCTGCTGGCTCTCGCCAGCGGCCTGGCCATCTGGAAACGCCGCCGATGATCGCCGCCCCCCACAGCCTCATCATTGGCGCGGGCATCGGCGGGTTGACGGCTGGCGCGCTGCTCTTACATGCCGGGCATCGCGTCACCGTGCTGGAAAGCCACGTTTATCCTGGCGGCAGCGCCGGAACCTTTTACCACAAAGGATTCCGCTTCGACGCCGGAGCCACCCTGGCCGGTGGTTTTGCCCCCGGCGGTCCCCACGCCCGATTAGCCGACATCCTTAACCTGGAATGGCCGGTGCGGCCGGTAGATCCGGCCTGGGTGGTGCATTTGCCCGACGGCCGAGCCATCACCCAATGGGCCGACCCGCAGCAGTGGCAGGCTGAATGGCAAACCGCTTTTCCGCAAACAGCCTCATTCTGGCGCACTCAGCAACAACTGGCCGACGTCAGCTGGGACATCTCCAGCCGCCCGTTTCCCTGGCCGCCAGAATCCCCCCGCGACCTGTGGACCATTGCCCAAGCGCTGCGCCCGCGCACACTGCAAGCCCTGCCCTACCTGTTTCGCACGATTGGCAGCGTGGCCGCCACAGGCGATCCCATGTTCAAAGCCTTTTTGGACGGCCAACTGCTCATCGCGGCCCAAACCACGGCCGATGATGCCCACGCCCTGTACGGCAGCGCAGCCCTGGATTTGCCCCGACGCGGCGTCAACCACGTGCAGGGCGGCATTGGCGCGCTGGCGCAAACGCTGGTGGATTGGATCCGCGCTCATGGCGGCGAGGTTTTGTTCCGGCAGCGCGTGACGCAGATCGAAACCAACAACCGGGGGCAGGCAACGGCCGTTACCACCCAAAAAGGCCAACGGTTTCGCGCTGATGCCATCCTGGCCAACCTCACCCCCTGGGCGCTCAACGATTTGCTCGGTGAGCAATCGCCGGAGCGGCTGCAACAAGAAGTGGCCCAGCGCGAGCCAACCTGGGGCGCGTTTACTCTTTACCTGGGCCTGGATGCCGCCCGGCTCCCACACCTGACCAGTGGTCATCATCAGGTCATCATCGACCACACACGGCCGTTAGGCGAAGGCAATTCCGTGTTCATCTCCCTGTCGGATGAGGGCGACGGCCGTCGCGGACCGGCAGGCACACGCACAGCCACCCTTTCTACGCATACGGCCGTGGCCCCCTGGTGGCAGCTGCGCCAGTCGGACAACGAATCGGCCTATCTGGCCCGGCGCGAACAGTACACGGAAAACTTGCTGGCCGCCGCCGAAAGAGCCATTCCCGGTCTGGCGCAGGCAGCGACCCTGTGCCTGCCAGGCACGCCGGTGACATTTGCGTTTTACACCAGACGGCCGTTGGGCATGGTCGGCGGCTTTCCGCAAACATCGCTCTTTAAAGCGCGCGGTCCAGGCACGGGCATTGGCAATTTGTGGCTGGTAGGGGATTCGATTTTCCCCGGGCAGTCGACGGCCGGGGTGACATTGGGGGGTATGCGGGTGGCGACGGCCGTTTTGCAGGCCAGCCGCCGGTCTAACTCATTGTGGACAGCCACGCCATCTCCCGCCGGAGATTAAGCCGCGCCGGGATTTCCCACGCCCCATGAGCGGGCAAAAAGTAGAGCTGCTCCCTGGCCAACAGCCGGGCCAACACGGCCGTTCGCCCCTGACGATACGCTTTTGATGGGATGTGGGCATATTCGCGGCGGATGGCCTGCGCGTAAGCGTCGTAGCGAGATGGGTCAGCGGCCAGAACAGCCAGATCCGCATCCAGCAAAATATGGCCGTCGCTGTCGGCGACGGCCGTTTCGTGCCTCTCGGTCAGGCGAATCAGCCGCGCCGTTTCGTCAATCAACCCGGCGGCAGCGCCCAGATTGGCAAGCACGGCCGTGGCGTAAGCGGCGCTTTGCGCTTCGTTATCGTAGCGGCGCGGATCGTAAATGGCGTCGTGGAACCAGGTAGCAAGCTGCAATGCCCCGGGGTTATGGGCCTCAGCCAGGTGGGGCCGCAGGTGGTCCAAAACATCATGAACATGGGCAAGGGTGTGGTAGAAACGGCCGTCTGCGGCATACAACGCCAGCAAATCGGCCGCTGCTCCGACGCATCCCTCCGAATTGCCGGGCAGCAGCGCCAGCAGCTGCCGGGCGATGGGATCAGAAATTTGCACGGGCGGTTTGCGCCTGGCGCACAATGTCGGCGATCTGGCTCAGGTGGTCGGTGTCGTGGGCCAATCCCAGAATAAATCGGCCAACGGCATCTATGTCGCCTGCGCCTGGCCACGGCTCGTAAGTGTTGCTCAGGATAGGTTGATCGGGCCACAGGTCCAGGCTGGCGAGGCGCATACGGCGGCTTTCTTCCAGGCGGGCGCGGCATTGGGCGATGGCGGTGACGGTTTGCCAGGGCGTTTCGTAACGGGAACGGCCGTGAGGCGGCACGCCCCGCGCCATTTCCGCCGCCAAAAAAGCACTTTCTTCAGCCGAAGCCGTGGTATGCACAAGCACATGGCCCAGTGTCCAGGCCACATCTTTTTCGGCCTCATCGGCGGCGAATGTGTCATTGGCCTGGGGATCAGTCGGCACAAACACAACGTCGGCGTCCGTGCAGGCGGCAATCAGCGACAGCATTTCATCTACCATTTCGTTGGTTAAAGCGCGTAAATCCGCCAGAGTCTTGGGGGCGGCAAGCTCACGCAGGGTCATTTGTTTGGTGCGGAGGGGGGCAAAATCTAACATCGTTTTAGTAAATTCAATTCCTCGTTTAATTTTATGTCTACTTCTCAGCCAGCCGCCGCGAAAACAGACAGAGCATACGGCCGTTGAGGCCACCATCTCCGGCATGATTCAGGGCAGGCGCGGGGCGCAAGTTTAGCACGCCTGCCGCGCCAACTGCCGCTTTTTAATCGCCAGCACATCTGGGAAGTTTTTGACCAGGCCAGTTTTGACGCCGGTTCAGACAAGAGGCCAAAACGTGGCGGCGCCGCCGTTACCCGGCGTTGCGGGGAAGATTTCTTTTGAGTATACTGTACGCAGTACCCAAATAATTGGCGGCGAAATTATGCAAACTGTAACAGCATCCCCCACTCTAAAGCTCCATGACCTCTCTTCGGATCCAGCCGAAGAATGGACTCGGCTGCTTGGTTTTGTGGGTCTAACGGCCGTAGACAAACAAGCCATGTCGCACTCCACAGAAATCTTGCTGCGCCGCGCGCCCGAATTAGTCATCAACACCTACAACTACTTGCTTTCCGTGCCGGAAACGGCCGCTATTTTAGGGTGGGAAAGCGGGGCCAATGAAGACCATCTGGCCGAACGCCGCCGCTTTTTCGCGGTATGGCTGGCGCGGGTTATCGGCATGGACACCAGCGACGAATTTGCCTACTACCTGGTCCGCGCCGGAAAATTTCATGCCGGGCACGGGCCGCGCCACATCCACACCCCACCCGCCTACATCACGACTTCTATCGGCATTGTGGGAGCGGCGTTTGCCAGCTACATGCAAGAAGCAGGTCTTTCCGGCAGCGTCATTGCCAAAGCAATGGCCGGTTGGAACAAATATTTGTCGGTGCAGCTGCACATGATGCTGCTGGGGTATGAAACAGCCCGGCGGTACAGCCAGGGCGATTGGGCCATTCCGGTAAGGTTATTTGGTCGGATGCGGTTGATGGTGGGGAATACGGCCGTTACCGTCCACGTCGATCCCGGGGCGTCTGTTGAAGACCTGCTGCGTAAATTTTTTGATTATTATCCACAAACTCGCTCGTTTGCCTTGGAGCGAGTTTGGAACTCTGAAGAAAAAACGAATTCTGCCTGGGTAGAGGTAAAACCGGTCTACGTTCCAATTCAAAAAGGGTGGCGCGTGCTGTTAAACGGCCGTGACCTCACCTACGCCGGTGGATTCCCCACACCCCTCTCCAAAAATGACATCATCAGCATCTTCCCGCCAGGACGGTAAGAAACCAAACTCATAAAAGGAGGTGCTCCACCCAAAAATACTAAAAACACCATCAGGCGTTGTGGTCACATGACATTCCAGGCCAAAAAACGGCGCATCGGACAATTTACTGCTTTGGCTACCCAAATACCAATCAACGCCCCGGCACTCGTAAGATCAAATACTTAATCGACACAAAGCAATTGGAGGTAATAATGGAACTAGGTGGATACGCAAACAATATCGCTCACGTAGACCTGACAGCAGGCAAAGTCGAAAACAAACCCATCCCGGAAGGCTGGGCTTTGCACTACATCGGCGCGCGCGGTCTGGGCGTTAAATACGTCTTTGAAAATGGCCCGGATGTAGACCCGCTCTCGCCCGACAACATTTTATGCTTCATGAATGGCCCCCTCACCGGCACCCCCGCCAATATGAGCGGCCGTCTCGCCGTCGTGACCAAATCACCCCTTACCGGAACCATCACTGATGCGCATCAGGGCGGCTGGTCGGCAGCGCGCATTCGCTGGGCCGGTTTCGATGGCCTCATCTTCTCCGGCAAATCCGAAAAACCGGTCTACGCCTATGTCGAAAACGGAACCGTAGAACTACGCGATGCGTCCGATTTATGGGGCAAGGGTATTAAAGAAACCATTCAACACTTTAAAGACAAATACGGCGAGAAAGACCTTACGGTTATCGCCATTGGACAGGCCGGTGAGAATCTGGTGCACTACGCAAGCTGGCTTAACGAAGACGATCGGGCAGCGGGGCGCGGCGGCACGGGCTGTGTCGGCGGCAGCAAGCATCTCAAGGCCATCGTTGTCAAAGCCAAAAAAGCGATGCCTCGGGCAGCCAATGCCGAAGCCTGGAAACCGGCCCACGAACGCGCGTTGGGCGTCATCATGGATGAAAAAGGGTTTACCAGCCCGCGCAAGGGCGGCCTTTCCGTCTATGGCACCAACATTCTGATGAACATCACCAGCAACATGGGCGCCCTGCCGGCTTTCAACGGCAAGGTGACATCTTTCGGCGACAAAGCGGAAGGCATCAGCGGCGAATGGGTGGAACAAAACATCCTGGTCAACAATCCCACCTGCCATGCCTGCCCCGTAGCCTGCAAGAAGGAAGTCAAAATCGAGGATGGCCCGTTTGCTGGCACGCATATGGAAAGCTTTGAATATGAACCAGCCTGGTCGTTGGGCGCGAACTGCGGCAACGGTGACGCCGGTTCCATCGCCAAGCTGATTGATCTGGCCAACGATTACGGCTTTGATGCCATCGAAGTTGGCGACGTGATGGCGACCTTTATGGAAGCCACGGAAAAGGGTTACACCAACGGCGAAGGCCTCGAATGGGGCGATTACATGTCGATGGTCGCCATGGCTGAAAAGATTGCCTTCCGGCAAGGAATCGGCGATTTGCTGGCGAATGGCATCAATGCGGTCGCCAAGCATTACGGCGATATGTCGATGGCCATGTCGGTAAAAGGCCAGGGCATCCCGGCTTACGATCCGCGCGGCCTGAAAGGCATGGGTATTGCCTATGCCACCAGCAACCGGGGCGCCTGCCACTTGCGCGCCTACACCCCGGCCAGCGAGTTGGGCGTTATTGCTCTGAAAACGGACCCGTTGGAGTGGAAAGGCAAAGGCAGCCTGACCAAACTTCTGCAAGACCTGTCGGCTTTTACAGACAGCCTGGATTTGTGCAAATTCAGCCAGTTCGTGGAAGGACCGGATGAATATGCGGCTCAGTTCTCGGCGATGACCGGTGTGGAATTCTCGGCTGATGACGTTTTGCTGACCGGCGAACGCATTTACAATCTGGAACGCTACTACAACAATCTGGCCGGCTTTGGCGAAGGCAGCGATTACTTGCCGGATCGCTTCACCAAAGAACCGTCTACGATGCCGGGTTCGGAAGGGCATGTGTGTGAATTGGACGATATGCTGGCTGAGTATTATGAACTGCGCGGCTGGGAGAACGGCGTTGTGCCGGAATCCAAGTTGAAGGAGTTACAGATTATCTAATTGTCGGGTTGCGGCAATTGGTGATTGAGTGATAGGAAGACGGCCGTTTCCCCAACGGCCGTCTTTTTTATTGCCCTTTTAGCCGCCAGCGCGGACTAATTTGTCTTCCATCACAGTCATCAAGGCCGCCAGGGCTGCGTCGTCGCCTTCGGCATAAAAGCGAACCTGCCCTATTTTTAACACGCCCAGGTGAAAATCTTCTACCTGCTCCAGAGTGACGGCCCACCCATTGCCGGTGACACGGCCGTCTCCCGCCACCGTCCCGCCGGCATCCACCAGATAATCGCGCATCAGCCAGAGCGGAACAGCACGCACAACCCGTTCATGACTGGCCACGATCAACCTCCCGCCACCGCAGGAAACAGGTCGATTTTGTCGCCATTTTTGATGATGGTAGCCATTTGGTCAGGCATGTAGGGGACATCACGGCCGTTGATGAACAAATGAACATGGGGAAACAGCTGGCCGTCTTCATCCAACAGTTCTTCGCGCATGGCCGGGAACCGTTCCAAAATCGTATCCAATACCTGCTGCGCCGTGGCGCCTTCCGCTACCTCAAATTCCACTGTTTTTTGTCCCGCAATACGCCGCAGCGTGGCAAAAAAATTCACTTTCATCAAAAACACCTCATTCGTTGATGATTTTGGTTACGGGCAAGGCAGCCAATTGACCCCTTGCCAGGTATTGGCATTGTTGGAGATGCCGCCAGTAGGCCAGGTGGCTAACTTCCCGGTGTACAGCACCTGAACCATCTGGCCGTAGGGATTGGCCAGCGCGGGCATTTCGGCGGCAATGTCGATGCTCATTTCGATGACCCATTGATTGCTGCCTGGTTCGCCGAGAACGGCCGTCCAATTGCTGCTGCTGTACCCGGCATTCCAACCCTGGCCATCGGAATTGCTGCCAATGCCCGCCTGCACCGACAACGAACCGTCTCGGACCACCTGGAAAAAGCGGTCGGCTGTGTCCGGGTCGCCCAAATTGCGCGTCGTGTCGAAGTAAAGGCGCAGCGAATCGCTGGGGTCGTTGGTCACATCGTTGATCAGCCAGGCCAAATACATGGTATTGCCATTGCGCCCCAAATAGCCTTGCACCAGGCCAGACAAGTCGCCTTCGGGTTGGAATTGGATTTGCGGCGAATTGGGCCATTCGGCCGGATTGTAGTTGCCGTCCAGTGTCGGTGGATTGAGCAAACAGGCCACCGATGGGTTGGGCATGGGCGTATTGGTGGGGGTGCTGGTGATGGTCGGCGTGGCGGTCGGCGAGCCGGTTGGTGAGGCGGTTGGGGTGCTGGATGGCGTCTGGGTGGCCGTCGGCGTGGGCGTGATGGACGGCGTGGCGCTTGGCGTCCAGGTGGCCGTGGCGGTGGCTGTGAATGTGGGCGGTCCCAGGGTGCTGGTGGGCGTGGCGGAGGTAACGGCCGTTTGCGTCGGTGTTGGCGTGTGGAAAACCAGCGGGTCTAAACCGCGAGCCACCGCTTCGCCATCAGAAATGCCGTCGCCAGATGTATCGCGTCGCAGTGGATCGGTGCGAAACTGCAGCACTTCATCGCCATCGATCAGAATGTCTTTGTCAGTATCACGATCATTGGGGTTGGTGCCGATGCGCAGCACTTCTTCTCCGTCACTCAAGCGGTCGAAGTCGGTATCCGGGTTGTTGGGATCGGTGCCAATGGCTAATTCCTGAGTATCGCTCAGGCCGTCGCCATCGGTGTCCTGTCCTGGGGCGGGAGTCAGGGTCATGGCGGTGGCGTCTATGGTAGGAGTGAGGGCAACGGCCGTTTCCGTCAGGTACACCGCGGGCAGACTGGTTGGCGTCGAGGTGGAACGTGAGCCACCAAAAAATCCGCCCACATCAAACAAAAATGTCAAAACGCCGATTGCGCTGCAAAACACAACCACAGCCACCAAGGTATAAAACAAAGCCATGGGAATCGCCGGTCCCGTGCGCGCTTCGCCATTCAAGGTTACGCGCCCGCCGGCCTGTGAAGACACATCCACTTCAAACGGGTAAATTTCGCCGCCGCCCAGCCAGCTTTTCTGTTTCGCGTCTAGCTCCAGGTCAACGGCCGTGGTCTGCCCGCCAGACAGGTGAATGCGACCGCGCTCACCGCGAATCTGCAACGCGCGCTGTGGATCGCGGGCCGTCACGCTAAACTCGCCGGTGGCGTTGCCCGTATTCTCAATCGTCACCCCCACAGTTTCCGGCAGACGAACCTGGCTGTTGCTCAATCGGGCCTCAAACGAAACAAACCCGCCAATGATCAACGTTAAGGCCGCGCCTACGCGCAAACGGGGATGCTGTTGGGAGACCAATTCCAGGCGCATCCGCTGACGTCCGGTGGGCGTGGAACGGTGGCGCGGCGGCCGGATGGCCAACGAGAGCTGCGTCGTCGCGCCGGCGGGCAAATCAATAAATTCTGTGGGTGTGCTGACCCATTCCTGGGGCACGCCCTGCACACGCACCGTTACGCGATCAGCCACCGGCCCCCGATTCACAATCTCCAGGTTGATGGGCGTTCGCCGGCCGGGTTCCAGAGTGTAACTTTCTTGCGGCAAGAAAATGGCCAGGGGGTCTTCAACGGGCGCGGTGTGCGGAGCGGTGGGAATGGCTTCGGCGGCCGGCGTGGTGCGGCCAAGGGCTACGGCCGTAGCGCGTTCCGCCACCACCGCCATATCCGATTCATACGGCGTCACCTCTGGTCCTACCAAAGAGAGAACATAAGGGCCGATGCGTACGCGCATACCCGGCGCAAGCGGCGTCGGATCCTCGGCGCGCAGGCGGCGATCATTGAGGAACGTGCCATTGATGCCGCCCAGATCGAGTATTTCCCAGCCCAAAGACGTGGCTTGTAACTGGGCATGCTGCCGCGAAACGCCTTCCGCCGGCAACACAATATCGTTGTCTGCGCCCCGTCCCAGGCTAATAATGGCCTGGGTAAGCTGCACGCGGCTGGGTGGATGCCCAGGGGTGTCGATAGACAGCTCATAACCGGGCGGCGGGTCTGTTACCTGGGCCAAAATGTCTGCCTCTGGCGTCATGATCTGCGTGGGTGTGCCGGCCAGCGAGATCATGGCGCTTTGCAGCGCGGCATCCAGGTCCGCGCCGCTGGGGTAACGGTCGGCCGGGTCTTTAGCCAGCAGTTTGCTGAGAATGGTATTGAGGACAGGGGGAATATCGGTGCGAACTTCATGGGCCGGCGGCGGCATCACGCCTTTGGTGTGGGCGGCCAGGGCTTCGGATAAGTTTTGGAAGGAAAAAGGTAGGCGATTGGTAAATAGTTCATACAAGACTACACCGAGGCCATAAAGGTCGGAACGGCCGTCTAAATCCAGCCCCTCACACTGTTCCGGCGACATATACGTCGGCGTGCCCAGTGTCATCCCGGTCCTGGTCATGTCCGAGCCTTCAGACAATTTGACCAGCCCAAAATCAGTCAACACCGCCCGGAAAGGCTGCTCGCCCGGCTTGTCGGCGCGCGTCAGCCGTTTCAGGATGATGTTGCCCGGTTTTACGTCGCGGTGAACAATGCCTTGCTTGTTGGCATAATCCAACGCCAATGCGATGTGGCTGCCGATTTGCAGCCCCTGGGAAAGCGGCAAATATTTACGTTCTTGCTGCACACGGCGCAAATGCGCCCGCAAACTGCCGCCATCCACAAATTCCATGGCGATGAACAGGCCTTCTTCCGATGCGCCAAAATCAAAAATACGCACGATGGATGGGTGGTCTAGCTTTGCGGCCGTTTGCGCTTCTTGAATGAGCCGGTTGCGAAATTCGGCCTGACGCGCGTACTGCTCGTGCATCAGCTTGATGGCGACCTGCCGGTTCAGATTGCGGTCGTGGGCGCGATATACAGCGCCCATGCCGCCATCTCCCAACAACGACTCAAGCTGGTAACGATTGTTTATGACGCGACCGATTTTTGTATTCATGAGCCGCCTCTCCTCATTGGCAAGGCAAAAGTCAGGATGGAACCATCCGTCTGATGGCTATGCTTCTGCCAAAATAGCGCGCAGTGTGTTCAGGAAAAGGTCAATTTCCTGATCGCCAATCCAATAATGGGTCACTGCCCGGAAACTACGCCAGCCGGTTGGCCCGACCCAGATGTTGGCCCGCTGCTGCATGGCTTCGGTAATGACATCCGCCAGGATGGGAACATCTGGGGCCAGGTTAAAAAAGACCATGTTGGTCTTAACCATTTCTGGCTGCACCAGGACGCCGGGGATTTGGGCTAATCCCAGGGCCAGCTTTTGGGCGCGTTGGTGATCATCGGCCAGGCGATCCACCATTTGGCGCAGGGAAATGAGACCGGCGGCCGCCATGACGCCGGCCTGCCTCATGCCGCCGCCCACAACTTTGCGCACGCGGTGCGCGTTGTGAATAAATTCGGCCGAGCCGCACAATACAGAACCAACTGGCGCGCACAAACCTTTGCTGAGGCAAAAGGTGACGGAATCGACGTATTGGGTGATGTCGGCGGCGGGGATTTGTTGGGCGATGGCCGCGTTGAACAACCGCGCGCCATCCATATGCACGGCCAGCCGGTGCCGGTCGGCAACGGCGCGGATGTCGGCGAAATAGGCGGGGGGCAGCGGGTAGCCGCCCTTGCTGCCATAGCTGTTTTCCACCAGGATGAGGCGGGTTTGGGGAAAGTGGGCGTCGTCGGGGGAAACGGCCGTTTCGACGGCCGTTATATCCATGCGCCCCATGTCATCTGTCGCCAGCACACGCGGGAAAATACCTCCCAGCGTAGACATACCGCCCGCTTCATATAAATAGGTATGGGCGTCCTGGCCCACAATTGCCTCGTTGCCACGGCCAGCGTGGGCCAAAATGCCCACCAAATTCCCCATCGTACCGCTGGCAACAAATAAAGCCGCTTCTTTGCCGGTCATTTCGGCGGCCAGCGCTTCCAATTCACGCACGGTGGGGTCTTCGCCGTAAACGTCGTCCCCCACTTTGGCCTGGGCCATTGCTTCACGCATGGCCGGTGTCGGCCAGGAAACTGTATCCGAACGAAAGTCTATTCTGTCCATGATTTAAGTTTACGTAATATCAAGTAGTTTGCAAGTTAAGGAACGAGAATTGAATAATTTACATGTTCAGAATGGACCAATCTCAGAAGATTGGCCCATTCTTAGCAGATTGGTCCGATCTTTCACATGGTATTTATTTTTCATTCCCAAAGATGCGGCGAGGCTACTCGGCGAGTATCTGGCGCAAAAGCGGCGTGATCGCCTTCATGGCCTGCCCGCGATGGCTGATCTGGTGTTTGACTGTGGAGGGAACCTGAGCCATGGTTACGCCCTGTTCAGGCAGAAAGAAGACCGGGTCGTACCCAAAGCCGCCGTTTCCGGCTGGTTCCTGAGCAATACGGCCGTCGCACACGCCAACGGCCGTGCCCATCACCCCGGTCGCATTCGCCAGCACAATAACACAGCGAAAACGCGCTGTCCGCTCCGCCGGGGCAACGTCGCGCATATTACGCAGCAGCAACTGATACCGGTCGGCGTGGGTCAGGCCGGGGCCGCCATAGCGGGCGGTGTAAACGCCGGGCTGCCCGTCCAGCGCATCCACTTCCAAGCCCGAATCATCGGCCAACGTAAGCAAGCCGGTTTGGGAAGCGTAAGCCAGCGCTTTCAGCTCGGCATTGGCCTGAAATGTCTCGCCGGTTTCCTCGACATCTTCGGTAATGCCCACATCGTCCAAACTCAGCCAGGCGACGTCCAGATCGGCCAGCATTTCAGCAAATTCGGCCACTTTTCCTTTGTTATGGGTAGCCACAAGCAGCTGTTGGTGTCTCATGAGTTCCTCTTTTCGTTAACGGCAATATGCAGGGCAGATCATCTATGTTATACTCCAGAGTCAATTCTACCCCAAAGGAGGTTGTGATGGAGAAACAACATCCTTCGCGACTGCGTTTCAACTTCGGCTTTCTTGTTGAGGCCAGAATAGGCACCAGCCGCACGATTGAACTCGACTATCCAACCATAGATGTTGAGGATGTGACGTTGTCTCCGCTGCAAGGGCAAGTGGAAGTGACACGCACATCTGAGGGTGTTTATTTGGCCGGGACGCTGCAAACGGTAACGGCCGTAGACTGCGTCCGCTGTCTGGGCGATGCGTATGTCCCGTTAACCGTCACCCTGGGTGAACTGTTGTATTACCCACCCTGGGATGCGCCGGCCGGCGAATTGTTTGTTGGTGAAGATGGCTTCATCGATCTGGCGCCGTTAATTCGTGAATTAACCTTGCTGGAAGTGCCCATTCAGCCAATTTGCCGCCCGGATTGTCAGGGATTGTGCCAGGTTTGCGGCCAAAATCTGAATGAAGGCGACTGTAGCTGCCAGGACGATGACATCGACCCCCGCCTGGCAAAATTGAAAGAATTATTAGATAACGAATAACTCTATAGACCCCAAGGGTTTGCTCCCGAGAATTTGGATTAGTTGGATATTTAACCCTTGGGGTCTTGCCAGAAAACCTGAACAGTTACGATAACAAATAAGTATTCTCCTGTTCAAGTTGAACTGAACACCAGGATACTTGAACACAGATGGCTAGCATATGTTTTTCGATGAGGCAAAAATTTACGTCAAAAGTGGCGCTGGCGGCGATGGGATGATCAGTTTCCGCCGCGAAGCCCATGTGCCACGAGGCGGTCCCGATGGCGGCGACGGCGGGAACGGCGGCGATGTTGTATTTTACGTGGACAACCACGTCAACAGTTTGGTGAAATATCATCGCAACGTGCATCATCGGGCGGAAGACGGCCGTGACGGGGGTAAAGCGCGCAAAACCGGCCGCAGCGCCCAACCGCTGCGCCTGCCCGTCCCACCCGGCACGATGATTCGTGACGCCAACACCGGCGATCTCATCGCCGACCTGACGAATGTCGACCAGGAAATTGTGATATTGGCCGGAGGAAAAGGGGGACGCGGCAACATTCACTTTGCCAGCAGCATCCACCAGACGCCCCTTCTAGCCGAACGCGGAGTGCCTGGCGAAGAAACCTGGCTGATATTAGAACTGAAAATTATTGCCGATGTGGGTATTGTTGGCGTGCCTAACGCGGGTAAATCCACGCTGCTCTCGGCCGTGTCGGCGGCGCAGCCCAAAATTGCCAACTACCCGTTTACCACCTTACAGCCCAACCTGGGGGTTGTGAACTTAGGCGATTACGAAACGATGGTTTTAGCCGATATTCCCGGCCTGATCGAAGGCGCGTCGGGCGGCGCAGGGCTGGGGCACGAATTTTTGCGCCACATCGAACGGACACGGGTACTCATACACTTGCTGGATGGGGCATCCAAAGAACCGCTAAGCGATTGGGCCATGATCAATCAGGAGTTGGCGCTGTACGACACCAATTTGGGCTTGCGGCTGGATGAACGGCCGCAGCTCGTGGTATTGAATAAAATAGATTTGCCAGACGCGGTGGCTTGGGAGCCGCTGGTCGAAGAAGAAGTGCATAAGGCGGGCTATGACTTTTGCTCCATTTCGGCGGTAACGGGCCAGGGTGTGCAGCCGATGCTGTACAAAGTCAAGAAAATGCTAGACGATGCCCCGGCGGTCTATGGCCTTTCCAGTGAGGAGATAGTCATCCGCGCAGCTGAAGACGAAGATGTATTCACCATTGAACGAGAATTTGACGGCTGGCGGGTGCGCGGGAAAAAGATTGAACGGATTGCCGCCATGACATATTTTGAATTTGAAGCGACGCTGCTTCGTTTCCAACAAATTTTAGAGAGCATGGGCATTAGCGCAGCGTTAGAGGAAGCGGGGGTCCAGATCGGCGATACGGTGTATATCGGCGATGATACTTTGGAGTGGGCAGAATAAGGTTGGGTTTACTGGGCGGGACATTTGACCCGCCTCATTTTGGTCATTTGTGGCTGGCCGAGACAGCCCGTGAACAATTGCACCTGGATCAGGTGCTTTTTTTGCCTGTGGGGGAACCGCCGCATAAAGAAGGGAATCGGGTTACGGCCGTTTCCCTGCGCCTGCGCATGACCCAACTGGCTATCGACCATCATGCCTCTTTTGTACTCGACACCAGTGATATTGAACGGCCGTTACCCCACACCACTTGCTCGCTAATTCCCCTGATACAAGCCAGATACCCAACCGCCGACCTGTGGCTGCTGATCGGCGCGGATTCACTGCGTGACTTCCCAACCTGGCATGAGCCGGAAGGCATTATTGCCCAATGCCGGTTGGGTGTTTTGGCTCGTCCGGGCATTGTGCTAGATTGGGTGGGCTTAGAAACGGCCGTACCCGGTCTGCGCACGGCCGTCGACGAGCTAGGTGGACCGACAATGGATATTTCTTCAACGGCCGTGCGTCGGTGGGCTAAACAAAACTACTCCTTGCGCTATTTAGTGCCAACGGCCGTGCTCGAATTCATCCGCCAGCACTTGTTATATCACGCCCCTCCCTAACGCTTTCTTTCAGGAGCCTTTCATGTCCAGGATAGATCGGTTCAAACAGCACATTTTCCCAGCCATTGTTGCGGGCCAACCGGAAAAAACGTCTCATACCACACTGCTCAAAATTATGCTGAATGTGGGCGCCACAACCTTACTTGTCATTTTCGCGGGTAACTTGCTGGGCCGAAATGTTCCCGCATCCATTTACGTCCTCAACATCCTCGGCATCTGTGTCATATTGGCGCTGCGTTTCTGGCTGAATAAAGGATACGTCCGGCAAATCGGCATCGTCCTGCTGGTAATTTCTTATGCCTTCATCACCATCAGCAACGCTGCTTTAGGAACCATTCGCACCCCGACGGCAACCGCTTATTTGCTGTTGGTCGTAATTGGTGGAATCCTTTTCGACCACAAAGGCACGCTGATCACGGTTGTGCTAAGTTCACTGGCCATCGCGGGTTTGATTATTGCCCAAAACGCCAGTCTTCTGCCACAGCCCAATCTCACAGTCGGGGTTACACAATGGACCAGTTTTACCGTATTTTTTGTCGTTGCCGGCACGCTGATCAATTATGCCCTGCACAGCATCCAGAATGCCCTGGCAGAAGCCGAAAAAGAGCTGACTTTACGCCGACAAGCAGAAGAAGCCCTGCGCAAACGAGAAAATTTTTTGCGGGCAATTACCGACAATGTCCCAGATATGATTTCGCTGGTTTCGTTGGATGGCACACTGCAATATGCCAATTCATCCTATCAGCGGTGTCTCGGTTATGGAGCAAAAGAAGTCGTTGGCCAGTCCGGTTTTAGTTTCATCCACCCCGAAGACCTGCCCTATTTACAAGAGCAGTTAACTGTCGCCCTGGAACTGGGAACCACCGATGATCTGCTAACGTTTCGCGGACGCCATGCAGACGGACAATACATTTGGTTAGAAGCCCGCGCCGAATTCGTACAAAGCCAGGAAGGCATCAACGGTATTGTGACCGTATTTCGTGATGTGACCATGCAGAGACAGACAGAAGAGAAAATCCGCCTCTTGTCGCGGGTGGTGGAAGACAGTCCGGTTTCCATCGTCATTGCCACCGATGATGGCAGCATTACTTATGTAAACTCGAAGTTTACGGAATCGGCCGGATATTCGTTTGATGAAGTGCTTGGCCAAAATCCCCGCATTCTGCAATCGGGCAAAACGCCAGCCCAAATATACACCTCGCTGTGGCAAACAATTGGCGCCGGCCATGTCTGGTCGGGAGAATTTTTGAACAAGCGAAAAGATGGCAGTTTCTTCTGGGAATCGGCCGTTATTTCCCCCATCACCGACGCGAGAGGACGAATCACGCATTTTGCCGCTATCAAGGAAGATATTACCGACCGCAAGCAAATGGAAATAGCGCTGCGCAACTCTAACGCGGAACTGCAAGTACGCAACGAAGAACTTAACGCTTTTGCCCATACTGTGGCCCACGACCTAAAAAATCCGGTGGCCAGCATCATTGGCCTGAGCGATTTCCTGGTAACGAGTTATGACTGTTTGCCAAAAGCGCAAATCCAAGAAACATTGGCGGCCATTGGCAGCAGCGGCGGCAAGGCCAATAATATCATCGAAGCCTTGCTGCTGCTTTCCAGCGTGCGGGAGCAGGAAATGAAGCTAGAAACAATAGCTATGCAAGGTGTGCTGGAAGAAGTATTGTTTCGTCTAGCAGACACCATCACAGCGACAGATGCCACTATCGCGATAGACGGGATGGAGAGATGGCCATTGGTGTTGGGATATGAGCCATGGGTGGAGGAAATCTGGATGAATTATGTGAGCAATGGGCTGAAATACGGCCGTTCCCCCATCCGCCTCACCTTTGCCGCGGCCTGTCAGGCAAACGGCCATGTGCGCTTTTCCGTGCGCGATAACGGCTTTGGGTTAACGCCTGAAGAACAATCAAGTTTGTTCGCGCCCTTTGAACGCCTAAACCGGGTGGATGCCAGCGGACACGGGCTGGGTTTGTCCATTGTTAAACGCATTGCCGACAAGTTGGGCGGGCAGGTTGGGGTAGAAAGTGAAGTGGGCGTGGGCAGCGAATATTATTTCACGTTACCCGGCGTTTGCGCCAACTCTGAATAGTTCCTCAGAAAAAGATCCAAATTCGCAAAAATCCCGTATACAAGTATGGCTGTACCAATGACACGGCCGTTCACAATTGACGGCCGTTAACCTACCTATTTGGAGAAACGATTATATGAAAAAGAACCTCTCTATCCTGTTCATACTTGCCCTTGGGCTGTTTTTGCTGCCCGCCTGTGGTTTATTGCAAGAGCCGGCAGCCCCCAGCGCCACGCTGGAAGCGATCCCCCTGGATTCCCAGGCAACGCCCGCCGCTTTGAACCCCGTCAGCTCCGCCGACACGACCCAGCCGACTGAAACCACCGCAGTTCCACCGGCAGATAACGCTTACCCCGCCGGCGGCGCGGAAGCCGCCCCAACCAGCGCGCCGGCTGAAAACGCCTATCCGGCCGGGCAGCCAGCAGCGCCTCAGGAAGCCGCCCCGCCGACCAAAGCCTACCCCGCGCCCGACGCTTCCGCGCCGCGCGTCTTTACCATCAGCCAGGCAGATTCCCAGGTAAGTTTTGAACTGGATGAAGATTTGCGCGGCGTTCGCACCACCGTGATCGGCGTTACCAATCAGGTTGCGGGCGAACTGGCGATCAATCTAAATGATCTGAGCACAGCGCAGGTAGGCGTGCTGCAAATAAACGCCCGCACGCTGGCTACCGACAATAATTTCCGCAATCGAGCCATCCAAAATGAAATTTTAGATACCCAGACGTATGAATTGATTACGTTTACGCCTACGGCCGTTACCGGCCTGCCTCCCAGCGCCGCCGTCGGTCAGGAAGTATCTTTCACCATTACTGGGGATTTAACCATCCGCGACAGCACCCAGCCGGTAACGTTTAATGTGACGGCTACGGCCGTTTCGGATACGCAGTTGGTGGGCGTGGCAACGGCCGTTGTCTCCCGCGCAGCCTATAACCTCAACATCCCCGAAGTCCCCAACGTCGCCAACGTAGAAGACGAAGTCCAATTGACCATCAACTTCGTGGCCAACGCTTCCTAAGACAATGCTGCCCAACCAAAAAAAGCCGGGCTTCTTTTTGTAAGAAGCCCGGCTTTTATTTTAAAGACCCTCAGGGTTTGAGTTCCAAAAGGCCTATCTTCTCCAGAGCAAACCCTTAGGGTCTACAGCTACTTCTAATCAGTTCCCTCTACAGGGGCCGGTTTCGGCAAGAACCGTTTCATCTGGCTAATCGACACCTTATTCGTTTTCCGGCAGTTTGGGCACTCAATAGCATGTGATTTTTGCCGCGCTTCGGCAGCCTCGGCTACCGCCTGAGCCATATACTCCCGGCTCAAGGTAAACGAATGACGGCAGTAAGAACAATGAACATTCATGCGAGTCTCTCCTATTCCTGTCACAACCCACGCCAACAAACTGCTTGTTTTCCCACCTTCCGCACAGCTTCATGGGAATCTTTCCATCAACGTGAGCTGTCATAAAATTGGCTGTGTCACTTCATTTTAATGGATCGCAAAGGTGAATTCAAGCATTACGTCAAGTAAATGCGCCCAATGCTCATGCCACGATCATGATTGACCGGCACAATTAAGCCTCCATAAGAAAGCCCTCGATTGGCCGCCAAAAACAACCAAAATTCATCTTCATCCCTTAAAATGTTGGCAATGGTCGACATAGACGCACCCATTCTGGCCTCCTTGCTCCGTAGAAGCCTGGAGCGGGGAGAAACTCCCCGGCTCGAGATTAGCAGCAACAGCATGTCGCCGTTACTACGTCGGGGCGACAAAATCTTATTAGAAGCAATGACACCTGAACAACTCAAAAGCGGCGACATTATCACCCTGCTATGGCCGGAATCTTTAGTCACCCATCGGTATTGGGCTAAAGAAGGCGAACCGCACGCGCAATTTTTGTTGACCCGCGGGGATCGCCCCCTGGTTTTCGACAAGCCGTGGCCGGCAGAAGCGTTGATTGGCCGCGTAAACGGCCGTTCCCGCAACGGCCGTACCCTGTCCTTAACCAAGGGCATCGGGCTTCGTCTCAATCACCATCTCGCCTGGATAGCCGATCTGGAATTCAGGTGGTGGGGACAACCAACCGGCCCTCGTCTGATCGGCGCACGCGGAATCAGGCGGAGTATTCGCGGCCTGCTGTATGCCTGGGCGACCTTCATTACAGGCATTTGTGGTCTCGGCGCTTAACACAAGCAACAATTTTTCAGGCAGGGAAATTGAATAGACTCTTTGCGAAGCAGAATTATGCAGATTTATCGTTGGATCGTATTGGCTGTACTGGCCGGCTTAACCATGGTGCTTTTGGGCACGGCCGTTCTCGCCTACCAATCGCCCGCCATCCCCACCCCAGCCCACGATAACCAACTTAACAAAGGTCCTGCCTGGCAAAAAGAAATCCCGCCCGCCATCGATCTGGCCATCGAACAAACAGGCATCGCTGCCGTCACCGCCAGCCAACTCCACAGCCACAACTTCCGTGTTCCCGAATTTTCCGCCGCCCACCTACGCCTCACCCGCAACGGCCGTAGCGTACCTTTCTACATCCAGGGAACCGGCCCCGATACAACACTCTACTTTTACGCCGAAGCCATCACCAGCACACTCACCGGCCCGGCCGTCTATCGCCTCAGCCAGGAACCCGGCGAAGCGATGGTTATACACCCGGCCGCGCCAACCCAGGCCGGCCTGCCACAAGCGTGGCATCTAGCCCACTGGGAAGCGAACGATACATTCCTCCCCGACGCTCCCGGCGACGATCATTGGCTGGGACAACTGCTGCTGGCCCCAACCGAATGGCAAATTCCCCTGAGCGACATCCAGGCCAACGGCCGTGCCGCCGAGCTGACCCTGCGCCTCATTTCCAACAACGACGATCCCGCCGACCCGGATCACCACATCCAATTGTGGATTAACGGTCGTTTCCTCACCGACGTGTTTTGGGATGGCATCCAGCAAAAAACCATCACCCTTCCCCTGGCCGCCGGTGATTTGCAAAACGGCGAACCCAATGTTTTAACCATCGGCGTGCCCGGCGATACCGGCGCAGCCGGCGAAGCCATTTACCTCGATTGGATCGAGCTGCGCTACAACGGTCCGGTAGAAACAGCCAGCGCACAGGCTCATTTTCAAACCGACGCCGACACCACCACCGTCGCCATCGACAGCGCCCAAGACAATCTGCTCGTCTTCGACATCACCGACCCTCACCAGCCTGTCTTGCTCACCGATCTGCATTTCGACGGCCGTCAGACCCATCTAGCCGCCAAACCCCAAGGCGGCGAATACATCGCCCTCAATCCCCAGCAAGCCATTCGTCCCAGTCTGCGCGCAGTGCCGCAGTGGCCCCAATCTCTGCTGGCCCAGGGACAAGGCGCAGCCTACGTCGCCATCGTGGCCGACGAACCCGGCTTTATCGACGCCCTGACGCCGCTGTTGACTTATCGCGCCAACCAGGGATTCACGCCAACGGCCGTCTCCCTGACCCAAATTTACGATGAATTTGGCTACGGCCAACAAGACCCGGCGGCCATTCGCGCCTTCCTGGCTTACGCCGCGCAAAACTGGCAGCCCGCCCCCCAATTTGTCCTCCTGGTGGGCGACGCCACCCACGACATGCAAGCGGCCAATGATGATACGCGCAATTTGCTGCCCACTTACCTGGAGCGCCAACTCGACAGCGGCGCCTATGCCCACGATGGCTGGTTCGTCACCTTCGATAACCACCCCACTCCGGCAATGAGCATCGGCCGCTTCCCGGTCAAAACCCTCGCCCAACTCGATACCATGGTCGCCAAAACCATCGCCTACGAATACGCCCTGGCCGATGGGGTCGCCGATCCCTGGCAGCGTCAGGCGCTGCTCGTTGCCGACGATGAGCCGGCGTTCGACACCATCTCTGACAGCCTGGAAACCACGCTCGCCGACAGCGGCTACCAGATCCACGACCTGCACATGTCTACCAAAGAAAACATCCGCTTCGACATCATCAGCGCCCTTAACAAAGGGGTGGGCATTGTAAACTACACCGGCCACGGCGACGCCATTACCTGGGGCGATGAAGCGGTTTTCCAGGTCCAAGACGCGGCCATGTTGGGTAATGGCGACCGTTTGCCCATCCTAACGGCATTCAACTGTCAGAGCGGCGCCTTCAGTGATCCTGGCGAAGATAGTCTGGCGGAAAATCTGCTCTGGTCGGAAAAAGGCGGCATCGTGGCGGCGATTGGTCCATCAACCCGCCTCTCTAGCGGGTACTCTTTAGATTTGGTGAATGATTTTTACGACCAGTTCCTCAACGGCCGTAACCACACCCTCGGCGCAGCGCTGCTGGCTACCCAAACGGCCGCTGCCAAAGAACAGGTGGCAGAAACGGCCGTCTACACCCTCAACCTCCTCGGCGACCCCGCCCTCAGCCTGCCCAAACCGTAAGAAAGCGAAAGAGTGGAGACCAAGCCGTTTCCAATCTCTACTCTCCAATCTCCAATCCCCCAATCCCCATCTTGACATCCGCCCCGAATTCGGTTAATTTATGACTTGCTTCGGCATATTTTACGAAAAGGAAGTCCCTACCAGGTAGATTCATGATTCGCTGAGTTCCCTCCATACCAGTACTCCCCTTGTTTTAACTGGCGGCTGCGCACGCAGCCATAGGCGAAACGCACCCCGCAATCATTGCCGGCTGGCGCTTCGCACCGGGAGGCGAACCCATGCTTACTGCCCACCAACTTAACTTAGCCTTCGGGCTGCACCCACTTCTCAACCACATATCTTTTTCCATCAACGCTGGCGAGCGCGTTGGCCTGATTGGCCCCAACGGCTGCGGCAAAACCACTCTGCTGCGCATCCTCACGGGCGAGCAGCAGCCAGACAGCGGCCACGTCAGCCTGACGCCGGCCGATCTGCGCGTGGGCTATCTGGCGCAGGGACTGGCGCTGGAGCCAGGGCAGACGGTAGGGGATTTGCTGCATACGGCCGTTGGCGACCCCATCATCCTGGAAACCCAACTGGCCCAACTCGCCCAGGCGCTCGTCGCCCAACCAAACCGCGCCGACCTCCAGCAAGCCTACGACCGCACCCTCAACCGGCTGGCCACCAGCGACATTGCCCGCGCCCAGGCCATCCTGGCCGCCTTCGACCTGGACCACGTGCCGCCGGAAGAACCAGCCGCCCGCCTCAGCGGCGGGCAAAAGACACGGCTGGCCCTGGCCCTGGTGCTGCTGTCCGACCCCGAACTGCTGCTGCTGGACGAACCGACCAACCACCTGGACATCGGCATGTTGGAATGGCTGGAAACGTGGCTGGCCGATTTTCCCGGCGCGGCGCTCATCGTCTCCCATGACCGCACATTTTTGGACCATACCATCAACCGCGTTTTGGATTTAGACCCTAAAACCCAAAACTTGCACGAATACCAGGGCAACTACAGCCGCTACCTGGAGCAAATCCTGTCCGAACAGGATAAACAGTGGGCGGCCTACAAAGACCAGGTGGCCGAAACGCGCCGCCTGAAACAAGACGCTGCCCGCGCCAAAACTCAGGCGGCCTATACCGAACGGCAGGCCAGCTCCATCCGCATTGGCGGCGGGGTCATGAAGCAGAAGGGCTACAAAGATTACCAGCAAGGCATCGCCAAAAAGGTGGCCCGCAAGGCCAAAGCCCGCGAGACCAAACTGGAACGCTATCTGGAATCGGACGAGCGAGTGGAAAAACCGGCGCGCAGCTGGCAAATGAAACTAACCTTCGACCCGGCCCACCTGGGACGCGATGTGCTGACGCTGGAAGATGTGGCAGTGGGGTATAACGGCCGTTCCCCCCTCCTCCACCACATCAACCGCGACATTCGCGCCGGGGCGCGCGTCGTCCTGACCGGCGAAAACGGCAGCGGCAAAACCACGCTGCTGCGCACCATCGCCGGGCAAATTCCAGCCCAAGCCGGGCAGGTGCGATTGGGCCGCAGCGTGCAGTTGGGCTACATGAGCCAGGAACAAGAACTGCTAGACCCCGCCGACACGCCGTTAGACACCATCCTCGGCGCGGCAGAGATGAACCAGACAGAGGCACGCACCTTCCTGCACCACTTCCTCTTCAGCGGCGACGACCCGCTGCGTCCCATCGCCCAACTCAGCTTTGGCGAGCGGTCGCGGCTGGCGCTGGCCACGCTGGTGGCCCAGGGCTGCAACTTCCTGCTGCTGGACGAGCCGATCAACCATTTGGACATCCCTTCGCGCACCAACTTTGAGGAGGCGCTGGCCCAGTTCCAGGGCACGGTGCTGGCTGTGGTCCACGACCGCTTCTTCATCGAGCGTTTCGCTAGCCAGGTGTGGGTGGTGGCCGATGGCACGGTGGCTGATGGCACGGTAGCCGATGGCACGGTAGCCGATGGCAAAGTAAACGACGGATGATATTCAGCGGCAAGAACTAAAAAGTAGCCATAAAAACAGGGGCCGGTCTCGATAACCGGCCCCTGTACACACCACGACTAAGGCATCTTAACGATTCCGGTTGGTTACGGTGTCACCACAAACGGCCCGGCATTACCAATGGCAATATCCGGCGAGCCGCCCCAGCACACCATGTAAAGCAGCCCCTCATCAACGGCGACTCCTTGATAGGTTTCGTTTGCAGCGGGCGCCAGTTCTTCGAGAAACAGTAAATTTGACCAGGAAGGCGGCCCCGCATTGTACGTTGACGCCATCAAGTCGAGCATATCTTTGCCCTCGTCCAGCGTAAACAACGTCACGGCGTATTTTTCCCAAATCTCATCTTGCACAGCCACATTGACCGTCACTTCTCCGGCCTGCAAGGTCATGGGGCCATCATAGGCGCAAGTCCCGTCGGCAATGGTGAAAGTTACCTCACTGACCGGCGTTTCGCCCTCTGGCAGCGCCACTTCAAATAGTTCCGGCATCACCGCCGCCAACGCCGGTTTGAAATTAGCCAGCGCCTCTTCCGTAATCATGGAGACGTACAGCGTAATCTTGCCATCCTCAACCACAAAAATCTCGTGCCAACTGTTCGGAGCCACCCCCAACTGGCGGGTAAAATCCATCCAGGTCTTGCTTTCGGCAAAGACAACGCCATCTTCAACACGCTTAGGGATCACTTCCCATTCAAAGTTTGCCCCGGTGCAGCATTCTTCAAGAAATGTCTGGAACTGCTCCTTACCCCGGTAAATCTCCATGCCGGTTGGCGGCATGCCAATAAAGTAAGCCATCATGTCGTCAGCGACCAATTCGGCGGCGCCAGCATAGTCCTCCGCATTAGCCCGTTCAATCATGTCCAGGACAACGGCCGTAGCCGGGTTAACAGTTGGCTCGGGAACGGCCGTTGGTTCAGGAACATCTGTGGGCATCTCTGTAGGCACTTCCGCAGCTTCTGGCGTCACAACAGGCTGGCTTGCCGCACTGGTACAACCAGCCACACTCCACAACACGATTAACAACATGACAGTCAACAACTTAAATTGGGTTCTCATGGTTCACTCTCCTTTTGGATAACCGTAAGCGACTCTCAGAGCCAGATCGGGAAACCTCAATTCTGTCCCAACCTCCCTGTCAGCATACCCATTTAATTGCTGCGCAATTTGCCAAAACTTGCCAAAATTCCCCGTTCAGCCGCAAAACCGACTATACTATTCATTATCACTGGATCGAGCCGAGAGCGCGGACATCTTGTCCGCTGAGCCACTTCCCCAACATTGTGCCAACCTAATTTTTCTCCCTTTTCTCTCTGTGAATCGCAGTGTCGTCTCTGTGTAACTCTGTGTCACTTTTTTGAAGGAGGCGCAATGACCGTTTCAAGCACCAGTTTTGCCCTAGACCGCTTCACAACTTTTGGCGACCTGCTTAAGTATTTGCGCCGCCGCGCCGGTTACACCCAGCGCGAGCTTTCTATCGCTGTCGGCTACAGCGATACCCAAATTTCTCGGCTGGAACACAACGAACGGCTGCCCGATCTGGCTACCCTCACCGCCCGTTTCCTACCCATCCTGGAACTTGAAAATGAGCCGGAAGTCGCCTCGCGGCTGTTGGAACTGGCAACGGCCGTTCGTCGTGAAGATGCGCCTGCCACCGGACTACCCCCCTACAAAGGTCTGTGCTATTTTGATGAAACCGATGCCGACCTGTTTTTTGGGCGGGAAACCCTGGCGGAACACCTGGCAGCACGTCTCACAAAACAGGCGAATGCGGAGCAGCGATTTTTGGCAGTGGTGGGTGCATCGGGCAGCGGCAAGTCATCCCTTATACGCGCCGGGGTGATTCCTACGCTGCGCTGGCAGCCGTTATCGTCCGGCTGGCCCTTGTTTGTCGTGACGCCCACGGCACATCCGCTGGAAAGCCTGGCGGCCACCCTACATGGCGAAATACCGCCTGGTTTGCCATCCAGAAAATGCGCCGATGATCTGGCACAGCAGCCGGACAAACTCAGCCGTGCCTTACGAACAGCTGCGGAAACGGCCGTTTCCACCCATACCCTCCTCGTCGTCGATCAATTTGAAGAACTGTTTACTCTCTGCCGCAGCGAAGCGGAACAGCAAGCCTTTGTGCAGAATTTGACCACTGCCGCCTGCTATGAGGGGGGAACGGCCGTTATCGTGGTTGTGCTGCGTGCCGATTTTTACGCCCACTGCGCCCGTTTCGACCTGCTGCGGCAGCTGCTTGCCCAACACCAGGAATACATCGGCCCCATGACCACCGACGAACTGCGCTGTGCCATCGAAGAACCGGCCAAACAAGGTCACTGGGAGTTTGAAGCTGGGCTGGTTGACCTGCTCCTCCACGACGTGGGTGCCGACGCCGGACACACGCCCGAACCCGGCGCACTGCCCCTGCTCTCCCACGCCCTGCTGGCAACCTGGCAGCGCCGGCGTGGGCGCATGCTGACATTGAGCGGCTACACCGCTTCCGGCGGCGTGCGCGGCGCCATTGCCGAAACGGCCGAATCCGTCTTCTACGACCAGTTAGACCGCGAACAGCGCCAGATCGCTCGCCAGATTTTCCTGCGCCTCACCGAATTGGGCGGCGGCGATGCCCAGGCAGATACCCGCCGCCGGGTAACGCTAGAGGAACTATCTGCCAAACCAGAAGACAGGGAGACCGTCCATCAGGTATTAAGTACCCTGGCCGATGCCCGCCTGGTAACCACTGACCAGGATACTGCCGAAGTGGCCCACGAGGCTCTCATTCGTGAATGGCCGACGCTGCGCGGCTGGCTGGAAGAAGACCGCGATGGGCTGCGCCTGCACCGCCACCTCACCGAGGCTGCTCAGGAATGGGATGCGCGAAACCGTGATCCCGATGGCCTTTATCGCGGGGCGCGGCTGGCGCAAACGATGGAATGGTCAGTGCAACATGCGGAAAATGTGAATGCCCTGGAACGCACGTTTCTTGATGCGTCCCAATCCCTGGCCGAAAAAGAGCAGCGCGAACGAGAAGCGCAGCAGCAGCGCGAATTAGAGGCAGCCCGCCAACTGGCTGTGGCAGAGCGAATACGCGCTGAGGAACAGACCGTTGCTAACCGGCGCTTACGCCAACGGGCGACACTGCTGGTAATGGCTTTGTCCATTGGTCTCATTTTGGGCGTAACGGCCGTTGTGTTTGCGCAGCGTGCCATCCAGACAGAACAACTAGCCTCTTCGCGCGAACTGGCGGCGGCGGCCGTGACCAACCTGGAAGGGGATGCCGAACGCAGCGTACTGCTGGCATTACAGGCGCTGGAAACAGCCGACACCCTGGAGGCGCGCAACGCCCTGCACCAATCCCTGCCTGAACTCCATCTCCTGCGCACCTTTCCCCCTCACGAAGGGGGTGCGCCCGATGTCGCTTTCAGTCCAGACGGTTCCCGGATTGCCAGCGTGGGCGCTTTTGGCGATGTCACCGTCTGGGAGACAAATTCAGGCCAACCGCTGCTCAATTTGCAGGATGAGGCGCTTGATTTTGGCAACAGCCTCGCCTTTAGTCCCGCTGGTGATGTGCTGGCCACTGCCGCAGCGACCAGTGTGGTCTTGTGGGATGCAGACAGCGGAGACAAATTGTTCACGCTGGCGGGACAATCGGTGGGAACGACGGTTGGCTATAACCTGGGTGTGGGGCAAATCAGCTTTAGCCCGGACGGTACGCGGCTGGCCGTCGCCAACATGGACGGTGTTTCCAAAGTTTGGGACCTGGCCACGCAGCAAGAAGCGCTGGCCTTGCCGCCCATCGGTCTGCCGGCCAAAGCCATCGCCTTTCATCCCGATGGCAGCCGGCTGGCTACGGGCGGCGATGAGGGCGTTGTCACCCTTTGGGATGCCATCAAGGGGACGCCAATCTTCACCAAGACGCTGGGCGGGATTATTCACAGCGTCACATTTAGCCCCGATGGGCAAAGTTTAGCCGCCGCCAGCGAAGATGGCAGCGCCAAAATCTGGGATGCGGCCACAGGGCAGGAATTGGCGAATTTGTTGCGAATGTCCGGCTTGTACGATGTGGCTTTTCTGGCAGACGGCCGTTTAGCCACCGCCGGGCAGGACGGCGTTACCCGCGTCTGGGATTCAGGGACGGGTCAGCAAATGCTCGCCCTGGCCGCCTCGGTCAGCACCGTCATCGGCGTGGCGGGCAGCCCGGATGGATCGCAAATTGCCACCTCCAGCTATGACGGCAGCGTGCGCTTATGGGATGCGGCGCTTGGTCATGAACTGCTGACCATTCCGGCGCATGGCGCGATTGTCTGGGATGCCACCTATTTCCCGGATGGCAGCCGCCTCGCCTCGGCCAGCGTGGATGGCACGGTGAAGCTTTGGGAAGCCAATACCGGCCGCCTGCTGCACACATTATCCAGGGGTGATGAAGCTGCTGTTGGCCTGACCGGGTTGGCCATCAGCCCGGATGGGTCGAGCCTGGCGGCCGGAGGCATGGACGGCGCAATTACGATTTGGGACATCGACACCGGAAACATCGTGCAAACCCTGACCGGTCACGTCAACTTCGTGACCGGGTTAGCTTTTAGCCCGGATGGCGCACGGTTGGCAAGCGCCAGTTGGGATAGCTCGGTCAACGTTTGGGATGTGGCCAGCGGCGCGGCAATCACGACGTTCAGCGGCCATACCCGCCAGGCTATGGTGACGAATGTGGTCTTTAGTGGAGACGGCCGTTCCGTTTTCACCGGCGGCGATGATGATTTTGTACGCCAATGGGATGCTGCCACGGGCGAGGAAATCCGCACCTTCTCCGGCGACGGCAAGGACATTTACGGTCTCGCCCTTAGCCCGGATGGGAACACGCTGGCCATGGGTGACCAGGATGGCGCGATTACCCTCTGGGAAGTGGCTTCCGGTCACAAGCTGCGCACATTTGGCAGCCATGCCGGGTTAGTGCTGCGCCTGGCGTTCAACCAGGACGGCACGCGTCTGGCTTCAGCCGGGTTTGACCGGCTGGCGAAAGTCTGGGATGTCGCCACTGGCCAAGAGCTATTCAGCCTGTATGGCAATCTCAGCAATGTATTTGGCGTTTCGTTTAGCCCTGACGGTGCAAATCTGGCAGCAGCCGGGGCCGATGGCACGGTGCGCACCTATACGCTAGACCTTGACGAATTGGCAGCTCTGGCCCAGTCTCGCCTTACCCGTGGGCTGACCGAAGATGAGTGCCGCAAGTTTTTGCACAAAGCCGCCTGCCCTTAAAATCGATTCGTGCTTCAGTTTTGGGTTTCCAGATCAGACCTATCTCACCCGTTCAGGACTTGTGCTACACTACTAAACCCCATGAAGGTCGTCATAAACGTACTGTTTGCGTTTGACGAAGCCCTTCCAGAGGATCGAAACATCAATGACACGGCTTGGATGGATGGGCACGGATTTTTTGCTTTCCGTGAAAATCCGATCCCTCTGTGTGACCCAATGAGTATGTTTTTATGTTAACTGCGCACGGGTTGAACAAGCAGTATGGGCTGGCGCCTGTGCTGAAGAATATAACGTTTTCGGTGAACGGCGGTGAGCGCGTGGGCTTGATCGGCCCGAACGGCAGCGGCAAGACGACCCTGCTGCGCCTGCTGACCGGGCAGGAAAAACCAGATTCGGGCTATGTAGCCCTGAATCCGGGTGCGCTGCGTGTGGGCCATCTGGCGCAGGGCTTCGAGCCAGACCCGGCGCAGACGGTGGCGGAGGTGCTGCACACGGCCGTTGGCGACCCCGCTACATTGGAAGACGAACTGGCCCAACTCGCCCTGGCCCTGGCCGAAAACCCGGAGCGTGAGGAATTGCAGGAAGCCTACGACGACGTGCTGATGCGGCTGAATCGGAGCGATAACGGCCGTATCCCCGCCATCCTCGCCGCCTTCGACCTGGACCTACTGCCGCAGACGCAGCTTGTCGGCACACTCAGCGGCGGGCAAAAAACGCGGCTCGCCCTGGCCCTGGTGCTGCTGGGCGATCCGCAGCTGCTCCTACTCGACGAGCCGACCAATCACCTGGACATCGCCATGCTGGAATGGCTGGAAGCGTGGCTGGCCAATTTCCCCGGCGGCGCGCTCATCGTCTCCCACGACCGCGCGTTTTTGGACCAGACGGCCAACCGCATTTTGGACCTGGACCCGATCACCCAGACGATCCGCGAATATGCCGGAAACTACACCGACTACCTGGAGCAGTACCTCAACGAGCAAGAAAAGAAATGGTCGGCTTACAAAGACCAGGTATACGAAATTCGGCGCCTGAAGCAAGACATCGCCCGGCAGCGGGAAAGCGCCATGGCCATCCACCGGGCGACGACTGCTCGCCAACCGGGCGTGCGCATGTTCGCCAAAAAAGCGATGAAACGGGCCAAATCACGCGAAAAGAAGCTGGAACGATACGAAAATTCCGACGAACGGGTGGAAAAACCGGCGCGAAGTTGGCAAATAAAGCTGGATTTTGAGGAACCGGCGCACCTGGGGCGGGATGTGCTGGCGTTGGAAGGATTGAACGTAGGCTACGCCGGGTTTGCGCCGCTGCTCACCGACCTGAACCAACTGCTCCAGGCAGGACAGCGGGTAGTGGTGACGGGTCCAAACGGGGCGGGGAAAAGCACGCTGCTGCGCACCATTGCCGGGGAGATACGGCCGTTATCCGGCCATCTTCGTCTCGGCGGCAGCGTCAAACTGGGCTACATGTCGCAGGAGCAGGAAGGGCTGACGCCGGGGCTGACCGCCCTGGAAACCATCCAGCGCGCCGCGCCGCTGAACGAAACCGACGCCCGCTCCTACCTCCACTACTTCCTGTTCAGCGGCGACGACCCGCTGCGCCCCATCGAGCAGCTGAGTTTTGGCGAACGGGCACGGCTGGCATTGGCCCGGCTGGTGGCCGAAGGCTGCAACTTTTTGCTGCTAGACGAGCCGATCAACCACCTGGACATCCCGTCACGGACGCGCTTCGAGCAGGCATTGGGCCAGTTTGAAGGCACCGTGTTGGCCGTGGTCCACGACCGTTATTTTATCGAGCGTTTTGCGGAGGAAGTGTGGGTGGTAGAAGACGGCCGTTTAACCACCATGCTTTTGTAACGGCCGTCGACAACATCTCGTTAAAGGCAGGCGCAAGCGCCAGGGCGATTAAACCAATCGGTTGGCTTCAACTAAAACAGCTTCGGCGCGGCTTTCGGGAATATCCAGAATGATGGCTAGCTGGTCGGGATTGAGGGCCGCCAGATCGGCGACGGTGTGTACACCTGCGGCTTGCAGCCGGGCGGCAAACACCGGGCCAATGCCTTTGATACGCTCCAGGTCGTCGGGGGAGACGGCCGTTTTCACATGCACGGTCCCATTCCGCTCCAGCGTAATATACTGCGCCGGCATGGCATCTCGTTCACGAAGCGTGGCTTGGGCCTGGCGCAGACGCGCTTCCGTTCCCGCCATCCGGTCTAGCAAATCCAACGCGCCCTCCTCCGCAGACGTACTTTTATACCAATACCAGACAATCACGGTCACGAGCATACTTAATATCAAGCCCAATAAAAATATCTTCGGTTGCTTCACTCTTTGCATCTTATGCCTCCACCTGACTTAAAATGTATTGGTTTAGAGCTTCTCTGGCGGCCGGCAAATGCTGCATGGCGCGCCAATCGCTGCTGATCTCCTGCGGGGTTTGAATGGCGAGCAGCAGTTGAAAAGGATCGGTTTGAGTGGCAATACCGGCGGCTTTGGTTTGCTGCCAAAACGGCCGTAACACCTCCCGCCAGGCATCATACTCGCGCCGCAGCCAGGGCCACACCCGCCTAAACTCTGGTTCGGCTTCGGCAAGCGTCATTTTTTTTCGATAGACGCCCACCATCACTTGCTCCAAACCATCCCAATAGGCCACAAATTCATCCAAATCCGGGTTGCGATTCCACTGTCGTAAAAAGAAAGTAAACGGATTGGTCACACGATTCCCTGAACTCTCCGCCTCATCGGCTGATTAAAATTGGCTGGGGAAAAACCCGCAGCATACGATCCACCAGACTACCCAACATGATACGCCAAAATGGTTGGCGGCCAAAACCACCCATAATCAATAAATTAGACTGGTGAGTAGCCGCCGCTGCCAGCACCACATCGCCCACGTCATCGCCGTGTTTCACCACAAATTCCGCTTCTACGCCATGGTCGGCCAGATAGTGGCGGGCGTACTCGGCCGTTTCTGCGGTGACGCGCCCATTGACAACCACCACCACAACCAACGAGAACCCATACCGCGCGGCGCGATAAGTGGCAACAAACAGCGCTTCATTGGCTTTGGGACTGCCATCATAGGCCAATAACATGCGATCCATCTGACTGTTCGCGTCTACTGGGACGGCCAAAATGGGACGTGAACAGCTTTGCAGCAGCGGCGTCAGACCTGAACGCAGTCGCTCTGTCGGGCTAAGGCCAGGTGGATGGCGCAAGCTAAAAACGACCAGATCGGCCCAGACAGAGCGGCGCAGCAGGGCTTGCGAGACGCTGCCCCAATCGACGGCAAATTCACAGCGCACACCGGCCGCCTGGCAACGGCCGTAAAACTCAGCCTCGACTCGTTGGATGTGCGCCGCCTGCTGAACCTGCTCTTCGGCGGCGAGGTCGTCTTCCGGGCAGGCGACAAACAGGCCAAACAAACGGCCGTTGGCCCGACCAGCCAGGGTTAAGGCATGGTCCAATGCCTGCTGTTGCTCATCATTGCCCCCCACAGCCACCAGGATGTCATTAAAAATTGCGCTGGGAACCAGAGGTTCCAGCCGCTCTTCACGCCACAGGCCCGGCTGCGGTCCCGGCTCTAATTTCTCGGGAATCATGGCGTCAATCAGGCGGCCGGCCATGCGGCTGAGGACATTTTCTGCGCGTTCACTTTTGGTTTCAGCCAGATTGGTAACGGCCGTTTGCGCATCCATATTCCAGCCCAACTCTTCACCCAGTTCACGCCGATAATCCGCCAACAAGGCATACAAATCCGCTTCCGTGCGCCCCGTAAACTCGTTAAACAAGCCCCGTTCATACAACAAAGCCACCACCGGCATATACACTTCATCATACCAATGGCCGACGGCTTCCTCGTAAGATACATCGCGTTGAAAATCCAGGCCCATAAAATATTGATGGCTGCGAATATGTTCCAGCAGCATACTGTAAAAACCGGGCCAGGTCATTTTCAGGTCTGCCCCCGGACGTATCTGGTCCAGATTGGTTTTCTCCAAAAAATTCGCATACCTTTCTTTTAAGATGATCTCTTCCGGGTCGTCGTCAGAATTAAGGGGAACGCGTGTGCGCACTTCCGTCACGTAAGCATCGATGGTTTGATTGCCCAATTGGCGCGCCACCGAAACCCGATGGTTGCCATCGCGCACAAAATAAGCGCTGCCCACTCTGTAAACTGCAATCGGCGGCACGCCGGTCGGCGACAAAAAGGCAGCTTTTACTCTGGCCCACCGCTCCTTATCGCTGTCTTTGATGGGTAAAAAATCGCGGGTATAGTCGCCCGATCTGCCCACGCTGCCCACAATGGCGTCTAAGGGTATTTCCTGAATACCTTGCTCGGTCTGGCCGGTCATTTTTAATTTTTTACGCACGTCATCATACGACAGAAGCTCAGCCGATTCGCTGCGCAAACGCGCCAATACTTGCTGCATCACTGCCTGTCGTCGGGCCAGGCGAAAGTCTTCAACAGCCTGATGATAATCTCGCGGGTTTGATTCTTCCATAAGTTCCTTCGATATACCCACTGCTTTGATTTGTACTCTCGTAAAATGCGAGGATAGGGGTACAGACCCTAAGGGTTTAAGGTCCAGCTAGTCTGGCTTCTCAAGAGCAAACCCTTAGGGTCTTACGGCCGTTAACGGCAAATGAGCATTGGATAGCGAAATTCGTGCAGCATCTGGTCCACGGTGCTGCCCAGCACCATGTGCTGGACGGGCCGGAAGCCAAAACCGCCCATGATGAGCAGATCATTGTTGTAGGTAACGGCCGTTTCCAACACCGCCTCGGCAATAGGCTTTTCGCGCAGCACATACTCGGCACGCACGTCATAGTCAGCCAGGTATTTTTGCGCCGCTTCCAACGCATCCGCAGAGGTGAACTGCGTTTCCACCGTCAGCACAGTCAGCGCCGTGCGCCAGCGCAGCGCCAGATAGGCCGCCACAAACAAGGCCTCACTCGCCTTCGGGCTGCCATCAAATGCTACCAACGCCCGCTTCATGCCCGACCCGCGCCCGCCAGGAACGACCAACAACGGCCGTGGGCTGCGTTGAATCAGCAGCGTAAACCCGGACCCCAGGCGCGCCAGCGGCCTGTTTATCGGCGGATTCATCAGGTTCACCACCACCAAATCCGCATACGCCGCCCGTTCGATGATGGTGCGGCTGATGTTGCCCGAAGTCACGACCATTTCGCCGCGCACACCGGCGTTTTCGCAGCGCCCATCAAACACCATTTTTACATTGCTGGCTGCGGCGCTCTCGATTTCATCTTCGCCATCCACAACATGAAGGCCCAGCAATCTTCCTTTTTCGCGCCGCGCCACGTCCAAAGCCTGATCCAGCATATGCCAATCTTCGCTGCCGCCGCGCATGGGCACCAATATTCGGGCAAACAGACGTTTGCTGCCGCGCATAGACATCCATTCGCGCCGCCATTGGCCTGGCTCCGGGCCATCCTCAAACCCTTCCGGCCGCAAAACGTCCAGCAGACGCTCGCCAATGCCGATGGCCTGCTTTGTGGCGGCTGGCGAATGTAGGTTGGCAAGGTCGGAAACGGCCGTTTCCAAATCAACATCCCAGCCCAACGCCTCTTCCAATTCCTCGCGCCGTTCCGACAGCAAAATGTACATATCCGCTTCGGTGCGCTCCGGAAAATTGTGCAGCACGCCCTGCTCGCGGATCAGGCGAATGATGGGCATGTAGATCGTTTCGTACCAATCGGCGACCGCCTCGTGATAGGTGACAGGTTCGCCCCGCTCGCTTAGCAAATGTTCGCGCTGATGGTCAATTTGGGCCAGCAGCGCCCGATAATTGCCGGCAAAGGTCATCGACAAATCAACATCGGTAAACAGTTTGTCCAGATTGGTGTGCTCTAAAAATTCCAGATACCGCGCCTTACAAATGATTTCCGTCGCGTCAGCGCGATTGGACAACGGCACACGGGAATTCACTTCCATCACCCGCGCCGAGATGGTTTTGCCGCCCAATTGGCGGGCCACAGAAACCCGATGATTGCCATCGATGACAAAATAAGCGTCGCCCACTTTGTAGACGTCGATGGGGGGCATGCCGGTCATATCGTTAACGGCCGTTTTCACCCGCACCCACCGCTCTGCATCCTGATCCGAGCGGGGCATAAAACTCCGCGTAAAATCCTGATACCGCCCCACGCTGCCCACAATGGCATCCAGCGAAATTTCCTGCACGCCCAATTCCTCGCCGCCAGATATTTTTAGCTTCGTACTCACATCGTTATACGCCAACAAGTCCGTCGGTTTGCCTGTCATGCGCGCCAAAAGCTGCTGCAAAGAAGCCTCGCGCCGCGCGCGGCGAAAATCGCGCACAGCCATCTCATGCCGCAAATCACCCAATTGAGTCATATCTGCAATCTCACAACATCCCTTCTGAATTATTCCATACGCTGATTACCCTTCAGATTATACACTGCCTGTGTTGACCATTCACTAAGCGTATGTTACACTCCGCGCCGTCATGAATAAATTGGCAAACTTAACCCACGTAATCGCATCTGCATTTGGTCATCACGCCCACCATCATCGGCAACGGCGGTTTTTTACCCTGGGTTAAGGCAGCGCAAATACGCGCTATCAGGTAGGTCACACAGCACCCTCCTCGGAACCCCGGGGAGGGTTTTTTATTTGGTCGAGTAGTCGGTTAGTCTTTTAGTCGAGTAGACAAGACTACCTGACTACAAAACGAAAACACCAGGAGATCCCATGACACGCTCAGACATTCGTCTGGCGCTGCCCAGTAAGGGCGCGCTGCAATTAGAAGCTTTAGAATTGATGGCCGAATGCGGCCTGAAAGTGTTCCGGCCCAATCCGCGCCAATACAAGGCGACCATTCCCACACTGCCCGGCGTAACCGTCATGTTCCAACGGCCGGGCGACATTGTGGTAGGCGTGCGGCAGGGCAGCATTGATTTTGGCATCACCGGCCTGGACATCATCGCCGAAAAAGGGACCGTGAACGGCAGCCAGCCCATTCTAACCATCCATGAAGCGCTTGGGTTTGGTCCCTGCACGCTCAACCTGGCCGTGCCGGAGGAGACCCCTGTGCGTTCCATGGCCGATTTGCGAGACTGGGCGGCCGAATTGGAGCGCGACGGCCGTTCCCTGCGCATCGCCACCAAATTCCCCCACACCACCGGGCGGTTCCTCGACCAACACACCATCACCGCCTACAAACTCATCGACGCCGAAGGCACGCTGGAAATCGCCCCCGACATCGGCTTTGCCGACCTGATCAGCGATTTGGTTTCTTCAGGCACTACCCTGCGCGACAATCATTTACGGCCGTTAACCGACGGCCTCGTCCTGGAATCCCAGGCGGCGCTCATTGCCAACCGGCAGGCGCTGCAAGAACGCCCCGAAGTACGCGCCGTCGCCCGGCAAATGCTGGAATACATCGAAGCCCACCTGCGCGCTCAGGGGTCTTACCTCATCATCGCCAACGTGCGCGGCGAGTCGCCGCAAGCCATTTCGCGGCAAATGGCCGGACGGCCGTTTATCGGCGGCCTGCAAGGCCCCACCATCGCCAGCATCGTGCCACCAACCGACACCGGCGAAACCTGGTACTCGGTGAGCATTGTCGTGGGCAAGGGCAATCTGGTAGCGGCCATCGCCGAACTGCGGGCCATCGGCGGCAGCGGCGTCATCGTCACGCCCATCACCTACATTTTTGAAGAAGAGCCAGAGCGCTACAAAGCCATGCTGGCGGCATTGGAAGAAGATGTTTAAACGCAAAGGCGCGAAGAGCGCATAGAAGCAAAGGTTTTCTTTGCGCCATCGCGTCCTTTGCCTCTTTGCGTTGAAAAAAGGAGCATGTCATGATCAAGATTTTGTCTGTACCAGAGGCTCAGGCTTCGATTTTGCGGCGGGAGATGGCCCTGGAGCCGACGGTGCCGCCATCTCTGCAGGCCAGTTTGGATCGTTTGTTTGGGCGGGGGGCGACGCCGGAAACGGCCGTGTCCCACATTTTGCGCGACGTACGCCAAAAAGGCGACTCAGCCCTGCGCGATTGGACGCTAAAAATTGACGGCGGCCAATTGACGACCATGCAAATCGACAAAGCCGAAATCCAGGCCGCCGCCCAGCGCATCCCCGCTGCGCTTTACGAAGCGCTGGTTTTGGCCGCCGGGCGCATTCGCCAATTCCACCAGTTCCAACCGCTGCCCAACTGGACCACCCACGAAATGGGCGGCACACTCGGCCAGCGCGTCACGCCCATCCAACGCGTCGGCGTCTACGTGCCCGGCGGCACAGCCCCCCTGCCCTCCTCGCTGCTGATGGCCGTCATTCCGGCGCAGGTGGCCGGCGTGGCCGAAATCGTCGTGGCCACGCCGCCCGGCAAAGATGGCCGAGTCGCCGACGTGATTTTGGCCGCCGCACAGATTGGCGGCATCGAGACCATTTACACGCTGGGCGGGGCGCAAGCCATCGCCGCGCTGGCTTTTGGCACAGAAAGCGTGCCGCGCGTCGACAAAATTGTGGGCGCGGGCGGATTGTTCACCACGCTGGCCAAGCGGCAGGTGTATGGCATTGTGGGCATTGATGGCTTGTATGGCCCGACGGAAACGGCCGTTGTCGCCGACGACACCGCTGATCCGGCCTGGGTAGCCGCCGATTTGCTGGCGCAGGCGGAACATGATGTGCTGGCAACCGCTATTTTGTTCACGCCGTCGCTGGAATTGGCGACGGCCGTTCAGGTGGAAATCGGCCGGCAAATGGAAACGCTCAGCCGCGCCGACACCATTGCGACCTCCCTCAACGGCCAGGGCGGCATCGTCCTCACCGCCGATGTGGACGAAGCGTGCCGGCTCGCCAGCCAATTCGCCGCCGAGCACACCTGTCTGGCGGTCGCCAACCCGGCGGCCTTTGCCGCCAAGATTCCCAACGCCGGCGGTCTATTCATCGGCGAACGCAGCTTCGAGGTATTGGGCGATTATGTGGCCGGTCCCAGCCACGTCATGCCCACTAGCAGCACCGCCCGCTTCGCCTCGCCGCTGAACGTGGCCGACTTTGTGAAAATCACCAGCATCATCCAGCTCGACGACGCCACTTCGGCCCGGCTCAGCCCCATCGCCGCCCAAATCGCCCGCGCCGAAGGGCTGACCGCCCATGCAAATGCAGCGGCGAAGAGGAGTTAACCGCGAAGGCCGCGGAGAACGCGGAGGAAAAGAGGAGAAGAGTAAAAAAAGTAGGAGGGGAAATGATTAGAGAACCTTTGCGAAATGAAGATAAGATCACGGAGAAAGTGATTGGGCGGCGATTGAGGTGCATCGCCATTTGGGGCCGGGACTGCTGGAATCAGCGTATCAAGGATGTCTGGCTCACGAAATGACTTTGCGTGGTATTCGGTTTGAGCGAGAAAGGGTTTTGCCTGTTGTTTATAAAGGGGTGCATCTAGATCAGGGGTATCGGTTGGACTTTTTGGTGGAAGACCTGATTGTTTTTGAGCTAAAGTCGGTGGCTCAATTGACCGATGTTCACTACGCTCAGGTGTTGTCCTACCTGAAGTTGGCCAACCTCAAATTAGGTCTGCTCCTAAACTTTAACGTCGTTCGCCTGAAATCAGGCGGCATCCGGCGCGTAGCCAATGCTCTTTAAAATCTCCGCGCCCTCCGCGCTCTCCGCGGTTAATCTCTTGGAGGCAATATGAATGTAGACCAGTTTGTCAGGCCGGATGTGGCAGCCATGGAGGCGTATACGCCGATTGTGCCGTTTGAGGTGTTGTCGCGACGGTTGGGCCGCGCGCCGGAAGAAATTACCAAGCTGGACGCCAACGAGAACCCGTATGGGCCGTCGCCGCGAGCGCTGGCGGCGTTGGCGGCGGGTAAGTATTACCATATCTACCCAGACCCGGAAGCGCTGGAACTGCGAGAGGCGTTGGGTGAGTACACGGCCGTTCCCCCCTCTCATCTCATGGCCGGCATGGGCGCGGATGAGCTGATCGACCTGGTGCTGCGCGTGGTCCTCTCGCCGGGCGACGTGGTGGTGGACTGCCCGCCCAGTTTTGGCATGTATCCGTTTAGCACGGCCGTTAACAGCGGCCAATACGTCCCGGTGCGGCGGCAAGCGGATTTTAGCCTGGACGTGGCGGGCATCGAGCAGGCGGTCCAGGCCCACAAGGCCAAAATCCTCATCCTCTGCTCGCCCAACAACCCCGACGGCAGCACCATCGATGACGCCACCCTGCGCCGCCTGCTAGATTTGCCCGTGTTGGTGCTGCTGGACGAAGCATATGTAGACTTTGTGGGGGAGGTTAACCGCAAAGAACGCAAAGAGCGCGAAGAAGGAAAAGAAAAAAACTTTGCGCCCTTTGCGCCCTTTGCGGTTCAATCCCGGCTGTCTTGGGTGATGGCGTATGAAAACCTGGCGGTGCTGCGCACGTTTAGCAAGCTGGCCGGGCTGGCCGGGCTGCGCGTGGGGTATGGCGCGTTCCCCGCGTGGCTGCTGCCGCACATGTGGAAAATTAAGCAGCCCTACAACATCAACGTGGCCGCTTCGCTGGCGGCGCTGGCTTCTTTGGAGGACAAGGCGTGGCTGCGTGAAAAAGTGGGGCTGATTGTGCAGGAACGAGAGCGGATGGTGGCTGAATTGGGGCGGTTTGCGTGGTTACGGCCGTTTCCCAGCCAATCCAACTTTGTCCTCTTTCGCGTTTTGGAGCGAGATGCGCGACAATTGAAGCTGGCGCTGGAGCAGCAGGGCGTGTTGGTGCGCTATTTCAACAAACCCGGCCTGGACAACTGCATCCGCATCAGTGCAGGACGGCCGTTTGACACAGACCGGTTGGTGGCCGCGCTGTCAGAAATTGGAGATTAGGGCTTGGAGATTGACATGGGGCGAACAGCAACGATTCACCGTCAGACTGGCGAAACCGACATCACGATAACGCTTAATCTGGACGGCACAGGGCAGCATCAAATTAGCACGGGCGTGGGCTTTCTGGACCACATGCTCACGGCCGTTGCCGTCCACGGCCTCCTCGATTTGCAGGTGCAGGCACAGGGCGATTTGCACATCGACAGCCACCACACCATCGAGGACGTAGGAATAGTGCTTGGGCAGGCGCTCAATGAGGCGGTTGGCGACCGCAAAGGCATCCACCGCGTCGGCCATGCCTACGTGCCAATGGATGAGGCGCTGGGGTTTGTGGCTCTGGATTTCAGCGGACGGCCGTATACCATCTTCCAGGCATCATGGACTACGCCGACCATCGGCCAATTCCCCACGGATTTGGTGCAGCACTTTTTTGAGTCGGTGGCCGTGCATGGGCGATTGACGCTGCACGCAAAAGTAGACGGCCGTAACGACCACCACAAAGCGGAAGCGTTGTTCAAAGCCTTAGCGCGGGCATTGCGCACGGCCGTCGAGCTTGATTTCCGCCGCACCGGCATCGCCAGCACCAAAGGAACGTTGACTGGCTAATTCCAACTCGTTTACGGTTATAATAAAATCAGCGAGGTGATTGAACTATGTTAATGACTTACGAAGCCATTCTCGAAGGGAATAAATTAAAGTGGAAAGGCGCAGCGCCCCGGCAAACAGCCGACAAAAAAGAAGTTGCCGTCTACGTCACCATTTTAGAGACACCGCCCCATGAGGAGCCACAGGCGCAGCCGCAGGGGCGCAAAATGGCTGACGCCCTGGCCGCCTTAGCCGCGCTTGATAATCGCTCCATAACCGATCCGCTTGCCTGGCAAGAAGAAGCGCGCCAGGACAGACCACTACCACGGGATTGAAGCCATGCTGCTGGATAGTAACATCATCATTTATGCCTCTCAGCCCCCATTTGCCAGCCTGCGTGAATTCATTGCGGAGACGTCCCCTTTCGTTTCGGCCATCAGCTATGTCGAGGTTCTTGGTTATCATCGCTTAACAGAAGACGAACAAACCTATTTCCAAGCATTCTTCCAGGCCGCATCCATTTTGCCGCTGTCATACGACGTTCTGGAACAGGCTGTGAAACTACGCCAGCTTCGGAAAATGTCGTTGGCTGACGCCATGATCGCGGGGACGGCCCTCATTCATCGCCTCACCCTCGTCACGCGCAACCAAAAAGATTTCGACTGGATTCCAAATCTTGCCGTCACCAATCCAATTGACCTCTAACCCCCTTGGATATTATTCCTATGAAAATCGCTATCATTTCCGACATTCACGGCAATTTTGTGGCGCTAGAAACCGTCCTGGCTGCTTTGCGGCAAGATACGCCCGATCAGATCGTTTGCCTGGGCGACGTGGTGGTAGGCGGACCGCAGCCGCGCGAAGCGTTGACGGCCGTGCGCGAACTATCATGCCCGGTGGTCATGGGCAACACCGACGAATGGCTGCTGTCGCCCACGCCCTTCACCATCCGCAGCCAGGCAGACCAGATTTTGTACGACGTGGAGTTGTGGGGGGCTAACCAGCTCACCGACGAGGACAAAGCGTCCGTGCGCAGCTTCCAGCCCACTGTCGAACTGGATTTGGGCAACGGCCGTTCCCTGCTCTGCTTCCACGGTTCCCCCCGGCACAACAAAGAAGTCATCAAGGCCACCACGCCGGACGAGGAACTGGCCGAGAAGCTGGGCGGTGCTCAGGCCACGATTTTTGCCGGGGGCCACACCCACACGCCGCTGCTGCGCCGCATCGGCGACGGCTTCATCCTGAATCCGGGCAGCGTGGGGCTGCCGTTTTACCGGGGCGCCGACGGCCGTTTCATCAATCCGGCGCGGGCGGAGTATGCGCTGGTGACAGTGGAGAACGGCCGTCTCGACATCACCCTGCGCCGCGTGGCTTACCATTTAGACGATTTGCGCACGGCCGTGGCCCGCAGCGCCATGCCCCATCCCGACCATTTCCTGGCCGATTGGGTGCCCGGAGAAAGCCAATGAGCCAGACCATCACCATGATCGATTACGGCGCCAGCAACATCCGCTCGGCGCAAAAGGCATTTGAACACATCGGCGCCACGGTTGAACTGACCGAAGACCCGGAAGTCGTGGTTAAGGCCGACAAGCTGGTGCTGCCCGGCGTCGGCGCGTTTGGCTCCGGCATGGCCGGATTAAATCGCCGCGACCTGCCCGCCGCCATCCACGAAGCCGTGCAGCGCGGTGTGCCCTTCCTGGGCATCTGCGTCGGCATGCAGCTCATGTTCAGCGAAGGCCACGAAATGGGCGTCCACCAGGGGCTAAACTTGCTGCCGGGCAAAGTCATCCGCTTCCCAGAAAAACTCCACACTCCCCACGCCCCACTCCCCACTCTAAAAATCCCCCACATGGGCTGGAACCAGCTTGAACCGGCCTGGGAAAACCCGCTGCTGGCGGGCGTGACGATGGGCGATTACGCCTATTTTGTGCATTCGTACTACTGCGATCCGGAAGACGTAACGGCCGTTCTCGCCTGGACCGATTATGGCCTACCCTTTGCCTCCGTGGTCGCCAAAGACAACCTGTACGGCTTGCAATTCCACCCGGAAAAAAGCCAGAGTGTAGGGCTGAGAATTTTGCAAAACTTTGTAGGAATGGCGTGAATCGTGATGCGTGATACGTGAAATGACGCATCACGCATCACGCACCACGCACCACGTCTAAAAGGAAAACCATGAGATTTACCATTTATCCGGCCATCGACCTCAGAAACGGCCGTGTCGTCCGCCTCCAGTATGGCGACCCGAACAAACAAACTGTCTTCAGCGATGATCCGGCCGCCATGGGGCGGCAGTGGATCGCCGCCGGGGCGGAATGGCTGCATGTCGTCAACCTGGATGGCGCGTTTGACGAAGCGGGCGCGGCCAACTGGGCCGCCCTGCCCCAACTGGCCCGACTGGGCGCGCAGGTGCAGTTCGGCGGCGGCATTCGGGCGCTGGTCGATGTGGCGCGGGCGCTGGAAGCTGGCGCGGCGCGGGTGATTTTGGGCACGGCGGCTATCGAAAATCCGGCGCTGGTCACAGAAGCCATCCAGCAGTTTGGCGCGGACAAAATCGTCGTGGGCATTGATGCGCGTGACGGCCGTGTCAGAACCCGCGGCTGGCTGCACGATACGGCCGTTACCCCCGCCCAGCTTGCCCAACAAATGAAGGACTCTGGCGTGCAAACCATCATCTACACCGACATCAGCCGCGACGGCGTGCTGACCGGCGTCAACGCTGCGGCCACCGCCCAGCTGGCCCAGGCCGCCGGCCTGCACGTCATCGCCTCCGGCGGCGTGGCCGCCCTGGACGACATCACCCGCTGCGCCGCCCTGGCCGACCAGGGCGTGGCCGGCGTGATTACCGGACGGGCAATTTATGACGGCCGTCTGGATTTAGCGGAAGCGTTTAGGAGACTAGAGACTGGCGACTGGCGACTCGGCTAATCGCCAGTCTCTAGTCCCCCCTCAGGAGACATGATGACCTACACCTGGCTGCTTTTTGATGCAGATAATACATTGTTTGACTATGACAAAGCGGAAGCCGCCGCCCTGGCCAACAGCTTCCAGCAGTTCGGGCTGGATTTTGATCAGGCGACGGGCGCGCAGTACCGCACCATCAACGCCCAAATCTGGCACGATTACGAGTTGGGCCACATCACCCAGCAGGACCTGCGCGCCGAACGGTTCCGGCGGTTGTTTACGGCCGTTAACCTCCCTGTGGACGCCGAAGCCTTCAGCCGCCAATACCTGGTCAATCTTTCCCAGGCCGGGCATCTGCTGGAGGGGGCCGAAGCGCTGCTGCGGCGGCTGGCCGCCCGCTACCACATCGCCATCATCACCAACGGCATCGCCGACGTGCAGCGCCCGCGCCTGGCCGCCTCGCCCATTCACGACCTGGTGGAGGCGTTTGTCATCTCGGAAGAGGTGGGCGTGGCCAAGCCGGACCCGGCGATTTTTGACGTGGCCTTCGCCCGCATGGGCCAGCCCGCCAAGGCCGAGGTCCTCATCATCGGCGACAGCCTGAGTTCGGACATGCAGGGCGGCATAAACTATGGCCTCGACACCTGCTGGTATAATCCGGCGGGCAAACCGGCCACCCTGCCCGTGACGTACACGATTCGGCAGTTGGACGAGCTGCATCGTATTTTGACTGAGGAGGAAGCGTGATGCGTGATGCGTGACCCACGCTGTTCACGCATCACGTTTCACGCATCAGAAATCGCCTATGAAAATCGACCACGTCGCCATCTGGACCAATCAACTGGAACCCATGCGGGAATTTTATGAGCGGTATTTCAACGGCCGTTCCTCCCCCCTCTACACCAACCCGCGCACCGGCTTCCGCTCCTACTTCGTCAGCTTTGATGATGGGGCGCGGCTGGAGTTGATGCAGATGGACGGCATGGGGGCCAATCCGAACACGGCCGTTACCCAACATCTCGGCTACATCCATTTGGCAATGAGCGTCGGCGAGGAAACGGCCGTTGATCAACTGACCGAACGCCTCCGCCACGACGGCTATCCCGTCCTCAGCGACCCCCGCCGCACCGGCGACGGCTACTACGAAAGCGTCATCCTGGACCCGGATGGGAACCGGATTGAAATTACTATATGAGGAGGAATACGTGAGGCGTGAGGCGTGATTCTTCAGGTTACGAATCACGCCTCACGCCTTACGCATCAATCATGTTAGCCAAACGCATCATCCCTTGTTTAGACGTAAAAGACGGCCGTGTCGTCAAAGGCATCAACTTCGTAGAACTGCGCGACGCCGGCGACCCGGTGGAGCAGGCCAAAGTCTACGACGAAGCCGGCGCCGACGAGCTGGTCTTTCTGGACATCACCGCCACCCACGAGGCCCGCGACACCGTCATCGAGATGGCCAAAGCGGTCGCCGAACAGGTCTTCATCCCCTTCACCGTCGGCGGCGGCATCCGCACCGTGGACGACATGCGCGCCCTGCTGCGCGCCGGGGCGGACAAAATCAGCATCAACTCCGCCGCCGTGCGCGACCCCGACCTCATCACCCAGGGCGCGGAAGCCTTCGGCAGCCAGGCCATCGTCGTGGCGATTGATGCGCGTCGAATCCATGAACAGTCCGACGACAAGCCGCAAGCCGCAAGCCGCAAGCCGCAATGGGAAGTCTTTGTCTCCGGCGGGCGCACGCCGACGGGGCTGGACGCGGTGGCCTGGGCGCAGGAGGCCGAGCGGCGCGGCGCGGGCGAGCTTTTGCTGACCAGCATGGACGGCGACGGCACGCAGGCGGGGTATGATCTGGCATTGACACGGGCGATTGCCACGGCCGTTCACATCCCGGTCATCGCCTCCGGCGGCGCGGGCAGTCTGGAACACTTCGCCCAGGCGCTCACCGAGGGCGGCGCGGACGCGGCGCTGGCCGCCTCGCTGTTCCACTACAAGCAGATGACCATCGCCGAAGTGAAAAATTATCTAGCAGAACAAGGAATCCCGGTACGCCAATGAACTCCCCACTCGCCACTCCGCACTCCGCACTCATATTTGATGAAAAAGGGCTGATAACGGCCGTTATGCAAGACGCCGCCACCCATCAAGTCCTCATGGTTGCCTGGATGAACGCCGAGAGCTTGCGCCTGACGCAGGAAACCGGCGAGACCCACTTCTGGAGCCGCAGCCGCCAGGAACTGTGGCACAAAGGGGCCACTTCCGGCAACGTCCAGCGCGTCCAGGCCATTTACGCCGACTGCGACGGCGACACCCTGCTCATCCTGGTAGACCCCGCCGGCCCCGCCTGCCACACCGGCGAAGTAAGCTGCTTTTTCACCCAACTAGACTAAGACCTGACAGGTTTAAGAAAACCTGTCAGGTCTCAACCGCTTGACTACTCGACTACCCGACAAAGGACTAACCATGACCGACTTTATCGACACCTTATTTGCCACCATTCAAAACCGCAAAATCAACCCCAAGCCCGGTTCCTACACCAACAGCCTATTCGCCGCCGGCGAGGACGAAATCGTCAAAAAAGTGGGCGAGGAGGCGGTGGAAATCATTCTCGCCGTTAAGGGCCAGGGCCAACAGCGCATCATCGAGGAAACAGCCGACCTGGTCTATCACCTGCTCGTCATGCTCGCCGCCCAAGACCTCACCTGGGACGACGTGCGCGGCGAACTGGCAAAACGCCACCGCTAACACCTGTTGGCCCCCGCCGCGAGAAGATGCCATTTCTCCCGGTGAAGAAATCATTTCTCCCATGAAAAAATCATTTCTCCCGGTGAAGATGTCATTTCTCCCGGTGAAGATGTCATTTCTCCCGGTGAAGATGTCATTTCTCCCGTGAAAAAATCATTTCTCCCGTGAAAAAATCATTTCTCCCGGTGAAGATGTCATTTCTCCCGTGAAAAAATCATTTCTCCCGGTGAAGGAACCACTTCTCCCGGTGAAGGAACCATTTCTCCCATGAAGGAATCATTTCTCCCGGCGAAGGGGCCACCGCCAACAAGCGGCAAAAGTCTGCGGGGCTTTGGTAGGATGATGGGGCCATGAGACAGATCGTAGAGCTGACCACTGGCACGGCCATGGTCGTGGCCGATTTGCACGGCGACGGCGAGGCGTATGCCCGTTACCGCGACCGCTTCCTGGATTTGCGGGCCAACGGCCGTGCCGACACCCTCATCCTGGCCGGCGACCTGCTGCACCGCACCCCGCCCCACCCCGACGACTCGCTGGCGATGATCCTGGACGTGCTGCGCCTGAAGCGCGAATTGGGCGACCGGCTCATCTATCTGATGGGCAACCACGAATTCCCCCACCGCTACGCCATCACCCTCATGCGCGGCGACGATTTGTTTACGCCCCGCTTCGAGTGGGCGATGGGCGAGCATCGCGCGGAGATCATGGCCTTGCTAGACGGCCTGCCGCTGTATGTGCGCACGCCAGGCGGCGTGACCATCGCCCACGCCGGAGCGCCGCCCGGATTAGACGAAGCAGGCGCGGCGGCGCGGTTGTTCGATTTGTCCCACGAGGAGATTTTGGCGGAAACGGCCGTTTCCCTCCCCCCCGACTTCCGCCCCCAACTACGCAAACTGCTCGACCGCCAGGCCGGCCGCAGCTACGACCGCCTCGTCCACAACTACTTCGCCGTCGCCAACCCCGACGACCCGCGCTACGACGATTACCTGATCGGCGCGTCGGCCGTGGCCGCCCACCCGGACGCGGACCTGCTGTGGTCTGCTTTGTTTACCAAGAATGAATTGCAATACGGCCGTGCCTACCCCGCCCACCTGCGCGCCTTCCTCCAGGCGCTCTCCGAAGACTACCCGCAGCCGCAGCGCGTGCTTGTCAGCGGCCACATCGACCTGGACGGCGGCTACAAACTGGTCAACAAACAGCAGCTGCGCCTGGCCAGCGCCAAACACGCCCACCCCCGCGAGGCTGGTCTCTATTTACTTTTCGATGTCACGCAACCTGTGGAAAAAGCTGACGGGCTGCTGCCCGGACTGGCGACTGTGTTTTAAAGACCTGACAGGTTTTCTGAAACCTGTCAGGTCTTTAAAAGTGACCTGTCAAGAAAAAATCCCCGTCTTTTTGCGCCGCTTTTCAATCGCCGCCACCAGGCGATCTGTTTTATCCAACATTTCCTGGTCTTTCAGACGCTCATACAATTGGCGCGCCTGCTGGGCAAAAGGCAGCGCCTTATCTGATTTTTCCTGGCGAAAAATGACCAGCGCCTGCCGATAATTGGTCCGGGCAATCGCCGGGATGTCGCCGCTGCGGATGGCCAGCTTCAAGGCGCGGTCCGCATGGCGCGAGGCTTGCCACTGCTTGCCCATCAGGTTATAGGCAATACTCATATTGCTCACCGCCCACGCTTCCCCAGCCAGATTGGCTTGTTCTTTGGCCAACGATTCGGCCTCTTTGTAGAGGTCGATGGCTTCTTTGGCGTTTTGGCTGTCGCGGACGACATTGCCCATTTTGTTCAGGCCATCGCCAACGGCCGTATAATCTTCCGCCTGGCGCACAATCGCCACATACTCTTCATAGGCGGCATACGCCAGCGCAAGCTGCTTGGTTTTGTGGTAACGCTCGCCCAGGGCATAGAGCATTTCGGCCACGGCCGGCCAATTCTTTTCTTGGCGCGAAATTTTCAGGTGGCGCTCAAAATAATTAATGGCGCGGGTGGGATCGCCCCAGCGCTCATACGCCGTGCCAATGCCCACCAGCGCCAGCTTACCCTGATGATGGTCATTCAGTTCACGCGCCAGCAAAAGCTGGCGTTTATGGAAGCTGGCCGCCTTCATATAATCGCCCAACCGCATATTGACTTCGCCCAATTTGCCCAGAGCCGTCATGCGGCTGGACTGCGCGTTCATCTGCTGGGCAATTTCCAGCGCGTCGGTAAAAAAGGTGAGCGCTTTTTCTGTGCCCCCATTTTCCAGATAGAGGTCGCCTAAACGGCAGAGGTTGTCTACTTCTTTACGGCCGTTCTTGCTCTCCCTGGCAATTTGCAGCGCCCGCCGATACAGCTCCACGGCCCGGTCCAGCTGCCCCACAGAGCGATACAAATCGCCCAAATCACCATAAGCCTCACCCTCGCCAACATGGTCGCCCAACTGGAAGGCAATATCCAACGATTGTTTAAACAGCGCCACCGCTTCTTTGGCATCGCCGCCTTCCAGGTAAATGCGGCCCATGTTGCTGAGCACACTTTTCACCCGCACCTGATCGCCAATTTCTTTGGCAATGGTCAGCGTTTGTTTATTCAGGGCAACGGCGCGCTCGATATTGCCCAACTGCTGATAGGTCAGCGCCAGACTATCCAGCGCGGCCGCCTCTTTGTACCGGTCGCCAATTTCGCGGGCGATGGCCAACTGCTGCTCATGGAACCGCGCCGCGCGGTGGGCGTCACCCAGCGCGCGAAAATCGCGCCCCAATTCGCCCAACGACCGGCCCTGTTCCGCCCGGTCGCCAATTTCATGGGCAATAGATAACTGCTCTTCGTGAAACTCTACCGCCCGTTCCGTGAAGCCCATCGCCCGATAGGCCAGCCCCAGATTGCCCAACCCTGTGCTTTCCAGCGTCAGCGACCGTTCGGACCGGGCGATGAGGATGGCCTGCTCAAAATACATCACGGCCACATCCAGCTTGCCAATATCCAGATAAGACATGCCCATGCTGTTATACGACTGCCCCAGAGCAACACGCTCCAGGCGGGTCGAATCCCCGGGCAGGCGTTCTGAAGGCACGTCATCGTTGATGACTTTGTGGTACAGATCAACCAGGGCGTTTTCTACAATCGACCAATCCCTGTAGCGCTGATCGGGATTGACCATGAGGCAGTTGCGCAGGAAGACGGCCACTTCGCGGGGGAGCAGCGCGGGCGGCGCTTTGATGCTGCCGGAGAGGTGAATGTCGCGTATTTCGGCTTTGTTCTGCCCATCGGCGGCGTAACGGCCGCTGAGCATTTCATACAAAATACAGCCCAGCGCATAAATATCGGCGCGGGAATCCACCGGCTGCTGCTGCCATTGTTCCGGCGCCATGTACAGCGGCGTCCCCACGACGCCTTGGGTCAGCTGCGTGCGCAGGAAATACTCGGCGGCGTGGGGCAGGGTGGCCACTTCCGGGCCAACGCCGGTGAGGGTGCTGGCGAGGCCAAAATCGGTGACGCGGGCGATTTCGTCGTGGCCGATGAGGACGTTTTCCGGTTTGAGATCGCGGTGGACCAGGCCGGGTATTTTGCGGGTGGCGTATTTCATGCCACGGGTGATGTGCAGGGCGAAGGCCAGGGCTTGTTGTAAGCGTAACGGCCGTCCCGGCCGCAGCCAGGCGCGCAGGGAAGGGTTGTCTTTGCCTTTGGGCTGGACAATCCATTCCAGGACGAGGTAGACCTCACGGCCGTCGCCGATACGTTCCACACGATGCGCGCGGACAATGTTGGGATGGCTGCCCAACTCTACCCACATGGTCCCTTCGCGCAAAAACAAATCGCGGGCGACGCGGTGGGAGAGATATTCCGGCTTAAACGTTTTCAGGGCGACCAACTGGCTGGTTTCTTGATCGCGGCACAGATAGACCAGCCCCATTCCCCCCGTTAACCGGCTGACAACCTCATAACGTCCGGCAATCAGCGGCAGTTGGCGGTCCGGGACGGCCGCCATGGGAAATTTGTGCTTGGTTCCTTTCGATGGGATCAGGTCTTCCATTCAGGCTGCTGTCACTCCAAACTGTTACCCGGTGAAGCACCATTGCGGATACGGGAAACGATCATAGTATAACATTTTGCGCCTTTTGCCGCAGACTTTGAAAAATCTTACCCGCCGCGTGGCAGCCAGCTACAGATACGGCTAGTACGTGATAAACGAGTAGCCAATGCCTCGTTCCGTGCGCAAGTAGCGTGGGCGGGCCGAATCCGGCTCGATTTTTTGCCGCAGCCGGCCGATGTACACCCGCAGGTACTCTGTTTCTTGCCCATATTCCGGCCCCCAAACATGGCGCAAAATCGTTTGATGGGGCAGCACTTTGCCCTCGTTTTCCATAAAATACACCAGTAAGCTAAATTCGGTCGGCGTTAGATCGAGTGGTTTTTGGTTGAGTTTGATCTCGTGGCGGTCCATGTCGGCGGTGAGGGGGCCGCGCACCAGGAGAGCGTCGGTGAACGGCCGTTTCGCCACCTGCGCCCGCCGCAGCACGGCCTGCACCCGCGCCAACAACTCACCTACGCCAAAAGGCTTGGTCAAATAATCGTCCGCGCCGCGATTGAGCGCCTGAATTTTGTCTTCCTCCTCGCCCAGCGCCGACAGTACGATAATCGGCGTCTGCGACGTTTGGCGCAGGCGGCGAATGGTTTCCAGTCCATTCATATAAGGCATCATCAAATCCAAAATCACCAGATCGACGGCGTTCGACTCGAACAAAGCCAGCGCCTCCAGGCCGTTAGCGGCCGTCAGCGCCTGATAATCGCGCACTTCCAGATTGCGCTTGACAAAATCGCGCAGCGATTTTTCATCATCTACCACCAGGACGGTTAATTTATTTGGACTCATGATGCCCCACGCTTCACTCCTTAATCTTCACTTGCGGCAAACGACGCCAACTGCTGCCCAGAAGATTGCAGCGGCAGTGAAAAGGCTAAACACGCGCCAGAAGGCGTTTGTTCGACCCAGATTTCGCCGCCGTGCAGCCGCACAAATCCACGGGCAATCGACAGCCCCAGGCCGGCGCCCGAAGCGTTGCGCGTCAGGCCATTTTCCTGGCGGTAGAAGCTGGTAAAGATGCGCTCGGCGTGTTCCGCATCGATGCCTGGGCCTTCGTCTTGCACATAGATGGTTAAGTGGGCGGGTTGGGAAACGGCCGTTATCCAAATCCGTCCCTCGCCGCCATATTTCGCCGCATTCTCGATAAGGTTCCGCAGCACCGCCTCAATGCGGCGCGGATCAGCGTAGATGGGCGGCAAATCGGGCGGCAGGTTCACCAACAGACGCTCGCCAGGCTGCGGGTGCGCCCGCAGCGCCGCCTGGCCGATCAGTTCGCCCAAATCACAGGCAATCCGCCGCACCGTCAGATTCCCCGCTTCCAGCCGCGACATATCCAGCAAATCGTTCACCAAATTGTTCAGATGGTCCGATTCCTGCGAAATAATCTCTAAAAATTCCCGCTGACTGGCCATGTCCCACTCCACATCTTCGGCCAGCAAGGTGGTGGCGTATCCTTTAATCGCCGCCAGCGGCGTTCGTAGTTCGTGAGAAACGGTGGCGATCAGGCTGGATTTCATGCGATCCAATTCCTGGCGCTGGGTGATGTCTTGCAAAATGCGCCCGCGTCCCAGCGGCAGGCCCTGGGAATCGGTTACTTCAAACACCTTCAGGCGTAAATAGATGGTCTGATCCGGGTAGACAAGGGCAAGGTTGGCTTTGTGTTCGCCGTTAGGATGGAGGGCGGCGGCAACGGCCGTTGCCGCATTTTCTTTGTCCGGCGCACGCTTGAGCAGTTGAGCCATTACGTCATCCACCGGCGACTGCTGGATTTGCTCCGGCGGCAGGCCAGACAATTCGGCAATCCGCCGGTTGGCGTAAATCACCCGCCCCTCCAGATTTTCCAAAATCAGGCCGTCTTGCATGGATTGGACCAACGCTTCCAGGCGGCGGGTTTGTTCCTGCAAACGCATATCGCTGCGGGCAAACAAGGCCGCGTTTTCAATGGCCATGGCCGCTTGTGTGGCAAAGCTGTACAGCAAATTGCCCTCGCGCTGCGTAAATTCGTGGGGATCAGGCCGGAAAACGAGCAGCGCTGCCGGGGGCGCGTGCTGCGTTAACAGCGGCACAGCCATTACCGAGCGATACCCGGCCGCACGGGCGCGATCCCGATGCGCCTTAAACGAGGGATTGGTCTCCGTGTCGCCGATTTGGATGGGCTGCCCGCTGCGGATGGTGCGCATGGTGATCGAGCTGGGGTCGCTGGGGTTGATGACCGCCTGTTGAATATACCAGTCGGGCAGGTTGCGGCTGGCTCTTACGCGAAAAATGTTGCGCGCTTCATCATAGGCAAAGACGGCGCTCATGTTCACGTCTAACAAGCGTTCTACCTGAGCCAAAATCGTATCCAGCACCACCGCCGAATCGAGACTCGAGACAACCGCGCGGCCTGTTTCCAACAAAGTGGACAACTCGTTGAGGCGGGCTTCGATGGCTTGCTGCATTTCAGTCATGCTGCGCATGAGCAGACCCATCTGGTCTGGCCGGCTGGTGAGGGTGGCTAATTTTTGGCGGTGATCTTCGCTGAAGGCTTCTTCCAGGCCGACAGTCTGGCTGAAGTAGGCCAGCCGCTCGATGGGGCGCAGAACGCGCTCGGAGAAAATGAGCCAGAAGATGACGCCGCCAATCAAAAAGACAACAATGGCCAGCAGAGCGCCGCGCCGGAAAATGCTGGGCGAGGCAAAGGCCACGGCCGTTGGCCGACTGACCACAACCCCCCAACCGGCGCTGGAGATGGGCACATAGCTGTACAACATTTCTTCGCCGGTTAGATCGGGAGCGATCCGACTGCCGGTGGCGTTGTTGAGCACGGCCGTTATCACCTGCGGCATGGTTTCGGTGGCGTCGCTGAGCATCAGGCTGGAGTCGGTGTGGGCGACAATCTGGCCGACGTCATCGACGATGAGGATGTCCATTTGTTCTTGCGAAGGGTATTCACCGACAATGCTGCTGAGCGTTTGGCTGAGCGATTCGAGTTTGAGGTTGGTGCCGACAAGGCCATGGAAACGGCCGTTCTCATCCCACAGGGGCATAACGGCCGTGGCCACCGGTTTATTCGTCGTCGGCGAGATGCGCCCCTTGGAAAGGATGGGGCCATCGGCGGTCAGGGCGCGCTGAAAATAGTCACGGAAGGAAAAATCTGTGCCCACAGTAGACCCCGGCTCGACGGGGTAATGAAAAAGCATAATCCCCTGCTCATTCAGCCGGTAGACAAGGTTCACGTCGCTGCGCACATCCAACACCGCGCGAAAAATGCCTGTCATGCCCGCAGTATCGGCGTCCATCACTTCTGGATAGCTGGCCAGTCGGCCTACAGCTTGTAAGGCGTTGCTGGTGAAGGTACTGGTTTCTTGGGCGATGGCTCGCGCCAGGGCCAGATCGGCCGCCTGCACATCGGCTTGCAAGCGGCGGCTGGCAAAATTTTCAAAAAGTAGGGTGGAGCCCACAACCAGACCCACGAAGATGAGGTAAAGGGCCAGGACCTGTAGCCCTAAGTCGCGGCGGAGACGAAGTGAGCGCATCCTTAATTCTTCCGATGTATCAGGCAGCTCACGCTAGCCGTTTTGCTTCAGCAGCCAGCGCATATCGGCTTCGATGGCGTCGTCGAGGGCTTCGTGTGGGTAGGCGACGATGATACGGCCGTCTGGGTCCAGCAAATACGTGCGGGCTGTATGATCGATGAGGTATCCAGTGGCGGGTGTACCGTCGTGGCGATCGTAATACAAACCATAAGCCGCGCCGGTCGCGTCAAGTTCCTCGTCGCTGCCTGTCAGGCCAACAAAGCTGTCATCGAAGTGGCCGACATATTCGGCCAACTTGTCTGGTGTATCGCGGGCGGGATCCACCGAAATCATAATGACCTGCATTTGTTCGCCCTTGTTGCCCAACTCCTTACGGACACGGGCCAGCTTGGCCATGGTGTCGGGGCATAAATCGGGACAAAAAGTATAACCAAAATAGATAAAAACATATTGGCCGCGAAAATCGCTGAGGCTGACGCTCTGGTTGTTGACGCCTGATAGGGTGAAATCGGGCGCAACTTGTGGGTCCTCGAAGGACAGGCCGCCAAATTCATGGGTTTGCGGCCCGCAAGCCACCACAAGAAGCAGCAGACCGAGGATGAGTAAATTCAGACGTGTAAAGATTTTCATAAGTTTGTGTTCCTGTATTTGTAAGAGCCTAAGGGTCCGTGTGTTTTTAACCTGGTAAGATTGGTCCAATCTAGGAGATTGGACCAATCTGCGTTACGCAATTTTTAGACGGCCGTATCAGGGCTTCCAGAGAAGCTGCCTGGTTACGTGTTCCGGGCGTTTAAGACTGGACCTGCCAAAGGCGCAGGACATTGTCCTGACCGACGGAAACAAGCATTAAGCCATCGGGGGAAAAGGCCACGCGCCGCACGATGCCGCTGTGGCCGTCTAGGGTGCCCACCACCTGACCGGTGTCTACCTGCCACAATTGGATAGCTTCGCCGTTGCCGCCGGCGGCGAGCAAACGGCCGTCGGGCGAAAAAGCCAGATCGCTTTGTTTGTACTTCTCTCCCTCGAACGTGCGAACCAGTTCGCCGGAAGCCATGTCCCAGAGGTAGAGGCGGCCCAGCATGTCGCCGCCGGCCAGGTAACGGCCGTCGGGCGAAAAACTAATCGTCCAAAAACCACCCACCGACCCGGTCAGCTCGTGGACCAATTGGAAATCGGACAGCCGCCACAGGCGAATGGTGGCGTCTTCGGAGGCGGAAGCCAGGTATTGGCCGTCCGGCGACAGCGCCACGTCCAGCACAGAGTCGGTGTGCGCCGGGAAATTGTGCACCAGCGCGCCGTCGCTTACCTGCCACAAGCCAACGGTGAAATCGTGGGAGGCGGAAGCCAGGTATTGGCCGTCGGAGGAAAAGGCCAGGCTGTTACGGAAGAAGGAGCAGCCGGGCGCGTCTTCCTTTTCCCCGCCGAGGCTGGTGTGCAGCCCGCCTTCCGGCATCTGCCAGATGTCCACGGTGTCATCAAAGGCTGTGGGACCGATTCGTTCGCCAAGGCCAGATGCCAGGTAACGGCCGTCTGGCGAGTAGGCCAGAACGTCGACTTTGCCCGGCGGGCCGGTGATGGTGCTCTGCAATTCACCCTCCAGCCCCCAAACTTGGATGCCGCCGCCGGCCAGACTCACCGCAATGGCCGCGTTGTCGGGCGAAAACACGGCGTCGGTAATATCGCTGGAGACGTGGTTCGAAAGGGCTTGCAGGAGACGGCCGTCTGGCAGTCGGCGAACTTCTACCTGACCTGTTTCGTCGGTAATAACAAATTGATCGTTCTCCGGGAGGAATTGCAGGTCGGTCAGGGGGACGCGAGAATCGACCAGGAAGCGATCCAGCCCAAGTTCGGTGGCTTTCCAGACGTTTAGGGAGCCATCATCTAAGGCTACAACGATGTGCTGCCCATCGAAAATAATCTTCAACTCTGAAGCGCTGGCCACGGCTCTGGCAATGGGTAGGGCGGCTGTACTTTGACCACTTTCCAGTTGAATGGTTTCAATTTGTTCGGACATTGTGGTGACAGCCAGCGATCGGCTGTCGGTGGCGAAGTCCCAATTGGTTTCGGCGACAAATTGGCCGACGGGAACCTGGTAGCGTGCGTCGGGGGTGTCTGTTTGCCAGATGAGCAGGGCGTTGTCGCGTTGCAAAGTTGGGTCTGTGACAATGGCTGCGTAGTAGGCGCCATCAGGGGACAAACGGCCGTGTTCCAACACCATGCCCTCAAGATTACGCAGCACAGGCAAAGGTTGGCCGCCGTCGGTTGGCATCACAACCACTTCATAACCCGACTGCGTTTGCACGGGCACAGCGATGAATTCGCCGTTGGCAGACCAGGATGCGCGCCCTAAACGGCCGTTGTCCGGGGCCAAAACCAGGTTGACAGGCGCGGCCGCATTTTGCCAATCCTGGGCAACAATCTGGCTGGCGGTGCTGCTGACAAGCAATCCTGAGGGAGAGAACACAACTCGAGCGCCAGGCTCATCGTTCCCGTCCAGCATGATAGGCGGCTGATCGCTGCCGAACTCCCAGAGCGTGATCTGGGTGTTTCCCCAGTCGGTTACGGCCAGATGACGGGCGTCGGGCGAGAAGGCCGCGCTGCGAATCGGCTCATCTACCGGCAGAAAATCGACCAGGGTCCAGGCGGTTTTGTCGTAGACATACAGGCCGATGGTGGTAATGATGCCCAGGTAACGACCGCTGCGATCGACCACGACCTCTGTTGCCCGATCGTTGCCCAAACGGGTAACGGCCGTTAAGCGCCCCACTGTTTCTGGAGAAATAGGATCGACAGGCGGTGTCAACGGCTGGGTTCCGGCGCCGTCATTTGGTGCATTGTTGATTGTTTCCGGGGTGACGACCTGAGCGGACAGCGTTGGCGGTGGCAGAGGAGACGGGTCGCCGGTTGCCGCGTCTTGGGCCGGCGATATGCCCTGGCAGGCAGTGATCAGAACCAGCAAGAGCAGGGCAAGAACTGTGAACAGGGCGGAAGGGAACGGCCGTTTCATCTGCGCGGCAAATGGTACCGTCGGCTCAAACTTGGGCGGGCGGCGGGCCTGCACGGCCTGCTCGAAAGCATACGCCAACCGGATAAGGATGCCTTCCTGGTACTGACCGCCGATAAACGAGATACCCACCGGCAAACCCCGCACGAATCCCATCGGAACCGTGATGCTGGGGTAGCCGGCCACAGCCGCCGGCGACGAACTGCCGCCGCCGTGATGATCGCCATTCACCCAGTCGATAAGCCAGGCCGGGCCGCCGGTCGGGGCGATGATGGCGTCCAGGCGATGGGTTTGCAGCGCTTTGTCGATGCCTTCCTGCCGCGCCTGCTGGCGATTGGCGGCCAACGCTTCCAGATAGGCGGATTCCGTCAGCGGCCCTTTTTCCTGCGCCGCCAGCATTCGCTCCTGCCCAAAATAAGGCATGACAGCGGGGTCGGCCGCGTTAAAAGCGATCACCTCGGCCATGGTTTTCACCGGCGCGTCTGGCCCTAAAGTCGCCAGATAAGCGTTCAGATCGGCTTTATATTCGTACAGCAAAACCGTCACTTCCGACTCGCCAAACCCATCCAGAGAATCCAGGTTGGCGGGATCGACAATTTCTGCGCCCTGCGCTTTCATGGCGACGATGGCTTGTTCCATGAGGGCGTCCACGTCGGGATTGTGGCCAAAAAAGTTTCGGGCAACGCCAATGCGCGCCCCTTGCAGGCCATTTTTGTCGAGGAAGGAAGTGTAATCGGTGGTGGCGGGATGGGGGGAAACGGCCGTTTCCGGGTCACGGGGGTCTGCGCCGGTGATTGCGCCAAGCAAAATGGCCGCGTCGGCAACGGTGCGGGCCATCGGCCCGGCTGTATCCTGGCTGTGGGCAATGGGAATGACACCCGAACGACTGACAAGCCCAAGCGTGGGCTTGATGCCCACAATTCCGTTGGCGTGTGATGGGCAGACAATGGAGCCATCTGTCTCTGTGCCGATGGCGGCGGCGCAGAAATTGGCCGCCACTGCCGCGGCCGAGCCGGAACTGGAACCGCATGGGCTGCGGTCCAGGGCGTACGGATTGCGCGTTTGCCCGCCGCGGCTGCTCCAGCCAGAGGAGGAGCGCGTCGAACGGAAGTTGGCCCATTCGCTGAGATTGGCTTTGCCGAGGATGATTGCGCCGGCGGCGCGCAGTTGAGTTACCAGGAAAGCGTCTTGCGGGGCGATGGAACCGGCGAGCGCCAAGGAACCGGAGGTGGTTTGCATGGCGTCGGCGGTGTCGATGTTGTCTTTGAGAAGGATGGGGATGCCGTGCAGCAGGCCGCGCGGCCCCTGGGTCGCGCGTTCGCGGTCCAGGGCGTCGGCAATGGCCAGGGCGTCGGGATTGAGTTCGACGATGGCGTTGACTTGTGGATCCAGCGTCTGAATGCGGGCCAGATACTGTTCGACCAGAGCGCGGGCGGTGAAACGGCCGTTGCTCATCCCGGCTTGTAGATCATGGATGGTAGTTTCTAGTAGGGTAAAATCAATCATGGGGCCTCTCAAATTATATTGTTAGGTGTAAGCCGTGGGCTATTGGCCGTGGGCTATTGGCCGTGGGCTATTGGCCGTGGGCCATTGGCTGTGGGCCATTGGCTGTGGGCCATTGGCTGTGGGCCATTGGCTGTGGGCCATTGGCTGTGGGCCATTGGCTGTGGGCCATTGGCTGTGGGCCATTGGCCGCAGGCTAGGTTTTGACTTTGGCAAGGTCCGATAAATAATAGGATACGGAGTTCGGGTTTCGCTCATTCGATTGGGTTAGAGCAGAGGCAAACCCACGCGGAAACGAGAGCCAATACCCAAATTACTGCTCACTTCAATGGACCCATTATGCAGGGTGACAATACTTTGGGCAATATTTAACCCCAATCCCATGCCGGGCATATTGGATTGGCTGGCTCCCCGGCCGCGATAGAAACGATCAAACAAGTGCGGAATGTCGTCGTCGGCCACACCCATGCCGGTATCTTCGATTTGCAGGCAGGCGCTGTTGGCAGCGGGATTAGCAAATGTGCTCAGCCGGATTTCGCCGGTTTCGGTGTATTTGATGGCGTTTTCCAACAAAATGGTCGTAACTTCGGCAAGTTGTTTGAAGCTGCCCCGCACGGAAAGAGAGTCGGTGTGGGGCGCAAACGACAGTTTCAGTCCTTTGCGCCGGGCCTGAAATTGGTATTTGTCTAAAACATGGGCGACCACATCGTTGAGATTGACGCGCGTCCAGGTTTCATTGTCTTGATTCAAATCGAGTTGAGATAACCTGAGGATGCTTTCCACCAGCTCGATCAGGCGACCTGTTTGGAGGTTCAGAACATCGAGGTAGTGGGGGTATTTTTCAACTGGACTCTTGCGCAAGAGGTCGATATAAAGCATGAGGTTCGCCAATGGCGTGCGCAGTTCATGGGAGATGTCGTCGATAAATTTTGATTTGAGGCGGTCGAGTTCTTGTAGTTGGACATATGCCTGGCGCAGTTCCTGGGTGCGGTGATTGACGCGGTTTTCCAATTCATCGGCGTATTGGTGAATTTGTTCGTGTAACTGGGCATTGACGATGGCGACGGCGGCGTGTTGGCCGAATGCCAGGCCGATGGCGGCGTCTTTTGGGATGTAGTAAGCGGCTTCGCCTTTGGTGAGGCTGAGGAGGCCAATGGCCTGGCCTTTGATGATGAGGGGAACGCCGAGCCAACTCACGCCGCCGGGGGGCAACGGCCGTTGCTCCGCTTCCGCTTCATGGCCCGCAGATACAATAACCGGTTCCAGTTGAGTGAATACCTGTTTGATGTGGGCCGGCGTCAGGTTGAGGTGGCTGGGGGGAACGGCCGTTTCCGGCCCGTTGGCATGGAAGGCGACATTTTCCAGCTTATTGTCGATCAGCAGCAAAACGGACGCTGTGTCATACACTACCACCTGGGCCAACTGCGCCAAAATCACCCCCAACACCTGCTTGGGAGCCAGACTGCCGCTTAACGCGCCGATCACTTTGCTGAGCGTTTCGGCCAGTTCGCGCTGCTCTTTTTCAGCCTTTAGGGCCTGGGCTTTGGCCAGGGCCAGGGAAATGTGGCTGACAACTTGCTCTCCCTTCTGAATCTCGTCTGGAGTAAAGTGGTGGGGCGCGAGAAAGATGATGAAGGCCGCGCCCAATTTTTGGCTGCCGGCGATCAGCGGCAGCGCCATAATGGATTGGCTGGGAAACAACATGGCCGTGTGCGTGGCGGCGTACGGGGAATGACCGACGTTTTCCAACACAAATGCGCGGCCGGATTTTAGAACGGCTTCTGTCATGGTTTTTTGGCGGACATCTGGATCGGGCAGGAACAATTCCTGCGATAAGGCGCTGCTGATGGCTCCGGCAACGGCCGTTTGCCGTTCTTCATGCCACAACGTGATATTGCAGCCATCTGCGCCAAACAATTCGCCCAGGCGTTCGGCAAAAATCTGGAGCATGGCGAAAAAATCCGGCGTCTCCAGTGCAGCGCGGGTGATCTCATTTAACCAGGTTAGAAAATGTTCGCGGGCGCGCAAGCCCTCTTCGTCTCGTTTGCGATCCGTTATGTCACGCAAAGAAGCGAGGTAGGCAATTTCTTGCCGCCACACAATTTCAACCACTCTCATCTCGGCCACTTTGATAACGCTATCAGGATTGATAATGTCTATCTCCGTGGTTTCATTCGCCACAACAGGATATCCAAACATAGCGCCGATCAGGTCGGCCTGATCACGCGCAAAAAGGTTGACAGCCGCCGGATTGACATAATGAATGATGCCCACCGCATCGACAATGACCACGCTGTCTGCGTTTGCTTCTATCACCTTACGGAAGCGATTTTCGCTCGCCTGTAACAATTTCTCGTTCATATTGTCTAGCAAACCTGTCCTCAAACAGATGCTCGCAAAGGGAGATACACAGGCATTGCGCGATGTCTGTGTATCGCCGAAATCTATCTGGATCATAAAACGCGGCTTGTTTTTAGATTAGCGCTTGTACAACTCGCAACAGATTGGGCCGGCGTTAGGCATCGAACCAATCTACAGGACGCGAGCTAGTTAGCTCTAATTCCTCAAACATCAGGATCATCCTGGAACAAATTGCTTACACGTTCTATTTCGCTTTGTGAGATGTAGGTTGGGTTGCCGACGAGAATGCCGGTGACGTTGTTGAACGCTCTGCCGATGTGCATGCCACGGCCGTCGATAGAAAATTCGCGAATGTTTTTATCGTGCATTGATCCACGCATTTTTAGGACTGTCAATCCACGACGCATTTCACCGTACATTTCCACGTAATGCAGCATGATGATGGAATCGGTAACGGTAGAGATGTGGGCTTCTGTCACCGAAGTGCCGCCCATAATGGACGGCGTCGTCGCGGTGAAAAGCCCGGCCGTTTCCTGATGCTTAATAAACGAGGTCAGGCCAATTACGAATTCACGAAAACCCTTCACGGTGGCGACTCGTTCCAAAGCAGACAGGCTGTCTACGGCGATTCGGTTGGGCGCAAACCGTTCAATTTCGGCCTTCATGTTGATGAGGTGATCTTCCGGGCCAGCGACTTCAGGGTATCGACAAACCAGTTTTAGCAGGCCCTCTTCCTCCATGCGGCGAAAATCGACGCCCCAGCCGGTGGCGTTACGGAAGAGCTGCTCGCGGCTTTCTTCAAAAGCGAACAGCAGGCAGCGTTCGCCTTTAATTGCGCCCCCCGCGATAAATTCGGTGACCATGAGGGTTTTGCCCGTTCCGGTGGCCCCAGACACCAGGACGATGGAATCGCGGAAAAAACCGCCGCCGCACATGTCGTCCAGTTTTTCGTTGCCGGAGGTTATGCGAATATCCGACGAGCTTTGTTTTAGCTCGATGGCCGACAGGGGGATGATGGAAATGCCGGAATCGGGCATGATGGTGAAGGGGTATTCCCCTTTTTGGTGTGATGTGCCGCGAAATTTGAGGATTTCGATGGTGCGCCGCCGTTTTTCATCATCCAGCACGTTGCGGAGGATAATGACGTTGTCGGCGACAAATTCTTCGACGCCATAGCGGGCGATTTCGCCGTATTCATTGATGCGCTCAGCGGTGAGAACGGCCGTTACCCCCATATGCTTCAAGGCCGAGGCAATCCGAAACAACTCATGGCGAATCGACCCATAATCGGTCAGTTGGGTAAAAATTGCGCCTAACGAATCCACGGCCACGCGGGAAGCCTGGGTTTTATTCACCGCATATTCAATTCGGGCCAGCAACGCGCCGAGATCATAACTCCCCGCAAAGATTATTTCTTCGGCAATCTGTGGTGAAGCATCCACAAAAGCCCATTGGCCGCGCTCTTCCCACTGGCGAATGTCCCACCCAAAACTGGCCATATTTTGGCGAATGTCGGCTGGTGATTCTTCAAAGGTAACAAACACGCCAGCTTCATCAGATTTTTCGATGCCGGCGGCCAAAAATTGCACAGCAAAAACGGTTTTTGCGCTGCCAGCCGTGCCGGAAATCAACGTTGTACGATCTTTGGGCAAGCCGCCGTGGGTGATGTTATCAAATCCGGGAATTCCAGTTTTTATTTTGCTAATCGGGTTTAATGGGTTGTCATTCATTCTAGGTGGCCTCCTCTATGCATTGGACGCGCATGATGTGTAGATAAATCTAGCCCTGCAAGTACTTTTTCTGTGTCAGATAGATCGCCGATGATTCGTCTTAGGGGAAGCGGGGAGACTTTTATGAGGGTTGGCGTGGCCATGATCTTTTCCTCTTCGGCTGAGGCCGGGTTTTCTAAGACGTCGATGATGACTATGTTGTAACGGCCGTCTAACGCCTCCTCGCATGTCCGGTACAAATTCTCGATTGCCCGCTGTGAGCGCGGCGTCTGACCTGTGACATATAATTTGAGAATGTATTCAACCCCCATGATCTCGATCCTCCGTGTCCCCAAGACCATCTGCAGCGACATTGGCAGATGTGTGTTTGCGCAAGAAATCCAAAGAATAGCTGCGGTAATAAGCTGCCAGGTATCCCATCAACTGTAACACCAACAACCGGCCCTCCTGAAAATAAACGGCCGCTTTTGACTGGGGAACGCCCGTCACTTTTTGGGTCAACGCCAGACTGTGCAGATGCGTCACATCTTGCGGCCCAGCATTTAAAGAACCGAGCTGTTCGGCCAGCGCACGCAGTTTTTCCGACAAACTCCGATCACTTTTATATGTTTTTATCTGCAAAGCCATCTCTAAAACAGATTCATATTCCATGGTTAGCTGCCGAAAAGTTTCCGGCAAACTTTCATCCAGCGGCAACAATTGGTAAGTGCGTGCGGTGATTTTCGACGCGAGAGAATGTGAATATGTTTCCAGAGAACGCAGCTCTTCCACCAAAAGTTCTTGCCGTCTGGCCAATTCCGCGCTCAACAAGCGCAGTTCGGACTCCACGCGCAGTTTTTCCAAAATTTCTTCGCGGAGTTTTTGGTTGGCCTCCAGTAGATCAGCTGTCCGTTCCTTTACTTCTCGTTCCAGGCGTTCGTTGGATTGTTGCACGGCCGTTTCAAGCGCTTTTTGCTCACTCATATCCCGCAAAAAAGCCGTCACAAACACGCGGTCTTCCGTTTGCCAGGGAATCAGACTAATTTGTACTGGCACTTCATAACCCTGTTTGTGCTGCACAACAAGTTCCCCACTCATCCCCATCGGACGAGGCCAGGGGTGACCGTTATAAGCAGACCTATGACCCAAATGAGCCAATTGAAAGCGTTCCGGAATCAACATTTCAACTTGCTCACCAAGCAATTCATACTCCGCATACCCCGAAATGACCAGCACGGCAGGGTTCACCCAGGCAATCACGCCGACAGTATCTACAATGATTGCGCCATCTGGCAGAGACAGCAGTACATCCTGGTACTCGGCCAAAACCCATTGATGTAAAACCATGTGATCATCCATGAAACCCACTATTCAACTGAATTCCTACTACATGTGAAAAATTACAATGGTCTGACTGCCAAGCCGGAGGAGATATTCGTCAAGATTTAGATGGTCTTTGACAGGATGCTCACCCATTGTGTAAACCCCTCAATCAAAACAAACAAGGCCACAAAAAATTGCGCCTTAACTTCTTTAGCCCACGATGCAGGCAGATATTAAACCTATCTGATATTACAACAGATAAATTCGCCGATCAGCCGGCGCCACTTCTACACGATGTTTGCAGATTTATGAATGGTACGCAGATAAACCGGTATAAAATCGGCGTTTATCCGCCGCATCCATGAAGACGCGCGTCCTATTTCTAAAATGTGCAAAGGTAGAGTTCTATATTGAAACGCAAAAAGGGCAGTTAATCAAGCCCTTTTTGCACATTGTTATGAATTTTTTCTTTTTAATTTCCCAAGCTGGTGTTTACCAGCTCCAGCGTCAGCCCCAAAACCGGCAAATTTCAACCAGACGAGTGCTGCAAAGCCGCAAACACCCGCTGCGGGGTAAACGGAATGCGTCGCAGACGCACGCCGGTGGCATCGAAAATTGCGTTGGCCAGGGCGGGAGCCACGCCATCCTTGGGAATTTCAGCGATGGCTTTCGCGCCAAACGGGCCGGTCGGTTCATTTGTCTGCACCAGAATCGCTTTCATCCAGGGCATTTCGTCTGCGCGATAAATGTGGTAAGGGCCAAATTCGTCGTTGATCAGGTTGCCGGTTTCGTCATAAGCCATTTCTTCGCAGTGGCCGTAACCTAGCGCCTGCACCATGCCGCCCTCCACCTGTCCGCTGGCCGTCAGCGGGTTGATGGGCACACCGGCGTCCACAGCCATGACCAGCTTCGTCACCGTGACCTGCCCGGTCTCCATGTCCACTTCCACTTCGGCGAACTGCCCGGCAAAGGGGGGCGGCGAAGCCACGCTGACGTAAGACGCATTCGCCATAATCTGCCGCTGATCGGCCTGATGCAGGCTGTGCAGGGCGATGGCTTCCAGAGTAACGGAACGGCCGTCTCCCGCCACCGCCAACTTATCCTCCAGCCGGATCTCGTCCCAACTGTCCAGGCCCAGCATCAGGGCGGCTCGCTCGCGGATCTGATCGGCGACTTGTTCGGCGGCGCGTTTAACGGCCGTGCCCGAAATATACGTCGTGCTGCTGGCATACGCCCCCACGTCAAACGGCGTCATATCCGTGTCGCTGGAATACATCAAAATGTCCGCCAACGGCACGCCCAACACCTCAGCGGCCATCTGCGCCAGCACGGTGTCCGATCCTGTGCCCAAATCGGTGGCCCCCACCAGCACGTTAAACGAGCCGTCATCGTTCATTTTGATCGACGCGCCGCCCATATCCAGGCCAGGGATAGCCGTGCCATGCATACACATCGCCGCGCCCAGGCCGCGCCGCACATGGGGTTTGCCAGGAACCTCGTGCCAGCCCGGCTGGAATTTGCGCTCCCACTCGATAGCTTTCATGCCCTGGGCAAAACACTCATTCAGGCCGCACGATTCAATGGTAGGCACGACGGTGACCGTTTCCTTCTCGCCTTCGCCCAACAGCGGGGCGATGGGCATGGGGTCGCCGGCCTGCACCCAGTTTTTGCGCCGGAATTCAATCGGGTCCAGACCCAACTCGTGGGCAATTTCGTCCATATGCACTTCCAGGCCAAAGAGCGCCTGGGGCGCGCCGTAACCGCGATACGCGCCAGGCACAGGCAGATTGGTGTAGGCGACAACACAATCATACTGCCGGTTGGGGCAGTTGTAGCTGCTCAGGCCGCGCAGTCCGGTGACGGTTTGCACCGTCAGGCCATGCGTGCCATACGCGCCCGTGTTGGCGACGACGGTGAATTTTTGGCTGTGCAGGCTGCCATCCTTCATCACGCCTGTCTTCCAGGTGATAGATTGTGGGTGACGTGTGCGGCTGCTGCGGAATTCTTCGCTGCGGGTCAGTTCCAGACGCACGGGACGGCCGGTTTTGATGGTCAGATGCCCCACAATGTCCTCGATCAGCATCTCTTGTTTCACGCCAAAGCCGCCGCCAATGCGCGGCTTGATGACCCGAATCTGGCGCACAGGCAGCCCCAGCAGCGGCGCAACCATGCGCCGCACATGAAACGGCACTTGGGTTGAGGTGCGAATAACCAGGCGCTCGTCCTCATCCCACCAACTGATGGCGATGTGCGGCTCGATGGGCGCTTGCTGCACCTGATGGACGTAATAGCTGCGCTCGAAAACGTAATCGGCTTCGGCGAAACCTTGCTCAACGTTGCCCAGGTGGGCCTGGATGTGGTGGACAATGTTGCGGCTGGGGTCGTGGATGTCGGCCGTGTCGGGTTCGTCGTGGATGATGGGCGCGCCGGGTTGGATGGCTTCGTTTTCGTCGAAAACGGGAACCAATACCTCATACGCCACTTGAATCAGCTTCATCGCTTCTTCAGCAATGGCTAATGTGTCGGCGGCCACAGCCGCGACGCGGTCGCCGACATAGCGCACTTTATGATCGAAGCTCACCTGATCATATGGGTGCGGGTTGGGGTAACTCTGGCCGCCCGAAGCATATTTGACGCGGGCAACGTTTTTGTAGTGGATAACGGCGCGCACGCCGGGTAGAGCCAGCGCCGCGCTGTCGTCTATGTCCAGGATGCGGGCGTGGGCGTGTGGGCTGGTGAGCAGCTTGGCGTACAACATGCCGCGCATGTCCACATCGTCCACGAAGGCGGGGTTGCCTTTGGCAAGTTTGATGGCATCGACTTTGATTTCTGGTTTGCCGACAACGGCCGTTTCCGGCACGCCCGATGTCAACTGAATATCGGTTTGTGGTTTGGTTTGGAGTGTGGAGTGCGGAGCGCGGAGTGTGGCGTCGCCGCCGGAGAAGTCGGGGGTGGCGTCGGCGTCGTCGGCGGGTGGGTTGTCCATAAAGTAGGTGGCATCGACGATTTGCGGGCCTTCGTAGGGGGGCACGTCTTCGCCGCGCAGGTAGGCGGCGGCGCGCAGGATGGCTTCTACCGGTTTAACGTAGCCGGTTTCGCGGCACAGAATCCCACTGAGGGCGTCGCGCACGGCCGTTTCCGTGGGATTCGCGTTAGAAGCCAGCAGCGCCTTAGCCGCCAACATCATCGCCGGGGTGGAATAACCGGACTGGATCGCGCCGGTTTCGATGAACGCTTTTTGGATGGGATGCAGCTCGCCCACACGGTCGGTCAGCCCTTCGACGGTTTCGATGGCATGACCAACCACCTGCCCAACGAGCAGGGTATCGCTGTTGACCAGTTTGCCATCAACCAGCACGGCGGCTGCGCCGGTTGCGCCATCATCGCTGCCATAACGCACGGAAAAGTAGCCAGCCTGCCGTAGGGCATTACGCAGGGTTTCGGTCGCATGGCTATGAATGGTTTGGTGTACACCGTTGATTGTCAGTGGGATTTCCATCAGGCTCTCCTTCTTGGTAGTGGATAATAGTAGGTTGGGTAATGGTATCTTATTTTATGGCGGGTGTGTAACTGCCACAGCCAGAAATTATGACGTTAACTTGGCTTGTACGGCCGTTTCCAAGTCGTGTATCTTTGCTTCTAACCGCGCCGTAGCCGCTTGCTGGTTGTCTTGCAGGCGCCTAATTTCCAGTAACAGCTGAGTTACATCAGGCGTATCTTCAGTTTCCGGCGCTTGTTCTTCGCCCAAAAAGGCATTGGCCAAAAAACCAGTCACAACACCAAACAAACCCACGCCAATGATAATGAACAATACAGCCACAAGGCGACCCATCGTCGTCACCGGATAAAAATCGCCATACCCCACAGTAGACATGGTAACGAACGACCACCACACGGCGGCTTCAGAGGTGGTAATGTTGGCTGCCGGCGAAGCCAATTCGGCTCGAAGCATAGCCATCGACCCGAACTCCAGCATCAGAAAGACCAACAACGCCACCGAGTACAGCGCGCTGCCAGCGCGGTCGCGGCTAAACTGGTGGAGCATATGTTTCAGACCGTATTTACGCATAAGGCGGACGGCGCGAATAATTCGCGCCAGCCGTAAAATGCGAATGCGAGAGAAAGGCAAACTGCCCAGCAAATCGAGCCAGCCTAATTCCTGGATGAAATAGCGTTTTTTGGATGGCGCGCTGCCCAGGCGATAAACAAAATCGGCCAGAAAAATGAACGACAAAACTTTGTCCGCCAGGATGGTGATCTGGATGAGGGCAGTTTCTTGAATAAACAAATCCAGGACTAAATTAACCAGAGACAGAACCGAAAGAGCAAGGATGAACATTTCATAGTTGATACTCTTCAGTTCCTGGTTTTCGTTGGCCTGGTCATTTGGGTCTTGCAAGGTGTCGGATGTCATGATTTTCTCCTCAATATGCCGTCTTGCGGTGAAGATGCTGCGATTGAATGGAATTATACCTGGAATAGCCAGACCGGAGCCTTTCTGGCAATGGCTGCTGTCTGCCCGGCTTTCAGGTCGGATTGGAATTTACAAAGGGCGATGTGGTGAATTGCGGCAGTTTAGAATTGTCGGTTTAACCTACTTTATACGGCCGTCTCCGGTATAATCATGCCCTGAAGGGTTTTTGAAAACCCTTCAGGTTTAGTTAAACCATCGGAGGCTATTTTGACAGCAATACAACGAGCGACCGGCATGCAAGACGTGCTGCCAGAAGATCAACGCTACTGGGATTTTGTCATCGACAAAGCCACTGACCTGGCGCAACGCTACGGTTTTCAACACATCGACGTCCCCATCATCGAATATACCCCTCTCTTTGCCCGTGGCATGGGCACGGCGTCCGATGTCTTTGTGCAAAAAGAGATGTACACCATCGAAGAAGACGACGACACCAGCATCACGCTGCGGCCAGAATTTACGGCGGGATTTGTCCGCGCCTTCATCGAAAATGGCATGATGACCTGGCCGCAGCCGGTCAAATTGTTTTCCATTGGCCCCATCTTCCGCCGCGAACGGCCGCAAGCCGGCCGCTATCGCCAGCACAGCCAGTTCAACGCCGAAATTCTGGGCGAGCTAGACCCCGCCGCCGACCTGGAAGTGATGATGTTGGCCATGAATCTTTATCGTGAACTGGGTTACACAGGGCTGACCTTTCAACTCAACAGCACCGGCTGCCCCACTTGCAAACCAGTCTACATCCAGGCGCTGACTCAATATCTGGCCGACCACCAGGACAAACTGGCAGCCATCGACAAAGAACGCCTGAGCAAAAATCCCTTGCGCGTGCTAGACAGCAAAGAGCCAGGCATGGACAAACTGCTGGCCGAAGCGCCACACATCATCGACCATTTGTGTGATGACTGCACCGCCCATCTGGCCGATTTGCGCGGCCTGCTGGAAGCGCTGGACCAGAGCTACACCATCAATTTTCGGCTGGTGCGCGGGATTGATTATTACACAAAAACGGTCTTTGAAGTGTGGGCCGAAGGCATTGGGGCGCAGGCGGCCGTGTGCGGCGGCGGCCGGTATGATGGGCTGGCCGAGGCGATTGGCGGGCCGTCTACGCCGGGCGTGGGATTTGGCAGCGGCATCGAGCGCATTATTTTGGGCTTGCAAGAGCAAGGCATCGAAGCGCCGGCAACTCCCCAACCGACCGTGTTGGTAGCCCATTTTGGCGGGGTGACGAAGAAAACGGCCGTTACCCTCACCTATCAACTCCGCGCCGCCGGCATCGGCGTCCGGCTGGCCTTCGCCCGCGACAAACGCAGCCTGAAAAGCCAGATGCGCGAAGCCAACCGCTGGGGCGTGCGCACCGTCCTCATCCTTGGTGAAGACGAAGTAGCGGCAGGCATGGTGACGGTACGGCCGTTAGATGGCGGCGACCAGACCCAAATTCCTTTATCCGATGTCGTAACGAAGCTGTAAGCGGCAAGCCAACTGCTCCCAAAATATCATGACTATCTTCGGCATACTCTACCATCCCAAAATCGTCGCCTCACAAGCCCTGGCCGCAGAAATTGAAGCCTGGCTCAAACAGCGCGGCGTAGACGCCTGGACCGCCTCCGCCTGGGAAGAAGCTGCTTTCAGCGAAGCCCTCGCCGGCGCCGATCTCCTCCTGGTACTCGGCGGCGACGGCTCCACACTGCACGCCGCCCGACTGGCCCTGCCACACAAAATTCCCATCCTGGGCATCAATTTAGGCCGCGTAGGCTTCCTCAGCGAAGCCCACCCCAACGACTGGCGCGAAAAATTAGCCAAAGTGATTCAAGGCGAGTATTGGATCGAGGAACGACTGATGCTGCAAGCCTCCTTGCGACGCAACGGCCAGATCATCAATACCTTTAGCGCTCTGAACGATCTGGTTATTGGCCGGGGCAAGCAGGCGCGCGTGCTGCATTTGCACCTCAGCGTCGATGGCGACCACGTCACCACCTACACCGCCGATGCGCTGATCGTGGCCACACCAACCGGTTCTACCGCTTATTCGATGGCTGCTGGCGGGCCGCTTCTACCGCCGCAGTTACAAAATTTCGTGGTTGTGCCGGTGGCCGCCCATCTGAGCCTGGACCGCGCCCTGGTGCTGCACGAAGAGGCAGAAATCACCATTCAGGTGCAAATGGGCCACGAAGCCATGCTGACGGCCGATGGACAAGACGGCCTGGACCTGGAAAGCGCCGACGAAGTGGTGATTCGCAAGCATCACAATCACAGTTATTTTGCGCGAGTGGAGAGTTCGGGTTATTTTTACCGTCGCTTAATGCGACGTCTGGGCTACCTGCGCCCGCAATCGGAAGGATAGATTTATTTATGAATATGAGCGAACCGCGCCTACGCACGCTGCTGCGTCAGGCAGAGAAAACAAAAAACGCTGGCAAACGCGCTGCCGCAGCGCAATTGTACCGGGAGATTGTGGCCGAAGAGCCAAATTTGGTCGAAGCGTGGCTGGGTTTGGGTGAATTATCCACAGACGCGGCTGAAAAAGAGCGGGCTTACCAGCAGGCATTGGCGCTGGACCCCGAAAATGTGGTGGCGCAGGCTGGTGTGGCGGGCGAACCGCTGCCAGAAGTGGCCGAGACGAGCGAACCGGAAACGGCCGTCTCCCCCACACGCCCAGCCATAACCCAACCCCCGGCTCCGGCCGTACAAACAGAACCAGCTTCGTTAGGCGAAAAAGACGACGAGTTTATCCTCTACTGCTACCGCCACCCGGAACGAGATACTTCCTTGCGTTGTTACAGCTGCAACAAACCCATATGCATCGACTGCGCCAACAAAACGCCCGTGGGCTACATTTGCCCGGAGTGCCTGTATAACCTCGAAGAGAAATTTTTTACGGCGACTAAAATCGATTACCTGGTGGCTTCCGTCGTTTCCTTTATATTGAGCCTGTTGGCTGGTTTTGTGGTGGTTAACTTTGGCGGCGGCTTCTTTTGGGTGCTCATTGTGCTGTTTGTGGCCGGCGGCGTTGGGGCTTTTGTCGCCAGGCTTACCTACCGTGTCATTGGCGGGCGGCGCGGCCGTTATATTCCGCATATCGTGGCGACAATGGTGATTGTAGGCGTGGTCATACCCGCATTTCCCATGCTGATCGGCATCTTGTTTGGCGGATTGGGAGCGTTGTTCAGCTTGCTTGTGCCGGGGATTTATGCCTTTGTCGCCTCCAGTTCCGCGTTTTATTGGATGAGATAGCGCTGAAACCTGGGAGATTCAAGAGGGCTGCCAGGTTTTGATGATGAATCCATGCTACTAGAGCTTTTTATTCGCAATTTTGCCATCATCGATGAGCTGCGTTTGCAGATCAAGCCTGGTTTTAATGTGCTGACAGGCGAAACCGGCGCTGGTAAATCGATCATTTTGGACGCAGTGATGCTGGTTTTGGGCGGGCGTGCCGATACGAACATGGTGCGCGCCGGTACGGAAACCGCGTATGTGGAAGCCACTTTTTCGCTGTCGCGGGAATTGCAAACGGCCGTTCTCCCCCTTTTGGAAGCGGAGGGCCTAGAGGATGAAGCCGGCGAGGAAGTGCTGCTGGCGCGCGAGCTGCGCATGAACGGCCGTAACATTTGTCGCATTAACGGCCGTGCCGTCAGCCTCTCCCTCCTGCGCGAAGTCGCCGCGCCACTCATCGACATTCATGGACAAGGCGAACACCTCTCCCTGCTCAAACCCCGCTCCCACCTACCCTTGCTGGATTCCTTCGCCAGATTGGAAAAAGAGCGGGAAGCGGTGGCCAAAGAAGTCAGCAGGTTGCAGCAAGTGCAAAAAGAGATGGCCGCCCTGCGACAAAACGAACGCCAACGCGTCCAGCGCATCAACATGCTCACCTTCCAAATCCAGGAAATCAGCGCCGCCAACTTGCAAATCGGCGAAACCGATGACCTGCGCGATGAACGCACCCGCCTGAGCAACACCGAACACCTCACGCGCCACGCCGCCGAAGCCCTGGCCCTCCTTTCCGGCGTCGACGACGAAACGCCGGCCGCCATTGACCTTTTGGGCCAAACCGAACGCGCGCTGATTCAGTTGGCGCGGGTGGACTCGGCTCAGGAACCGCAGTTGGAACAGCTTCAGGGCCTGGCATTCCAGGTTAGCGAGCTGGCCGCCCATTTGCAGCGCTATCTGGACAGCCTGGAATTTAATCCGGAACGACTCGATTTTGTCGAAGAACGATTGGAATTGATCCACACGCTGAAACGCAAATACCAGGCAGCCGACGAAGCGGAGCTGCTAACCATGCGCGAACAAGCAGAAAAAGAGCTGGACACCATCACCCACAGCGAAGAACGCATCGCCGCTTTGGAGAAAGAAGAAGAGAAGCGTTTGCGGCAAATTGGGCAGCTGGCGGCAGCACTGTCTCAACAACGGCAGGCGGCGGCGCAAACGTTGGCCGTGGCCGTGGAAGCGGAATTAGCGCATTTGAGCATGAGCGGGGCGCGTTTCCAGGTCGATTTCCAGACCGAACCGGCGGCTAATGGCGCTTTTGTGGGCAACGAACGCCTGGCTTACGATCAATCGGGCATTGATAAGGTGGAGTTCTTACTTTCCACCAATCCCGGTGAGCCGCTGAAACCGATGGCCAAGGTGGCCAGCGGCGGCGAAACGGCGCGCCTGATGCTGGGCTTAAAAACGGCTCTGGCTCAAGTCGATGTTACGCCAACGCTGATTTTCGATGAGATTGATCAGGGGATTGGCGGCCGTGTAGGCGATGTGGTTGGGCAAAAATTGTGGGGGTTAACGGCCGTTGGCCAGCACCAGGTCATTGTCGTCACCCATTTGCCGCAGTTGGCCGGGTATGGCGACGCCCATTTCCACGTGAGCAAACAAGTGAAAGACGGCCGTACGATTACGGCCGTAGAAGATTTGGACCGCAACGGCCGTATCACTGAACTGGCCGCCATGTTGGGCACACAGGGCGTACACGCCCGCGGCGGCGCCGAATCCATCCTCGCCCAGGCCAACCACGCCAAACACCGTCAGACCTCATAAACCGTCGCCCTATCCCCAAAACACGAAACGCGCCTCACGCAATACAGCTTACGGCTTATGGCTAACAGCTCATCCCTCCGGTTCAACAATTGGCGGCACACTGATGATTTTCTCTCCCAGCAAGTAGTCAACAGCCGCCTGCCGCTGCGTATCCACAAAGTCTTGCTCCGATGTAGTATCCGGCAAAGGAATAAAATAATCCGGTTCCAGACCAGTCCCATGAATCCACGTTCTGTTGGGCGTCAGCCAGCGGGCAATGGTCAGGCGCACGCCGCCGCCATTGCTTAACCCTTGCCAGGTCTGCACGGTGCCCTTGCCATACGAAGTCTGGCCGATGAGGATGCCGCGTCCATCGTCGCGGATCGCGCCGGCCAGCACTTCCGAGGCGCTGGCGCTGCCTTCATCGATCAGGACCACGAGCGGGATAGTTTCGGCCAGGCCTTTATCAGTCGATTCGTACAGGCGCTCGCTGTCGTTGCCAAACTGTTCCCGCAAGATAACGCCTTCAGGCAAGAACTGGTCGGCAATGGAAACGGCCGTGTCCAGACTCCCACCCGGGTTCCGGCGCAAATCGAGAATGAGACCAACAGGGTTAGCGGCCATCACTTCGGTAAGCGCGTCCTTCATTTCCTCGCCAGATTGATTGCCAAAACGAGACAAACGCACGTAAGCGATATTGCCATCCAACATCTCGCTGCGCACACTTTTTAAGGCCACATAGTCGCGCACAATTTCCAGTTCAAACGATTCACCATCGCGCTCAATTAGCAGGCGAACGGCCGTGCCTGCCGGACCCCGCACCAACTGCGCCGCCTCATACACATCCATGCCGGTTAAATCAACACCATCTGCCTGTCGCAGAATATCACCCGGCTGCAGCCCCGCCGCTTCGGCCGGCGAGCCTTCAATCGGGGAAACCACCACAATATCCTGATCAACAGCCTCCACCTCAGCGCCAATGCCCTGAAACTCGCCCGACATCGTATCACGGGCGGCTTCCTCATCTTCCGGCGCTAAATACCGCGTGTGCGGATCGTCCAAAGTGGCCAGCATCCCTTCAATGGCCCCTTTGGTTAAAACCACATCATCCACCGGTTGTTCATAATACCGATTATGCACCAAATCCCAAACTTCCCAGAAAGGCGCAAATGACTCTTTAGCCACGTCTGGGGTTGTGCTGGCTGCGCCAAAAAACGCCACAGGCGCCAGCGGCGATTGCCCAACATAATAACCGGTCCCAAAAGCAAGGATGACCAACAGCAGTGACATAATGCCGGAATAAGTTTTATTTTTCATACAGTTTCTCCACATTACGAGTTTTCCCGAACCAGGAAAATAAAATATTTACATGAGTTTTAAGTTGGCGTAGGTTAAGAGATGTCTAAACGCCTGGATGCCGTGTTTGATGGCCGTGACACCTCTGTTACAATTACTCTGGAAGGGTAACAGTGTATGAATAATCAGCGAATACGAACTACCTATACCATTTCTCTCGTCGTCCTCGATGCGTTGTTGATTTGCGCTGCGTTCATTGTAGCCTATCGGCTGCGGTTATCCATTCCCTGGCCAGATGAGTTATTAAGTCCCTCACCAATTTCCAACTATGCCGGTTTAATTTTGGTACAGGTTGTTTCGATCATTGCTGTGCTGTTTTTCTATCGGCAGTATTATATTCCGCGTGCTGTATCAAGAGTGGATCAATTTTATTATGTGTTTGCGGCCGTCTCCATTGGCACGCTGATGTCTGTAGCTATTTCTACCTTTATTTTTAAAGGAAATGAAGTCATCCGCGATTACCCGCGCGCCATGATCATTTATGCCTGGGTATTAACCATTGTGCTGCTGTTGATCGGCCGTATATTTCATCAGTTAATGCGCTCTGTACTGCGCAACAACTATGGCATCGGCGAAGACAAACTGCTGGTTGTGGGCACGGGCGACATGGCGCAGGTAGTTGTGCAGCGCATCTTATGGTCGCCTCAGCTCGGCTACAATTTAATTGGCATTGTGAACGGCGAGGACAAGAAAGAGTTATTGGGCGTTCCGGTGCTGGGCCGGCCAGAAGATTTGCCGATGCTTATCGAAAAACACGGCATCGACGAAGTAATCATCGCCATGCCGGAAAAAGGTCACCGAGAAACCGTACGCGTGATTTCCTATTGCGAACGCGGCCGAGTCTCTATTAAGACATTTCCCGATATTTTTCAATTTGTAACCTCAGAGGCCACCATTGATGATTTGGGCGGCCTGCCGCTGCTGACCGTGCGTGATTTTGCCCTGCGCGGCTATATGCTCATCTTCAAACGAGTCATTGACTTTATGGTAGCGGCTTTTGGTCTCATTTTTTTGTCGCCGCTCATGCTTCTGGTGGCAACAGCTATCAAATTAGAATCGCCAGGACCGGTTTTCTTCGTGCAAGAGCGCATGGGGTTAGATGGGAAGCCCTTTTTGATGATTAAGTTTCGGTCGATGCGGAGCGACGCAGAAAAAGATGGACCTGGCTGGACAACCGACAATGACCCCCGCCAAACCAAATTAGGTAAGCTGATCCGCAAAATCGAAGTGGATGAGCTGCCAAACTTGATTAACGTGTTCATTGGCGAGATGAGCCTGGTAGGGCCGCGACCCGAGCAGGCCCATTATGTGGAACAGTTCCGCAAAATTGTTCCCCGCTATATGGATCGTCATCGGGACAAGGGCGGCATGACTGGCTGGGCGCAAATCAACGGTTTGCGCGGGGATACGTCCATTAACGAACGCACCAAATTTGATTTGTGGTACTCGGAAAACTGGTCTGTGTTGCTGGATGTGAAGATCATTTTGCGGACAATCTGGCAGATTATTGACCGTGAAAATGGGACACGGTTGGAAAATGGGAAAACGGCCGTGCCCACCCCCACCTCTCCCAAACCCGACGACGCCGCCACATCCCCCACCCCCCTCAGACAATCGCTCCCGCCCTCCTGATCCCTCCGGTAAATGCTCAATATCTAACGCTGTTCTTATTTGACGCTGATCTGGTCGCATGATATGATATTTTGAGTACATCTTTAGCACTCTACCAACAAGAGTGCCAGCGCACTCAGTACGGCAAAACAGGCGAACGAAAAGGTTCGCCTTTATTGTGATAAAAGGCATGTTCCAAACACTAACAGATCGTCAAGAACGCATCCTAGACCTGGTCATTCGTACCTACATTCGCACCGGCATCCCTGTCGGTTCCAAAATGCTGGTGGAAATTTACGATCTGGATGTTAGTTCCGCGACCGTACGCAACGAATTAGCCGCCCTGGGTGAAATGGGGTACCTCGTGCAGATGCACACCTCCGCCGGACGGCTGCCATCAGAAACCGGCTACCGGTATTTTGTGCAAAAATTGCTTGGCGAATTTCGGCTGCCCCTTCACGAGCGCCAAATGATCCGCCATCAATTTCATCAGGCCCGGCTAGACATGAACCAATGGATGCAGTTGGCGGCCGCGATATTGGCGCACACATCACAAGGGGCCAGTTTTGTCACGGCTCCCCAGCGACGCATCAATCAATTTAAACATTTACAACTCATCTCTACGCAAGGCCGGTTAGTGCTGATGATTTTGGTGCTGACGGGCGGGGAAGTGAACCAGCAAATGCTGACGCTGGCCGAACCCCTGCCGCAAGGGCGATTAAGCGCAGTCGCCCAGCGGCTTAATGATTTATACAGCAACACGGCCTACGACGAGATTGTGGCTCTGGGAAATTATACGGATACGCTCGAAGCAGAAGTGACCCGCCTCATTTTGGATGTCATCCAACGCGCTGACAACCGGGCTATCAGCGATATTTACCGAGACGGTCTGGTAAATTTACTGGAAAATGAAGGAACCCGGCAAGCCGTCAAGGTGCTTGAAGAGCGGACGCTGTTGGCCGACGTGATATCCGGCACGCAGACAGCCGGTTCACGCGGCGTTCAGGTGCTCATCGGAGGCGAAGGGCGTTGGGAAGAGCTAAAAGATTGCACCATCATCTTGTCACGGTATGGGGTTATGGAGCAATTTAGCGGCACAGTTGCCGTGATTGGGCCAACGCGGATGATGTACGGCCGTAACGTCGCAGCCGTGCGCTACATAGCTGATCTCATGAGTGGGCTGGTATATGAATATTACATGGACGAACTGCCGGCCGGAGAGCTAAAAGAAAATTATGGAGTAGAGTTAGATCTCAGTGAGTGAGAATTTTGTAAACAAGGAAGAATTTATCGTGGAAAATAGTGAAGAAAACCTGGCGGCCGAGGATTTGGGCAAAAATGGACAGTCAGCGGCCGAAGAAACGGCCGTGCCCGAACCCACAGTCGCCGAACAAGCCGCACCTTCTTTAGAAGAACAACTCGAAGCCGCCAAGGCTGAAGCCGTAAAAAACCTGGATGGCTGGATGCGCGTCCAGGCGGAATTTGCCAACGCGCGCAAACGCATGGACAAACAACGCCAGGAAACCCAGCAGCGCGCCACCGGCGACATGGCCGCTAAACTGCTGCCCGTTGTCGATGATTTCCAACGCGCCATGGAAACTGTGCCCGAAACCATCAGCAGCGACATCTGGTTCGAAGGCATTCAACTCGTCCACCGCAAGCTAACCACCATTCTGGAAAGCATGAACGTCAAAGCTATCGAAGCCGTGGGGCAGCCATTCGACCCCAACTGCCACGAAGCCATCATGCAAGAACCATCAGACGACCATGAAAGCGGGACAGTCACCCGCGAATTACAAAAAGGGTACATGCTAGGCGACCGTGTGATACGGCCGTCACTCGTATACGTAGCCGAATAATTAATCCAATCGAGCGAGGAAACACAACAATGGGCAAAATAATAGGTATCGACTTAGGCACAACCAACTCTGTAGCCGCCGTCATGGAAGGCGGAGAAGCCACCGTCATCCCCAGCGCAGAAGGCAACCGCCTGTTCCCCTCCATCGTCGCCGTCAATCCCAAAACCGGCGAACGACTGGTCGGCCAGGTCGCCAAACGCCAGGCAGTCATCAACCCCCAAAACACAATTTACTCTGTAAAACGCTTCATGGGGCGCAAATTCGACGATCCCGTCGTGCAGCGCGCCATCAAATACGTCCCTTACGGCGTCCACAAAGCGCCCAACGGCGACATCCGCGTCTCCATGGCCGAACGCGAATACTCCCCACCTGAAGTTTCGGCCATGATCTTGCAAAAAATCAAGACCGACGCCGAAGCCTACCTCGGACAACCCGTCACCCAGGCGGTCATCACCGTGCCCGCCTACTTCAACGACAGCCAGCGTCAGGCCACCAAAGACGCCGGCAAAATTGCCGGCCTGGAAGTGCTGCGCATCGTCAATGAACCAACCGCCTCCTCCCTGGCCTATGGCATCGGCAGCGACAAAGACGAAATGATCGCCGTCTACGACCTGGGTGGCGGCACCTTCGACATCTCCATTTTGGAAGTAGGTGACGGCGTTTTTGAAGTCAAATCCACCAACGGCGACACTTTCCTCGGTGGCGACGATTTCGACCAGAAAATCATTGATTGGGCCGCCGAACAATTCAAAATGGATCAGGGCATCGATTTGCGCACCGACCGTCAGGCCTTGCAGCGTCTGAAGGAAGCGTCCGAAAAAGCCAAAATCGAGCTTTCCACCACCATGCAGTCCGAACTCAACCTGCCCTACATCACAGCCGACGCCACCGGACCCAAACATCTGAATCTGACCCTGACCCGCGCCAAATTGGAGCAGCTCACCGAAGATTTGATCAAACGCTCTATTGAACCATGCCGCCAGGCGTTAAAAGACGCCGGACTTTCAACGGCCGAAATTGGCGAAGTTGTGTTGGTCGGCGGCATGACCCGCATGCCGGCCATCCAAGAAGCCGTTAAAAAATTCTTCGGCAAAGAACCGCACAAAGGCGTCAATCCTGACGAGGTTGTGGGGATTGGCGCGGCCATTCAAGCCGGCGTTCTGGGCGGCGATGTCAAAGACGTCCTGCTGCTAGATGTGACCCCGCTAACCCTGAGCATTGAAACCTTAGGCGGTGTGGCCACTCCGTTGATCGAACGGAACACCACCATTCCTACCCGCAAAAGCCAAGTCTTTTCCACCGCCGCCGATATGCAAACCCAGGTGGAAATTCACGTCACGCAAGGGGAGCGCCCGATGGCCGCGGACAATAAAAGCCTGGGACGCTTTATTTTGGATGGCATTCCACCCGCGCCGCGCGGCGTGCCCCAAATCGAAGTCACCTTCGACATCAACGCCGACGGTATTTTGAACGTAACGGCGAAAGACAAAGCAACCGGTCGGGAACAAGCCATGCAGATCATTCCATCCAGCGGCTTGCAAGACAAAGAAATCGACCAGATGGTACGCGACGCAGAATCTCATGCAGCTGAAGACGCCCGCCGCAAAGAAGAAGTGGAAGCGCGCAACATGGCCGACTCGGCCGTCTACACCGCCGAGAAGTTCCTGAGCGATAACGCCGCCAGCATACCAGACGCACAGAAAACGGCCGTGCAAACCCACATCGACGCCGTCAAATCCGCCATGTCCGGCGGTGACGCCGCATCCATGAAAGACACCGCCGCCAAGCTGCAAAACGCCCTCCAACAAGCCGGAGCGGCCATGTACCAGCAAGCCGGCCCACAAGACGGGCCAGACGGCGGCAGCGGCTCAACCGGTGGACCGACCAGCCCCGACGAAGATGTGATTGAAGGCGAATTCAGCGAATAAGATATTAATTCTTCCGGTTCTGGGCTGGCATCCATGCCAACCCAGAACCAGGATGACCACCTGCCTATGGCTACTAAACGAGACTATTACGAAGTGTTGGGTGTTGCCCGCAATGCCAACAAAGACGAACTCAAAAAAGCGTATCGTCGGCTGGCGCGCCAATACCACCCAGACGTCAACAGCGAAGCAGACGCCAGCGAGCGCTTCAAAGAAATTAACGAAGCCTACGAAATGCTGTCTGATGAGAACATGCGCGCCCGATATGACCGCTTTGGTCACGCCGGTGTGGAAAATGGCGCCGGTGGATTCTCTGGCGGTTTTGACGGTGGGTTTGGCAGCGTTGCTGACATATTCGAAGAGTTTTTTGGCGGCGCATTCAGCGGCGGCGGCAGCGGCCGTCGGCGGCGGCGCGGCCCAAGACGTGGAGCCGATTTACGCTACGACCTGAAAATCTCGTTCGAGGAAGCCGTTTTTGGCGTAGAAAAAGATATCGACGTCACCCGACCAGCCATCTGCCCGTCATGCAGCGGTTCCGGCGCAGAACCGGGGAGCCAGCCAAAAGGCTGCCCAACCTGCAATGGGTCCGGTGAAGTGCGCCGTGTACAGCAATCCATTCTCGGCTCCTTTGTCAATGTGGCCACCTGCCCCACCTGCCAGGGAACTGGCGAAGTGATCGAAACACCTTGCCAGACATGCCACGGCCGTAAACAAGTCCAGGAAACACGCAATCTGAAAGTTAAAATTCCCGCCGGCGTGGACAGTGACACCCAAATTCGCCTGACAAACGAAGGCGCGCCGGGGGTTGATGGCGGTCCGCCCGGAAACCTGTTCGTCGTCATTCGTGTGTTAGAACACAAAATCTACGAGCGCCGTGGCGATGATATCTGGATTGATCTGGAAATCAATGTGGCTCAGGCGGCTTTAGGCGATGAGATATTCGTCCCCACCATTGACGGCGAGGAAAAACTATCTGTGCCGCCCGGTACTGAATCGGGTAAAGTTTTCCGGCTAAAAGGCAAGGGTGTACCGCACCTGGACCGCAGCGGGCGAGGCGCAGATGTTGGACGTGGCGATCAGCATGTGCTGATTCATGTCTCTATTCCCAAGAAATTAAGCGAAGAACAGCGCGATCTATTTGAGAAACTGGCCCGTACGCTGGGCAAAGAAGTGGTGCCCCAGCGAGAAAAAGGGATTTTTAGCCAGTTGAAGGATGCGCTGGGACTATAGAAGTGTTTAGGCAGTCAAGTGTTCCGGCACGTTGGCTTCTTAGGCGACTTCCCCTATTCACCTGGAAACAAGTATGTATTGGTTAGAAGTTAGTGTGATTACCGATGGCGAAGGGGCGGAAGCGATTGCTGAAGAGCTACGGCCGTTTGCCTATAATGATGGCGTGGTGCTGGAACAACTCGGGGACATGAACAACCTGGACCCAGAAGCCTTGGACCCGGCCGTCACTGTAAAAATCTATCTGCCGGAAGATGAAGACACACCCGACATACGCCGCCAGATTGAAGAGCTGCTGTACCAATACGGCCGTCTCTACCCCCTTCCCCCGCCGACCTTCCGCAAGCTGCAAGAAGAAGATTGGGCCAACGCCTGGAAAAACCATTACCACCCCTTTCGCATTGGCCAGCACTTGTGGATTCAACCCAGCTGGGAAGAATCTACCGTCAGCGCCGATCCAGAGGTAGAAGGACTTCGCGCCGACGACATTGTCATTACCCTGGACCCGGGGATGGCTTTTGGCACGGGCCTGCATCCTACCACCCAAATGTGTTTGCAAGCGCTAGAACAAATTGTAACGCCTGGCCAGACTGTTCTGGACGTAGGAACCGGCTCCGGCATTCTGGCTATTGCCGCCGCCAAATTAGGCGCCAGCGACCTGTTGGGCGTGGACACGGATGATCTGGCCGTACGCGCGGCGGCCGATAATGCGGCAAAAAATGGGGTAACGGCCGTTACCGCCATTCGCCAGGGAACCTTAGCCGATGTCACCAGACGCGGTTGGGATGTCGTGGTCGTCAACATCCTGGCGCCGGTAATCGTAACCCTCCTGAACGACTACGACCTGCTGGCATACGTAGGCGAAGGCGGCAGCCTGATTTTAAGCGGCATTATTGATGAACAGGCAGAAGATGTGGAAACGGCCGTACACAATGCCGGCGGCTACGTACACCAAAAACTGCAAATCCGCGACTGGGTAAGCTACATCATCCGCCAGCGATAACCAGCCACAAGACGCCACCTATCAAACGCAAAAAACGCCACAACCGCAGTTGTGGCGTTTTATTTTTACTAAGACAAACCGGCCATCATCTAGAAGCCGATAGGCATGTGGCAAAGCTTAAGCGATTATTTCTTCGCTGGCGGAGACGGTGCGGCAGACGTCGCCCGATTCCGATGATACCGGTAATTGATTCGCCCACGACTCAAGTCATATGGGGTCATCTCCAGGCGAACCCGATCTCCCAACAAAATGCGAATATAATACTTCCGCATCCGCCCAGAAAGATAAGCCAACACCTTGTGACCGTTATCCAACTCCACCATAAACTGCGTATTAGGCAGCAACTCTACCACAGTTCCTTCAACTTCTAATTTATCGTTTTTGGCCATATTCCTCTCTAATTACTCTTCCTCACTGGAGACAACTGCATCCTCAACCATCGACACGCCTTCAGCCACGGCCGCTTCGGCAGAAGCCACAGCCTCATCGTCAACAGCTTCAGCCTGAGCCATATGCTGTGCCATCCACTCAATTTGCTCCTGAGCAGTCACAGCTTTCAAACTCAAACCAATGCGTTGGCGCGTAGAATCAATGCTGACAATGCGCAGCAAATGCGTCTCGCCTTCTTTAACAACCTCACCAACGTTTTCAACATTGGTACGCGAAAGCTGAGAAACATGCAGCAGACCCTCGATCCCCGGTTCGATTTCGGCGAAAGCGCCGTAATCCAAAATGCGGGTAACCTTACCTTCTACCAACTGGTTCAATTGATACCGCTCTTCTACAGAATCCCAAGGATTCGCCATCACCTGCTTACGGCTCAGACTAATGCGTTGTTCCGCACGGTCGAGTTTCAAAACAACGACTTCGATCTCATCGCCAACCTTCACCACTTCGCGGGGATGGTCAATGCGATGCCAGGCAAGTTCAGAAATATGGACCAGACCATCAGCACCGCCCAGGTCGACAAAGACGCCAAAGTCACGCAGGCCGCTGATGGTACCCGTAAGGACATCTCCTTCCTTGAGGTTTTCCAACAGTTCGCCTTTGCGCTTTTCTTCCCACTCTTTCTGAGCATCACGCTGCGAGAGAACCAACCGCCGACGACGACGATCGACTTCGATCACTTTCATGGGCAATTTTTCGCCCCGAAGTTTGGCCAGACGCTGCTGCCGTTTCCGATCGCTCATTCCGGGCGTTAAATCGGTCAGATGAGACGCCGGCACAAAACCACGCAAACGGCCGAAAGGCACAATCGCCCCGCCTTTGTTATAACCAATGATCTCGCATTCTAAAATCTGACCACTTTCCATCATCGCTTCGGCGTCGATCCAATCCTGATTAAGCTGGGCCATGTGGATAGAAACTATCACACTATCTGGCTGATCGTTGTTAACGACGTAAACCGGGATTTCATCATTGATTTGTAATGCTGCCCGATCTTCGTCTGTTAATTTGCTTAAATCAGATGGCTGGACCAAGCCATCACGCTTTGTGCCTAGATCAATGATGACGCCTTGCGAATTAATGGCGACAATGATCCCTTTACGAATATCGCCCACTTCTGGGAGTTCGTAATCATGCTGATCTAGTAATGCTTGTAATAAGTTTGTATCTTCACTCGACATACGTAATGATCTCTTCCAAATAGGATTGTAATTCAAGAAAAAAACTCGGCCGTTACCCAAAATGTTTGAAGGGACACGGCCGAGTTAGAAAGTTCGTAACTCAATTGTACCGCTGTTCGAGCGTCATTAAGTAAACTAAAAGACTTTACTTAAACATAAGCCTCAGAGGAGATAGCGGAAACAATGCTGTTTCGTTTACCTCTCTATATACTTTACACTTTGTAAAGCGCCTTCCCAACAGTTACTCAGCCTATGGCAACCTAGCCCACAAATTATAGCCACTCCCCCAGGGCTTGTCAAAGAGTTTAGCACATTAAACGATGATTAGTGAATTTCGTATGGCGCCTAGACCTTCGACTTCGCATTCTACGACATCGCCGGGAGCGAGATATTCTGGTGGTTGGCGAGCAAAACCTACGCCGCTGGGCGTGCCTGTGGCAATGATGTCGCCGGGCAGCAGAGTCATGCCACGGGACAGGTGGTAGATGATGGTGGGGATGTTAAAAATCATGTAGCGGGTGTTGCTGGCCTGTTTGGTGACGCCATTGACACGGCTGGTGATGGCCAGGTGGTGGGGATCGTGTAGTTCGTTGGGGGTAACGATCCATGGTCCCATGGGGCAGCTGCCGTCCAGGCTTTTGCCTTTGAAGTATTGTTTGTGTTGTGATTGCAGGTCGCGGGCGCTGATGTCATTGATGATGGTGTAGCCAAAAACGTAGGTCATGGCTGCTTCCGGGGATATGTTTTTGCCGCGACGGCCGATGATGAAGGCCATTTCGGCTTCCCAGTCGATGTGGGTAGACACGGCCGTATCAACAGGAATCGTGGCGTATGGGCCGTTAACGGCCGTTGTCGCTTTGGTAAATACAATGGGGAAATCCGGTATCTGGGTCGTCTGCCCACGCGCAGTATATGATTCCTGGACATGTTCCACGTAATTGAGGCCCAGGCACATCACATTTCGTCGCGGGTTGGGAATGGGCGCGAGAAGGGTTATGTCGGTTAACGGCCGTGTCATAGCAGCTTCAGCCACATAAGCCTCTGCCCGCGCCCAAACAGGTTCCCCGGCGTCAATAAACCCCAACATATCTGGCGCGAAATGCGCCAGATCGATCACCGACTGATCGCGCACTGCGCCCAGCCGGCTCTCACCGGCAAATTCATACGTTACAAGTTTCATGGCATACTTTGTCCTTCGTTTCAGAATTGCCCATCAACGCCGGCCAACGATGACACCCAGCCCCCGACCAACCCATACTTCTTCCTGAAACGCCGGGTTACTGGCCGAAGCTACAAAATAGGTGACGCCTTGCACGGTGGGTCGAGACTGCAACGCCTGCCAAAATTCAATATACTGCTTACCTTTCATGTAAACGGGCGTGCCGCCTTTGTTATTGCTCGCTTCTGTCACCCAAATTGGCTTATAACGGAAGCGGGAAATGTAATCATTCAACACATCCAGGCTCCAGGCCATCGGGTACACATTTGACCAGTACAGGTGGACGCCCAGGCCGTCGGCGGCTTCCACAGCCTCGCGGCTGGATTCAATAAACTGGATGTGATCGTGCTTCAGGCCGTTGACCGCACTGCCCGGCGACAGACCCGGATACAAAAAGCGTACGCCCGGCAGCGCCTGCCGGTACAGTTGAAGCAGTTCCAGCCACCAGCGGTTAAAAGCCGCGCCATCGGCCCAGGAGGTAAACAAGCCCTCAGGGCGTATATTTGGCTCGTTGTGCAGTTCCACCACGACGTCTTTACCCGCCAACAGCGCGAGGGTGCGCTGCACATCACCCAATGTATCGTTGAGGAATTGGCGCGGGCTGATGTCGCGGCCGCCAAAATCCAAAAAGGCGCGCACAACCCACTCGGCATCCGGATGATTAGTAACCAGTTTGCGTATTCCCACCGGATTGTGAAAAGACAGCAACTTAACCATGCCTGGGCGCAAATCAATAAATTCTTGCACCTCGGCATCACTGATGTCTGGATCGGCAGAGGCATGGAGACCAATGCGAGCATGGCCTAATGGTTCCGGGTCGGGATTGACAACAGGAGGGGAGCCAGGGCTGGGAGCGACGCTGCCAAACGGTTTTTGCAGAATGTTGTCGTCTACGCGAACGGGCGTGTATTCACCCTGAGGCGACCCGGTAACAATCATGGGCGCATTGGCCGGGACAAACCCTTTGTTTTCCGCGTTGCGCCGAGGTTCGGCGCGCAGGTTGATGCCATATGGACCGGCAACGGCCGTTTCCCCCGAAACCACAATTTGTGAGCTAAACGCCCAACCCGGCGTGGTATCGTGCGCAGGCACTGGCGGCGGCGGCGCTGGCACGCCGGGTAACGGCTCCGGCTGTTCAACCAGGGGCAAGACAGCCGGAATATCTTTGACATCCGTTCGATTGGCCTGGACAGGTGTATATTCGCCGCGCGCCTTACCGGCAACCGTCGCCCGTGCACCCTCATGCAGCGTACCCAAAAGCGCGCCGGTTACGTTTGGTTTTGCGCGCAAATTTGTGCCAAAACGCCCGGATATGGCCGATTGGCCATCAATCACCAGATTTTTGGTCCAGGCCCACCCCATCAGCAAATTGGCCGCCGGTGGTTGGGGCGGCGGGGTAACAATCGGCGGCACATTGGGAATGTTCACCGGCCCCATAAAATCGCTGAGGCGCACACGCACCGGCAGATATTCCCCTTTTTGTCCACCCAAAACAGAAATTGTGCTGCCGCCCTTCACCAGGCCCATATTGGGGGCGCTGCGTTCTGGCGCTGTGCGTAAATTGATGCCATATTGCCCGACAACGGCTTGATTATTTGTTTGGGTAAGGTAAGCCGCAAAAGCCCACCCATCGACTTGCTGCGGGTCACTGGCGGGCGGCGGCACAACGGGGGTTGGCGGCGCGGGTTGGGCATTGCTTAGAGCGGCCGTTGGGACTTGCACCGGCAGATAACTGCCCCGCTTGTCGCCGGTGATAATCATGATGGTTCCGGCTGGAACCAGGTCGATGGCCGCGCCATTGACGCTGGGTGTGCTGCGCAGATTGATGCCACCGGCGTTGGCTTGCGCCAGATCGCCCATCGTCGTCATGCCGTCCGCAAAAGCCCAACCGGCGGTGTAGGGTCCGGCGGGACGCACAAAGCCCAGCAGGGGCAGCAAGAACGGGGTTGGATCGATGATGTTGCTGGGCCAGTTACCCAGGGTTTCGCCCTCGTGTTTGAGTGTGAGGTGGAGGTGGGAACCGAAACTGTTACCGGTATTGTCTGCGCGGCCAATGAGAGCGCCGCCTTCAACGGCTTGCCCTGCCGCAACGCTGACTTCATCGAGATGAGCGTAGATGGTTTCATAGCCGTTGGCGTGCTGGATGCGGACGTGACGGCCGTAATTATGACCATTCGGGTCGGTGCGGACCATTTTGATGGTTCCGGGGGCAACAGCGAACACTTTAGTTCCTGTGGGCGCCATAATGTCGATGCCTTCATGGCCGGGCAGGCCAAATTGGGCGTAATTCTGCGGATTGGCAGCGAAATATTGGTTGATGCTGCGAAACTCGGTGGGCCAGGCTGTGAAGCGAAAGTCACTCATTGCATACTCCTTTAACTCTGATCAACACGGCGACAGCTTATAATGGGTAAGCTCAATGTTACGGCGTAACAGTCAAGTCGTCAAAGCCAGAGGGGACGATTTGGAAAAAGCTGTTTCCTGGGGCCAATGGCAGGGGACCGCCGGCGTTGTCGGTGAAGGTGAGCATGTCATGGGGGTCGGCGCGATGCCAGAGGCCGTCGAATCGCTGCCCGTCGCGGAAGATGGAAACCGGCCCTTGGCCCCAAATTTGAATCTGGATGGAGTGGCTGCCGCCAACGTCTTCGATGATATTGGTTTCAACGTGTTCGGCGCTGAGGACGATGATGTTTTTGAAGGAGATTTGTTCGCCGGTGTTGGCGTCCAGGTGTGGGTCGCCATCGGCCCAGCGGAGGTAACGGCCGTTCCCCTGATCATATCCCCAATAGACATTGGTTCCCTGGTATTGAATTTCCAGGCTGGTGGCCGGTTCGCCCGGAGCGATGGGATCGGGGCGAAACGTCATGCCGTTTTGGAAGTGCGGCGGCCCATCTTCGCCGCGTTCGTTCAGGAGGTAGCGCAGAGTTGGCGTGTCGGTGAAGAGTGAATGAACAAGGGGACAGTCGGGCACTTCGACGCGGTAGAACCCGCTGTGGCCAAAATCAATCGAAATGAGGCGGTTGAAAAATTCGCTGGCCTTGAACATCTGGCGCACAGGGCCAGATGAGCCGGAATAGGCAAAGGCGGCGTCGTACATGTTGGGAATTTCCAGATCGATGAGTCGGCCGCTGCGCACGGAACCGACGGGGTCGGCGTCGTGGCTGTAGAAGACGGCCGTAAACCGCGTAAATCCCGCTTCCACATAATGCTCAAACACCAGATCGGCGCTGTTGAGGCCAGCTTGAGGACGGACTAGCACAGGGTGGTTCGATATTTTGATGGCTAACGGCCGTCGGGCCAGCACGGATGGGTCGCGGACAGTTTCGCCGGTCAGGGGGTTGACGTTGGGCGGGAAATTGTCTGGGCCAAGGAGGCCGTCGATGGTGGGCTGGATGGTGGGAACGGCCGTTGGCAAACGGGTAGGCACGCTGGTCGGTTGGGCGGTTGGAGAAGCGGTGGGCGTTCTGGGGGGTTGGGGAAGCGGGGTCATTGTTGGTTGGGGTGAGGGCAAAACGGACGGGACGGCCGTTGGCGGGAGCGTGGTAGGCGTGGGAGAAACGGCCGTGCTATTGTTGCAGCTTGCCAAAAACCAGGCGAGCGCCAGACCAAACAAGATAGGCAGAGACAATCGAGGCATAAATTTCATTTTCTTCAGGTAATAGGGATTGATCGAAACAGGTACGGGGATTAGCGCACGCGGCGCTGCCAGTATTCTTTGGGAACCAGTTCGTCCAAATTCTCGTTGTGCAAGAAATCCATCAACAAGCGATTGAACACCGCTTTTTCTTGTAACATCGGAAAATGATGGCAGGTTTCCAGGCCAATGTAGTAGCGGTTGTTGATGGAGCGACGCAGATGAATAAAATCGCCAGATGGGGGTTTTACAATGCTGTCCTGATCGCCAAAAATCATCATTAACGGCCGTGGGCAACCAACCAGAGCGGCAGCCAGGTTGGCCCCGGCAATTTGGGCAGCTAATTTGTTAACGGCCGTCTGGTCCGTTTTACGCACTTCCGCATCAACTTCTTGGAAACTGTTTGCCTTGCCCAAATTCTTCAAAATTGTGCCGGGATCCGAATCAAGCAGACGCGGTTCCATGTATGTTCCTTCCAACGGCAGCGCCACCATCACCAATTTTTCCACATTGGTCGGATATTTATTGGTATACTGCAAAGCAGCTACCGCCCCTAAAGCATGGCCAACCAGCGTCACCGGCTTCATAATACCCAGCTGGTTGATAAACTGATCAATCATTTCCACGTAGGCTTCAAGAGAATAACTATCCAGGTCTTTACTGGAATCGCCAAAACCCCAAAGATCAAAAGCAAAAGAGCGATGGCGAGACGAGAGCGCCTGCATAGATGGCCACCAGTAACGCCAGGAACCCAGCCAGCCGTGGATAAAGACCAACGGCTCGCCGCGTCCCAGCACTTCATAATGAATCAGGTGACTACCTACAGTCGTAATACTCATAGTCTAAACAAAAATTTGTAACTCTACAGACCTTAAGGGTTTGCTCTAGAGAAGTTGGCCCTTTGGGGACTTTAACCCTTAGGGTCTTTCCAGAGAAACCCGAACCGCCATCAAAAATTATTGGTTCAATACCTTGTGAATCGTGCCAATAAGTTCATCCGGGGCAAATGGTTTCAGAACATACTGCTGCGCCCCAACGCTCAAACCGGTTTGGATTTCCGCCTCCTGCCCTTTGGCCGACAAAAATATGACCGGAATATCGCGGGTGGTCTCAATTTCTTTCAACCGGCGGCAGGCTTCATAACCGGTCATGCGCGGCATCCGAACATCCATCAGGATGAGATCAAAATGGTCTGATTGGGCTGCGTCGACAGCGAGGGCGCCATTTTCAACGCTTTTGACGTCAAAGCCATTAAATTGTAAGGTTAAAACAATCAGTTCTCGAATGTCTTGATCGTCTTCAGCAATCAAAATCTTTGTCATTGGGTTTCTCTCTTTAAGTCGGATCGTTGTTTTCAACTACGATGGGCAGATTAAACGTAAAGGTGCTGCCCTCGCCTAGTTTGCTATCAACGGCCAATTCGCCGCCATGCATTTCGATCAAACTGCGGACGATGGCCAGGCCCAAGCCGGTGCCGGGAACTGCCTGTACATTCTCGTCTTCAGCACGAAAGAAACGGTCGAATATTTTGGTTTGGTTTTCTCTGGAAATACCGATACCGCTGTCTTTCACGCTGATATACACATACTCGCCATTTTTGGTCACGTTCAGATCGATTTTGCCGTCTTCGGGCGTGTAGTTAAATGCATTATCGATGAGATTGGTAAGAATTTGGGTTACTCTGGCCGGATCGGCGCTTACCAGCGGCAGGGAAGGTTCGATGCTGGTGGTAACCTGCAATTGTTTTTGCTCGTGTTGGATACGGCCGCGCAAATGACCCTCGACAACTTGTTCCATAATTTGGGGGATGTCTAACGGCCGTAAATCCAACGTCGTCTTCCCTGTTTCAATGCGTGAAATATTCAGTAAATCGTTCACCAACATATGCAGCCGGTCGGCATTGTTCTTGATCACCTTCAAATACCGCTGCTGAGGAGCCGTCATTGCTCCGGCCGCCCCCATCAACATCAGGTCGGCATAGCCCTTGATAGACGTCATGGGCGTTCGCAATTCATGAGAAACCGTGGAAACAAACTCGCTTTTTAGCTTATCCACCTCCACTTCTTTGGTAATATCGCGGAAAATCGAGACCGTGCCGAAGAATTGTTTGCCGGCCATCACAGGCGAGAGATGAACACTGACAACTTTATCTTCTATCGTCAGTTCATCGGCCAGATATGCCAGGTCTTCCACCGCATCGGAATCTTGCGCCCACTTTTCAATCAGATTAATCCATGAATCGCCCGAATGACCATATAGTCCCAGCAGTTCATTGACCGATTTCCCTATCAAACGTTGGCGCGGAATGCCTAAAATGGCGCTCGCCGGCCGATTGCCTAAAATAATTCGGCTGGTGCTGTCCGCTACCAACACGCCATCAGCGATACTTTCCAGAATGGCCTGGCTCTTGGCCGTTTCGATTTGTTCCGCGTGGAGCAGACGGCCGAGTCGTTCCGCCTGATCACGAATGAGCAGGTAGAGATTGGCGTTGTTAATGGCATTGGCAACCTGAATGGCCGCTACCTCAACCAGATCTAACTGCTGCATGGTGAAGGCGCCCGTTTCGGAGTGGAACAACATCATGACGCCGATCACTTCTTCGTTGGAAATTAGAGGAACACCCAATACAGCCCGATGATCGCTGCTGTCCGGCCGATTAACCCAGCGGGGATCGGTTAGCGTATCGTCTACAATGACGGCCGAGCGATTTTCAATCATCCAACCGGCCAGGCCTTCGTGCTGCAACATGCCGGTAGAAACGCCGCGCAGGGGGATGGGGCGTTCCATGCCGAAGGCCGCGCGGAAAACAAATTCATCGCTTTCCGGATCAACGAGGAGAATTACGCCTTGGGTGGCGTTGACTACTTCGTTAACCAGGTGCAGCGCCTGATTCAGCACATGGTCCTGATCCAGGCTGGCGGAAAGTTCAGATGTAATACGCAGCAAAATCTTGACACGGTTGCTTTCTTCGTGCAGAGCGCGGGTTCGTTCCGCCACGCGCAAATCTAATTCTTCGTTGAACAGCCGCAGTTCCTCGAATAGTTTGGCATTTTGCAGGGCGATGGCCACCTGAACGCCAAACGTAGACGCGCGGGTGACGTGTTTGTGGCTGAATCGGGTGGGGGTTTGGGTATCCACAAGGATGAGAACCCCGATGATATTGCCTTCTTGTTCCAGAGGAACGCCTAAAACAGCCTGGATGGCTTCGCTTTGCGGCAGACGAAGGGAGATGGAACGATTTTCGACCAGGTTGTTGACGAACATCGCCTGGCCGTTGCGGGCGATGGTGGTTACGAACGCTTCTGTGTCTGCAGCCGGCACAGTGGTGCCAACAAAGCCCTCTTCGCCAAAACCTCTGGCGGCGCTGCCGATGAACTGGCCCTCGTTAGCTTGCCAGATGTACGCGCCGTCAACGACAAAGATGCGCAGGCTTTCGTCGCAGATGAGATTTAACAGGGTGGCTTGTTCCAGCGTGAAATTGATGGCCATGCTGACATTGCCGAGCGCATTGTAGAACTGTTCACGTTCGTAGGTGTCTTGAAAGATGAAGGCTGTTTCCAGAGCTGTGCTGGCGCGGCTGGCAATTGCTTGCAGCAGGCGTATTTCTTGAGTGGTGAAATGCGCAGATTCACCTCGGCGGATAATTTTGATGAGGTCGACGGTTTCATCGGAAACGATTAGGGGAAAGATGGCTTCTGTGTAAGGTGTTTCGGGGGGGAGCCAGGCTATTGGCAGGGTGGCTGTTGGCGAGGATGGCTGCGAATAAACGGCCGTTTCCTGGTTTTCTAAAACGTGAATGAGGGGGTGGCTGGGCTGCAATGGGTAAACAGCGCCTACGGCCGTTGTCGGCAGCCCGCTGCGAAGCGGCTTATCTTCCAACAAAACCAGCGTATAGTCTGCCGGACGCCACTGATAGGCTATGTAGCCATCGCCGCCGACGGCCTTGGTCATTTGGTGGCCGACAAGACTGATGATCTCGTCTGCCTCAAGCAGGCTCGACATGGCTCTGTTGACATCGGCGAGTATTTCAAAGGCGGGGGCGCGGCTTTCGCTCAGTAAGATTTGGGTGAGGGTGACATCGCCGGCCTGATAGGATTGTGAACGGCCGTGCAAGAAACGGCCGTTGCGCAGCCGCAAATCGGTCTGCGCTGGCGGGCGAAGTAATTGGGAAACGGCCGTGTCTTCGACACACAACGCTTGCAAACGAACAGGCGTATGCATATCATCCGGGCTGCATAACAGCCTGGCGGCCTGGTTCATGTACTGAATAACGCCATCAGCACCGACCATCAAGACGCCCTCAGTCAGAGGATCTAGCACACGAAAGTCGAGAGCCGAAATCAATTCCTGTTCCATTTTGCATCAATACCCAACAGGTACTGCATGTATGGGAAATAGTTCACCGACTCATCTTGCCTGTTTCGCCTGGTCCAAACGACGCAGCTCGGCAGCGGTTTCAGTGATTTCGCGAATATCAGCAAAACGTTGTGTCTGAGAAGATACAACGCCAATCGAAAGACTCATAAAGGGGGCAAATGAACCGTTCACCGTCTCCATGGCTCCCTGTTCCCGATCCATAAAATCATAATGCGATAACACATCCTCATTAAATCGCTGACGCAGCTTATCCACAAGGGCTGGAACATTATCGCTCATAGTAATCAGGACAAAGGTGTCACCACCCGGATGCCCAATAAAATCATCCAGCGTGCCCAAATCATCGTCAATCTCGTTCAGCAAAAAAGCGCCAAACCGCAAAACTTCATCACCGGCAACAAAACCATATTTATCATTAAAAGGAGCCAGGTGATCAATGCCTATCTGGATGTAGGTCCAATTGTTAGCACGCATCAACGTACGCAATTGATCTTCGATAAGCCGGCTGCTGGGCAGCCCGGTCGTTGGATTGGTCATGTTTAGTCGTTGGTGAGTGCGGATGGCTGTGCCCACGCGCAGCTTAAGTTCTTCGATATCAAAGGGCTTGGTGATGTAATCATCCGCGCCAAGTTCTAACCCTCGAATACGATCGCTGCGTTCATCTTTTTGGGTCAAAAATATAATGGGAATATGGCTGGTTCGTGTCGTCGTGCGCAGCGACAGGCACACATCATACCCGTCCATATCCGGCAGCATGATATCTAAGACGATTAAATCCGGCAGCTTTTTACGGCAATTTTCCAGGGCATCGCTGCCTCTGGCCGCAATTTCAACATGATATCCTTCATTAGAGAAGAAAATCCGCAGCATATTGGAGATGTCATAATCATCTTCGACTATAAGAATTCGACCATTGCTCATGAGCTTTTCCCTTGGCAGCTATTGAATTTCTGGGTCAATAACAGGTTAATCACCCTTTGATTATTGATGGTTGGATGGTATTTGAAGTGTGCGCTTGTACTTTTTGATGCGGGCAATTTCAGTATCCGTGACAGCTTTTTCAAAACTGCGAAAACCACCCAATTTAAAACCATGCCTGTCTGCGATTTTATCAATTGTCTGGACTTGTGACAATTGTATGTCTTTTCCTAGCGTAAATGATTCGTACCGCTGTTCTAATGCCAGGGCCATTGTTTCGGCCATGCAAGCATAAGCCATTTTAGGAGGGAATCCAAAGTTAAAATTAAACTCGACGGGACCGGGGATTTCCACCATGCCGCCTTCTATAACCAATACGTCGGGTCTTTGACTGGCAACTTGCACCGACACATCGCGGGGCCGAGCTACATCACAGACAACTGCGCCCTGGCGTAAATGGCCGGGTTCGATGATGGTATCGATGGCGCTGGTAACGGTTATGATCAAATGGGCTTTGGTCAGATCGGCCATGTTTTCGCTGATGGTGACGTGGGCGCAGCCAGCCTGCCGGACGAGTTCAGCCACCTCACTGAGTTTGTCGTGCCGGCGGCCAATCAGGAGTACTTCGTCTACTTCTGGCGCGAGTAGTTGCCCACAAACCGACCCAATGGCTCCGGTCGCGCCAACGATGGCAACGGTGGCTGTTTGTAGGGGGATATCCATGATCTGAGCGGCTTTTTGGATTGCTTGAACGGCGACGGCGATGGTATAGCTGTCGCCAGTGGTGACGGGGATTTGGAGCTGGCTGGCTACGGTAAGCCCTCCGTCGCCCACCACAGAGGTGAAGGCGCCTAGTCCCAGGATATTTGCGCCAAGTTTTTCAGCCAGACGGCCGGTTTGGATGATTTTTTTATACACTACTTTGGGCGGCAGGCTCATCATGCGGGTTGGGGTAAGGGGGCAGGCAACAAACCAACCGTGAAGGGAACGGCCGTTTGCCTCAGAGTGTATGTTTTGAATTTCCGAAATATAAACCGGTGGGAAAAACAGGGACAAAAAATCGATTAGCCAAACTGGGAGTTTGCCCAATGCGGGATATTTGCGGCTGACATCTCGCTGAGGGTCAATCGGATGGATAATAAAAGCAAACGTATCTTCCATAGACCGGAGTTTATCCGTGAAATGCACATATCTTCAATGGTATTTCTGTCCCGAAGCAAAGGCTACATTTCATGATGGCTCAACAATTTCCAACGGGTTGTTGCCTAAAACGGCCGTTCCCCACCAACCCGCGCCCCCTCTATAACTCATCAGACCGCGGATACAAACGCGGATAGGGATATTTATCTTCATACGGATAATGATCGCTATCCTCAAACCGCACGCTTTTGGTGATGAATTGACGCTCGCGAGAAGCTAACAGCACCACATCCGATTCAACGGTACGCGCCGCATAAATAACCAGTCCAGAACTCAACCGGCAGTGATGCCCAACGCATCCACCTAAAACCAGCATATTCGTTTCTTCAAGCAAGCCATTTTTATCACTTAAGGTCCGCAAGGGGCCGCCCAATATATTAAAGTCCGTAAACGTCGTGCCAGCGCCAATAAACGAGTCCCGACCAACCACACATAATTGTAAACAGGTATTTTGCGCCACCATCGTATTTTCCATCATCGTTGTCATAAATAATGAGGTTCGAAAGGGCAAAAAACAACCATCACTTACCACGCTCAACATCAACTGACACCCCTGGGAAACGGTCACATTACTGCCAATCGTGCAATTATCTATCACGGCTCCCGCGCCGATATTCACATTGTCGCCAATCACCGTCGGCCCATGAATGACTGCCGAAGAGTCGATGCTCACATTTTTGCCTATCTTCACCATCTCCGAATTAGACAAAACATGTTTCTGCTCCAACAAAGATTTCGACAAAATCTTCAGCTTCAGTTTCCAGTCCGCATCAATCCGGTTCTCAAAAAAAGCGCCCCGAGCAAAGACGCCAAATAAGATATCCGCAATAAACACATGAACCCAATTTTCGATTAACACAAACGCTTTGCGCGGCAGTTGGTAGACCAAATCCCCAAAATCCGTGGCCATATACGGCGGCACATGGTAATACCCTCGTTCCAACGGTTCTGTATCAATGACCAGGGGCTGCGCTTCAACACTTTGTGAAAGCCCTTTGGGCAAATACCACATATCGGTCAACAACAATTTATCTTGTTGAAAAAAGGAGTGGGTTAATGGCTTCACATGCGTCTTAATTGCCGGATCATCAATCGAAAAGGCCAAACGCACCGGGCGACGGCCGTTACGCGCCCGGCTCACAAACTCATCAATCAAATCCCGGTTAAAAAACAAGTTATCGCGATGAACAAAACACTCCACCGCTTCCTCTTCAAAACGATAAGCCGTTTGCCAATCCGGATACTCCCGCTCCTCACTCGTATACGGCGTCAACAAATCGCGCTGCCACAGCCAAAGCGGCTTATTCTGAACCCGCAAATCACGCGCTGGTTCATTAAAGGGATGAATTTGGGTTGTTTCTGTCAGGATGATTCGTCGCATAACTTAACACATCCTATCAAGCAATCGGCTTCTTGGAAATCAAAATCGTACAGGTATCATCACCTTTCGCCACGCAAGAAACTTCCTCCACCCGAAACCGTCTTCCCCTGCTAACCCAGTCCAACGACTGCTCCAACAACCCCACCGCCAAATGGCAACATGGCTGCGAAGACGAACGCTGCCAACAAATTGGACACCGTTCAATAATCCACAAATAACCCCGTTGATCTTCACCGAGCCGCACTTGCTGATCACTAAATTTATTAAACGTCTGGGCAAAAATATCCAGACCAATTTTTATCTTAATCCCCAAAGGCAGCGTCCGTATTGCTAAATCACTAATTCCCAAAACCGGCACGAACTCTTTGAGCGCCAGGCGCCAGGTTTCACGACCAGCACGCATCGCCAACCCACGGCCACCACGAACCCCATACATGGCATCCAGCGTTTCCTGAATTGCGCTAAATTCGTTAAACGTAAACCCCATTTCCAGATTGTTTGGCGGATAATTATTGACCAGGTGGTGTAGCTGGGCGAGGTTCAAAATAGCATTTACACCATGCCGCCCCATTATTTCTTCCATAGCAGTCAGGACAATTCGTCCCATCTTATTGGGATAATAAAATTCATCCATCGCCTGTGCCTGCTTTTGGCTTATCTCATTCACTGGGAGTCTTAATTACCTGTACTGGTTTTTCGGCCACGCCATTGGTTAAAAACGAATTCAACGTGGTGATAAATAACTCAGGTTCGTCGATCATTGGAAAATGCCGCGAGTGTTGCATCATAGAGATCTGCGTTTGGGGTGTATTTTTGGTCAGTAATTCTGCATTTCCAGGGGAGACAATGTTATCGTTGACGCCATAAATACCCAGGGTAGGTAAATTTAAGGTACTCAAACTGCCAACCAAATCGGTATCCCGCAAATCACCAATGCTGCGAAAGAAAGATTCAATCGTCGTGCGCTGAACATCTCGTGAAATCATTTGGCGCACTTCTTTAGAATCTTTGGCCAGGAGAATCCGCATGATCGAGTGAAGTAATATTGGGTAACGCCAGATAAGTTTTGCAATTGCGCCATAACCTGCAAGCCGCAAAAACGGATTCAGCGAATTGCCGATAACCGGCGAACCCACAACGGCCACTTTCACAACTCGTTCCGGGTGCTCCAGGGCCATTTGCAAGGCAACCGTACCGCCCATGGAATGGCCAAAAACTGGGGCTTTTTGAATCCCCAGCGTATCCATAAATTGATTCACCATATCGACATAACTTGAAACGCGGTAGGTGGAAGAAGTTGTTCTGGCTCCCTTGGCAGAATCTCCAAATCCCCAAAAATCCAAGGCATAAACGCGGTACGTCTTAGTTTGAGCGAGGGCAAACATGGAGTCGCGCCAGACGTCCCAAGAATTAATCCAACCGTGTAAAAGGATTATCGGCTGCCCGCGACCGACGGATTCATAATGAAGAAGACCCTGTTCTGTAACAATAGAACTCACGTTAGCCTCAATGCCGCCCTGTGTTTTAACTTTATCGGCGATTAGACGGCAGTTTGCTACCTTTTCTTGCTAAGGCGTTCGCCGCCTCTTCGCACGAGTAATCGTTCTATAATCCAGCTAACATGGGCGAATTTGTATATGGATAGTAGCACCTGCCCCAAATTAAAACTGTGAAAAGGAAGTTAAGGTGATGTAAATGAGCCGTTAAACAAGCTAGGCTGCTTCAGCCTTATCCAGCTCTTCCAGTATGGAGTAGAGCAACTCTAGTAAGACGTTTTTGACGCTTTCCTTATCATTAGCGACACAGGGCAGAATTTTGACTTCAGATCGCAAACGCAGAATGATGCGTAAATCTTCTGGTTCCCAGGCATCTTCCATGTCTTGTTTGTTGGCGGCCACAACGTAAGGAGTGGCTGCATAACTTTCGAATGTTTCCAAGACGCGTTTGGCTTCTCGGAAGGTTTCTGGTTTGGTGCTGTCGACCATGACCACAAATCCTAACATACCTTGCGATAAAATATCCCACATGAAGTCGAACCGGCGTTGTCCGGGTGTGCCAAAAAGGTATAGGACCAGATCATCGCCCACCGTAATACGGCCAAAATCCATGGCAACGGTCGTGGATTCTTTGATTTGTTCTGCATTGCTGCTGATGCGGCGTTCTGTGGATACGACGTCTATTTCACTGATGGACCCGATGAATTGTGTTTTGCCCGCCGAAAACGGACCTGTGATGACCATTTTTACTGCTTGCATAAGAATGATACCCTCTTGCGAGTGGGTGGGGTTGAAGATAAAAGGATTTGAATGATAAACGGCCGTGTACCCTCTTGGTACGTCTCAGCCATTTTATAAACCACGGATACGATCGATCAGGCGAACAACGACAGAGCGTTTCACCGCCGGTGACTGCTGCTCTATCTCTTTACGTGTCTCCTGCTTGGTATTTGGCGATTTCCCAGGTGGTGGCGGTACGGGCTGCGGTTTCGCCGGGCGGACAATTTCCACCAAACCGGCTTGCAGCATTCCATACACAATGCGCCGAATCTCAAAATCGCTAAGATTATTCGCCCGGGCAATTTGATGGATCGAATTTCGGGGATTGACGAAGGAGACGACACGCCATTCTTCAACTGTCAGGTTGATGTTTCTTAGACGGGCATCAGGGTGATCTGTAAATCGCAGCGAAATATCCAGGTCTGGCAATTCTTCCTGTAAGATTTCCCATTCCTTCAGCCGTCGGCTGCCTTCCATAATGACGCTTTCCAGGTCAATGGGAATGGTGATGTGCCCTGGAGATGGCAAGGTATTGGCGTCGAAACGGAACATGCCTTCACCCCAGGTAAATAATTTATAAACTGTGTCCAAAACGCTCTGTCGTACGCTTTGGATGATGTCGCTTTGGGTGATGTGTCCACGCTGAATGAGCATGTGGCCGAGTTGTTTGTCGCTTGTTCCTTTGGCGCGCAGTTGAATAATTCGCGCCTGTTCTTCAGACAACTTACCAGCGTCATGTAATATTTGCGCCAGGTGGTTTTCGGTATCTTGCCCCATGAAGGCGTAAATTAATTTCCCTTCACGAAAAGACAATTGGGCTGAATCGCCATTGTGTTGAATGGTAAGAGTCCCTGTTTTTCGGGCCAGGTTTATTAGATTGAGCAACTGGGTTGTGGAAAAGTCGCGCAGGTTGCCTTTTAGGGCCATAACTGTCGTTCCTGCTAAAAAGATTTCATATTCAATGACGCCAAATAACGGCCGTCACCATTAAATTACAGTCACTTTATTGTTTTTAATCGGATAATTAAACGATTATGGCAATTTTACAAGTCGTTGCGCATTATACTAGGTGAAAAAATTCAAGTCAAACTTACTATTGTCATGGTGAACCAGTGATCCGGCAGAAGAATCGAGTTCCTTCGGTCCGCATGTTACTCTGATTTTGCCCTTGTTGGGGCATATCTTCGTGTGTACAATACGCATCGCCTTTGCTGCACAATGGTTATCCGGGGCGGTGGCGAAATGGCAGACGCAGCGGACTTAAAATCCGCCGGAGTAACCTCCGTGTGGGTTCGACTCCCACCCGCCCTACACTTTATTAGGCCCTTTGGGGCCTTTTTTATTTTGACCATATTTCTGGCCGATGAATTTAGCGAAACATACTCAGGCATTTTTGACAGAAACCTTGCGGCCCCTGGCACGGCCGTTTTCAGACTGTCGTTTTGTGGTGGGCGTATCCGGCGGCGTTGATTCCCTGGTTTTACTGCATGTCCTGGCGCAGATCGTGCCACACGACCAGCTCTTAGCGGCTCATCTTAATCATGGCTGGCGTGATACGGCCGTTCTCGATGCCCAATTTGTCGCCCAAACAGCGGCCGCCTGGGGTGCAGCCTGCACAATTGAAACCGTGGACGTGGCCGCCCAGGCTCAGGAACATGGTCTATCATTGGAAGAAGCCGGGCGGCAGGCACGGTATCGCTTTTTTGCCCGCCTGGCCCGCGAAACAGACGCCACGGCCGTTCTCGTGGCCCATCACGCCGACGACCAGGCTGAAACCGTTTTGCTCAACCTGCTGCGCGGAACCGGCTTGGCCGGACTGAGCGGCATGAAACCCGCCTCGCCCATGCCGGAAGCGCCAGAAATTGTCTTGTTACGGCCGTTCCTCACCATCAATCGCGCCGACATCGAAACCTACAGCCAGCAGCACGCCTTAGCCCCCATATACGACAGCACCAACGCCGATACCACTTTCCTGCGCAACCGCATACGCCATCACCTGCTGCCCCAACTGGCCACCTACAATCCCCAGTTTGCCGCCCATCTACAGCAGCTCGCCCAAATCGCCGCCGCCGACGAGGCTTACCTGGATCAACTCGCGGCGGAAAACTGGCCGACACTCCTGCAAGAACAAGCGGAAGGCGAGGTATCCTTGCACCGTGACCGCTGGCTGGGGCTGCCACTGGCCTTACAGCGACGCATGTTACGCCGCGCGGTTACGGTTTTACGGCCGTCTCTAACAGACATCCTTTTCCCGGCCATCGAACAGGCCCGATTGGTGGCCGAACGCGGCCAGGTTGGCGCGCAAAGTTCTTTGCCCGGCGATTTGGTTTTACGAGTCGATTACGGCCGTTTGCACATCACCGCCACAAACTCCCGCCCAAACCCCGATAAGTGGCCGCAAATTCCCGCCGGGGCAGTCCTACCGCTCAAAGTCCCTGGCACAACGCAATTAGCCAACAACTGGATCATCGAAACCAGTCTGCTGCCGCAAATAGACCCGGCCCAGGTAGAAGAAAACCAGGACCCTTGGGTGGCTTATCTGGCAGCAGATGCAACAGGTTTGACTGTTCGGGGGAGATACCCTGGCGAACGTATGACGCCGTTGGGCATGAACGGCCGTTCCGCCAGCCTGAAAGAAATTATGGTCAACCGTAAAATCGGCGCAGCGTGGCGGCCAAATTGGCCCCTGGTCAGCCACGCCGACCGCACACTCTGGCTGGTCGGTCACCAAATCGACGAACGCGCCAAAATTACTCCAGCCGCTGCGGCCGCGCTGCGGCTGCTCTGCCGCAAAAGTTGACGTTGTGCATTCGCCTCAGTATACTAGCATCCGTTAACAACTCGGGGCGTAGCTCAGCTTGGTAGAGCGCTCGGTTTGGGTCCGAGAGGTCGTCGGTTCG